>CALSMN010000004.1:361761-436388 GCA_943787465.1 uncultured Bacteroidia bacterium | reverse complement strand
CTTTTCAATCACCTACTTATGCTAATATGAATTTCACTGGAGATCCCAATCAAATTTTTGAAGAATATTTATTTAATGATGAAGCCAACGATGGTTTCTATGTAACTGGTGGACCAGTTAAAGCTAATTATTTTGATGCATGGATGAATGTTTCTGGGGGGTATGTAATGAATGAAATGCCAATTATGAACGAACGATTAAATTTAATTTATGGAGTTCGTATCGAAAAAGCAGACATGTATTATACAGGAAGCAATACCCAAAATATTTCGTATATCAATCAAAAAGTACTGAATGAAGTTAATGTATTACCATCTCTAAATATATGCTATAAAATTTCGCCGGAAGTCAATCTTAGAATGGCTGGAACAAAAACAATAGCAAGACCCTCATTCAAAGAAAAATCACTGGCACAAATTATTGACCCAATTTCAGGAAGAACATTCATAGGAAACTTAGATTTAAAACAAACAGAAGTAATCAATTTTGATATCCGTTATGAGTGGTATATGAATAGAGGTGAAATATTTTCATTGGGAACTTTTTATAAAAACTTCATAAACCCAATAGAAATAGTAGTTTATAAACCCGAAACACCAACAAATTTCACTCCACGTAACGCAACTAGTGCTCAAATGTATGGTATTGAAATGGAGTTAAAAAAATCGTTACAACACTATTCTGAGTTTCTTAAGAACTATTTTATAGCAACTAATTTATCGTACATTTTTTCTGAAGTCACTATGACAACTCAAGAGATAACAGGAAAAACCAATGAACTAAGAGAAGGTCAGATTATTGGTGATACCCGAGTAATGCAAGGTCAGTCACCCTATATTATCAATGGCAGTATAAATTATGATGGAAAAGATAATGGTATCAGCATGAATGTATCTTACAATGTACAAGGTCCTAAACTTGCGATAGTAGGTATAGGAAGAGTTGCGGATGTTTATACAGAATCTTTTCATAGTTTAAATATAAAATTGAGTACTTCTCTCGGACTTAAGAAGAAAGCTAAATTAAGTTTGGCTGTAACTAATTTATTGGCTGATGATAATCTTCAGGTATATAAATCGTTTCAAGCACAAGATCAAGTATTTACACAATTACAACCACAACGCACCTTTAAGCTTGGTTTTAGTTACAGTATTAAGTAGATAATTATATAGTACAAGATCAAATTCAACGATTCCACTCTAGTAGCCTCGCCAGGAATCGAACCTGGATCTAATGTTTAGGAAACATCTATTCTATCCATTGAACTACGAGGCCAAATAAAAACCACGCCATTCAAAACTTATGAAACCAAACTTCCTGCGCTGATTTTTTCATCTGGACTTAAAAATCGAAGTTTCCCTGTCTCATCTTCAGCCATGAGTATCATTCCATTGCTCTCTATTCCTTTCAATGTTCGAGGTGCTAAATTTGCTAAGTAAGTGACTTGCCTTCCTATTATCTCTTCTGCAGAAAAATGCTCAGCGATACCACTCACTACCGTTCGCTTTTCTGAACCTACATCTAAAGTAATTTGTAATAAACGATCTGCTTTTTTTACTTTTTCTGCAGCTATAATGGTGGCTATTCGTATATCTAATTTGGTAAAATCGTCGTATTGTATCATGGGTTTAAATGGCTTTGTGAGAGCTACTTCTTTGTCTTGTTCTGGTTCAGTATCCTCAACAACTTCTAGTTTTGAGATCTGATGTAGTATATCGTTATCATCTATTTTTTCAAATAGCAAAATAGGCTCACCTATACTATGTCCTGAAATTAGATTTTCCTGATAGGATGTCAATTGTAATAAGTGTAATATCTTTTGTGCTGTTTGTGGAAGGAATACTTGTCCATATTGACCCAGTGTGTGTACAATCTGAAGGCAAGTAACCATACAATCAGCTACCTTTTGGTGACTTGAATCGTCCTTCATGAGTTTCCAAGGTGCGGTATCTTGAAGGTATTTGTTCCCATATCGAGCAATTTCCATGTACGCTTCCAACCCCTGCCGTTGGTTGAATTGATCCAGTGCTTGCGTTATCTTTTCTGAAAAATTGGGTAAGTCCTCTGCAATATGTCCTTGTGGCACTGCTCCCGCATAATATTTGTGGGTCAAGACAAGCACTCGATTGACAAAATTGCCCAAAATAGCAACCAGTTCATTATTTATTTTGGCTTGAAAATCTCTCCAAGTAAAATCAGCATCTTTAGTTTCGGGCAATATTGAATTTAAAACATAACGTAGTTCGTCTGTTTTTTCTGGAAAGTCAATCAAATACTCGTGCAACCAGATGGCATGATTTCTACTGGTCGATATTTTATCACCTTCTAAATTTAGGAATTCATTAGCAGGTACATGTGTAGGTAAATTGTATCCACCATGGGCATAAAGCATTGCTGGAAAAATAATAGTGTGAAAAACAATATTATCCTTTCCTAAGAAATGAATGATTTCAGTTTCAGGATCTTTCCACCAGGTAGTCCAATCTTCACCAACAGCCTCTTTGGTAGCGGTAATGTAACCAATAGGGGCATCAAACCAAACGTACATGACTTTATGGCTTACCCCTTCAATGGGAACAGGCACACCCCAATCCAAATCACGCGTCATGGCTCGTGGCTTTAAACCGTCTGTAAGCCAGCTGTTGCATTGTCCAAATACACTGGATTTCCACGTATTTTTTTTGGTAGCTACCCAATCATTTAAAAAGTCCTTTTGGATTTGATCCAGTGGAAGATACCAATTCTTTGTTTCTTTACGAACAGGAGTATTTCCCGTAAGTGCTGATTTTGGATGAATAAGTTCCAATGGGTTACTGGTTCGTCCGCATTGTTCACATTGATCTCCATAGGCATTTTCGTAGGAACATGTAGGACAAGTACCTATAATATATCGGTCTGCTAAAAATTGTTGTGACTCTTCATCATACAATTGTTCTGCTGTCTTTTCCTCAAAAACACCTTGCTGATATAGTGTTTTGAAAAAGTCTTGAGCCGTTTTATGGTGTAGCGAATTTGTGGTTCTACTGAATTGATCAAAATGAATGCCAAAGGCGTACAAACTTTGACTTATACGTGTATGATTTTCATCGACGACTTCTTGTGGAGTTTTATGTTCGTTCTTTGCCTTCAGTGTTATAGGAACTCCATGTTCGTCGGTCCCACATACAAAAAGTACATCTTCTCCCTTCATTTTTAAATAGCGATAATGGATGTCAGACGGAAGAAAACATCCTGCTAAATGACCAATATGAATAGGACCATTGGCATAGGGAAGGGCACAAGTAATTAGATGTCTTTTCGGCATGGTGGAGCAAAAATAACAGAAAGCCTAACTCATTAAGTAAGAAATTTAGGGTTTTGTCTTGGATATTCGGGTGATGATCGGATGTAAAACTACGGCACACAGAATAATTGTTGTCCCAATATAAAAATCAGCATTTAGGATAGCATCTTCGTTCAGAATCCATATAGACAACAGGATGCCATATACAGGTTCTAGGTTGATGCTGAGATTGGAGATAAAGGCAGAGAGCACCTTTAAGGAATTGATGGCCAATGCAAAAGCTAAACTTGTACATAAAAGACCCAACAAAATCAGCCATAACCAATCATCTCCGTGAGGCATCCAATGGGTTTGTGGCATATAGGTTTGTATCAATGGGTATGCCATCGAAATACATAAAAATCCAGACGACAATTCAATCGTAGTAACCGACAAGGTATTCTGATTGGCAATATATTTTTTATTTAAAGTAGAGAATAATGCGGCTAAAAATGCTGAAATAATGCCTACGATAATGGCTAAATAGTATTGGGTGCCTACACCGCTTAGAAAATATATTCCAACAATGACGATTAACCCTAATACGAGCTCTATCCACTGAAATTTGGATTTTGTAATTACAGGTTCAAGGATCGATGTAAATAAAGATGCAGTAGCTAAACATGCTAGGGTTACGGAAGCACTTTGACCAATTTTTATACTTCCGTAAAAGGTTAGCCAATGCAAGGCTACGAGAACACCAATACCGCTAAATTTTAATAAATTAGAAACAGAAATAGTTCGAATTCCACGAAAAACACCAGGTATGAAAATCAGACCAAGTACCGCAATCCATAAACGATTCCAGACTAAGGCTGTTTGCTCCAGAGTAATAAGTTTGCCCAGTATGGCCGTAAAACCAAATAAAAATACAGCAATGTGAAGTTGAATATATGCTTTATTTTTAGTGATTTTTTGTGGCACCGTATAGCAATGGTAAGGGATTATATTATGAAAGGCATGGGATAATAAAAAACCCAGCAATTAGCTGGGTTCGGTTTTTTTAATATAGATTACCAATCGTCATCGTCGACAAATGGAACAGCAGCACAACTTGCTTTTAAATCATCAATAAACGTATTCATGTGGTTATTACAAGCTATAAGTATGCGATCATTTCCACGTGCATTTTTCTTAGCAGCCATGTAATATTCCATGTAAGTCACGTCATCTGCTTTACCTCCTATATTTTTAGATACATGCACAAAGTTGTTGAACTTATAACGATACCGCTCGTCTTTGAATCGTAGTTCCATATCAAATTTGATAACTCCAGCATCTACTTTTTGGAATTCATTTAATTGAACGGCTAAAGGCATGTGAACATAGGCTTTAATCGTTTGTCCTTCCTTACCGTCAGGATCAATACCAGCAGCATCAATCATAGCCTTAGCTTCGCGTTTACCAAATTTATTTTGCATCCACACGAGGGCTCTTTGATATAGTGAATCAGACGAAGAGTAATCTTCTCCTCCAAGATCTAAAAATCGATCAGGAACAATCACCTCAACAATTTCCATGTAGGTAATAAGTTGACTTGTACTATCATAGGGCATGCTAATAAATCGTTCATAAGGTCTTGCTTTCACTTCTGGTCTAGATGAACGAACATAATCGCCTCCTCCTCCATAATTAAAACTTCCACCATCATCAGACCACGCATTTTCTGCATCATCAATCCATGCGTCTTGTCCATCCGTATCATTGTCAGTTACATCATCGCCCCATGAGTTATCATCTTGATTTCCCCATCCATCTTCTTGGTCATCCCAAGATTGTGCTTGAATAGCTACGAATGAAAAGCTAACGGCACTAAGTAGTAATAAAAATCGTTTCATTTTAATATTATTTCAACAGTAATTTATCCTAACGTACATCAATTTTTTGTACAAAGTCAACGAAAATAATCTTTTTTTATTTTTACATTATCAATTAATTGTCATGGGCGTGTCTTATTTTAAAGAAATAGCTATGAATTTGTCATTAAGTTTGACCAAATTTGCCTCCATAAAAAATTGAATAATAAGCCATGAAAAAAATATATATGCTTGCCTTTCTAGTACTCATTATTTTCTGGGGATGTAAAGAAGATAAAAATACAGACTATATACTGAGCAAAGACCACCACTCGTACGCTAATTTTAACGATGTGAGGGTAAATCATCTTTCCTTAGATCTGACTGTTGATTTTAACCAACAAATATTAAAAGGTAAAGTAGATCTTACGCTTGATCATTTTACAGATGCTACGGTATTGATTTTAGATACCCGAAAGCTAGTTATAAATAAAGTTTTGGCCGACGGAAAAGAAACTTCATTTTCATTAGGTGAGGAGCATACTATATTTGGTCAACCATTGTCTATTACCATTAGTAAGTCTACTCAAGTTGTATCGATATATTATGCAACCAGTCCTGATGCTGACGCTCTACAGTGGCTTACTCCTGAGCAAACGCTAGGAAAAAAACATCCTTTTTTGTTTAGTCAGTCTCAGGCTATTTTAGCGAGAACATGGATTCCCTGTCAAGATGGACCAGGTGTAAAATTCACCTATGACGCTACGATCAAAACAGACCCCCATTTAATGGCACTTATGAGTGCCACAAATGGCACCCAAAAGCAATCAGATGGGATCTATAAATTTACTATGAAACAACCCATCTCGTCCTACTTACTGGCTTTAACGGTAGGCGATTTATCCTTCGCATCTACGGGAAGAAATTCAGGGGTATATGCCGAGCCAGCCATGCTCGAAAAATCGGTATGGGAACTCAATACCATGCAGAGTATGATAGATAGTGCAGAGCAATTATATGGTCCCTATGCTTGGGAGCGCTATGATGTGGTTGTTCTGCCTCCTAGTTTCCCTTTTGGAGGTATGGAAAATCCCCGATTAACCTTTGCTACACCTACCATTATAGCTGGCGACCGAAGTTTAGTTGCTCTTATTGCCCATGAATTAGCACACAGCTGGAGCGGCAACTTGGTCACCAATGAAACCTGGAACGACTTCTGGCTCAATGAAGGATTCACCGTTTACTTCGAGCAAAGAATTATGGAAAAGATTTTTGGCAAGCCCTATGAGGAAATGCTAACCAAACTAGGCATGGGCGAACTCAAAGCTACGCTTCAAGAGTTGGAAGAGGAGGGTAAACTAGCGGATACTCATTTATATTTAGACTTGGATGGTAGAGATCCCGATGATGGCTTAACAGATGTAGCTTATGAAAAGGGTCGATTTTTTTTACAAAAAGTAGAATCGGTTGTGGGCAGAAATCGATTTGATGTCTTCCTCAAGAAATATTTTGAAGAGTTTAGGTTCAAAACCATGAATACGGAGCGATTTGTAACCTATTTAAAAACGCACTTATTAACGTCCAAAGAAGCAGCAGATATTCATATTCAAGCATGGGTATATGGACCCGGATTGCCAGACAATGCCCTTATCCCTTATTCTCAAGAATTAGACCGTGTAGAGGAGGCTATAGCTGGATTTAATAATAATCAATTGGCTGCATCAGAGATGAATACAACGGGATATACCACCCACCACTGGTTATATTTTTTACGAGGACTCAAAAATCTGGATTCTACCAAGATGGCGGACTTGGATGAAGTATATCATTTTACAGAAACAGGCAATAGTGAAGTAGCCTGTGATTGGTACAAGCATTGTATTGAACAAAATTATACGCCAGGGTTTCCAGCTATGCGTGAATTTTTAATTCGTGTAGGAAGAAGGAAATTCTTAACACCACTCTATACCCGATTGGCAAAAGAGCCTGTTCATAAAGCCTGGGCAAAAGAGGTATATTCCGTTGCCAAAAAAGGGTATCATTCCGTGAGTTACAATACCATTGACCAAATATTGAATTAGGTTAAAATACGCTGATTTTAGCTGTTAAAATTGTTTGGGGAATTCAAAATGCAAACTAACTTTGCACTTGCTTTTAAAAGCAGGGCCTATAGCTCAGTTGGTTAGAGCACCTGACTCATAATCAGGTGGTCCCTGGTTCGAGCCCAGGTGGGCCCACTACATCACAATTAAGGGGTTGCAGTATTGCAGCCCCTTTTGTTTTAGGGTTTTGGAGACTCCTTTTGCGGGGAATTAAGGTATCATTTACAAAAATATTTGACGGATAAATAAGCTATATGTATTGCTTTACATTAAATATCAGTAAGTTAGAGTTTATATTACAGCAAAAATAATTGAATTAATGGCTATTTTCAGATAAGGAATCCAAGAATGCTTCGGCTATTTGAAGATGGTTGTCCATCGTAGGTCCTGCCATTTTACGGGCTACACTGACCATCATACTCATGCGTCTGTTTTTGGCAAATTCTTCTTGATTTACATGGATAAATCGCCAGTATAATGCATTCCAAATTTCGCACCAATCGCCTTTCTTATAATCACTCATTTTGAGGATGTAGTTGCTTCCACTGCAATAGGGTTTAGTTGTCATGAGTCCTCCATCTGCATATTGGGTCATTCCATAGACATTGGGTACCATCACCCAGTCATAGGCATCAACATACATTTCCATAAACCAGCGGTACACGTCATTGGGATCGAATTCACATAACATCATAAAATTACCCAATATCATTAATCGTTCAATGTGATGCGAATAGCCTGTTTTTAAGAGCTTTTTTATGGTATTATCTACAGGTATAATACCCGTTTCACCGGTCCAAAATTGCTTTGGAATTTTGCGTGTATACCCCAAGTGGTTGGTGGTTCGTTGTTGGACACCTTCCAAGGTATAGATACCACGAATAAATTCTCGCCACCCTACAATCTGTCTTATGAATCCCTCTAAACTATTTATTGGAATAGCATATTTTGTTTGGGCTTGTAAGGCTGCATGAATGATTTGTTTTGGGCATAATAATCCAATATTTAACATAGGAGTGAGTACTGAATGCCAGAGCCAGTTTTCGTCATGTACCATGGCATCCTCATATACCCCAAATAAGGCAAATCGCTGTTCTATAAATTGCTGTAAATGGGCTTCGGCTTCTTGATGGGTGGTGGGGTAGTAGAAGGGATCTAGTTTGCCATAATGGTGGTTAAAATGATGGGTGACATAGTCTTGAGCTTCACTTACCCATGCATTAGCTGGAGGGGTGGTGTAGATTGGGATGGTTGTGTCTTTGGGTACCTTTTTTCGATTTTCTGCATCAAAACTCCACTTACCACCGAGCGGTTTTCCTTCATGATCTAACAATAGATTAAATTTTTTACGGGATGCAACATAAAAACTAGCCATCAGATAGTTTTTCTGCTGACTTAACAAGGTTTTTACTTCTTCTTGCGTATTGATGAAGTTTGGATTATCATAGGCGACTAACTTGTTTGAATATTTTTTTGCAAAGCGTTTTATCCTTCGTTCTAAAAGATAATCATCGGGAATGTAATACTGTATTTCATCGTTGGCGTGCTGTTTTAGAATAGCCGAAAGCGAGGGTGAGTGGATAGATTCAAGGTAGTTTACTTCGGTTTTATCAGCAATAGAGTGGGCATAATATTGCATGCTAGCCCTATGTAAAACTAGTTTTTGTTTATGAAAGGTGTATTGGTTAAAATAGAGATCATCTTCGATAAGATATACCCGTTCGCAAGCCTCAACGAGTGGAGATTCTCGATACAATTGATGTGGAAAAAGAAGTCCTATTTTTTTCATATGATGATGATTCCTTCTTGGGGATTACCTACTTCCCTGTGTTTTTTTTGTTGATGTCGTTGACCAATGAGTAGGGCGATTAAAGCATCTACTTGATGCCAATTATCGGGAGAGTGTTGGAGTTGAAAAGGGTGTGTTTTATGCAAATCATCTAAAAACAGGTCCATGTTATTTTTATAATGTAAACTCCCTATTCGCTCGGATTGAAAAAAAGCAGGATAAACCTCATGAAAAATTAGGGATGATAAATCATGTTTTAATTGCATGGCTCGTGCAGTTAATCCACCCAAGAAAAGAGGAGACATGGCTTTGGTTAGTTGATCACATTTGCGATAATGGAAATTATCACCAAGACCAGAAAAGGCTAAAGGCAAACTTAACGGCGCATCTAAGTATACAACATCGGATTTTAGATCGAGAAGTTGCGCTTGAAGCCAAGTATCGGTATGCTTTTTTTGGGGTATTTGAATCAAGTGTACGCGATGTTCTTCCTTGTGGGCAATGACCGTGTTTCCACTGGTTTGTGCACCATAATCTATGCCTACTATTTTAACCATAGTCTTCTGTATTCTCCATTAGGATCATACCTTTCGGCCTGCCCTACAGTATTAAATTTTCTAAAAGGACGGGGATCATGCCCTACACCGGCGATATACATCCAATTTCCCCAATTACTAGCTGGATCATAGTCTATCAACAGATGCTCCATCCATGCGGCTCCCCACTGCCAGTTTACATGAAGGTCGTGCACGAGATAACTGGCTACATTTTGCCTCCCTCGATTACTCATCCAACCGGTAGTTTTTAATTCCTCCATATTCGCATCAACCAAGTCATCTCCCGTTTGACCATGGGCCCATTTCCAGAATTTTTTTTCATGGTTTTGTAAGGTTAATGGCCTGTTTTGGATACCACCCTTTTTAAAAAATGCAGCTCCGTGACGTTGCAACTGCAGTTGAAAAAAATCACGCCACAATAATTCAAAAAACAACCAATAGGTAGACTCATTGGATGTAACGGTCATTTCATAATCGCGAATAAAATGATAGACCATTCGAGCTGAAATATTACCGTTGGCTAGCCATGGACTTAGTCTACTGCTATAATCTTGTCCTATCATGCCATTACGTGTTTCTTTATATCTGGAGAGTCCTTGCTGCTTGTAAAAATAGGTGGCAATGCGTTTCAAGGCAGCTTTTTCTCCGCCTTGCATGGCAGAAGAAATTGTTGATTCGGGAAGCTCTGGGATTGAAATAGGGGCTTGGTAAACGGCATGATTTTCAATTTTTTTCCGGAATGCTGTAAACATGGGGGGCATTTGTGCTACTGAAAAAGGTAAATCTGCGGGATTTACCAACGTGAAATCCTGAAACGAAATAGAATCTTTGAAGAGTGACTGTACCTTTTTTTCAATGGTCAACTCCTCTGTACCACATAACTTTTGATAGGTGAGTATATCAGCTTGTAGTAAATCAGAAGCCATCAATTCATCAATAGTTTTAAAAATATGCAGCTGAATATTCTGTTTTTTGAGTGTTTTTTGAAGTGCGTCAAGTGATTCTTGTAGGAATGTTTTTCGGTGTTTATGAATGAGGGGAAACCCTAATGGATGTTCCATATTTGATTTCGGGTCTTCGATAAAAAAACACGTCAGCGATTTGGTTACTTGGAGTCGTGAAATGATTTCATGATCATCAGTACGTTGGTCTTTCCTATACCAATGTACTACTTTTTTATGATTTATTTTTTCGGCAACGTTCACTACAGTATTTTACATCATTCCAATTTTTTTCCCATTTCTTACGCCAATTGAAGGGTAGATTGCAGGTGACACAAATTTTTGATGGGAGGTTTATTTTCTTGTGCATGGATTAAGTTGGAGTCCGCTATCCATTGGATAAAGCGCTCATTCCACCATCTACGCCCATAATCTGTCCACTGATCCATCGTGCTTTATCACTGATTAAAAAGTGGGCCATATTTGCGATATCATCAGATTTTCCAATGGTCTTCAAAGGGTGGCGTTGTTCTGCACCTTCCCTTTGTTTGTCATTGCGAAGTAGTTTTTCAGCCAATGGTGTATCGGTTAGACTTGGTGCGATGCAATTCACGCGAATACTGGGAGCAAATTCGGCAGCAAGTGCTCGAGTAAGGCCTTCAACAGCACCTTTTGCACCAGCTATACTACTGTGAAAATGCATGCCTTTCTGAACTGCAACGGTACTAAATAAGGTAATACTTGCTTGAGTCGCTTCTTTCAGGTTGGGCAAATAATGTTTAATTGTTTTTACAGCCCCAAGATAATTTATGGTTAGATCGTGTTGAAAATCCGAAATCTTCAAACCCCGGAACGGCTTTAAATTTATACTACCTGGACAATAGACCAATGCATCTATAGCCCCATCAACGGCAGGAAATTTAGGTTCTTCTTCGGAGATATCTACTCCTCCTTGATTTCTACTAATTAGTATGGTATCTGCCCCTTCGGCAGTCAATAATTCATTAAGTGAATGACCAATACCGGTATTTCCTCCTACAATAAGAATGCGTTTACTCATAGTATACATAACACGGTTTGTGTATTTTGGTTTAGGTGAACAATTGTCAGCGCTTAACGTTTTTACTCAAAGCGTTGGTTAAGAAAAAAATAAATATTGTTTGGTTCAAGAGGGATTTACGTTTATCAGACCATGAACCCTTACATAGAGCTGCAGCGGATTCCATACCAGTTCTTCTCATTTATATCTTAGACTCTCAATACATCCAAAACCCGCACTACGCTGAGCGACATTGGCAATTTGTTAAAGATAGTTTGAAAGACATTGCTAAATGCTTGAAAAAGGCGGGGCATTCACTGAGTGTTTTAGAAGGGGATACACTTGCTATTTTAAAACAAATCAGCGATAATTTTGATATTCAATCTATTTTCTCATACCAAGAAACAGGATTAAATTTTTCTTACACTATTGATAAATCGATTAAAAAATGGGTAAGCTATAAAAGAATAAGCTGGTATGAATTTCAACAAAACGGTGTCATTCGTGGATTGAAAAATAGAATAGATTGGGTAAAAAACTGGTATACTTTTATGCATGAACAAGTAGCTGTTTTGGATTTTCATCAATTTGAATCAGTTTCTTGGAAACCAAACCAATACCAACCGGAGTATTTTATTAAACTAGCACATAATTCGGCTATTCAAACTGGCGGTGAGTTACAAGCTATGGCAACACTTCACGATTTTATTCAGAACCGTTCAAAAGAATATCTGTACCTGATTTCAAAACCGCTAGAAAGTAGATCTTCATGCAGTCGTTTGTCACCGTTTATAGCATGGGGTAATATCAGCGTGAGAACGGTTTATCAACATGCTTTTAATGCTAAAAAGAATGGCAACAAAAAGAATTTGAATGCATTTATGTCCCGATTACGATGGCATTGTCATTTTATTCAAAAATTTGAACAAGAGGTTGAAATGGAATATTTACCTCAAAATAAAGCGTATACTTCATTTGTACGATTACGTAATGCTACTCATATTGAACGATGGGAAACTGGAAATACGGGTATTCCGCTGGTTGATGCGTGTATGCGATGTGTTTGTGAAACAGGCTATTTGAATTTTAGAATGCGTGCTTTACTGGTTTCTTTTCTGACCCACGCATTACTTCAAAATTGGGATGATGGTATCGTTTTTTTAGCCAGACAATTTACCGATTTTGAACCGGGAATACATTATTCACAGTTTCAAATGCAAGCTTCTGTAACAGGGATAAATACCATTCGAATTTACAATCCAATTAAACAATCTAAGGAACACGACCCTCAAGGTATTTTCATTAAAAAGTGGCTACCAGAACTCGCAGAATTTCCAGTTGAACATATTCATGAACCATGGAAGGTAAACGATTTTGAGCGACAATTATGGGGAATAAAAACGGCATACCCGCCTCCTATAATTGATATCGGTGAAGCTTTAAAAAAAGCACGTAAAGAGCTTTGGTCCGCAAAAGGGTCTGAGGCTGTTAAAGCAGGAAAAAAAGAGGTATTACAAATCCATACCATACCAGGTCGTAAAAAGCACTAATCTAATTTAAGTCTTCAATAATCTGCAATGCTTCATAAATGTATGGGTCCTTCTCTACACTACTAATCCAATCAGCATTTCGCTTTTTACGGGATTCTTCAGCATTAATTTCAACTAAATCAGACGGAACGTTTGAAATTTCAAATGAGGGTATTTTATCCTTGCCCATTTGTTCAAACTTTTCTCCCTCTTTCTTTTCTTTGATTTCTTCAGCTTCATAGGTAGATAATTTCAAGGGAAAAGAAGTATTCTCTCGTTGTTCTTCCCATCGTTTTGCATTCTCTTCAATGAGATTGAAGGTTGAGTTATTTTGAATTCTTAGTTGACTTTTTTTAATCACTTTGTCAGACACAGCGGTTTTTATTTTATCATATTTCACACCATTAATTTGGTCCCAAGATAGTGGATATTCGTGCTCTTTTTCTCCTGTTTCAAGATACATGTAGTTGTCAGGAAGGATGACATCAGATTGCACCCCTTTTAATTGAGTGGCATCACCATTGATTCTATAAAATTTTTGTATGGTTAGTTTGATGCTACCTAAATCAGGAATATCCTTATCTCGTAATGTTCGGTTTAAGGGTAAAAAACGTTGAACAGTCCCCTTACCATGGGTTGATTTTGAGCCAATGATGATTGCCCGTTCGTAATCTTGCATAGCAGCGGCCATAATCTCAGACGCAGAAGCACTGAATTCATTGACCATAATCACAAGAGCACCTTCCCATTCTGCGCCAGGATATCGATCTTCTAAAATTTGAGCAGGACGCCCTTTCTCTTTAACTTGCACAATAGGTCCTTGATCTATAAATAGTCCACCCATTTTAACAACATCGTCCAATGATCCACCGCCATTATTCCTTAAATCTAGAATAATTCCCAAAACATTTTCAGTTTTCAGTTTTTCAATTTCAGTTTTCACATCCTTCCAACTAAATCGTCCTCTAGGATTTTGAAAATCAGCATAAAAACTGGGCAAATAAATGTATCCTGATTTTACACGATCTTGATCATGAATGATCAATGATTTAGCATACGTTTCTTCTAAAACCACTATATCTCGGGTAATGGTGATATTTTTTTCACTACCATCGGGCTTGCGAACAGTTAAGGTAACTTTAGAACCTTTGGGTCCACGAATGATTTTCACAGCATCACTAATTCTCCAATCGATAATGTCAACAGCCTCTTCACCTTCTTGAGCTACCTTGAGTATTAAGTCATTGGTTTTTAATTCACCTTGAAGAGAGGATGGTCCTCCAGGAATAACATTTGTAATTTTAATATATCCATCTTTTTCTTGAAGTTGAGCACCAATACCTTCTAATCGACCAGACATTTGGATGTCAAAATCCTCTTTTTGTTCTGGAGGGAAATAATTGGTATGGGGATCATAAACAGATGTAATGCTGTTTACATACATGGCCAAGCGATCTTGTCGATCGAGCCTTTTTAGTCTTTTGTACCAATCCCGGTGTGTTTTCAAAACACTTCTTTGAGCCATAGCTTGTAGGGTATCCATTGATTTTGGAATAAATGATGTATCAGCGTTGGAAAGTGATTTTTCTTGTGCTTTTTGATCGGCATACAAGCGAGTCAGTACACTATATTTTAAATATTTTCTCCACCGTTCTTTAAGTTCTTTTTCGTTTTTAACATAGGGAATATCCTCGCTAAAATCGACCATTTCATCTTTGTCAAAATTCATGGGTTGCCCAAGAATTTCCTCAAAAAAACGTTCAGTTAACGCTGTTCTTTCTTCAATAATCTCTAACGATGCGTTAAAAAATTGGTATGTTCCATTAATAATTTCATCATCTATAGTAGTCTTGTAGGGTTCCAATTCATCTAAATCAGACTGGATCAACAATCGTTTATTTGCATCTATATTATCTATATATAGCTGGTATGCTTTTTTAGAAAAGTTGTCGTCAATTTCAACGGGATCATAATGCGCATTTTGCAAATTCATATTAATTGCCCGAAGAAGAATATCTTCACCAAGGTTTTGCCCTTTTAAGAAGAACCCAAATACGATAAAAACGATCGGACCAAATACAAAAAATACGTTTTTTAATTTCATGATTTAACTTTATGTCACATAAATATCGATTTAAACTAACGATAATATGGGTTACTTATTTTATAATGGCACTAAAGTACTATTTAATTTTAGAGATATGTGAATCTCCTTAATATAATAGTTAGCGAAAAAGAAGTCTCTGAAAATTGGAAAGCAGACGCCTTTTCTAATACATTTCGAATGAAGAGAAGAAAAATGATGCCTCTCCAGCAGCATTCTCATCACTATCGCTTCCGTGTATTGCATTTGCATCAATAGATTTGGCGTATTTCTGTCGAATAGTACCTACTTCAGCTTCCTCAGGATTGGTAGCTCCAATTAATTTTCTAAAATCGGATACGGCATTTTCTTTGGTTAAAACAGCAGCAACTATAGGTCCAGAGGTCATGAATGCAACCAAATCATTAAAAAAAGGTCTTTCTTTATGGATACCGTAGAAGGCTTCTGCTTTTTGTTTTGAGAGGTGAATATATTTCATGGCCTTGATACCAAATCCTCCAGCGATGATGTCATCAATTATTTTACCAGTGTGCCCGTTAGCAACGGCATCTGGTTTTATCATTGTAAATGTGATGTTAGACATTTGTTATTTTATTTAAAAGGTGCGCAAAAATAGAAATATCCGCTTCTTTTTGCGAGTTTTGTTGCAAATAATACGACGTGCAAGATACCATTCAACACAATCTCGAAGATTTAATTCAGGCTTCAGGTAGGATAATCATTACATCTCATTTCAAACCTGATGGTGATGCAATGGGTTCAAGCCTTGGGTTATATCACTACCTCAAAAGTGCAGGTATTGAGTCCAAAGTAATTGTGCCTTCTGATTATGCTGATTTTTTACATTGGATGCCAGGGAATAATAAAGTCCTAATTTATGAGGAAGATGAAATTCAATGTAATATTGAGATTGCCCATGCTGATTTTATTTTTTGTTTGGATTTCAATGCTCTTCATAGAATTAATGTCATGGGTGAGCATGTAGAGGCAAGTTCTGCCCGGTGTATTCTGATAGATCATCATCAAGATCCGCATGACTTTGATGATGAACGTTTTATTGAAATAGGGGCAAGTTCAACCTGCGAATTGATTTATAGATACATAACGACCCACCTAGATCAATCGTATATGAATAAGCATGTTGGAGAATGTATTTACACGGGATTGATTACAGATACGGGTTCGTTTCGCTTTGCAAGTACTTCAAGTTCTACGCTTCGTATTGCAGCAGATTTGATGGATCTAGGTGTAGTACCTGATGCAATATATCAAGTACTTTTTGATCAAAACAAGTTAAGTCGTTTGCAATTACTTGGCCACCTTTTATCTACCAACTTAGAGATCATCGAAAAAGGGAAGGTTGCACTGGGATATTTAACCATTGACGATATTGAGCGATTTGATAGTATTACGGGTGATACAGAGGGATTTGTCAATTATGGATTAGGCATAGCTGGTGTAAAAATGAGTGCACTAATTATTGATAGAGGCCCTATAGTAAAGATGAGTTTCAGGAGTTCAGGCGAATTTCCGTGCAATATTTTTAGTGCTGAAAACTTCAGTGGTGGTGGCCATAAAAATGCAGCTGGAGGTATTAGTCATGATGGACTGGATGATACATTAAAAAAATTTAAAGAGGTCATTAAAAATTACCGAGACTATTTATGAAAATTAAAGGAATATTTGTATTACTTATTGTCATTGGTTTAATATCCTGTAGGCAAGAAGAAAAGACTACGTATGTTAAAAATGGCAATGTAGTCTATATCCCTACAGAAAAGCAATGCAAGGAAAACAAAAATCATTTGCTACTAGACATTAAACTACAAAATGCCTTAGATTCTGTTTTTTTAGATACTCGAAAAATGGGTCGAAAAATGGAGGTTCATCGCTTGGACACGGACATCACATCTTCATTTGTGCGGCTATTACAACAAATTTGTGTTGATGACAGTTTAATTTTTAAAATAAAAGCACAAGACTTTTATCAATCTCTTCACGGATCTGTTCCTATTTATCTGAATGCGATGGATACCATCTCAGGCATTGTTTGGATGAGAGGTAAGCTGGACGATTTAGAGCATATTTCTTATAAAAAAGCGTTTGAAAGAAGCCAGATAGATAATTTTATCCAAACACAACGCTGGAATGGAAATTTGGATTCAGCTTCGGCTATTTATTATGAAAAATTAATTAAAACTCAAAATGCTACTCAATTTACTAAGGCTAAAATTAATTATGTTTTAAAAACACTTCAGGATCAATTGCTTTATATGACAAAAAAAGGTGAGCCTTTTCTATATGATGTTTCAGATAAAAAGGTTTTGCTGGGCATTCATTTATTAATGCAAAAAATGAAAAAAGGCGAGTCTGTAAGAGCGGTAATTCCATCTGAGTATGCTTTTGGTCCTTCTGGAAATAAAGTAGTTCCGGGTTATTTTCCTGTCATTATTGAAATAGAAATTTTAGAAGACACAGATTGATAAGTATTCGTTTTTTTAATAATATTAGGTATAAATTCAGTCTTCTTTTAGATCAAAAATCTAAAAATAAGTTTATCCATATCATCCTGTTAAGTATTGCAAGTGCTTTTCTTGAATTGATTGGTGTCTCCCTATTATTATACACTATACTATCTATTTTTGAACCCAATTTTATTCAGGACTATCAACTTACAAAGGACATTTATGACAAACTACAACTAAGGAATGAGCAACGCTTTGTTTTGGTATTAAGCGCTTTTTTATTTTTAATTTATATTTTTAAAAATGTAGTCTTGGTGTATATCAGTAAACGACAAATACAGCTTTCTTTTGAAATCAATGCTCAAATTTCTGACGATAATTATAAGCAGCTTATGCAAAGCCAGCTAAACTATTTTCGTT
This sequence comes from uncultured Bacteroidia bacterium, assembly GCA_943787465.1. GTDB lineage: Bacteria > Bacteroidota > Bacteroidia > NS11-12g > UBA9320 > UBA9320. The sequence continues at coordinate 418,324 of CALSMN010000004.1, read as the reverse complement.
CCCGTGATTCTTCATCTATATTAAATGAGATGATGAGTGTTACCATGAATTTGTCGGAGTCTATCCATACTCCAATTGGCGAATTGGGAAATCAGATCAGTGGTGGACAGCGTCAGCGTATTGCTATTGCACGGGCCTTATATAAGGATTCTGAGATCTTTTTGTTTGATGAAGTCACGAATAATTTGGATGATGAAAGTAAGGAGCAAGTGCTTAAAACAATTCAATCTCTAAAGAAAGTGGGGAAAACAGCTTTATTTGTAACACATAATGAAACAGAATTATCGTTGTGTAATTCAGTGTATAATATTAAAAACCAAGAATTTGTGAAAATAAAGTAGCTTTATTTTAGTTTTCTTGCGACTTCTACTTCACGATAACCTTCAATTAGGTCAAACTCCTTAATGTCATTGCAGTTTTTAATTTGAATTCCACATTCATATCCTTTAGCCACTTCTTTAACATCGTCTTTAAAACGTTTCAAGGTTTCAATTTCACCGGTATAAATAACCACGCCGTCTCTGATTAGACGTACTTTATTATCTCGATACATTTTGCCCTCAGTTTGCATACATCCAGCAATGGTACCAACTTTGGTTATTTTGAAGACTTCTCTCACTTCAGCAGTTCCGGTAATTTCTTCCTCCAAATCAGGTACTAGCATACCTTCCATGGCCGCCTTTATCTCTTCAATAGCTTGATAAATAATGCTGTATTGTCGAATTTCAACTCCTTCCGATTCAGCTAATTTACGAGCTGTAGGCATAGGTCTCACTTGAAATCCAATAACAATTGCATCCGAAGCTTTGGCTAAGAGGATGTCATTATCGGTTATTGGCCCAACGGATTTTTGTATAATTTTAACTTCGATTTCTTCTGTTGAAAGTTTCATCAACGAATCAGAAAGTGCTTCAGAACTACCATCTACATCTGCTTTGATTATTAATTTAAGTTCTTGGAAGTTTCCTATTGCAAGACGTTTACCAATCGTATCTAAAGTTAGCATGGAGGTAGAACGAATATCTTGTTCACGTTGCAATTGTTCACGTTTGTTTGCAATTTCTTTGGCAACAGATTCGTCATCCATTACTTGGAATGTTTCTCCAGCAGCGGGTGCAGCAGAGAATCCAAGAATAGAGACCGGTGATGCCGGTCCAGCTTCTTGAATATTTTGACCTCTTTCATTAAACATAGCCTTAACTCTTGCATAATGTTGACCAGCTACCAATGCATCTCCTACTCGAAGTGTACCTTCTTGAACAAGTATGGAGGCAACTACACCTCTTCCTTTTTCAATTTTAGCCTCCAGAACGCCACCTTTTGCATTTTTATCGGGATTGGCTTTTAGCTCCAACATTTCTGATTCAAGAGATACTTTTTCTAGGAGTTCCTCAATACCTGTACCCTTTTTGGCAGAAATTTCAGCAGTTTGGAATTTACCACCCCATTCCTCAACCAATATGTTCATGGCGGACAAACCTTCTCTTACTCTATCTGGATTGGCTCCATCTTTATCTATCTTATTAAAAGCAAAGACAATGGGCACATTGGCTGCTTGAGCATGACTAATAGCCTCTTTTGTTTGAGGCATGATAGAATCATCTGCCGCAATTACAATAATGGCAATATCTGTCACTTGAGCACCACGAGCTCGCATGGCAGTAAATGCCTCATGACCTGGAGTATCAATGAAGGTCATGTGATCCCCATTTTTAAGTTTAACCTCGTAAGCAGCGACGTGTTGAGTTATACCACCTGCCTCACCAGCAATCACGTTTGCATTTCGGATATAATCTAGTAATGAGGTTTTACCGTGATCTACGTGCCCCATAACAGTGACAATAGGATGACGGGGTTTCAAATCTTCTGGATTATCCTCTACTTCTTCAATTTCGATGGTTTCATCAGCATCTACAAAGTTGATTTCGTAACCAAATTCTTCAGCGACAATCTGAATCGTTTCAGCATCTAAACGTTGATTGATTGACACCATCATGCCAAGTGAAAAACAAGCACCTATAATCTCATTTACACTAACGTCCATCATATTGGATAAATCATTAGCGGTAACAAATTCTGTTACATCAAGAATTTTACTTTCAATAATATCTTGAAGTTGTTTTTCTTCCCACTTCTTTTTATGTTCTTCTCTTCTAAATTTTCGAGCTTTTTGACGAACTTTACCACCGTGTGATGGAGCTTGCTTGCTCGATGACATTTGAGCAAGTGTTTTTTTAATTTTTTCTTGAATTTCCTTCTCAGTTACCTCCGTCTTATTTTCTGCTGGATTTTGTTTTTTATTTCGATCTGAATTAAATCGATCTGCAGATACTTTCTCACCTCGAATTCTTTTTCGTTTCTTTTTGGGCTCATCATCTCGAACAGTTTTGGTTTTTTTGACGGGAGGTTTTATTTCCACTTTACCTAAAACTGTAGTTCCTTCCAGTTTCTTGTATTCTGTTTCTACTAACTTTTCTTCTTCTGAAACAGGTTCCTCCACATTTTTGGGTTCTGGAGAACTCTTGGGGGCATCCAATTTTTCAACTTTCTTTGCTTTATTGGGACTTGATACATCAATTTTACCTACTATTTTTAATGTATTAGACTCAGTTTTATCTGCGGAGGGTGTTTTAGCAGTAGGTATTTCGTCTGCTTTTTGAATAATTTTTGGTGTACCCTTTGGAGATTCATGGGTATCATCCTCAACGTTATCTTCTGTCTTTTTTGAGCCTAAAGATATATCTTTTATGAATATTGTTGGCTCAGGGACAATTTCAGGCTGAGGTGGTTCTGATTTTTTTACTTCTGGTGCAGCTTGGGACCGAACATCTTTTCGGATGTTGATTTCAAGTTTCTTAGATTCTTCCTTGGCTTGTTTATCCTTTTGATAAAAGCTAAGTAAATCTTGATACATGTCTTCGTCTAATTTGGCAGTAATCTTTGCCTCTACCTCAAAACCTTTATCGGTAAGGTGTTCAACAATTGTTTTCCAACTGACATTGAATTCTGTAGCAACTTTGTTTACCCGATATGTTTTTTTCTTTCCAACCATTGAATGCTTATGGACGCTCGAAGATAATACTTTATGTCTTTAAAGCAGAATTATTCAAATTCAGCTTCCAGTATTTTCTTAATTTCTATAATAGTTTCTTCTTCTAATTCAGTTCTTGATATCAAGTCTTCATTACTCATTTCAAGAACACTTTTTGCGGTATCCAGACCAATTGCCTTAAGTTCATCAATGATCCAACTATCAATTTCATCAGCAAATTCATTCAAATCAACATCCACATTTTCTTCTTCGTTGGTTTCGCGATAAACATCAATATTATACCCAACAAGTTTACCGGCTAATTTTATATTATGTCCTCTTTTTCCAATAGCTAGTGAGACTTGGTCCGCAGGTAAATAGACATTAGCTTTTCCATTTTCATCATCTAAATTGATGGATGAAACTTTGGCTGGACTCAAACTTCGTTGAATTAATAATTGAATATTGGATGTAAAATTGATAACGTCAATATTTTCATTTTTCAATTCTCTTACAATACCATGTATTCGACTTCCTTTCATTCCTACGCAGGCTCCAACTGGATCAATTCTGTCATCGTAACTCTCTACAGCAACTTTAGCTCTCTCTCCAGGTTCACGTACAATCTTTTTGACCGTTATCAGTCCATCTAAAATTTCAGGTACTTCTAATTCGAAAAGTCTCTCAAGGAATTCTGGGGCGGTTCTTGATAAGATCACTTTTGGATTAGAATTATACATTTCTACGCGTAAAATGACCGCTCTAACGGCATCTCCTTTTTTGAAAAAATCTCGGGGAATCATTTCTCGTATCGGGAGGATTAATTCGTTACCCTCATCGTCTAATACCATGATCTCATTTTTCCAAATTTGATATACTTCTCCAGTTACAATTTCGCTAACTCGATCTTTATATTTTTTATAAAATTCATCTTTTTCTAATTCAAGTATCTTAGACAATAGCGTTTGTCTGGCTGTTAAAATAGTACGACGACCAAAAGTAGCCATATCAATTTCTTCAATGGCCTCCTCACCGATTTCGTAATCATCTTCAAGCAACTTAGCATCTTCAATGTTTATTTCTTTATTGGGATCTTCCACCTCACCCATATCCACAATCTCTCGGTTACGGTATATTTCTAAATCACCGTTATCGGTATTAACTATCACATCAAAGTTCTCATCAGAACCGTATTTTCTTCTAATCATTGTTCTGAACACATCTTCGAGCACCCTCATCATGGTTGCCCGATCGATATTTTTAAATTCTTTGAATTCTGAGAACGATTCTACTAGTTGTAAGCTCATTTCTTTTTACGTTTAAAGGATATTTTTACTGTACTTTTATTTATGTCATCAAAAACAATCGTTTTTTCTTCTTTTTCATGCTTGGAGATAGGAACAAGAATAACGATATTCTTATCTGAAACTCCCATTAGTTCTCCGGTTATAATCTCTTCTGATTGAAGTATAACCTCTAGTTCTCTTCCAATATGTTTGGGATATTGACGGATATCAACTAGGGGTTGCTCTGCTCCGGGAGATGAAATTTCGTAACGGATAGGCTCATCATCGGTGTACTCCTCATCTAAAATTCGGGAAACTTTACGGCTTATCTGCGAACACAGCTGTATACTAACTCCATCGTTACTATCAATGAAAAATTTTATATCAGTTTCATTTTGATTGGTATCTATGCCCACCAAAAAAGAATCTGTAGCCTTTAATTCCGCTTCAATTATTGTCGATATAAGTGATTTAATTCCCAAATTTTTGTTTAAGAAAAAAGGGGCAGCTGCCCCTTTGAACTATTATAATATTTAATGCAAAATTAAGTTAAAATTTTGTTTTTCAAAATAATTTGACATGCTTTCTTCATGATTATCACTTAACTTTGACTAAAATATGCTAAACCAAAGATGAAAAATAATATAAAATTAAACCTATTTTTACTTTGCACACTCTCCATTTTTTTCTTAGCCAATAGGGGAGGCTCTCCTGGTGGAAGATCGGGTTCAACTTCGGATAATGGTGCTACCTGCTCAACGAATGGTGGCTGCCATGGTGGCTCAAGTCCTCAATCTAAAGATATTTTATCGAGTAATATTCCAGCCACTGGATATGCTGCTGGGAAAACATACAACATTACCGTAAATCCAACCGAAAATGGAACATCGGTCTGGGGTTTTGAAATGATGGCAGAAGATGCTAATGGTAATCCAGTAGGTGAGTTTTTAAATAATACTCAGGTAAATAGCTTAAGTAGCGGTTCTAGAGCAACACATAAATTTGCAAGTAGTTCATCCAATGATGGTCAATCATGGATTGCAAACTGGAAAGCGCCCTCTAGCGGTACTGGAAAAGTTGTTTTCTATGTCTCCACACTAGCTGCAAACGGAAATGGTAACAACAGCGGTGATCAGGTATTCATTGACACCATTCATGTACAAGAAAATGCAAATGCATCAATTCACACTATTGCTAATGTTCAAATTTTACTTTCTCCCAATCCCACAACAAACACAATCCATATTGATGGATACTCCAATTCCAGTGCTAAAATTCAGGTTTTGAACGGTAGTGGATCGGTAGTCTTATCCCATCCATTCAAGCAAGTTCTTGATGTATCATTGCTGCAAAGCGGGGTGTATTATCTTAGGTTGATTGAAGAAGAACGAGTATTTACCAAAACCTTCGTTAAACATTAAGCTTTTTTTAACACATATATGATAGAGCTAGATTTATCAATATTGATGAGTGACGCTAAATAGGCAGCAAGACCTTTGAGTAGGGTGACGGGTAAAAAGGTAAAACGATCTTTGTACGAGTCACTGACCATGGCATTGAAAAATGGATCCAACGGCAATCGGTGTTTCTTTATGATTTTAAATCCTCTTTTTTCTGCAAAAAGTTGCAATGTCTGGGGTGTAAAATGCCAAATATGACGAGGTGTATCATAGGCGTTCCAATAGGATTGGTACATTTTAGCGTCCCATGAGTCACAATTGGGTAATGCCAAAATAAGTACTCCGTTTTCAGCTAACGAGTTTGAAAACAAATCAAAATACGCATCGAACTGGTAAACATGTTCAAAGACATGCCATAGTGAAATAATAGAAAAGTTGGTATCGAGTTTTCCGTCTAAAAATGTTTGAGGATGGTGTGCAGTAATACCAAATTTTTGCTCACATAGTGCAACGGCTTTTTTACTGATTTCTACACCAGTTACCTCATACCCTTTATTTTTCATGTGATTTAAAAAGTATCCCGATCCCGATCCCACATCCAATAATTTTTTTCCTACCCCTAACCTTTTGATTTTTTTATGCTTGTATTGAAGCATTATTTTTCTGGCATAGTGATATATACCGTAAATTATCCCACTAGAAGTATCCGAATGTTCTACATATTCTTCGCTGTTATAATATGGTCCTATATTCTGTTCAATGGGAGCATTTGCGGTGAAGATAAAGTCGCAATGGGCACACTGCTTAAGTTCGAATATTTCTTTGGATACCAGCCAATCGGGCACTTGTAAATAAGAACTGAAATCAGTATAACTACATACAGGGCATTGGGATATGCGATTATTTTCGTTCAATGGGTATAGAATTAGGTTACAAATAAACCCACAAAATATAAATTCATTTCAATTCTATCATATTAAATCAATTAATTACAGATTGATTTAAGTTCCAGTCTTCATTATAAAGCTAAATCTTTTATCTTCGCCCGAAGATTTAAAAATCATAGGATGAATAATTTTAATAGAATTAATACGGTATTTGGTTGGATTACATTCTTAATAGCCATTGCTGTATATATTATGACATTGGAGCAATCCGTGAGTTTATGGGATTGTGGTGAATTTATTTCGGCATCTTACAGACTGCAAGTAGTCCACCCTCCAGGAGCTCCCTTGTTTTTAATGTTAGGGCGTTTATTTACCCTATTTGCCGAGCCGGGTACTAACCAAGTTGCTATTGCTGTCAATATGCTTAGCGCTGTAGCGAGTGCGGCAACTGTCATGTTTACTTTTTGGATTACAACACATTTTGCTAAGAAAATGCTCTCTATCGATTTGAATGCTAAAACGGTAGAATTAGGGAATGCCATCACTATAATCGGAGCAGGATTAGTAGCTGCGTTATCTGTCACTTTTATGGACACATTTTGGTTCAACGCAGTTGAAGCAGAGGTGTATGCTAGTTCTTCTTGTTTTATGGCTTTAGCATTTTGGGCAATTTTAAAATGGGAAAAGGTAAAAGATGAACCTACTTCTGATCGATGGATTGTATTTATAGCATATATTATTGGTCTGGGTATAGGGCTTCACTTGTTGGGTATATTGGTTGTCCCTGCTGTATTCTTATACTACTTCATTAACAAATTTGGTGCTAACAAACGAAATATAATCCGAGCTTCAGTGATAGGATTAGGTTCCATAGCAATACTTCAATGGGTGATAATACCAAAAACACCTGCTGTTGCTGCTTTTTTTGACAGAATTTTTGTGAATTCATTTGGACTACCTTTTAATTCTGGCGTTTTATTTTTCTTGTTACTTATTGTCTTTGGGATTGTTTATGGTTTGAGATACACCATCAAAAACAATAAACCCATTGCCAACTTGGCTATTCTCTGTTTCGCATTTATTATGCTTGGATTTTCGTCCTACAGCATGGTTGTGATTCGATCCATTGCCGAACCAGCTATCAATATGAATGATCCACAGGATGCGGAAAGCTTACTGAGCTATATCAATCGGGAGCAGTACGGTTCTCGTCCGCTTTTATATGGTCCGTATTATAATGCAAATTTGACAGATATTGAAGAGGGAAGGGCACAGTACAGACGTGGAGATAGTGCATATGAAGAGATAGGTACTAAGCAAGAACCTATTTATGATGACCGTTTTTCTACAGTTTTGCCGCGAATGGGTGATATGTCAGAAAAAGCAAGATACTATCCTTTATGGAACGGTATGGTTAAGAAATTTTCTGGTAGAAATCAATTAGAACAACAATTGGAAAATGTAAAATCCAAAAAGCCATCTTTTGCGAATAACATGACTTTTATGTTCAAGTATCAGCTGGGTTGGATGTACTGGAGATATTTTATGTGGAATTTTGTGGGAAGGCAAAATGATATACAGAATGTTTTGGGAACTACTTCTGACGGAAATTGGATTTCAGGAGTTGATTTCATTGATGAAGCTAGGCTTGGATTCTCTCAAGACTTGCCAGCCAGTCTTCAATATAACAAAGGACGAAACACCCTGTTTTTCTTGCCTCTATTGCTGGGAATTTTAGGCATCATTGTTATGTATAAAAAGAGTAAAATGGACTTTTATACAGTACTTGTTATGTTTTTATTTACGGGATTATTGGTGGTTGTATACCTTAATCAACCTCCAATGGAGCCCAGAGAGCGGGATTATTCCTCGGTAGGTTCATTCCAGACGTTTTGTGTTTGGATTGGTCTCAGTGTGATTTTTTTGGTTGACCTATTCAAAAAATCAGTTAACAAAACCATAGCAGCTATGGGTGCTACGGTTATTGCATTGCTTGTATCACCAGTCTTGATGGGTTTCCACAACTGGGATGATCACGATCGTTCAGATCGATATTTAGGAATATCCTTCGCAGAGAATTATTTGAATAGTTGCGCGCCCAATGCTATTCTATTTACCAATGGAGATAATGATACCTATCCGCTTTGGTATGCTCAGAATGTAGAGGGGATTCGTACAGATGTACGTGTGATCAACTTGAGTTTATTGCCTACAGAATGGTATAGTAGTGCTCTGAGACGTAAAGTTTTTGATAGTGAACCTCTTCCACTCAGTATTCCTGCAGAGAAACTGGTAGCAGGGAAACGCGACTACGTAAGGTATTTTGAGGCTCCTAATGTCAACGTAGATTCATTTTATCCGTTGGATCAAGTATTGGAATATGTGACCTCGGATGACCCAAAGTTAAAACAAAGAACCAACACCAATGAATTAATCAATGTGTTTCCAGTAAAGAAGTTTAGTGTCAAAGTAGACCAAAAAGCAGCAATAGCTTCTGGATATATCCCTGCAAAAGATACGGCTCGTATTGTAGATCAATTAGAGTGGGCTATCAATAAAAGTGGTTTAAGCAAAGGAGATTTGGTGGTACTCGATATTATTGCTACTAATGCCAAAACAGGATGGAAAAGACCAATCTATTGGACTACTACAACAGGCTCGTCGGTATATATGAACTTAGATAAATACTTCAGACACAATGGGCTTACCTATCAACTTTTACCTGTAGAAGCCAATAAGCAAATGCGTGGGATGGATGATATGGACTTATTGTATAATCGTTTGATGAAAGATTATAAATGGGGAAATATGGAAAAAGGAACGATGTTCTTGGATGACAAAGCTCAGTTAGTTCCACAAAATTTACGTTCATTATTTATTCAAGTAGCCGATTATTATGCCAATACAGGTAAACCTGACACAGCCGCTGCTTTAGTGGATAAGTGTTATGCTTCAATGCCTGAAACATTATTACCCATGAATCTACGTTTAAAAGCGGCTAGTGCAGATATTTATTACAAAGCCAATCAAATGGAAAAAGGGGATCAGTTCTTGAAAGAGGTGGGGGACAACTCGTATGAATTAATTCAGTATTACAAAAAATTCAGGACAACTGATGAGCTGAATGAAAACATGCAAATATTACAAAGTATGGGTCTTTTAGCTCGAGAATATAAAAGGGATAAATTAGCAGATACATACGATAATTTATATAAGCAAGTTACTACTCTCCAGTAGATAATCCTATGGGTAAAGAAGGTGTTGTTATTGGTTATCATGCTGTAGAAGATCTTCTCAAAAGTGGTGTAACCATTGGCAAGGTATATGTGAATAGTAAAGCCGATAGTCAAAAAGTGGGTACATTGAGACAGTTGGCCAAACAAACAGATACTCCATTTCAAATGGTACCTGTTGAGAAGCTAAACCGAATAACGCGAGCCAACCATCAAGGAGTGGTTGCTAGAGTAATCAGACTCAATCAACTGAAGTAAAAAAACATAATCAACAACTACTGCAGAGTGAATACTTAGGAAAGTACCACGGAATTCAGCCAAGTTACACTATGAAAAATCAATATGGTGACGATATGATAATTGGCGGCCAAAAGGTTTCAGTTCCTTCCATTGATTTTAAGTTTCTACTAAAAGAGGATGGCATTGCAGGTTTGCAACAAACAAACCTTGATGATAATAGCAGAGTTTATTATAATGGCACTTTTAAAATACTTAATGAAGATGCCAATTCAGTAACTGTGGAATGCTCGTTAAGCGATGGTGAATATTCTAAACCTAAATACAATTTAAAAATAAATAAATCCGATAAAACTGCTGTTTGCAAAGGAGCAAATGAACCTGAATTCAGCATAGAAAAACAAAACTAAAAACACATACATAAAATGAAAAATACATCATTCTTTATAATAATCTTAACTTTAATAATTAATGTTTTTTTTGTCAGCTGTAAAAAATCTGAGAATATTATAAATGATGATATACTCTCCAGTAGATAATCCTATGGGTAAAGAAGGTGTTGTTATTGGTTATCATGCTGTAGAAGATCTTCTCAAAAGTGGTGTAACCATTGGCAAGGTATATGTGAATAGTAAAGCCGATAGTCAAAAAGTGGGTACATTGAGACAGTTGGCCAAACAAACAGATACTCCATTTCAAATGGTACCTGTTGAGAAGCTAAACCGAATAACGCGAGCCAACCATCAAGGAGTGGTTGCTATCAAAAGCCCTATTGAATTTGTTCCGTTGGAAGAAACCATTACCCGATTATTTGAAGAAGGTAAACCTCCCAAAATATTAGTCGCTGATGGGATACAAGATATAAGAAACATAGGAGCAATTTCCAGATCTTGCCTAGCATTTGGTATAGATTTACTAATTGTAGGGGTTAAGGCCAATGCTGAGATTGGTGAAGGAGCTGTAAAATCCTCAGCAGGGGCACTTCTTCAATTACCGGTAGCTCGGGTGAGTAGTTTATCCAATACATTAAACTATCTAAAAAGCTGGGGAATCAACCAACTTGCTGCATCCGAAAAATCAGACCAACCATTGGATAAATTGAATATAAAAAAATTAGATTCCTGGGCACTTTGGATGGGAAATGAGGATAAAGGACTTTCTCGCGAACGATTAGCCTTAATGGACAAAATTTGGCGCATAGAAATGCAGGGTTCTATGGATTCTTTGAATGTCTCTGTGGCAGCAGGGATAATGCTATACCAGCTAACTACTTGATTTCCAATAATATAAAATTATTTTAATCCTATTTGGAAATTAGTAAAATACGTTATTTTCGCACAAACTGAAAGTGACATTTTTGTTTTTAAAAACCAACTTTCATTAATCGAATAATTTTAAATAATTTTAGCCATGTATTGGACATTAGAACTTGCATCTTACTTAGATGACGCCCCTTGGCCTGCAACCAAAGACGAACTTATCGACTTTGCTATTCGAACGGGAGCACCCTTAGAAGTAGTTGAAAATTTACAAGAATTGGAAGATGACGGAGAACCTTTCGAAACCATTGAAGAGATTTGGTCAGAGTATCCTTCTACGGACGATTACTTCTTCAATCAAGACGAATTGTAATGTAGCTCTAAAACTCCCTTTAAAAGGGAGTTTTATGATAAAAATCATATCCAATTATGATTTTTATCATAAAAACAACAACATTTTTTAAAATAACATTCCGATTTCAAAAGAAATATTATGAATATTTCCTTGATCTATGGATGGAGTTATAGTTGTTAAATTTAAATTATTATAGATATCAATCAGACCGATTTTAGTTCCGAACTGAAAGGTAACGATGTCTTTTTTTATATGATAAAACACAGTTAAATTCAGATCCCATGGTTTTAAGTTAAGTTTATCGATTTCTGACTTTTTTTTAGCACCCACATAGATAGATGAAAGACCAAGGTAGGATAAACTGGGCCCCACAGCAATAGCATTTTTGTTCTTTAGTTTAACCATGGGAAGTACGGAAGCATCGACATAAAATAAAGCAATTTTAGAATAACCCAAATCACCATTATTAAAGTTTGAACCTTTAAAATTTCCAACAATCTCTGTATAAGCGGTAATTTTTTTTTCAGAATGGAACACACAGAAAGAGCCAGCAGTATAGCCATATTTTGGGGTAGGGTTTTTAAGTGCACTACCAATCATACTAGAAATATTGATACTAGTTTTTACGCCTAAGTGGTGTTTTGAAATAGAATTGGATTGAGCTAATATACTAGAACATATAAAAATGCTTATAGAATAGAAAAATCCCCTCATTTAAGTAATATTTTTGCCTCGTAATGCTTTGGATATTTGATGATCCATTACTTGCTCTGCAAATGGTTTTGTGAATTCATTTAACTCTTCAATACGATTATTTATTGTAAGACGATCTTTTTTATGAATACTATCTTCTAGCTTTCGGATTAAGCCACTCATGGTTTGAATATGTTTTTCTAGTAATAATTGAGGGTTGTCACGCATAAATTTATGCGTAGCATATATCAACTGATTTGCTTCAGTTATAGTCTCTGCTAAAGAACGCTCATCCATATCAGATTGGGCAAACTTGATACTGTCCTGAAGCATGGTTTTGATTTGTTCATCAGAAATGCCGTATTGAGGCTTGAGTGTTATCTCTTGTTTTACACCCGACCGAAGTTCTTTTGCACTAACTTGCAGAATACCGTCGGCATTTAGCATAAAAGACATTTCAATTTTTGGGATACCTGCAGGCATGGCCGGAATGCCCTTAAGAATAAATTCACCAATTTTACGGTTATCTTTAATCATTTCTCTTTCCCCTTGATATACATTGACAGCTAAATTAACTTGTCCATCTATGGAGGTGGTGTATTCTTTTTTTAATTGAATAGGAATTTTACTATTTCGAGGAATTAGTACATCCATTAAACCTCCAATGGTTTCTATCCCCAGAGAAAGGGGTGTAACATCAAGAAGCAACATATCTGTGCGGTTGCCTGCTAAGATGTCAGCTTCAATAGCAGCTCCCAAAGCGACTACCTCATCTGGGTTAATGTCATCATTTACATTAGCTGAGCTGAATAGTTTTTGAACTGCTTGTTTAACAGCGAGTGTTCTTGTGCTGCCACCCACAAGAATAACCTCTTCAATTTCATCCGTTGAAAGATTTGCGTCGGATAATGCATTTTTACAAATGGCTATTGATTTTTCTATAATTGGCGATAAAATAGTATTCATCCTATCTCGATCTAGTTCAAGTGTAATGTGTTGATTCTGAATAGCTATTTTTTTATGGAATGATTTATCCTTACTAAGTTGGATTTTTGCTTCTTCTGCAGTTAGTCTTAATAATTGATTTTTACTACGAGACAGTAATTTTAGGTCATAAAACGAAATCCAATAGTTCTTAATGGCTTGATCAATATCATCACCCCCTAAAGCAGTGTCACCATTAGTAGAAAGAACCTCAAATATACCCTGTTGAATTTTTAAAATGGAAATATCAAAAGTACCGCCACCCAAGTCATAGATGGCAACAGTTTTGGGTTGATCGGTGTTTATACCTATTCCATAAGCAAGACTAGCAGCCGTTGGTTCGTTGATGATTCGGAGTACATCTAAGCCAGCTAATTTCCCGGCGTCTCGTGTAGCTTGTCGTTGCGAATCGTTAAAATAGGCAGGGACGGTTATCACCACTTTTTGAATATCTTTTTGGAGCTCTTTTTGGCCCACTTTTTTTAATTCTTTGAGAATGTAGGATGAAAGTTCAATAGGAGAATAGAATTGGTCATCAATTCTTACTTGAACAAGCTGATCATGATTATCAACGATTTTATAATTTAGTTTATTTAGTTCATGTCCAAGGTCATGGAAACTACGCCCCATTAATCTTTTGATAGAATAGAGGGTATTTTTGGGGTCACTAACTAATTTTTCAAGAGCCATGGAACCAACTTCAATTTTTTGTGCATCAAAGTACAAAGCGCTAGGCATGCTATTTTTACCATGTATAGGCAAACAAAATGGTTTTTTAGTTTTTGGATTAATGGTAGCAATTAAACTATTAGTAGTTCCTAAGTCTATTCCAATTACTGCATTATCTTTTTGTATGGTTCCCGAATTTATATCGATTGATATTTTTGCCATTGCAGCAAAGATATTTAAACTAGTCTGAGTGATTTAAGATAATATCGCTTTAATTTGACAGTTAAGGACAAAGATGAATATTTCAAAGGCATCTGAAGCACCAATTCTTTTCTTTGACGGGGTCTGCAACCTTTGCAATTGGGGAGTTGATTTTGTTTTAAAGCATGAAAAAGATCAGGCTATTTTATTTGCATCGATTCAATCTCATAGTGCTCAAACCTATTTGCGAAATACCTGGGGAATAACCCATATGGAAAGTGTTATATTCATAAAGAGTGGCAAAGTGTATGATTCATCAGATGCAATAATGCAGGTTGCTAATCATCTTAAAATGCCCTATCGATTTTTAAACTACTTTAAGGTAGTACCCACTTTTATCAGGGATGGTTTATATCAATGGGTAGCTAAAAAACGCTATAGTCTATTTGGGAAAAAATCAGACTGTCGTTTACCTACAGCACAAGAAAAGTATCGGTTTATTCATTAAGTTTATTGGCCAATTGACCACATGCGGCGTCAATGTCTTTGCCTCTGCTTCTTCGGATATTAACAATGATTTTATGGCGTTCAAGATAATCTGCAAAGCGTTGAATTTTTTCTGTGGAACTCGACTGAAACTCTGCAAAATCAATCGGATTGTACTCGATTAGGTTAACCTTACATTTAATTTGTCGTGCAAAAGCTATGAGTTCTTCCGCTTCCATTGGATCGTCATTAATATCGTTAATAACGCAATATTCTAAGGTTATCCGTGTACCTGTTTTTTCATGAAAATAGTTAATGGCTTCAATCAAATCTTCTAGAGAGTTACTATCATTAATGGGCATAATAGTACTTCGTTTTTCATTATTTGCTGCGTGTAGGGAAAGTGCTAGATTAAAACGAACCTGATCATCGCCCAATTTCATAATCATTTTGGCAATACCTGCAGTGGACAAAGTGATGCGTTGTGGCGACATTCCTAATCCTTCCGGTGATGTTATTTTTTCAATTCCTGCAAGAACATTGGCATAGTTTAGGAGGGGTTCGCCCATACCCATCAAAACTATATTAGTAAGTTTTATGTCGTACTCTTTTTCGGCTTCTTTTCGGAGTAAGGCTACCTGATCATAAATTTCATCGGCCCTAAGGTTTCGTTCTCTTTTCATAAAACCGGTTGCACAAAATGTACAACTCAAGCTACATCCTACCTGTGATGAAATACAAGCCGTAACGCGATCAGAGGTAGGAATGAGCACGCCTTCTACCAGAAAACCATCATTTAATTTTAGGGCATATTTCACTGTTCCGTCCGAACTTTTCTGTGACTTTGCAATCGTCAAGGTGTTGAAACTAAAAGTAGTTTGTAGTTTTTGTCTAAACTCTTTGGACAAATTAGTCATTTCATCAAAGGAATGAGCACTTTTTTGCCACAACCACTCCCATAGTTGCTGAGCCCTAAATTTTTTTTCTCCCAGTTGCTCGCATGCCTCTAATAGTTCTATTTTGGAAAGTGATCGGATGTCTCTCAATGAATTATATTACTAATTAGTAATGGATGCCGTCAATAGTTAATGCTTTTTCAGTGGATGCTTCACATCGTCCGATAATTTTGGCTTCGACCTGAAATAGTCTTGAAATCTGAATTAAATCTGAAGCTATTGCCTCATCACAGTATATTTCAAGTCGATGACCCATGTTGAATACCTCAAACATTTCTTTCATAGAAGTACCCGTTGTCGATTGAATCATTTGAAATAATGGGGGTATAGGGAGCAAGTCGTTTTTGATAATGTGCAAAGGCTTATCCAAAAATTTCATTACTTTAGTTTGAGCTCCTCCTGTGCAGTGAATGATTCCATGGATGGCATCTTTTAAAGATTGATTTTCGAAAATTTTATTTAAAATAGGTGCATAGGTTCGAGTAGGTGATAGCAATGCCTGACCAATATTCACCTCTGTACCATTGAGGATATCGGTTAATGAAAAAATACCAGAATAGATATATTCCTCAGGAGTATTTTTATCAAATGATTCGGGATATTTTGTAAAGTAATCATGTTTTAATAAATCATGCCTACCAGAGGTTAGTCCATTGGACCCCATGCCTGCATTATAGGAATTTTCGTAGGTAGCCTGTCCATAGGATGAAAACCCTATAATAACATCATTAGGTTGTATGTCTACTTCCTTGATGTCAGATCGTAATGGTCTACATGCCACTGTACTATCTACAATGATTGTCTTGACTAAATCCCCAACATCAGCGGTTTCTCCCCCGGTGAATTTAATGTTTGTTCCGAAGGATTGCATGGTATCAATACACTCTTCGAAGCCATCAATAATTTCTTTTATGACGGAGCCGGGTATGAGGTGTTTATTTCGACCAATGGTGTTAGATAATAAAAAAGGGCCAATTGCACCCGTACAAATGATGTCGTCTAGATTCATCACTAAGGCATCTTGAGCGATACCTCTCCAAATCCGAATATCTCCTGTTTCTTTCCAATATAGATAAGCTAGCGATGATTTTGTTCCAGCACCATCAGCATGAACAATATTGCAGTACGATGAATCATTACCAATGTAATCCGCTACAACCTTACAAAAGGCATTGGGAAATATTCCTTTATCAACATTGGAGATAGCGTTATGTACGTCCTCTTTTTGAGGAGAAACGCCTCTCTTTTCATATCTACTCACGTATGTATAGTTAAATTTCTATTCAGTGTCTTTGAGCAACCAAAGTTTATTGTCTTTGATTTCAAAATCTACATATTCTTTATCAAAAATATTATACCCTAAAACAGTTTCTTTGGTATCTACCATTTTACACTTCACCTTGGTATATATTTTATCATTTATTTTTAGCTCTTTGAGAGTGAATGATGTTCCAAAAATTTTGGTACCGTCAGAAAGTTTTATTTTATCACCAGAATCTCTAAAATCTTCAGGTGTAAGTTGACCAGTTTTGATTAGTTGCTCAACTAGCGTTTGTGGCATAAGTGTTCTTCTTTCTTCACCATTGTATTCAAATTTTACTTTTTTTCTACCGATATACCCATAAACAGAATAGGCACCTTCAGTTCGAGAAGGTGTTAATGGAATGAAATCGTATTTAGCTAAGAACTCTTCTTCAGCTTGACGTACAATTGTTAAACTATCTTCTATTGCCTTTGCGCGAAGGAAGCTATCAATATCTCCTTTGGTTTCTTCCAAGAAAGCACGTTGTTTCGCTAAAAGATAAGGACTGTAAATGGATCCTTTTCCGTTTAGTGCTTCATCATTTCGTTGGGAGTAATCGACTCCAATGGATTGAATATCAAAATTACAATTAACAACCTTAACAGTTGTACGTCTATTTTTTTGATGTTCATCCTCTGTACAGCTACTCTTAATAGGGCCCTCACAAGGACAATCTGTTACTAATTGTGATTCTCCATACCCTCTTGCATCCAATCGAAATGGATTGATACCTCCTTTTTCGATAATGTATGAAATGGCAGAATCTGCTCTTCGTTGAGACAAGTCTCTGTTATACTCGAATGATGCCCTACAATCGGTATGAGATCCTAATTCAACAGCCATTTTAGGATATTTTTTTAGGGTTTTAATCAAATCATCCAAAATAGGTTTTGCATCATCTCTGATGAAGGCTTTTGCTAAATCGTAATAGATAGGCAAAACAAATACATCATTACATGTATTTTTGAGGCAGAAGTCTTTAATATATTGGCAATCCAAAGAATTTTCTACACCTACAGTACTTACATATTGGGGTTTAGCATCGTAGTAATATGCTCCTCTTTTTGAAACATTAATGGTATATTCTTTGTTGATTCCTAGCTTGGTATCATAATATCCACGATCATCTGTTCTAAGTCGAATAATGGAGGAGTCCACATTATTGCTTATTTCAACTAAAGCTTGTTTAATGGCGGTTCCACTGTCGCAGTCGGTAATTTGCCCTTTAAGTGTACACTCAATAGGCTCCATCGTAAATTCGAAAATATCATCTTGTTCTTTTATTCGGTTGGATGTAAAAAACCCTGATTCTTTGGTCGCATCCAGAATAATACCAAAATCATCGCCTGATGAATTTACGGGACTTTTTAGATTTGTTGGTACTGCCCAATCAGTTGGACCTTCATCAGTTTTAACCGTATAAAAAATATCTAAACCTCCTAGACCGGGGTGCCCTTCTGATGCAAAATATAGTGAACCATCTGAATGAACATATGGAAACATTTCGTTGTATTCAGTATTTACAGAGGGCCCAAGGTTGATGGGTTCGCTCCATGTTCTTCCTCTCCTTACGAAAGTTACCATCCAAATATCTTTGGTTTTTTCCAATGCATTGGTGTCTCCATATCCTCCTGGTCTGTCAGAGGAAAAATACAGAACTTTATCCTTATCAGCCATAACGGGGTGTCCGTAATTCCACTTATTATTTTCTTCACCAGAACAAAAGCTGAGTGGTTCTGGGTTCATTTGCCACCCTTTACCAGATTTGCGAGCCTCATAGATTTTACATTTTGGCTCTTTGCCTGTTTCGCCATTGCATTGTGTGAAATACATTTTAGACATTCTGCTATTAAAAGTGACCGCACCATCATTGTATTTGGTATTTAAACCTTCTACAAGTTCAGCTGTACTCCATTTTTCAGATTTACCGCGACTTGTTCCTTTTTTCACTTGCCATACGTCAGAGTGAGAGCGAAGCGTTCTATCGTATGGACTTTTATTTACACCTCCTTCTCTATCTGATGTAAACATGATAGAATTATTCTTACGATCGGCCCAAACGGGAGAAAAATCATCGGCTGATTTATCATTGGCAGGTTTAAACGGTGTAACGGTATATCGTGATTTTTCTTCTTTCCATTTCATTGCCGATTCGCAGCCCTTGATCATGGATCTAACCCTTTCATCAGAAGGTACTTCTTTTTCATAGGTTTTAAAATACTGAATAGCATTTTCGTACTCATTTAGTTGCTTGTACATTTGGGCTATTCTATAAATAACAATAGGATCTTTAGCCCCATATTTTTGTGCTTTGACGTATAATTTTAACGCTTTTTTTGGTTGGTGGTTAAAACGATAACTTTCACCGCCACGGAATGCAGCATTTTGACGAATGTCTTTAGGAAGCTTTGTATCGCTAGATAACCTGTCGTACATATCTGCAGAGATTGCATAATTTTTAATTTGCATATTCTCATCAGCTTTTTTCATGGTAACTGTTTTGCAACCAGTCACAAAAACAATAATAGCTACTGGAATTACTGTTTTGATAAAATTCAACAATGGATTATTCATTTTGTTAATAGAACGTCAAAAATCAAAAAATATACGTCCAAAAACAAATAAATATGAAGATATAATCACAATTGACCGGGTTGACCTCAAACTGTTGGGCCAATTGTTTTCATATTTACCTTTATTACCGTGTAAAAAGAAGCTCCCTATATTTGGGCAATTGCCACATTTTATCGTCTACCAATTGTTCAAGTTTGTCGATATGATATCGAATATCATCAAATGATTCTTTAACGTCATAGTGATAGGATATGGCTTGTTTTTCACTATCGATCATGGTATTTGCTTTTTTCCTAGCAGCTATCATTTGATCTGTTTTAGTTTTTACCATATCGATGTGCTCTCCAATAGATTCAATTAGTTCCTTTTGAGCAGTACCGACTTTGATACCCGCTTCCTTCAATGTTTTAACATTGGCAGCCACATTGGATAGATACTGAATGGACGGAGGGAGTATGAAAGAGTAGGCTAATTCACCTAAAATTCTTCCTTCGATTTGAATTTTTTTTATGTAGTCCTCCAGCATAATTTCATAACGAGCATGCAACTCTTCTTGGGTGAAAATGCCATTTTTGACAAAAGTATCATGTGCTTGATTGCTGATATAGGCTTTGAGCGATTCGGGTGTGTTTTTGATATTGCTTAATCCTCTTTTTTTAGCTTCTTTAGCCCACTCATCGCTGTAGTTATTGCCCTCGAATAGAATATTTTGAGCACTCTTAAGTACTTTTTTTAGTTCAAGCACAATGGCCTTTTTCTGATCAACCCCTTTTACAACAGCACTGTCAACAGCAATCTTAAATGCAATAAGCTGATTAGCTACAGCACTATTTAGAGCAGTCATTGGTTGTGCAGAGTTGGTTGAAGAGCCAACGGCCCTTAGTTCAAATTTGTTACCTGTAAATGCAAATGGAGAGGTGCGATTTCTATCGGTGTTATCTCTTAGTATCTCTGGTATTTTATCAATATTGATGGATTTTTTTTCTCCTTTATCCTCAGCTACGGCATCGGCTAAAAAGGCATTTAATACCTGAGTTAGTTTAGAACCAATAAATGCAGAGATGATAGCTGGAGGTGCTTCATTAGCCCCTAGTCGGTGGTCGTTGGAAGCAGAAGCAATACTTGCTCTGATGATATCGGAATTGTCATGTAATGCCTTAATCGTGTTGATGAAGATAGTTAGAAACAACAGATTACTGTTAGGATCATTTCCTGGAGATAGAAGATTTACTCCAGTATTAGTAATCAATGACCAGTTGTTATGCTTTCCAGAGCCATTGATTCCAGCAAAAGGTTTTTCGTGTAGTAAAACACGGAAGTGATGTCGTTTAGCTACATCATCCATTAAATCCATGAGTAGTTGATTATGGTCTATGGCTAGGTTCACTTCTTCAAACATAGGGGCACATTCATACTGACCTGGAGCAACCTCGTTGTGTCTTGTTTTTAACGGAATTCCCAGTTTGGCAGCCTCTATTTCTAAATCATACATATAATTAAATACCCGATCAGGAATAGAACCAAAGTAGTGGTCATCCATTTGTTGTCCTTTAGCTGGAGCATGACCAACAAGGGTTCTTCCGCACATGACCAAATCTGGCCTAGCTTGAAATAATGCTTCATCGACTAAGAAATATTCCTGTTCTATTCCTAAGGATGCAGTGCAAGAGGAAACTTTTTTAAGAAAGTATTTACAAATTTCTGTAGCGGCTTTATCAACCAGATTGACTGATTTTAATAATGGTGTTTTATAATCAAGAGCTTCACCGTTGTATGAAACAAAAACAGTGGGGATACATAATGTTTTCCCGGCCGTATTTTCATAAATAAATGCGGGAGAGGATGGGTCCCAAGCAGTATAACCTCGAGCTTCAAATGTATTTCGTAAACCACCACTCGGCAAACTAGAAGCATCGGGCTCTTGTTGAACTAAAGAGTTTGCAGAAAATTTTTCCACTGCTTTGCCATTTTCAGGTTCAAAGAAGGAATCGTGCTTTTCTGCGGTAGAACCTGTTAATGGTTGAAACCAATGGGTGTAGTGTGTTGCTCCCTTGCTCAGTGCCCATCGCTTCATACCAGAAGCAACATGTTCTGCCATTTTTCGATTGATTGTTTTTCCATTATGAATAGAGCTACTTACAGATTCATAAGCCTCCCTACTTAAGAAGTTTCGCATAGCAGTATCGTCAAATACATTGCTATTAAATAAATCTGTAAATGAAACAGTAGAATTATCTTTAATTCTATTTTTTCTATTAGAAACAGTTTTTAGTGACTCAAATCGCATTTTTTATACTTATTTTAGATACAAAAATATTTTTTTGAATCTATTTTGACAAAAAACAGACTATTTTGTTAATAATTTTTTTAAAAAGCAATTTAAAAATATTTTGATATGGAGAAATTACTATAATCCTCCAACTTTCATTTTTTCTGCATTTTCAGCAAATTTCAGTGCGTCAATCACTTCACGGATGTCTCCATTCATTACAGCCCCTAAGTTATACAAGGTCAAGTTGATGCGATGATCTGTGACTCTACCTTGTGGATAATTGTAAGTGCGAATTTTAGCCGACCGATCGCCTGTAGACACCATGGTTTTTCGTTTAGCTGCAATATCCCCATTTCGTTTAACCAACTCTAAATCATACAATTTGGCTCGAATCATATCCATGGCAATTTCTCGATTGGCGAGTTGTGATCGTGCTTGAGAACATACTACTACGATACCGGATGGTTTATGGGTGAGTTGAACTTTGGTTTCTACTTTGTTGACATTCTGTCCTCCAGCACCTCCTGATCGAGAGGTTTGCATGGCAATATCTGCTGGGTTGATTTGTACATCCACTTCTTCCACTTCTGGTAAAACGGCTACAGTAGCTGCAGAGGTGTGCACTCTTCCTTGTGTCTCGGTGTCTGGAACACGTTGTACGCGATGTACTCCAGCTTCAAATTTGAGTGTCCCAAAAATTTCTAATCCTTCTACTTTAACTACAATTTCTTTGAATCCTCCCGCTGTTCCCTCGGTAACATCCATTATTTCATGTTTCCAACCTTGAGCATCAAAAAACTTCGTATACATCCGAAATAAATCTCCGGCAAATAAGCTGGCTTCATCTCCACCCGCTCCTGCTCTAATTTCCACAATGGCATTTTTATCATCCTCCGGATCTTTAGGAATGAGTAGCATTTTGATTTCATTTTCCAATGGCTCTTTCCGGTCACTGAGTAGCTCGAATTCTTCTTTAGCCATTTCTTTCATTTCTAGATCATTGGAATGCTCCAAAATTTCTTTTGCTTCGGATAGATTTCCTACTAGGTTTTTATATTCAAAAAATCGTTCTACGATTTGTTTTAAGTCACTATATTCCTTGTTTAATTTGGTAAATTGTTTTATATCAGAAGCTATTTCAGGACTACTAAGTAATAATTCTACTTCTTTAAAACGAGCGTATATTCCTTCTAATGTTTCAAGCATAAAGGGCAAATGTATTCATAATGAATCGGCAAATCAACACAAACAAGTTATTGAATTGGAATGCGAATTACACGATTTTCTACACTGTAATAAATTGCATTCCCGGATTTGGTGATTTGAGCGAATAAAGGCAAGGAATATTTTAATGGTATTGGGTTTCTAAGTATGGAATTATAGGCCATTAAAGATCCTTTTTGATTGACATAAAATAATTTTGAAATACTTGTTGCTGAGGTACAGGGATAAAAAGAATATGTGGTCTCATAAGTGCCAAACAGATCAAAACTAAGAATTCCATTTAAAGAATCTGCCACCAGGGTATGGCCATCTTCTTCCCAAATTTTATATGTATTTAGTGCTTTTGAACTAATGGTATTTAGGTATATGGAAGAAGCTAAGAGTTTGCCAGATTTACTTATCTTTTTTAGGGTATAATCGGAGATGTCCAGTATCCAAATTTGATTGTCAAAGGATCGTGCTACACAAGCTACATTATAAATATATAGATCGTTGAACCGGATCTCACCACGTTTATTGAGCATGTTATCATAAAATACGAGTATATTTTGGTCTCGGTGATATACATATATTTCAAATGGATTGGAACAATCAATGCTTGAAATAGTACCATAACTTTTAATATTTACATTGGTAATCTGTTTTCCGGTTAAATCAAATTTATACAATGTGAATGCATCATCAGTTACCCATATATTTTGGGATGCATCAATATTCATACATTGAATAGCGTTAAGGGGAGTTAATGTCAAAGTGTCTTGGCTTCTAACCCAAAATGCAAAGAAAAAACTAATCAGAAAAAGTGTGCATCTTAACATCATTTTCTTCTAAAGTTACGAAGGTAAAGTGTGATATCCAATCACCAAGGTTTATAAGAGTAGCTTTCTTTTCAATAGGTATTTTCATCGGTTTGTGACGATGTCCAAAAATGAAATAGTCAACATCATGAGTCTGCACATAATCTTGAGCAAACTGATATTGATACTCCTTTTCTAATGGAATGTCTAATTGGTCATTGAGATGACTTTTCTTTCTACTTTTTTTACTTAAGAACTGGGCCAATGCAATACCTGTATTGGGGTGTAATCGGCCAAATAACCAAATAGCTAATTTACTTCTAAAAATTTTTCGGATTATTTTATAACTGCGTTCACCCTTCCAAAGGGCGTCTCCGTGATGAATGTAGCATTTTTTACCTTGAATGGTCCCTATCCATTCTTCATCTATAATCTTAAGACCTATTTCTTTTTCTAAATAATTGAAAGTCCACATATCGTGATTGCCTTTAAAAAAATAAATAGGAATACCAGTGTCAGTCATAGACGCCAATTTGCCGAGCAATCGATTGAAATACTTTGGAACTGTAGTTTTGTATTCAAACCAAAAATCAAATACATCACCTACTAAAAACAGGGAATCGCAATCGGGTTCAATTTGATTCAGCCATTGTACAATTTTTTTTTCACGTTTAAGCGATTCACTATAATTAGGAGTCCCAAGATGAAAATCAGATGCAAAGTATGTTTTACTCATGGCTATAGAAATGCAAAAATATAGATTAATGAGCTTCTAGCCAGTTATTGCCATTTCCTGCTTCGGCAACTACGGGTACTTTTAAGGGCATTGCTATTTCCATTTCTTGAATGATGATGGGTTTTATTTCTTCTAATTCACTAAGAGGAACATCAAATAACAATTCGTCATGGACTTGTAATATCATTTTTGTACGAGAGTTCAACTGCGATAATTTTTGATTTATATTAATCATAGCTAATTTTATCATATCAGCAGCACTCCCCTGAATAGGCGCATTAATTGCATTTCTTTCAGCAAATCCGACCACAGTTTGGTTGCTGGAATTTATATCAGGTATAAATCGTTTTCTACCAAGCATCGTTTTAACATATCCATTTTCTCTACAATATGTTATGGTATCGTCCATATATTTTTTTACACCGCTAAATTGATCAAAATAGGCATCAATTAAAGTTTTAGCTTCTGTCCTTGAAATTTTTAAATTTTGGGCAAGCCCGAATGCTCCTTGTCCATATATTAATCCAAAATTGACACTTTTTGCCTTGTATCGTTGCTCTTTGGTCACCTCTTCAATAGCTACACCAAAAACTTTTGCTGCGGTAGCGGAGTGAATATCCAATCCTGCCTTGAATGCATCAATCATTCCTGCATCTTCAGCCACTGATGCCACAATTCTTAGTTCTATTTGAGAATAATCAACCGCCAGAAGGGTATGATCTTCGTCTCTTGGAATAAACGCTTTTCTGATTTCTTTACCCATGTCTGTTCGAATAGGGATATTCTGCAGATTAGGATTAGTGCTACTTAATCTTCCAGTGGCTGCAACAGCTTGCCCAAAGTTGGTATGTACTCTTCGTGTTTTTGGATGGATTAGTTTAGGTAATGCATCTACATAAGTAGATCTTAGTTTGTTAATTTTTCTATAGTCCATTATATTTTTGACTATAGCATGTTCGTCTGCTAATTTTTCCAAAGTGGCTTCATCAGTTTTATACTGACCGGTTTTAGTTTTTTTTGCTTTAGCATTAATTTTTAAGTGGTCAAATAAAACTTCACCTAATTGTTTTGGACTAGCAATGTTAAATTTGAGGTCAGAGAGTTCATATATGCGGTCTTCCATTTTGTTTGACATCAATTCTAGTTCTTTGGAATATTCTTGTAGAAAATGATCATCGATACGTATCCCTTCCATTTCTATATCAGCAAGAACAGAGACTAATGGCATTTCTACACGAATGAGAAGATGAGCCAATTGTTTATCCATTAATTCTTGGTATATTTTTTGTTTTAGTTGAAAGGTGATGTCTGCATCTTCACACGCATATTCTTTTGCTTTTTCTAAAGGAACGCTAGCGAACGATTGTTGATTCTTACCTTTCTTTCCGATCAAATTAGTGATAGAAACAGGTTGATAATGGAGATATTTTTCTGAGAGAACATCCATGTTATGTCTCCCGTCTGGATCTACTAAGTAGTGAGCTAACATGGTGTCAAATACTGGTCCATCAATGAAAATCTCGTATTTTAAAAGTACTTTGAGATCATATTTTAAATTTTGTGCAATTTTTTCAATAGATTGATGTGCAAAAAGATGTTTAAATTCATTTAATATTTTCTTAGTTTCATCAAAATCTTGTGGCATATTGACATAGAACGCTTTACCTGCTTCAAAACAAAATGAAACACCTAAAATTTCAGCATCATGTACATTTAAGGAGGTCGTTTCAGTATCAAAACAAAACGAATTATTTTTTTCTAATTCAGATATTAAATATTTTCTTTTATTCTCATTATCAATAAGTTGATAATCGTGTTTTGTGTTTTCTATTGCGTTTAATTCAATACTATTATTTTCTTTTATTATAGAAGTAGTGATGGAGTTTGTAGCGGATGAAAATAAATTTCCTTGTACAGTTTTGGCTTCCTGCATCGATTCATTGAACACCCTTCTTGATAGAGCATTAAATTCTAATTTGGTGAATAATTGATTAATCTTTTCTTTATTGGGTTTCGACCGAATTAACTCTGATTCATCAAAGTTTACCGGAACATCTGTAATGATTTTTGCCAGATGCTTCGACATAAATGCCTGTTCTTTATTATCTTCTATTTTTTCGCGAAGTTTACCTTTGATGCCGTCGAGGTTTTCATACATGTTTTCCATGGATCCGAACTCTAATAATAGTTTTGATGCCGTTTTAGCTCCAACTCCAGGTATACCAGGGATATTATCTACAGCATCGCCCATCATGCCTAAGTAGTCTATGATTTGCTCAGTTTTCTCAAGACCAAATTTTTTGCATACTTCTGCAGGACCTAAGATTTCTGGGGGATTACCCCCACGGGCAGGTTTATACATCAATATTTTATGGGTGACCGCTTGACCAAAATCCTTGTCTGGTGTCATCATGTAGGTGATGAATCCTTCTTTTTCTGCTCGTGTAGCTAAGGTAACAATTACATCATCGGCTTCATACCCTTCTTTTTCTATAATGGGAATATTAAAGGCTTCAATGATTTCACGAATAAAGGGTTCGGATCGTTTTATGTCTTCTGGTGTTTCGTCTCTATTCGCCTTATACAATGGGTATTGTTTTTTTCGTATATTCTCTGATTTATGATCAAAACAAACGGCTATATGGCTTGGATTGTGTTTTTCTAAAACTTCAAGCAGTGTATTGGTAAAGCCAAAAATGGCGTTTGTATTGAGTCCGTAGGAGGTGATTCTTGGGTTTTTGATAAATGCATAGTAGGACCTAAAAATGAGTGCATAAGCATCCAATAGAAATAGTTTTTTTTCAGCTGACATAAAGAGAGTCAAAAGTAAATCAATTTTAAGATGAATAGAATACAGGTTCAATATAATGTTACTGCAACCTATTGAATGCGTATAGGATTATGGTATCGTGTTTGGCAAATCGTCGGTGTGTTTTGGCATAATTAGCGTGCTAACTCCAACTATAATTAAACTTATTTGAGCAAAATATATAGGTGTTAAATGCCTCATATACACTGGAGCAGCGTAAATATGAAAGAGTATATATCCTGCCATTACACTCCAAATAAAACCAAAAATAACAGTTTGTATTTTCGTCAATTTTTTCCATACCTTCTTTGCAATAATCAATATGAGTATCACCATTAATACTAACCATATAATAAGCTGAGCAATGGGAAGATAGTTTGCTACGGCATTGATAGGTGTTTGTCTAACAAGCATTTTTAATGATGGATCAAAATCAAAATGGTCTTTTAAAATAACGTTGGATACATAGGCAGTATCAGAAGTGGTATATACGTCATCTAGTTTTGGATATAGGGTTTCTAAAAGATTGGGTATTAAATAATTTTGAGTGTACTCTACAGGGTAGTGAATCATGACATATTTAGCAAAATCTGTATAGGTTGTTTTGCCTAATTTGGTCCATGTTCTTAGATATTGAGATTGGTTTTCATTCATTTTGTCGAACAAATACTGCTTTAATGGGAGTTTTTTAAGCCATAAATATTTGGCAGTGACTCCATCCGCTTTGAGTGTAGAGGAATCAAAATTACTAAGTGTAGAAATGAAATTCTTTAATTCTGGATCTTCAATTTCATCATTATTAAAGTCAATTTCTGAAACAGCATGCATGGCATTATTCGCCATTTGCCAACCAGAAAACCCACTGTAGGTGTGTACCCCAGTAATTTTTTTGGTAGCCATTACTTGATCGTGATATAGCTTATAACCCATAATACACAGAATGAGGAAGCTTAAAAAAAGTAGATTTTTTTCTTTTTTATATAGCGTTAAAGTGAGGACAAAAAAGGTTAAAATAAAGTAGATAATCCCTATGTAACGAATATTGATGGTTATATAAAGTACAATACATGTTAGAATAATCAATACAATAGTGATTCTTGAATCTTTACTGTAAATGATCCATATCAGTATTGTAGTCCACAATATCGTTAATGATGTAAACAGACTATCACTCAGAATACAATTGGTAAGATAGATCGTTTTTAGGCTAAAGGCTAATAGGATATATAAGGCTATTTTGTACCCTTTTGAAAGATTAAAAATATGTACTAACGTTTTAGCAAATACGATATGTACACAAGTACTTATTAAAAATTGGATAAAAATTAAAAATGGAATTTGGTTAGACACCCCTTTTATAAGGTTTAAAAATTTTGAATATCCATAGGGGCGATAACCAATATACCTTCCTTGAACAGCAGATCGAATATAATCAGCAGAATCACTAATACCATCTGGAAATGGGTGCAACAAAGTCAGAACAAGGTAGAGGCTTATATAAATAATAAAAAGGATTAAAATATCCCATGAAAAAATTTTCAATGTAGGTTGACGCTGGTATTTAGGTTTCATAGTAGAGTTAAAAATAATGAAACGAAATTTGTTGTTAGATATTATCCTTGACTTAAAGACTACAACTTCAATCAAATTTCTACCTTTGTTGTTATTGAATAGAATGAAGTTTTCACCCAATTATAACATCATCGAGGAATTAAAATGGAGAGGTTTATACCACCAGTCCATTCCGGGAACAGAAGAATTGTTAATGGAAGAGATGGTAAGTGGTTATGTGGGTTTTGATCCTACTGCAGATTCATTACACATTGGTAATTTAGTTCCTATTATTTTGTTGGTACATCTACAAAGAGCAGGTCATAAGCCCTATGCACTTGTTGGTGGTGCTACCGGTATGGTTGGTGATCCATCGGGAAAGAAAGCCGAGCGTCAGTTATTAAGTATAGAAGAAATTCAACACAATTTAAATGCTCAAAAAAAGCAATTAGAGCAATTTTTAGACTTCGATTGTGGAATAAATAGTGCTGAGGTAGTCAATAATTTCTCCTGGTTTGAGCCGATGTCTTTTTTAGAATTTATCAGGGATGTTGGTAAACATATTTCTGTGAATTACATGATGGCTAAAGATTCTGTAAAAAATAGACTGGAAGAGGGAATGAGTTTTACCGAGTTTAGTTATCAGTTGGTTCAGGGGTATGATTTTTATTATTTATGGAAGGAGAAAAATATTAAACTTCAAATGGGTGGTAGTGATCAATGGGGAAATATAGTTACGGGTACAGAATTAATTCGAAGAAAAGGTGAAGGTAAAGGATTTTCGTTAACAGCTCCTTTAATCACTAAATCTGACGGAAGTAAATTTGGTAAAAGTGAGGGTGGTAATGTGTGGTTAGATCCATCAAAGACAAGTCCGTACGAATTTTACCAGTTTTGGATGAATACCTCTGATGATGATGCTGAAAGATACATCAAGATCTTTACTTTACATCAGAAAGCATACATAGATAATTTAATTAATCAGCATAAAGAAACACCACATCTCAGATTTTTGCAAAAAGAATTAGCTGGATTTATTACACAATGGGTTCATGGTGAAGAAGGTTATAAAACAGCTTTATCGGCTTCTGATATTTTATTTGGGAAGGCTACAGCAGCGAGTTTACGCGAATTGTCAGAGTCAGATTTTTTTTCCATATTTAATGGAGTTAAAAACAAAGAAGTAACTGATATAGACGGAATTAATATAGTAGAAATGTGTGCAGATACCGGTTTTTTGGCTAGTAAAAGTGAAGCAAAAAGAGCTTTGCAAGAAAATTCCGTCTCTGTAAATAGCGAAAAAGTTACAGAAGAATTTATTTTTTCAAATACCGATCTCATTAATGGAAAATACATCCTTCTACAACGAGGTAAAAAGAATAAATTTATCATTATCAAAAATTAAATATGATATCTATTGATCCTAAAGAGCTAACTGTACCTAAACTGCATCAATACTTACTTGGGAGTATAGGTCCAAGGCCCATTGCTTTTGCAAGTACAATTGACAAAGATGGTCATAGAAATTTAGCACCATTCAGCTTTTTTAATGTTTTTAGTGCTAATCCACCAATATTAATTTTTTCTCCAGCAAGAAGTGGAAGGACAAATACAAATAAGGATACCTATCACAATGTAAAAAATATTCCTGAGGTTGTTATAAATGTAGTCACATATGCAATGGTAAATCAGATGAGTCTAGCAAGTTCCCCTTTTGATAGTACTGTAGACGAATTCAAGAAATCTGGATTTACGCCAATCGCTTCTGATACCATTCAGCCTTATCGCGTGTTAGAATCACCGATTCAAATAGAGTGTAAAGTAATAGAAATAAAAGAATTAGGGGAAAATGGCGGTGCGGGAAATTTAATTTTTTGCGAGGTACTTAAAATGCATATTGACGATTCCGTGTTGGATGATAATGGTATGGTTGATCAACAAAGAATAGATTTAGTTAGCCGGATGGGTGGCAATTGGTATTGTAGAGCCGACAGTCATTCTATGTTTGAAATAGACAAACCTCTTACTACCATTGGAATAGGTGTTGATGTATTGCCTCGAAGCATACGTGAAAATAAAGATTTGACAGGTAACGAACTTGGAAAGTTAGGCATGATGGAATCAATACCCTCCGAAGAAGAAAGGCTTAACATTCTCAACCATTATACGGGTTTAATAACTTTAAGTGAAGCTAAACGAAGCTTGGAACTAAACCATGTTGCTTTGGCTTACGCAATACTAACCGAATTAAACTAAATGAATATTCAAAAATTACTGTTCAAACTTTTTATTTCTCTAACTTATTTGATTCGTTGCTGGATTCTAATTTTACCCATTGCTATTGCAATTATTGTCATGAAGGAAGATGGATGGAAGTATGGATTTACCTTTATTCAAAGCAATTTGAACGTTGCTTTTTTTATAGCATTTGCATTCAGTTTTTTATTATCCTTATATCATACACTAAGTTTTGAAGAGGCAGAAGGTTTTCCTGATGAAAACTATTTAAAATCTCATCAGATAGTTCGTGTAAGAAGCACCTATTCGATCCCTGAACTTGAAGATTGGCTTGCTTCCAATTCGCGTTTTGTCAATATATCCGTTATAGGAAATACGATTATAGCCTCTAAAAAAGTATATTTTCTCAAACCCGATAAAATTCGAATAGAACATAAAGATGATCTATATACCATTGAGAGCAGACCCTACTTTTCATGGTGGTTTATTGATTTTGCTAGAAATTATAAAACCGTTAAACGGATAGCTCAATATATCAAAATAAAATGAAAGTCTGTATTATATCGGGATCTGCAAGACCCAACAATAACACATTGCGTGTAGCGAAAGCCATATCATCTTATTTTGATTCGTCAAAGATTATTGATTTTCAGGAGTATGATTTGCCAAATTTTAACCAAGAAATGTTGGTACCCGGAAAAGAAACACTGTTTCAAACCAAAATGATTCATACATTAGATGAAGCGGATTTAGTTTTTGTGTTAACTCCAGAATACAATTGGTTTCCCACGGCAGAAATCATAAATACAATTCATCAATTAGCTAACAATGAGTATAAGCATATATTTGACAATAAGGTAATTGCAACAATTGGAGTGAGTGCAGGTCGTGGAGGTAGAATGCCTGCAGTGCAACTCGTCTCGGTTTTCAACAAAATAATTAGTTTTTTTAAGTTGTCCAGTATGGTCAGTCCAAGTGCCTATGAGGTTCAAGAAGTTACTCGTTGTATTGATGAACATGGTCAGTTATTGGATAACAAGCAGTTTAATGCTGGTTTTTCAGAATATGTTAGCTATTCATTAAAAGTTGCTAGAAAGATGGCATTTTAATGCTTGAAAAAAATTAAATTGCGTCTACCAAATTTCAAATTCAATCATGAAAGTAATTTTTTCTTTAATAACGCTCTTTATATCCCTAGGTGTCTCTGCTCAAAACACCAATTTTGTAAAATTAATCATCAATGATTCAGCTGACAAAGCTCAAATGGCTTTTCAGAATTCAAGTGGCGATTATTTCTTATTATCGAACTCAAATAGCGGGGGGCAAGGTGATCTGGACTTTGTTGTAACCAAAACAGATGGTTTAGGTGAGTCCCTTTGGTCATATACCTATGGAAATTCTCGAAGAGATAGTGCTACGAGTATGAAGCCAACCAAAGACGGGGGTGTCGTAATTTGCGGTTATACCACAACAAGTTCCAATAATATAAATGGTTTTGTTTCCAAAATTAGTTCTTCCGGTGCTTTACAATGGTCTCGTGCTTTAGATACCGATAGCACGGAACAACTTTTTGATGTTGTACAAGCATTTAATGGTGAGTATTATGCATGTGGTTATGTAAAAACAGATACATTGGGTGATAACATTTTGATTTGTAAACTATCAAGTAGTGGGGCAATATCTTGGACTAAATCTTTTGGTGGAATTGGCGATGATAGGGGTATGTCTATTATCGAAGATAACTTCGGAAGATTAGTTATTGCGGGTTACACATCCAATGATTCGGTCAATATAGGTACAAGTGGGGATAAAGATTTTCAACTTTTGGCACTTTCTAGTGCTGGAAATGTTTTAAATTCTAAGAATATTGGAACCTCGAATTCTGAAATAGCTACCCAAATTATCATGACCGCTGACAATGCGTATTATGTTGCAGGTAATATTCTGCAAAATGGTGGGATGAATAGTAATTTATTAATCAGTAAAATAGACACTACTTTTAAGATACTGAATACAGACCTGATTGCCTCAGTAGATAATCTAATTTTGAAGGACATCAAACTAGGAAACAATAATTCTATTGTCATTGCTATGTCTTCAAGAAGTTCAATGTCTACTAATGCCGTATTTTGTGAATTATATTCATTTGGAAATAGCTCTTCAGGAAAAACCATCGGTGGTTTTTCAACTGACGGACAATCTGGAATGTCTATCATGGGGAATCCTACCTCAGGATTTTCTATTTTTTCTTCTGGAAATTCTCTAGGAAATACCTCAACCGAAGATTTATATTTAGCAAAATTATCTAAGTCACTTACATTGGAATGCTCATCAGATATAGAACCTATTCAATCACAAGGATTTATTAATTTGAGCTCTAATAGTTTTTCAAACATTTATAATCTCAATTCAAATTCAACTATTTCATTCGTAAAGGGATCCATTCAAAATTCAGATTCAGTAGTATGTTGTAATTTAGAAGCCAGAGTGAAAGGTAATACCTTTACCATTTGTGATGGTGCTTCTATCAATATTGGGAAATCTTCAATAAGTGGCTATAACTATTCTTGGACCACTATTTCTGGACAAACTTTTACAAGTCAATCTGCTAATCCATTAGTTTCGCCTAATGAGGATACAGAATATAAGCTTGTAGTAACTTCTGATGATGGACTTTGTACCTCAGATTCAGCAACTGTAGAAGTTTTTGTCAAACCAAGAATGACTCAAAATTTTATTTCTGACACATTTTTTTGTGAGGGTTCTTCCATAACAATTAATGCAAAATCGGGTATGTTAATTTATGAATGGCAAACAGATAATGGAGTCCAAATTAATAAACGATCAATAACTATTGATTCTTCAGAAATACTCAAACTTTTTATGGTGGATAACAATACTTGTCGTTACTATGATACGCTCGTGGTGATCGAACAACCTCTTCCTAAATTTTCATTAGGTAACGATACTACTATCTGTGATAATCTGGATATTACACTAATAGGACCACCCAACATGAGATCATATTCATGGAATTCCGTTTCCACCACCAATTCTACCTATACAACTAATCAAGAAAAACTTCATACTCTAGAAGTTACAGATACCTTTGGATGTAAATACACGGGCGATATTCAAATTTTCACAAATCCATCTTCGACAATTGACATAGGGAGTGATACCTCATTATGTGAAGGTCTTAGTATTGAATACTTTGGACCTGTTTTCCTAAAAAATTATGCATGGAATGGAGTCTCTTCTAGCAAGAATAATTTTACAACTTCATCAGATACAATAGTTTTTGTAGAAGCTTACAATAGCTTTGGTTGTCCGGCATATGATACTGTTAAGATTACCTATCAACCAACACCCTATTTTAGCTTAGGTCAAGATACAGGATTTTGTGATAACATCAGTTATCAACTTACGGGTCCGTCAAACATGAAGAATTATTTATGGTACAACGGTAGCGATAATGTTAGTATCAATGTAACCGGACCAGGTTTATATTACCTGGAGGTTAAAAGCAATGAAAATTGCTCATTTACGGATAGTATTACTATTTCAAAATACGAAAGTCCAATCATTACAATAGGAAATGATACAGCTCTTCGAACGAGTAACCCCCTTGTACTCACTCCTGGGCCCAATTTTGTTTCATATACTTGGAGTACAGGCGAAACTACTGAAAAAATTGAAGTAAAAGATAAAGGTACATATTCAGTAACTGTAATAGATTCCAACGGTTGTTCGGGTTATGCTGAAATGCAAATAACCAGTTCAGCTAGAGTGCCAAGCATTGATGACAGACGATTCCATATATATCCCATCCCTGCTGATCAATTTCTTTATGTAACATCTATTAATAACACAACCCCAATCGATATTAGAATTACTGATGTTTTTGGCCAATTAGCGCTTGAAAAACGAGTATTACAACCCAATTTTACAATTGAAATTTCTGAATTAATTTCTGGAACATATGTTTTATCAATGCTTCAAGATGGAAAAATTTCACACCACACTTTAATAGTTAGTCATTAATGTCAATCGAAGTTAAAAATTTAACGAAGGTATATGGCAGTCAAAAAGCAATAGATCAAGTATCATTTTCGATAGGATCGGGTGAGATTGTAGGTTTTTTAGGGCCTAATGGTGCTGGGAAAAGTACAACGATGAAAATTTTAAGTGGGTATATCTCAAAGACATCGGGAGAAGCAGAGGTGCTAGGATTAGATGTCTCAAGTAATGGAATAGCAATCAAAAAGAAAATCGGGTATTTGCCAGAATTGAACCCACTTTATGGTGAAATGTATGTTAAAGAATATTTAGAATTTACAGCTAATATTCATGATATAAAAAACACCAAGAAGGCCATTGATAAGGTTATCAATTCTACTGGACTTACGCAAGAAAGTACGAAGAAAATTAGCCAATTATCAAAAGGCTATAAACAACGTGTTGGTCTAGCTCAGGCCCTGATTAATGATCCAGATGTGCTTATATTAGACGAGCCAACCTCAGGATTAGACCCCAATCAGATGAAAGAAATTAGACAGCTGATTCTTTCTTTGGGCAAGAATAAAACTATTTTGTTGTCCTCACATATTATGCAAGAAGTAGAAGCCATGTGTAATCGTGTAATTATTATTAATCAAGGTAAAATTATTGCGGATGATACCATTCAATCTATAAAGAAAAATAGGAATGAAGATCAAGTTTATACCCTTGTTACCTTTAAGGATAAAATAAACGAGGAACAATTGATGACCATCAAAGGTGTTCAATCCGTAGAGCTATCAGGAAACAATACATATTCGGTATGCACCAAGAAATCAGCAGATGCAGCAGAAATACTTTTCAATTTTGCCATTGCTTCTAAAACAATAATTCTGGAGCAAAAGAGTAAAGAGAAATCATTAGAGTCTATTTTTGAATTTTTGACCAAGAATGCTTAGTATTTATAAAAAAGAAATTCGAAGTTTTTTAAGTTCACTCATTGCCTATGTAGTTATTATCGTTTTTCTATTAATCATTGGATTATTTGCATGGATATTTGCCGATGGAAATATTTTAGCTCAAGGACGCGCTAATTTGGATATTTTATTTTTTTTAGCACCATGGGTTTTTACTTTTTTAATTTCGGCGATCACGATGCGTTCTTTTGCAGAGGAGCTCAAACAAGGTACTTATGAAATATTGAGCACAAAGCCAATTACTGATCTTCAAATCATATTAGGGAAGTTTTTTGCCTCTGTTACTTTAGTAATTTTTGCTTTATTACCCACTTTTATATATGTATACTCAGTATATCAATTGGGATCGCCTCAGGGCAATTTAGACATGGGAGCCATTATGGGTTCCTACTTAGGTCTATTGTGTTTAGGCATGTCTTATGTCAGTATAGGTCTATTTGCTTCCGTGATTACGCCCAATCAGATTGTGGCATTTATTCTCGGTTTGTTTTTATGTTTTTTCTTTTATGTAGGTTTTGATCAAATGAGTAATCTCGGTGTATTTGGCGGTTTAGACAGTTTTGTCCAGTCATTGGGTATTCAATATCATTATGATTCAATAAGTCGGGGAGTAGTAGATACCCGAGATTTGATTTACTTCCTATCTGTAGTGTCAGTTTTTTTAGGTCTAACATCTCTTATTCTCACATCTAAAAAATGATAAAGTTTAAAGGCAACATATCACGTCACATGGAGTTGAAAATCGGGGTATTTATTGTCCTTATGTTATTGCTCAATTTTATTGGAAGTCAATATTATTTTAGATTGGATCTAACAAAAGAAAAAAGATACACTTTATCATCATCTACCCTAAATTTATTGAGTAAATTAGATGATGACATTTACGTGACTATTTTTTTAGAAGGTGATCTACCCATCGAATACAAACAGCTTCAATCATCAACAAAAGACATACTCAATGAATTTAAAATGGCTTCTGGTGGGAAGTTAAAATTTCAGTTTGAGGATATTTTAGCTGATAAAGAAATTAAGGAGAAGGAAGCTATACTGAAAGAGATGTTCCAAAAAGGGCTTCAAATTGAGCGTCCCGAGTTAAAGCCCGATGAGGCTCCTACAGAAAAATATATTCTCCCTACCGGTATTGTATTTTATAAAGGCAAAGAATATCCAATAAATCTACTAAAAAGAGAGTTTGGGAAAGATATAGAACTCGAGATTAATAGTTCGATTGAGTTGTTGGAATATGAAATTGGGACTGCTATCAGAAAAGGAATCGCTGGTAAGGAAATGAAACTTGCATTTACGGATGGTCATGGAGAATTAAGCGATATTGAAACTGCCGATATAGCAAACGCACTGAGTGATTTTTATTCATTGGAGCGTATTAATTTGAATTTGAATGATAGTAATTGTTATAAAATTTTCGCTGCAGATGTATACAATAATCCAGACAGAGAACCTTTTACGATCTTAGTGGAGGGATTAATTAAACAATTAAAAACCTATTCTGGGATAGTTATAGCTAAGCCTACTCAGGCATTTTCAGAACCCGAAAAATATATTTTAGATCAATATATCATGCAAGGAGGTAAGGCTATTTTCTTGGTAGAAAACCTCATTGCTGAAATGGATTCAGTAGCCAAGTATGGCCAAACTATATCAGCCAATTATTCCCACAATTTGGATGACCTTTTGTTTAATTATGGAGTTAAGGTTAAGCCAAATCTTGTACAAGATATCCAATGTCACGGTATTCCTGCTATAAATCAACAAACCAACCGACCAGGTTTCTGGCCTTGGATTTTTTATCCTTTGTTTAGTGCAGTAGATGATAACCCAGTATCCAAGAATTTAGAAAATGTTTGGGGGAGATACTGTAGCACCTTAGATACCACCGCTAGGAAAACCCTTAAAAAAACAGTCTTGCTTCGTTCATCCCCACGTTCAAGGGTTGCTGCACATCCAGTAATGATCTCTTTAGATATTTTAAAAAATCAACAGAATCCAAGAAATTTCAGAAATGGAAATCAAATTTCTGCAGTACTAGTTGAAGGGGAGTTCAAAAGCCCATTTAAATATAGAGAAGGGATGCAACGTAAATTTGATATTCCTTTTTCTGCATCGATTACAAAAAATGCCATGATAGTGATTGGGGATGGCGATTTAATTCGGAATCAAGTATCCTCTGATGGTAAAATTTATCCATTGGGATATGATAGATATGCCTCAAGTCAATTTTCTACACCTGTAGAATTTGCAAATAAAAAATTCTTTTTAAATTGTGTTGATTATTTATGTGACGATAATAATTTAATTGAAGTACGAAGTAAGGAGGTAATCTTACGATTATTGGATAAAGGCAAGGTGAAAAATGAGAAATTATACTGGCAAATTTTGAATATGGGATTACCTGTTTTTTTAATCCTTTTGTTTGGTATTATTAATTC
This sequence comes from uncultured Bacteroidia bacterium, assembly GCA_943787465.1. Lineage (GTDB taxonomy): Bacteria > Bacteroidota > Bacteroidia > NS11-12g > UBA9320 > UBA9320. The sequence goes on along the minus strand of CALSMN010000004.1, from coordinate 379,720 downwards.
ATTGTATCGTAAAAGGCGATGGGCATAAGTAAGAGAATACATATTCGAAACACATTCATTTTTGCATTCATATTTAACACCTTTTTTCTTCAAGCTCAAGATAAATCCTATGTTAGTGCTAGTCTAACACCTGGTTTTTTATTGGCTCATAGAGCAGATATAAAAAATTTAGCTGCTCATAATTTTGGAATTGATATATCTATAGAAAGACAAAAATATGCTACGGATTGGGGGCAATTTTATAATAAACCGAGTACAGGTTTTGGAATATTATATTATAATTTAGGTCGTGTAGAAACAGGGCATGCTTTGGGTGCTCTTTCCCACGTCAAACTGAATGTTCTATCCATAAAGAATATTGATTTGAAGTTCAGAATGGGAGTAGGGGTCGCATACCTTACCCAAAAGTTCGACGAATATGAAAACAGAAGAAATCAGGCTATAGGTAGTCATTTGAATGGGAGTATGCAGTTTGGTCTAACAGCAAGAAAGGAATGGGAAAAATCATCTAACTTCATGGAGGCAGGTATTTCCATTTCCCATTATTCTAACGCAGCCTTTAAAGTACCCAATTTAGGGTATAATATTCCTTCATTTTGCTTACGGTATGGATGGTATACAAAACCTGGTGAAAACCCTAGCTCCAAACAAGTCATATCATCAGACCAATTTAGTTGGTCTGCACTACTGATTTATGGCAGAAAGCAGCGTAATTTTGCCAACCCCAAGGATTTTAATAATTATGGTATTCAGTTAAGGGGAATTCGTCATTTAAATTCAGTAAAAGCGTGGAGATTTGGTCTTGATTACACTTTAGACAAGACCTATATGCATGCCCTGGATTCAGAAATACCCTCACATGCCATATCTGTTGAGGACCAATCTGAATTGGCCATAGCAGGAGGTTTTCAGTGGGGTTTCGGTAAGGCAACTGTAATCGCTGAGATGGGTGCATATGTATATAAACCCAGCATATTAAAAAACGGATTGAGTCAGCGTATGGGACTATCATACATGTTAAATCAACACTGGTACACTCAAGGTATGTTACGTTTTCATCGGGGAGTTGCAGATTTTTTTGAAATGGGTATAGGGTATACGTTATGAAAAAACTGAGTTGGATTTCGATTTTGATATTCTTCATCGCCTGCCAAGGGGATAGAAAAGACGATTGTATTACCTCAATGGGCAAGAAAACAGTGATTACTCGTTCGGTTTTATCTTTTAACAAATTGTATGTAGAAGATCGCATTGAAGTAATTTTAAAGCAAGACTCTTCTAGGCATGGAGAAATCTTGTTGGAAGGACCATCAAATTTATTGAATCAAGTACATAGCGAAGTGTCAAATGGGCAACTGCGTTTAATCAATACCAATACGTGCAATTTTGCTCGTTCGTTCAATTATGATTTGAAAGTATATGTATTTGTTGATCAACTGATCGATCTTCAAGTAGAGTCAATAGCTGAGGTTATAACAGCGGATACACTCCATGTAGATTTCTTATCCATTAAACACACGGCATTATCTGATATTGATCTCACTTTATCTGGCAAAGAAGTTTTTATCAGGTCCAGAAATTCAGCCACAACACGTCTGCATGGAAATTTAAAGGTATTGAAAGGAAGTATTGAAGAAATATCTGATTTAGATGCAGCGGAATTAACCTGTGATGAGGTGTATTTAGATAGCCACTCCCCATTGGATTGTACGGTGAATCCTTCATTAGGCATGTACATGAAAATATATAATTCAGGGAATATTTATTATATCCAAGAGCCCACAGCATACCGTATATTGGCACACCGATCAGGGACAGGAAACTTGTTAAAAAGGTAAGGGATATTCTATATTTTGAACCGAATTAAATCACATCATATTCTTTCAGTTACTTCAAAAAAATCAATCAAAAAACGGGTATTCATTTTGATGAATACCCGTTGGGATGATTTCTTTCTCAGTTTTAGTGTTGTACAATCACCTTAGAAACTAATTTTTTATTAGCTCCTATGATTTCAATAAAGTAATTGCCTGATTTCCAATCTATAGTGGAAATTTGAACAGTACCTGTTTGGTTATGTTGATTGCTGTATACTAACTTACCATTCATTGCATATGCATTTAAGGTAAATGCACCACTCATTTTGGTATCGATGGTGATGTATGCATTAGCAGGATTTGGATAAGCGTGAATTTGGTGTGAATTGATGGTATTACTAGGTTCAGGTTTTACGCTTGTAAGCATCGATTTTGTCTCCCAAATTCCCATTCCGTGTGTACCTGCATAAATTCGGGGTCCAGTAGAAGAATTACTTTCTACTTGCGTTAAATCAAATACCGGTACGCGTGGGAATGGCATATCACTATCAACACCATCAGGGGCTTCCACCCAAGTTGGATTAGAAGAGGAGCCATTATTTGTAGCCCAAATACCGAACTCTGTTCCCAAGATGATGACATCAGAATTTTTTATGCTGATTAATCCGTGGTATACGGGGAATTTTGGTAAATTACTTTGAATACTTGTCCAGTTTGGGGATGCATCAAGTGCATTGTTCGTAATATAGACATAATTACTATTTCCATAATTACCAAGTGTTGCAACCATTCGGTTCGGATTTTCTGGGTCAATAGCCACAGAGGTAATGGTACGAGCCGTACTTACACCCATATTTTGTGAAATTTCAACGGTATTTAAATTGGCCGCAATTTGATTTCTTCCGGGTAAGGAAATGGTATCAAATTGGGTGGATAGTAAATTATCTATTCTAAATATTTTTCCATTGCTTGTTGTTGCAAACAAAGATTCTCCATTGGAACTAGGTTCAAGGTGATGTACCCGAGATAGATTTGAAATTCTAAACCATCGAATAGAACCATCCTTTGGATTTGTAGGGTCGTGAGGTTTGCCGTATGCATTAATGCATACCCAAACGCCATCATTGGCAGCAAAGTATATTCGACCGTTCGCAATTGAATCATCAGATTCTCTTTTACCATAGGTTTCAATACTATCGATTACTGCTGGATTTTCCCATAAAGCCATTGGATTATTGAAATAGCTAGTTGGTCTACTTGCTGATCCAAATGAAGCACGTATGCGATTGTCCCAAATGGATTCGAAACTTGCACCGGCAGTAATGGATCTCCTTAAGTTTCCGTATTGGCTTTCACCAAACATCATGTTTGGGTTATAGGTACTAATAGCACATTGAAAGCCATCACCACTGATGACTGATTCAGCAATTTTTCTTGGATATGATTCTCCAGTGATCAAAAGTGTATTATTATCTTGAGTACCACCTAAGATTCGACCTTGCACATCGGCAGCAATTCCAAAAAATTGAGTAGTACTAAGGTTGGTGCTGATATTTTTGTATTGATTTAATTCTTCATTTGTCGTACGAGCAATTCCTCCGTCAGAACAGATATACATAATCGGATCTGTACCCGTATTATCGAAGGTAATTAAATGCTTATCAGAATGAATTCCAAAGGGATTTCGAGGGGAGTTAAATGTATTTCCAACGATTTGTGGTCCATCTTCCAAGGTCCATTCGGCAAATAAAATTCCACCAATGAAAACTCGGTCCTTGTTACGTGGATGTACACCAATTGCGATATCATATAAACCCTGTGCTTGCAATCCAATGTATGTAAATGGAGCAAAGAATTGACTCATTTGTCCAACTTCTTGAGTAAATGATTCTCCAGCATCAGTAGAGCGATATAAGCCTGTAAGAGACCCTCCACCATATGTTCTGCCATCAAATGATACGGTGCCTACAGTAACGATATAGCAGTAATTGTCATCAGAGGCTGCCCAACCAATGGCCGCTCTGCCATTATTTGAAAATCCAGTTAAAGACGTATATGATGAGCCATCATTCGGGGTGGTTGAACGCCAAATAGTATTTCCAATACTTGCAATCACTACACCATTTTTGTTAAATTTTATATCTCTGCAACTGCCACCTCGAACAAGTTTCCAAGTACTCCCCCCATCTTCACTAACTCTTAGTCCGTTAGATGAACCTGCATAGATGTGATTATTAGAAGGATGAGCTGTTAAAACATAAACGTTGCCAAATGTTTTAGTGTTGGCTAATGATGTAAATGTTTGTCCATCAATAGACTTGTATATACCCATACCATTGAATCCAGAACCCTCATCACCATTAGGATTTGATAAAAGTAGTCCATTCTCGCCCGTACCGTAGTATAAATTACCATCGTTGGTCTGTGCCATACTAACAACACCAAAGTTATCATCACCTAAAGTTATTGGAGTCCAACTTCCACCACCATTAGTAGATTTGAATACAGACCCAGAAACACCACCCGTATATAAAATAGATGGATCGTCTTTATCAATCACTAAACAACGTGTTCTTCCACCAATATTATCTGGTCCTCTGAATTCCCATTTGAGGGGCCAATTGGATTTATTTTTAAGCTTACTTTGATTGTTGATGTCTTGCATTACTTCAGACACTTCATCATTAGATACGAAGCCTGTTATTTGATTAGCTCTTATTTTTTGTAAATAAGATTGATATCCATCAATACCCTGAACTTGCTTTATTCTTGGTGAATAGTTAAGTTCAGAAGGTCCTTGAAGTACTAAAAATGTAACCAAACTCAATGTGATCGCAGCAGTTGCTGCTAGGAATATATTTTTCTTCATGATTATGCTTGCTCGTATAATAGAACACACAAATTTAGCTTTTGATTTTGTTCTATCAAAGAATACTTGACGGTGCTTTTGTAAAAAAAAAATGACTTCTTTTTATCAGGTGTTCTTACCTAAGGTATATTGCGTATAAAAAGACAGAAATAAGGCGTTTTTTGCTTGATACAAAATGGTTAAATTTTTTGGAAAATAATTCATTCGCACCCCATTTTGCCATCGATGTATAGTTAAATACTGAGTCCATTCAATTACAACATGAAGATCGATATGAATACCCGGGGTGTATTTCATTTCATTTATACCTTTTATCCATGAAACTCCTCCAATAATGGAATCTTGATTTGCCATAATATATTCATCTTGCACTACCACTAGGTTTTGTTCTCCGCGTTTATCATAGGATATATAGTAGGGTTTTATTATCCCAAGCATGGGACCCAAAGAAGTACCCCAATACAGACTGGGTGTTTTATTATTTTTTTCACCAATTAAGTTTAAAAATGTATAATCCAATCCAATTCCACCTCCTGCATTTATTTTTCCAAAAACATAGGGATTAGGATTTACATATTTATCATTTTTTATTCGGGATTCTTGTGCATGTTTAATAGTGTGTAAATACCCAGATACATGGTGCGATTTTTTTTCATTATTATCGGTTAAATGAGCTTGAACAACAATACCAAATCCATTGGTTGATAGTATACCACCACTGCTAAACTGTGTTGTTTTTGCAAATTGTGCCTGACTAAAAAGTCCCTGAATTAGACCCATAGACAACAACCAAAATTTAGTATAGGGATGTGATACGGCAATCATTTTGATTAGAATAACGAAATTAAATAAATTTATGATAAACTTTGTGCTCAAAACAAAGCCTATGACATCAGATATAGTTTATCTTTCAAACCTGAGAACAAGGTGCACTCATATTCAATCAAACAATCAAATAGAGACCGACGCACCTATAGATAATAATGGATCAGGCAATCGCTTTTCTCCCACAGATTTAGTGGCAACCGCTTTGGCTTCTTGTATGATAACAGTTATGGGGATAAAGGCTAACCAAATGGGCATTTCATTTAAGGATGTAAGTGCTTCAGTAGTAAAAAAAATGGCGGCAAATCCCCGGAGGATTTCATCGGTAAGTGTTGTCTTGACTATTGGCGATATTTGGAATGATCGAGAACGAGAAATAATGGAAAATACAGCTAAATCATGCCCAGTATCAAAGAGTTTGAGTCCCGATCTAGAACAGCATTTATCATTTTGCTATAAATGATCTAGCACTTTTGAGGCTTTAATATTCATGTGTGAATCCACAAATTGTACGATGTTATTTTTTACGAAAATAAGTTGAGGGGATGCATGAGTAATTACTAATTTTTTTTCAATTTTTTGAGATAAATCACGTTGATTTATGACATCAACTAGAATAAACGTAGTTTTCGCATCGATTATATCCTTAATTTTTTCAATTCGACCAAGTGCCATGGAACTGATGGAACATCGATAGCTATGTTTAAAGATAAGAACAGGAGCGTCACCTGTCAGTATTTCTTCTACAGTTTCTAATGATGTATTTGACCACATCGCTATTTATACTATTTGCAATATTTCACTATGTACTTTGCTTACGCCTGGGCAAGCATCTCTTGATTTACAAGATGCAAAAACAATACACATTGTTATAATTAAAAGCATAAGTGTGAGGTTATTTTTAGTATTCATTTTAAATTATAATCTAGATTTGATTTTATTTATACGAGATTAATGCAAAGTAACACTATTCTTACAGTATTATCCAATGATGAGGCAAATCGTTTTATGGAAGAATATGGGGATGCAGATATTCCTACACTTTCATTAAAATTTGCAGGAAAAACTTCCTTCCACCTCGGTACAACACTTGAGCTTATGGCTATTTATAGAAAAGCTAAAAAAAAGGCTCCAATCATTTCTAGTTTTCATTTAGCCGTTGATAAAAGAGCCTATGAGCAGTCTACATCTGAGCAAGTAGCTAAGCATAAAGCTACATTTATCTCTGGAAATCAGTTACTCGATATTACTGCAGGAATAGGTATAGATAGTATATTTTTGGCATCTAATTTTAAAAATATTGTAGCGATAGAGCAAAATAAAAATCTACATGAATGGGCTTGCTATAATTTAAAAAAATTAGGCATTACGAATATCTCCAGGATCCATGGGAATGCACTAGATTATATATCTACTAAAAAAGTGGACTGGATATACATAGATCCAGATCGAAGAAGCCATCATCGTCGTTCTATAACGCTCGAATATATGGAGCCAAATGTGCTGGAAATCATGCCGTTACTCAAAACTGTCACGGATAAAATTTATCTGAAACTATCACCATTATTTGATATAGCTGAAATCATAAGAAATTTCAAAAATGTAGAGGCAATTCATCTCATTTCTGAAAAAAATGAGATGAAAGAAGTAGGAGTCATATTAAATTGGTCACATCACACAGATCCTCATATTTTTTTAAAGGATGTAGGGGGAAGTTTTATGAGTGATTTTCCATTTGAGATCTACTTAAATCAAAAAAAATATACCGATTATTATGGTTACGGAGATTTTATCCATGTTCCTTTAGCAACAGTTTCTAAATCTTCGTGCTATCATTTTTTCACTCAAAGTCAGAAGGTTTTAAAACATACTATTTATCCATTGTTCTTTTCAAATCAATCCTACTTAGATGGTTTTAAAACCTATAAAATAATTGAGCAATGGGGCTATTCTGTGAAAAAGGTTAAAGAATTTTTAACTTCAAACGACTATCAAAAGCTAAATATTATTTTGAAAGGTACTTCAGAAATACCCATTAAATATCACAAAAAGTTGGGAACCACAGATGGAGGTGATGTTTATCTGTTTATCCTAAAATTGAGAAAAAAAAGTGAAATGATACTTAGTCGACTTATTTCTTGAGGCTATTCTTGATATATGCTTCTAAAGCAGCAACCATACTCGGATGTTCTGGGGATGGTGCTGGAATCGTGTTTTTAAGACCAGCTTCTATAAGTGCTAAGTCTGTTGTTTTTCCCCAGCCAGCTATTGCTCTATTTTCTTGCTCAAAATCTGGGAAATTAGCGAAAAGTGAGGAGATTCCTTGAGGACTAAAAAACACTAAAATATCGTAATAAACACTAGCCAAATCAGATAAATCAGAATTCACAGTATGATACATTATTGCTTCAGTGTGATTAATTTCATGGAGTTCCAAGAAATTAGGGATGACCTCATTTCTTATATTAGAGCAAGGGAATAAGTAATTAAGCGCTTTGTGTTTTTTTAGTAATTCTAGGAAAGATGCATTCGTTCCTTTTCCAACAAACATCTTTCTTTTTCGGAGCTGGGTATATTTTTGAATATACAGCGAAACTCCCTCATTTGTACAAAAATATTTCATTGTAGGAGGGATTTCAACTTTCATTTCGTCAACAATCCTAAAGAAATGATCAATAGCATTTCTAGAGTTAAAAATGATAGCATCATGATCAAGTATACGCAACTTTTGTTTACGTAAATCACGAGCATGAACCGATTTGACTTCGATAAATGGATGAAAATCTACCGTTATACCATACTTTTCAGTGAGAATATCGTAAACCGTTTTTTTACCTCCTGGATGAGGTTGAGAAATAAGAATACTTTTAACGCTCAATTTATTTCTTTTTTAAAAAAATTCGATTAATATCTTAACAAACACCATGATAGATACAATTTCGAATGTGCAAAGGTAAACAATTACACTGAAAATTGGATATTGAAAATTACTTAATAGGATTTTAAAAGTTCCAAATATTCGAGCAATTAGATATAAAATGAAGATAATAAATACGATTGTAATTAGTGGACTTGATAATCGAAAATAATATACATCGATAAGCGTAATCCCTCCAATAAGAAATGCAAAAGACTGATTTAAGCCATATTGATAGTCAGTTATCAATAGCACAGATTGCTTGTCCTTGTGTAACCAAAAATAAGTATGATCTAAGACTAATTTTAATATAAATAAACCAATCAAGCTACCATAAATACCAAAGAATAAGAGGGTGCTACGGAATTTGAATTGGCTAAAATCCATGGGTATATATGAAAATATAGTGATACTGAAAATTAGGGTAGAGGTAAAAAAGGAAGCTATTCTAAATTGAAAATTTCCATTGTATTTTTCAGATTTCCATTGAAACCTCTGGATAGGAATTAATGTCAAAAGCTTTATTTGTAAAAACCATTTTGGGTTTAAGATATAGATAGTGGCAATAAAAAGCAATACTATTAATAGCGAAAATTTTAAGATCGTTGGGATCTCATTTCGCATGATTATATCACAAAAAAGGGTAGTTAATTTCAAAGTCACAAAGGTGTTACATAAAATTAAAAATAATTAATAATTCCAAAATGAATCTTTGCTGTGTTGAGTTGAAAACCGTTACCTTGTTCCGATCCCAGAGCATAGGCTAGATTTAATAGGCCCTGCCCAACTTGTAAATTACATATAAATCCTATACCCAATGGCGTATCATATAATTCAGATTTTTGAATCAAATCATTTTGGTAAGCACCCATGTTAAAGAACATCCCAATATGACTATTTTTACTGATTAGATAACGATACTCAATCGTATATCTTAATAATTTACTAGCAAAAAATTCATTTTCGTCAAATCCTTTTAGTGTAGAAAAACCGCCAAAATTGTGTAATTCGCTAAAAAAGATTTGGTCTGAAAATAATCCTTGAAATGCAAGACGTTGATGGATGGTGCTTTTTTTCATAATCGGAATAAAAGATGATATGTCTATGTTAACATCTAATCGGGTATGTTTAATTTTTAAAGTGTCATATAAAGAAATATATTTTCCGATTGTTTGGTCAAAAAATTGCATTTGAGCGATATCATTATCTCGCTGTATGGTTTTTTGTCCAATAGCGACGTCTGTTAGCAGCGAGAACCCTTTTCTTGGGTTAGATATGTGGTCTATTTTTTGATGAAAAATAGCTAATCCATAGTTGTCTATTTGATAGGGATTATTGTCAGGTATTCGTTTCAACGTCCTTACGGCATTCGTATCCACGTTTAGCAAATTGCTATTAATGTTTTGATAATAAAACTGGAGATAATCATTTCCTTTGTTCTGATACCTCACCGCTAACTTGCTGGCAATATTTACAAAAAGGGTATCAAATTTATTGAGTTTCATCTCTCCATTAATACCTATTTTGGTATTTAATAGATAAGGTAACCCCACAGATATGTCTAATTTTTGAGAGTTTTTTAGATAATTTTTCCATTGAAGCTCAAGTTGCTGACCACTTTGAAATAAATTATTTAATCCTATGTTTATTTCTCCAGTAACAAGTAAATCATTTTTGTCCTGATTTGTGCTATTGGGAGCGATACCTACAATCCCATCAAATCGATCTATAACTGCATCATCTAGATGAAGTATAAGTTGTACAATTCCCCTATTAAAGATGGCTTGGCTGGCAGATTTTAGCTGGACAATAGGTAGGTTCTGTAATCGATTATCAATGTTCATGACATCTTGCTCACGATATATCTTACCTGGGATTATGCCTAAATAATTACTGATATATTTTTTAGATACGGAAGCATTTCCAATTATTCTCAATGTGTCATATTTAAATTGTATATAGGGTTCTACTATTAAATCGCACAACAGTGTATCTGTTCGAATTTGGGGTTGAGTCAAGGAGATAGAAACAAAGGGGTATCCATTATTTTCATAATTATATAGGATTTGACTTTGGAGTTTTGAAAAGGCTGCTAAATTCATACAAAGTCCGGATTCATCTTCTGCATATTCTTCAGTTAGATTATGCTTATTTATCTGAATATGGGTATATTTTTTGTTTAAATCAACAAAACAACGAATCGAGTCATTATGAAATATTAAGGTGTCAATTTGAACACCTAAATATCCATCTTCTCGCTGTTTTTCAATGAAGTCGTGCACTTTATTTTTAGCTTCTACAGAATCCAAAACAGCCATGTGAGAAACGGTATTTTGATAATATAAACTCAGCATTACTTTCTGAGCTTTGCATAAAAATGGAGCAAAAAATAAGCTAAAAATGACGATAAGTTTATACACGTTTGCTTACAAAAATAAACGATATTGCAGGACTAAAAATTTTCATGGCTGGAATATATATACACATCCCTTTTTGTAAAAAAGCCTGTTTTTATTGTGATTTTCATTTTTCAGTTTCATTCAAGAAAAAGAAAGAAATTGTAGGGGCTCTTATTCAAGAGGTTATTTCAAGAACTGATTTTTTTAAACCTAAAGAAATAATTCGTACCATTTATTTTGGAGGAGGCACTCCGAGTGTTCTATCGTTGGAAGAATTGGACGATATTATGGCGGCAATTCATTCACACTATACAGTAGCACAAGACGCTGAAATCACATTTGAGTGTAATCCGGATGATTTGAACTTTTCTTTTCTGCAAGGTTTAAAATTTGCAGGTATAAATAGGCTCAGTGTTGGTGTGCAAAGCTTTGATGATGATCATTTAAGCTGGATGAACAGAAGTCATAATGCCCATCAAAGTATACAATGTATTCATGATGCAGCTCAAGTTGGATTTAATGATATTACCATTGATTTGATATATGGTTTACCTCAATTGAGCAATTCGGTTTGGGAAAGTACGGTCAAAAAAGCTTTTGAACTTCCAATTAATCATTTATCGGCATATAGTTTAACACTTGAAGAAAATACGCCTTATTCTAAATTAGTGAAACAGAAAAAGTATCTAAAGCCCTTAGATGATGGTTCTTCAGAACACTATACTATTTTGGTGGAATTATCTCAATCTTTGGGATGGGATCATTATGAAGTATCCTCTTTTTGTAAGAAGGAAAATTACGCTAGGCATAATAAATCCTATTGGGAGGGTATAAAGTATTTGGGGATAGGGCCTTCGGCCCATAGTTACGACCAAGAAAAAAGATACTGGAATGTAAGCAGTAATGATTCTTATCTCGATTTAAGTAGACAAAATGGAGATTATCGCGATTTTGAAGTTTTGACCATTTCAGATCAAATCAATGAAAAACTACTTACTGGTTTAAGAACAAAGTGGGGGGTTAATCAGCAATCTTTTAAATTAAAATACGGATATGATATTTATACTTTATTTGAGAAAGAAATTAACTACTGGGTGTCTATTCAGTGGATGGTAAAGAAAAAAGAAAACATCCGATTAACTGAAGTGGGATTTTTATTTGCTGATCATATTGCAAGTTCAATGTTTGTGGATGTATAATCACTCATCCCAGACATCATCATAGTTTTTTAAATCAATTGAATTCTCATTTTCAATGTTTTCTCCTTTGAGTGTTTGTATAAATTTTCTTTTTTCATTTTTCATCTCATCCTTGATATTATTTTTAACAGAAGTACGATCGTATTTTATTTTTAAATCTTCAGGGGTACCCTCCATTAAAACATAGGCTGTAAGACCTCCATTTTTATTTCGTTCTATTCTTTTTTCTGCTTTTTTAGCAATCCAATTGGCTTTGGTAGCTAATAGCTCAGCCACACTTAGCTCCATGGAGTAGTTCATATAATTCTCAAAGGTATGAGAACCTTCAAGTACTAAATTAAGTGCATTATTTTCAATTTTCATTTTAGGAATGAAAATAGTTTGATCAAAAATTTCTATCGAATTTTTCAATGTTTTAAACGTAACATTTTCTAAATCATCAATTTTTACAAATGTTGAAAGTTCTTTTAATGGCTCATATCCAATAAGAGCCCCGTTATTGATTTCTATATTTGATTTAACATACAGTTTAGGAAGTATAGGTTCAAATTTAGAATCTAATATAATTTTTGTATGAATGGTTCCGTTGAGGTCACCACTAATATTTTGATAGGTAATTTCGTGTTGATAAAAATTATTAAATTGTTTGAATAATTGAAAAATACTAATGTTTTTCAAGTTACTGTTAATGTCTAATAAATAATTTTTTCCCCAAGTTTGGAAAGACACTTTACCCGTTGCATCTCCTCCTAATGCTTTTATTTTCAAGTCAGATATTCGCACTGAATTCTGATCAGAAACCAACAATCCATCGATGCTTTCAGCTTCAAAATCATTAATTTTAAATTGAGATATACTTGTTTTCAGTTCCAATGGAAAGGGCAATATGGGCTTCGGGTTAGAATGATTACTTTCAGCAGACTCTGTACCGAAAAAATCATTAAGATTGAGTTGATTAATAATCAGATCCCCACTCATTTTAGATTGACCATTACCATCAAATAACGAAGGAATATTAGATATAGAACCATTCAAAAGGGCATGGGTATTATTGATATCTACGATACCATTTTGGATAATGAGATTGTTATTTTCTGATGATATTAGAACGTCTATTTTATGAATAGTAAGTGGCGGATCTATTATTTTTCCTTGTATATTTTCAATAGCTATATTCCCTAAATAATTTAAGGAATTAGGGAGTATAGTAGACTGATCTGTAAAGTATGTAAATGATAATGTGCCATTTAGTCCAATACTTCCCTGAGTTACTGAAAAATTGGATTGGTCTGTAAATTTGCTTAAAAATACAGGGTCTAATTTAGCTTTTCCTTTCCATTGAATTTTTGGTTTTAAGAAATCAATCACAGTTATTTTTCCTGAAATATGATTTTTACCACTGGTTGCACTTTGTAAATCACAATTTACAGTTGCTCTATCCAATCGGTTCAAATTGGGAATTAATACATCACCACTTGCCGTCAAATTCCGAATTCCAATTTTATTTTCTTTGAGTGTCAGGTTTGCTTTATCTAAACCATAGTGAAGGCCTAGAGATAATGAGCTATCGATATGAGTACTCCCCCGAATGTACCCTTGTATTGTCATGTTTCCAGTTAAGTCATAGGCTCCAAGGGATGCAATCATAGACGGCGGTAATAATTGGATCAATTGTTGTGCTCCAGTTTCCGCATTTTTAAATGAAATATCAATGCGAGTATGGTCTGCGTACTGTATTTTTCCTTGACTTGAAAGTTTGATGCCATCAATAATGACCTCACTTGGGGACACTTCTATTTTCTTTTTTTCATCATCAATAGTTATCGTTGTTTTTAAAACAAAATCTCTTTTATCAACATACATATCATCATCAACAGAAATAACCCCTTTCTCTAATTTTGAGTTGATATCCAAATAAGTCAATTGATTAGAATACTTTATCTTGATTTCTGACGAAGGGGAGTATCCTGAAATTTTTGAGTTATTTGGTGAATTTGCATACACTAAATTACAGTGCTCTAATTTCAATTTTTCAATTTCAAAATTGACTTCAGTTTTATCTTTTTCGTTGGTAGGTTTGAAAATATCATAATTAGTGTTTGTTGCAAGGTCAGCTATTCGGATGGTGCCTTCTCGAACAATTATTTCGTCAATGACATATTCTCCTTGGTACAATTGATAGATATTTAGAAATAAATTTATTTCTTTAGCTTGTAATAGCTTGGAATTAAAATAAGGGGTACTCTCATCAATGTTAATTTGGGTAAACTTAATCCCAAGTTTGGGGAAGTCTCTAAATCCCGATACCGAAATCTTATCCACACTCACTTTTACTTGAAGCGATTTATTGATTTCTGATAGTATAATTGGTTGAATATTTTTCTGAAAGTAAAAAAATAACCCAGCCACACACAAGCTAATGCTCAAGACTATTAAGGCAATTATTTTTACTACTTTATTCACGCTGATATAATCGACAAATTAATTAATAATTAAGGTAAATTTATTTAACGAATTAACATTATAATTTGATGTGTCCTAAGTGAAATAAAAACCGCAAAGGAGCGTCTGAATATAAATGCATAAATTTGTATCTAACAATCTTAACTAATTTATTAGGAATGCGTTTGTATATTGGTTTAAAAAGAAACCGCCAATTTTTTATATGGTGTGTTTTGTTTCTTTTATTGCATACAAAAATCTCTGCTCAAACCATAGACGCAGGTAAGGATACGGCTATTTGTATTGGAGATAGCATTAAATTGGGCGGTAAACCAATAGTGGCATCTGGAACACCATCCAGTTATAGCTGGACTTCTGCCGCATCATCTACAGCTTTTTCAACAGATTCAACGCCAACGGTTAGCCCAACTCAAACTACAAAATATTATTTAGATGTCACCTATTCGTCTGGAATTATTAGGGACTCTGTTACCATAAGCATACTGAATTTAAACGCTAAATTTGGATTATCAAATGACACCATTTGTTCCGGAACTACTGTTTCGTTTTCTGATTCTACGCGGTTTGCTAGTTCAGGTGCAATTTTTTCATGGAATTTTGGTACAACGGGTGCCAATTCTACCAATAAAAATCCTTCACATACGTTTACAACTTCTACACTAGGCTCTGGAAATACCTCGCGTATAGTTACACTTACAGTAACAGATTCCAGTTGCGTATCAGTATTTATAGATACAATCGTGGTCAAAGATTTACCATCGATCACCCATTATGATTATGGAGCGGGAATTAACGGTACGACTGATTATACCAATTGTGTAGGGTATGGTAATTATACACTAACACTGGAAAATTTTTCTACCACAACAAGTACTAATAGTACATATACAATTAATTGGGGAGATGGATCATCATCTACTTTAACCCCATCTAATTATGGTTATCAAGGAACAACGTCACATACCTACACATCACAGGGCTATTTTTATTTAAACTACAGTGTAACGGGAAGCAATGGGTGTGTTGATTCAATTATTGATACCGTTTTTCATGGGAGTAATCCTGTGATTGGAATCACAAATCCTGGGAATACAACGGGCTGCTCGCCCTATACTTTATCGTTCAGAATTAATTATCGGGATACTTCTGGTGCAGCTAATTTCCCAGGGACTAAGTATACTATCAGATCAAATTACCCAGGTTTTGTTGATTCGGTATACTTTCATCCGAGTGTGGGTATGCCAGATAGTACGTTTACATTCACTTTTGTAGAGAATTCTTGTGGATATACCGCAAATACTATTGCAAATGGCTTTTATGTTGAGGTCATTGCATCGAATCAATGTGCTTCAGCGTATTCCAGTGCCTATCCTATTCATATCAACAAAGGAGCAAATGCACGGTTTACCAACTCGCCAGATCCTAAGATTTGTCAAGGAGATACAATGTCTTTATCTGGGTCGGATTCTACTGGAATATCCATAAATTCGGGTAGTCCTAATTTGGGATGTTCAGAATCATTAAAGAAATTTTGGACAATTACCCCCATGACGGGTGTTAATGTCACTTCAGGTGCATTAGGACGTAATATTTCGAGATCCAGGTACTATGGTACTAAAGATATTAAACTAAGATTTGATTCAGCAGGAACATTTACCATAAAATATTTTTTAGCTAATTATTGTGGCGTAGATTCTTTTTCCAAAACGATATGTGTCGTTCCTAAACCTAATTCTTCTTATCGATTATCAAATACCTTTTTGTGTAATCCAGACACAATGCAAATCATCAATACCTCTCCCTCAGTAAATTCCTGTGATACGGCATTTTATAGATGGAGTATTCAGGGGATTGATAACAATTGTTCTCCTTCTTCGCCCTATTGGAAATTTGTGGATAGCACCACTTCAACATCAAAAAGCCCCTCAATTCATTTTTTAAGTGCGGGTATTTACAAAATAACATTATACGACAGTAGCTATTGCGGACTAGATTCCCTGTCTAAACTAGATACCGTAGCCACTAGGCCAGAGATTTATTTTAATGTTACGGCAGATTCGATTTGTGCGAATAGTCCATTATCAATAGATACGATTTCGATTAAAAATTGCTATGATCCAACTGCAACGTATTTATGGACCTATTCGGGCGGCTCCATCCAATCACCTACTACAGCCAATCCTGGTAGTTTCAGTTCGGATTCTATTGGACGATTTGTAATATCTTTAAAGGTAACCAATCGGTGCTCTGATACCACGTATTATGATACCATTACGGTACTGGCTAATCCTGTGATTAGCTTTACCAGTTTATCTCCAGTTTGTGTGGATGCAGATTCTTTTATTTTAAATAATGCAACTCCAGTTGGAGGTATATACTCTTCAAATTCGAATTATATCGTATCCAATGTTTTTTATCCATCCATCGCAGGTGTAGGTACACATAAAATATACTACATATTTACAGATTCATTGACATGTTCTTCAATGGATTCTACTACTATAATTGTTCACCCATTACCTAATCCCAATGCAGGAAATGATACCCTTATTTGTCTTTATGATTCAATAGACCTAAACCCTAAAATTGAGTCAAACCATACGTATTCATGGTATATTGGATCTACTTTCTTCTCGAATCAAACCAACGTTCGGATTTCTCCTCAAGTAACAACACAATACATTCTTTTAGATTCTAATACTATTACAGGATGCATCAATTATGACACGGTAAGCGTTACGGTGAATGCTTTACCTCCTGCCAATGCAGGTACAGATACCTCTATTTGTTTGAATGATTCCATTCAATTAGGTAGCTATGTTGCTGGGTATAATTATCAATGGACAAGTAATCCTACTGGGTATAATTCTTCCAAAGCTCAACCCTATGTATCACCTAAAGCAAACACGACGTATTTTTTAAGTGTAAATGCAGCTTATCAATGCTATAATTACGATACAGTAACGATTACGGTAGATACTCTACCTCGTGCTTTTGTGGGTAATACAGATACCATTTGTGCTTATGATAGTATTCAGATTGGAGGATCTAGTATCATTGGAAACTCGTATGTATGGACTAGTACTCCTATTTCTGCTTTAGATTCTATTGCTAATCCTGTAGTTTATCCCTTATTTTCAACAACCTATTATTTACAAGAAACAATTGATGTTACTGGATGTAAAGCCATGGACAGTGTGACGATTGTTGTAAATCAATTGCCGAATGTAGTTACTACCGATGCTACATTATGTTTGAATGATACGGTAATCTTATCTGTTACTCCCTCTAATTTGGTTTCTTACATTTGGTCACCAAGTTCGAGTCTTTCTAATTCAACGAGCTCATCTACTCTGGCTTATCCCACTCAAAATACTACATATATTGTATCTGCTACGGACAGTTTTGGTTGTGTGGGTATTGACACTTCTGTGGTTTCAGTGTATGCCTTTCCTTCAACTTCATTCAGT
>CALSMN010000004.1:0-361661 GCA_943787465.1 uncultured Bacteroidia bacterium | reverse complement strand
TAGATACGGGCAGTTGTGGTGCGGTTAGTTTATTGGCAGATAACCATACGGACTCGTTATCGAAGTATGGTCATGGATATAAGTGGGTAGTAAGCCCAAGTACGGGAGTGAGTTTAAATGACACGTTGTATGAGCCGAGCATAGTATTTCCGATTAATAGGAGTAGTAGTGCGATAAGTTATCGATTGCTATTAACGAGTACTTCCAATCAGGGATGTGAAGATAAGGATACGCAGTATACGGTAGTCTATCCGAAGCCACTGGCGAAGTATAGTTTTAGTTTACCGGACAGTTGTAGTCCAGACACGGCGTATTTTACGAACCTATCGGATCCGTATAATTCAGAGGGTATAGGAACGATGGGATTTGTATGGGACTTTGGGTCAGTACAGCGAGATCCTAAGAAGCGGTATACCAACACAGGATTGGTAGACAGTTTATATGCTGTAGAGTTGATATCAGAGAGCATGCATGGGTGTAGGGATACGTTTGTAGACACGGTGGTTATCCATCCGGATACGAAGGCAGATTTTGCACCGATATTGACATCGGGATGTGCTCCATTGGTATTGGATTCGGCATTGATAAATTTGAGGCAGTATGTCAATGCTAACGATGGGTATAGTTGGACGATATGGGGGTCGGATTCCTCGACGGTATTGAGTAGTTTTAGTGGTACAGGCTTTAATAGTTATACGATGAGTAGTGATGGGGATACGGTGTATGTCCGTTTGATTACGAGTAATAATTATGGATGTAGCAATGATACATTGGTACGAAGATTTGTCACGATCAAGGATCCTGTGGCGGACTTTAGGATGTCTGACACGACGGGATGTGGGGATACGCAGATTAGTTTTCGAGATGCTAGTACACCAAGTGGATTGAGTTTACGATGGGATTTTGGGGATGGGGATACGAGTGTACAGACTAATCCAAGTCATGTGTTTGGTAATAGTAGTAATACGCAAGATTCGATTTACACGGTTCGTTTGATAGTAACGGCAGGCTCAGGGTGCTCCGATACGATAAGTAAGGATATAAAGTTGTATCCACTTCCTTTAGCGGGTTATGGATTAAGTAGCAGTAGCACGTGTGCACCAGCAACGTTAAGTACGAGCAATACGAGTATATATAAGGGGAGTAGTTTTAGTTCACAGTGGAGTTCGAGTCATGGTTCTGTACAGATCAATACAACCAGTAGTAGCACACCAAGTTTAGTATTTCCGGACAATGATAGTGAGGTAGACACGACCTATAGCATTCAGTTATTAGTCACATCGGTAGATGGATGTAAGGATTCCATAACCGATAGTGTAGAGGTGTATTCACGACCCAACGCGAGTTTCAGTATAGATACGGGCAGTTGTGGTGCGGTTAGTTTATTGGCAGATAACCATACGGACTCGTTATCGAAGTATGGTCATGGATATAAGTGGGTAGTAAGCCCAAGTACGGGAGTGAGTTTAAATGACACGTTGTATGAGCCGAGCATAGTATTTCCGATTAATAGGAGTAGTAGTGCGATAAGTTATCGATTGCTATTAACGAGTACTTCCAATCAGGGATGTGAAGATAAGGATACGCAGTATACGGTAGTCTATCCGAAGCCACTGGCGAAGTATAGTTTTAGTTTACCGGACAGTTGTAGTCCAGACACGGCGTATTTTACGAACCTATCGGATCCGTATAATTCAGAGGGTATAGGAACGATGGGATTTGTATGGGACTTTGGGTCAGTACAGCGAGATCCTAAGAAGCGGTATACCAACACAGGATTGGTAGACAGTTTATATGCTGTAGAGTTGATATCAGAGAGCATGCATGGGTGTAGGGATACGTTTGTAGACACGGTGGTTATCCATCCGGATACGAAGGCAGATTTTGCACCGATATTGACATCGGGATGTGCTCCATTGGTATTGGATTCGGCATTGATAAATTTGAGGCAGTATGTCAATGCTAACGATGGGTATAGTTGGACGATATGGGGGTCGGATTCCTCGACGGTATTGAGTAGTTTTAGTGGTACAGGCTTTAATAGTTATACGATGAGTAGTGATGGGGATACGGTGTATGTCCGTTTGATTACGAGTAATAATTATGGATGTAGCAATGATACATTGGTACGAAGATTTGTCACGATCAAGGATCCTGTGGCGGACTTTAGGATGTCTGACACGACGGGATGTGGGGATACGCAGATTAGTTTTCGAGATGCTAGTACACCAAGTGGATTGAGTTTACGATGGGATTTTGGGGATGGGGATACGAGTGTACAGACTAATCCAAGTCATGTGTTTGGTAATAGTAGTAATACGCAAGATTCGATTTACACGGTTCGTTTGATAGTAACGGCAGGCTCAGGGTGTTCCGATACGATAAGTAAGGATATAAAGTTGTATCCACTTCCTTTAGCGGGTTATGGATTAAGTAGCAGTAGCACGTGTGCACCAGCAACGTTAAGTACGAGCAATACGAGTATATATAAGGGGAGTAGTTTTAGTTCACAGTGGAGTTCGAGTCATGGTTCTGTACAGATCAATACAACCAGTAGTAGCACACCAAGTTTAGTATTTCCGGACAATGATAGTGAGGTAGACACGACCTATAGCATTCAGTTATTAGTCACATCGGTAGATGGATGTAAGGATTCCATAACCGATAGTGTAGAGGTGTATTCACGACCCAACGCGAGTTTCAGTATAGATACGGGCAGTTGTGGTGCGGTTAGTTTATTGGCAGATAACCATACGGACTCGTTATCGAAGTATGGTCATGGATATAAGTGGGTAGTAAGCCCAAGTACGGGAGTGAGTTTAAATGACACGTTGTATGAGCCGAGCATAGTATTTCCGATTAATAGGAGTAGTAGTGCGATAAGTTATCGATTGCTATTAACGAGTACTTCCAATCAGGGATGTGAAGATAAGGATACGCAGTATACGGTAGTCTATCCGAAGCCACTGGCGAAGTATAGTTTTAGTTTACCGGACAGTTGTAGTCCAGACACGGCGTATTTTACGAACCTATCGGATCCGTATAATTCAGAGGGTATAGGAACGATGGGATTTGTATGGGACTTTGGGTCAGTACAGCGAGATCCTAAGAAGCGGTATACCAACACAGGATTGGTAGACAGTTTATATGCTGTAGAGTTGATATCAGAGAGCATGCATGGGTGTAGGGATACGTTTGTAGACACGGTGGTTATCCATCCGGATACGAAGGCAGATTTTGCACCGATATTGACATCGGGATGTGCTCCATTGGTATTGGATTCGGCATTGATAAATTTGAGGCAGTATGTCAATGCTAACGATGGGTATAGTTGGACGATATGGGGGTCGGATTCCTCGACGGTATTGAGTAGTTTTAGTGGTACAGGCTTTAATAGTTATACGATGAGTAGTGATGGGGATACGGTGTATGTCCGTTTGATTACGAGTAATAATTATGGATGTAGCAATGATACATTGGTACGAAGATTTGTCACGATCAAGGATCCTGTGGCGGACTTTAGGATGTCTGACACGACGGGATGTGGGGATACGCAGATTAGTTTTCGAGATGCTAGTACACCAAGTGGATTGAGTTTACGATGGGATTTTGGGGATGGGGATACGAGTGTACAGACTAATCCAAGTCATGTGTTTGGTAATAGTAGTAATACGCAAGATTCGATTTACACGGTTCGTTTGATAGTAACGGCAGGCTCAGGGTGTTCCGATACGATAAGTAAGGATATAAAGTTGTATCCACTTCCTTTAGCGGGTTATGGATTAAGTAGCAGTAGCACGTGTGCACCAGCAACGTTAAGTACGAGCAATACGAGTATATATAAGGGGAGTAGTTTTAGTTCACAGTGGAGTTCGAGTCATGGTTCTGTACAGATCAATACAACCAGTAGTAGCACACCAAGTTTAGTATTTCCGGACAATGATAGTGAGGTAGACACGACCTATAGCATTCAGTTATTAGTCACATCGGTAGATGGATGTAAGGATTCCATAACCGATAGTGTAGAGGTGTATTCACGACCCAACGCGAGTTTCAGTATAGATACGGGCAGTTGTGGTGCGGTTAGTTTATTGGCAGATAACCATACGGACTCGTTATCGAAGTATGGTCATGGATATAAGTGGGTAGTAAGCCCAAGTACGGGAGTGAGTTTAAATGACACGTTGTATGAGCCGAGCATAGTATTTCCGATTAATAGGAGTAGTAGTGCGATAAGTTATCGATTGCTATTAACGAGTACTTCCAATCAGGGATGTGAAGATAAGGATACGCAGTATACGGTAGTCTATCCGAAGCCACTGGCGAAGTATAGTTTTAGTTTACCGGACAGTTGTAGTCCAGACACGGCGTATTTTACGAACCTATCGGATCCGTATAATTCAGAGGGTATAGGAACGATGGGATTTGTATGGGACTTTGGGTCAGTACAGCGAGATCCTAAGAAGCGGTATACCAACACAGGATTGGTAGACAGTTTATATGCTGTAGAGTTGATATCAGAGAGCATGCATGGGTGTAGGGATACGTTTGTAGACACGGTGGTTATCCATCCGGATACGAAGGCAGATTTTGCACCGATATTGACATCGGGATGTGCTCCATTGGTATTGGATTCGGCATTGATAAATTTGAGGCAGTATGTCAATGCTAACGATGGGTATAGTTGGACGATATGGGGGTCGGATTCCTCGACGGTATTGAGTAGTTTTAGTGGTACAGGCTTTAATAGTTATACGATGAGTAGTGATGGGGATACGGTGTATGTCCGTTTGATTACGAGTAATAATTATGGATGTAGCAATGATACATTGGTACGAAGATTTGTCACGATCAAGGATCCTGTGGCGGACTTTAGGATGTCTGACACGACGGGATGTGGGGATACGCAGATTAGTTTTCGAGATGCTAGTACACCAAGTGGATTGAGTTTACGATGGGATTTTGGGGATGGGGATACGAGTGTACAGACTAATCCAAGTCATGTGTTTGGTAATAGTAGTAATACGCAAGATTCGATTTACACGGTTCGTTTGATAGTAACGGCAGGCTCAGGGTGTTCCGATACGATAAGTAAGGATATAAAGTTGTATCCACTTCCTTTAGCGGGTTATGGATTAAGTAGCAGTAGCACGTGTGCACCAGCAACGTTAAGTACGAGCAATACGAGTATATATAAGGGGAGTAGTTTTAGTTCACAGTGGAGTTCGAGTCATGGTTCTGTACAGATCAATACAACCAGTAGTAGCACACCAAGTTTAGTATTTCCGGACAATGATAGTGAGGTAGACACGACCTATAGCATTCAGTTATTAGTCACATCGGTAGATGGATGTAAGGATTCCATAACCGATA
The DNA here is from genome assembly GCA_943787465.1 of uncultured Bacteroidia bacterium. Classification (GTDB taxonomy): domain Bacteria; phylum Bacteroidota; class Bacteroidia; order NS11-12g; family UBA9320; genus UBA9320. The sequence continues at coordinate 356,288 of CALSMN010000004.1, read as the reverse complement.
GTGTAGAGGTGTATTCACGACCCAACGCGAGTTTCAGTATAGATACGGGCAGTTGTGGTGCGGTTAGTTTATTGGCAGATAACCATACGGACTCGTTATCGAAGTATGGTCATGGATATAAGTGGGTAGTAAGCCCAAGTACGGGAGTGAGTTTAAATGACACGTTGTATGAGCCGAGCATAGTATTTCCGATTAATAGGAGTAGTAGTGCGATAAGTTATCGATTGCTATTAACGAGTACTTCCAATCAGGGATGTGAAGATAAGGATACGCAGTATACGGTAGTCTATCCGAAGCCACTGGCGAAGTATAGTTTTAGTTTACCGGACAGTTGTAGTCCAGACACGGCGTATTTTACGAACCTATCGGATCCGTATAATTCAGAGGGTATAGGAACGATGGGATTTGTATGGGACTTTGGGTCAGTACAGCGAGATCCTAAGAAGCGGTATACCAACACAGGATTGGTAGACAGTTTATATGCTGTAGAGTTGATATCAGAGAGCATGCATGGGTGTAGGGATACGTTTGTAGACACGGTGGTTATCCATCCGGATACGAAGGCAGATTTTGCACCGATATTGACATCGGGATGTGCTCCATTGGTATTGGATTCGGCATTGATAAATTTGAGGCAGTATGTCAATGCTAACGATGGGTATAGTTGGACGATATGGGGGTCGGATTCCTCGACGGTATTGAGTAGTTTTAGTGGTACAGGCTTTAATAGTTATACGATGAGTAGTGATGGGGATACGGTGTATGTCCGTTTGATTACGAGTAATAATTATGGATGTAGCAATGATACATTGGTACGAAGATTTGTCACGATCAAGGATCCTGTGGCGGACTTTAGGATGTCTGACACGACGGGATGTGGGGATACGCAGATTAGTTTTCGAGATGCTAGTACACCAAGTGGATTGAGTTTACGATGGGATTTTGGGGATGGGGATACGAGTGTACAGACTAATCCAAGTCATGTGTTTGGTAATAGTAGTAATACGCAAGATTCGATTTACACGGTTCGTTTGATAGTAAGAGCTTCTTCAGGGTGTTATGATACCATACAAAAGCAATTTACAGCATTCGGTGAACCGTTAGCCAACTTTGGTGCGCTTGAAGCATGTGAGTATAAAAATACCGTATTTACGGATTCATCGTTAGCTGGGGGTGCACCTATATCCAATTGGGGTTGGGATTTTGGGGACGCATCAACAGATACGGTACAAAACCCAAACCATAGGTATAACCAAGACGGATTATATAAGGTGCAATTGGTTGTCATCAATGGTCATGGCTGTATAGATTCAATAACAAAATCAGTGACGTCCTATCCTATTCCAATCGTAAACTTTGCTAATGATACGATAGTGTGTGAGAAAGATTCAATTTCCTTCACGAACTCTACCACAGGAGCTGTTCAATACGACTGGAGTTTTGGTAATGGGAAAACCGATCAAAGAAGATCACCTAATGCCTTCTTTGATACGACAGGATATTATACCATACGTCAAATAGCAACGAGTGATTTTGGCTGTTTTGATTCCTTAAGCAGCCTCATTCAAGTTATTGGAGCTCCCCAGGCATCATTTATTCCAAGTATAGATGAGGGTTGTGCTCCATTGGAAGTTACATTTACAAATACCTCACTTGCAGCATATGCTGATTACACATGGTATTATGGTCAAGGAGATTCCAGTATGGGGCTCATCCCAGATACCATTACTTATCTACAAGGTAGACATGATACCACGTATTATGTTCGATTGGTAGCATCGAATCAATGTAAGATAGACACATTTGTAGATTCTATATTGGTTCATCCTACACCAGTTGCTCTATTTGAGACAGATCGGGATATAGGATGTAGCCCATTGAATTTACGATTCTCCAATAACCTAACCTACGGAGATCCCGATACCTTAATATGGAATTTTGGAGATGGATCACCTTTGTATAAGACAACTAAATTCACGTTTGACGAACCCTTGTCCCACATCTATACAACGGATAGGCTACCGTCAGACTACACAATAACATACATTGCCAAAAATGAGTGTGGAGCAGACACCACTGATAAGACCATAACGGTATACAAAACAGTGGAAGCATTTTTCAATACGGATACCTTGAGAGGGTGTATGCCGCTTACGGTTAACTTTACGAATTCGTCTAAAGGATATATCGATTATGCCTGGGATTTTGGAGATGGTAATGTAAGTAATGTAAATAATCCTTCCCACACATTCAACCAATCGGGGACTTTTACCGTCAAATTATTTGTAACGGATAGCTGCTCATATGATACATTTGAGCAAGAGATTTTAATCTATCCTGAACCCATACTAAGTTTTGATTTTATCAGAGATTCGGTATGTCAGTTTGATTCCATACGTTTTAGAAGTACATCAACGGATATATCAGGAGTATATTGGGACTTTGGTGATGGCAAAACTAGTGTTTTAACCAATCCAACACATCAATATACAGACAGTGGTATTTTTAATGTTCAGTATACGGGCTATTCTACCTTACACAATTGCCCGGCTACTATATCTAAGGATGTACATATACTAGACAAACCGGAGTCCTCCATTACGGCATCTCCAACAGATGGATGTCAACCGCTTACGGTGAATTTCAAAGCAGACAGTAGTTTCAATTCGTGGACTTTTAGTAATGGGAATAGCTCGGTTAAAAATGATCCCAAAGAGATATTTGGCGATGTGGGCGTTCAGTGGGTTAAATTAGTTTCAGAGTATGCAAATGGGTGCAAGGATAGTATATCCATAAATCTAATCGTTCATCCTAGACCCCTAGCCGGGTATGTGGCCTCTGTTGACAGTTTATGTGAATATCCTGTAGATGTTGATTACACCAATACATCCATTGGAGCACTGGGGTACAATTGGATTTTTGGAGACGGAAGTAGATCTACCCAAACAAGTCCATCGCTCACGCTTACCCAGACGGGCATTTATAAGGATACCTTAATAGCATCAAACCAATTTGGATGTAAGGATACGGCAACTTCAATTATAAAGGTGTATGATCCACCAACTGCCGATGCATTAATTACACCCTTAAGTGGCTGTGTACCCTTAGAAGTTAATTTTACGAATGTATCCTCAAACTATCTATACAATAAATGGGATTTTGGTAACGGTGACACAAGTTCACGCAAGGACGATATATACACCTATGAGGTGATTGGAGCTTATGCACCATCACTTATAGTGTATGGAAATGCGAATTGTAGTGACACCTTTGACCTGTCATCGGTCATTAATGTATATCCCAATCCAATGGCAGACTTTGATTTTGAAATTGAAAATGTAACAACCACATTTACGAATATCAGCTCAGGTGCGGATAGATATAGTTGGGATTTTGGTGACGGGGCATCGAGTACAGAAGAAAATCCAGTCCATCGATACCCAGGAAGTGGAATTTATAACACAACGCTTGTGGCATCAAACAGCTTTGGGTGCAAAGATTCTTTAACCAAGATGATAGATGTCCTAGAAATGTACAACCTATTTGTTTCCAATGCTTTCTCTCCTGAATTTGGCGGCCCTGGTGCAAATACATTTAAGCCTACCGGGATAGGATTAGAGACCTATCATATTTATATTTACGATACATGGGGTAATTTAATATGGGAGTCAGACCAGTTGAGTAAAACAGAACCATTAGAAGGTTGGGATGGAAAAGATGTAGCGGGAAATGACATGCCGCAAGACACCTATGTGTGGAAAATATCAGCCAAATTTCTCAATGGTAGAATATGGCCTGGAAAAGTTTTTCCAGATGGATCAGTTAAACGTTTTGGAACGGTAACGCTAATTAGATAATGAGTATTAAAGGAATATGGATATTAATTTTTACCAGTTTGATGGGGTATCATTCGTTTGCTCAAGACCCGCTATTCTCATCGACACTGGATAACCCATTGTATTACAACCCTGCAACGCCAGGGATTATACGTGGCCATGAGTATAGGTTAAACTATAGAGAACAATGGCCAGGGATACCGGCTGCACTTCGTGCATTTAATTTTACATCCACCCACCAACTTAGAAATGCCGTTGGATTGGGTTTCATGGTAATGTCAAATGTGGAAGGAGAGTCTCGTCTTCGAACCGATAAGGTAGAAGCCACCATTGCATTCCCCATTAAAATTTCAAGGTATTTAAAAATAAGTGGGGGCGTGAATGCCGGTTTTGGTCAAAAAACCATTGATTGGTCCAGTGTAGAATTTGATGATCAGTTTGATAAATATTACGGCAAAATATATCCTACCAATTTTGCTTTTCCAGATGAATTTCAACGCAACTATGGCGATCTCAGTTTAGGCATAGCGGCCAAAGGGGCTTTACCTCGGGGCAAAAATGAAGCTCAAATTTTTGGATCGTTAGGGTTGGCTATGAAACACATCACGGTTTTTCCTACGGCCAATTTCATAGGAAGTGATATTCGGGCAGTTCCGCTCAAGTACGTGGTACATGGCAATATTTGGTTCTTGGACAAAACCCTTAAAAGAGGGATTGCTCCTAACTTTAATTTCGAAAATCAAGCAGCCATGAGTACCTTCAATCTGTCTGCTCGTGTGGTATTGAAACCGGTATATTTTAATATCGGGATTAGAAACAGAACCTTTAAGTTCAATCCCGAAGAATTTGATAGTTTCATATTTGGAGTGGGATATACCAGCGATGTAGTCAATAACAATCAAACGAGTATTGGGTACAATTATGATTTTACAACCTCAAAATTACTAGGCGGAACGTACGGTTCTCATGAACTATCGATGAGTTATAGTTTTGATATAGACGGAAGAAGACAAGCAGGCGGTAGGAAAGGATCACGCTACCGAAACGACATTCAGTGTCCTATGGATTTTGGAATACGTTTTTAGAAAATAGAATAGGAATAAACAAAAAAGTCCCGCCGTGAAGCGAGACTCTATTCGTCTGATAATCAGTGTGGGAACTGCTGGATTCGAACCAGCGACCCTCTGCTTGTAAGGCAGATGCTCTAAACCAACTGAGCTAAGCTCCCTTTTAAAGGGTTGCAAATATAATTTGTTTCATTTAAAACAAAATATATTCTCACATGAATTTTTATAGCAAATCGGATTCTTTTTTCAAAATGCTATTTTGATTCGATATCAAGTGACGCCCTGATATTTTTTTAAATTTTAAAAAATTAACCCGTAAATTTAGCCCCATGAAAACAATGAAAACCAGACAAACGCTTCTCATTTGGACGATGGCAGTCGGCTTATTTTCAGGCATCATGACTTCGTGCAATCCCGATGACGAACCGCAGTATTTGGGGGAGTTCCGACTGGGGGCAGAGGGAGAAGCTTACATCAAGTTTGAGCCGGGGAGTTATTGGGTATACGAAAACGACCAAACAGGCGAACGCGATAGTATCGTGATGCAGTGGTACAACTCCCAAATGCTGCACTTCGAAGGCAGAACCAGAGACTACTACCGCGAACACATCCAGTTTCAATGGAGGGGCAACAGCGGTACATATGATTTTATTACATCACATCTATTTGTGGACTTGACTCCTCAAGAGCAGTTTAATAAGTCTATACGGCGGTGGAATTTAGCTACACATAAAGTCACAGGAACAAGTACCATGATTTATTTCCCACTAGATTATAATGTTGGAGGTTCTGTAAGTGGTCAAAGAGTAGAATTAAAAAGGTACGACAGCCTCCAGGTAAAGGGGCAGTGGTACTTCGATGTCGCAGAATTTGAGGTGAGTAACGATTGGATATGGGACAGTAAACCGACTAAATATTTTTGGGCCAAGCATGTAGGGCTTATAAAAAGAGAAAAATACGCTCATTGGACCAATGAATACACCGAAGGCTGGCACTTGATTCGATATCAAGTGACGCCCTGATATTTTTTTAAATTTTAAAAATTAACCCGTAAATTTAGCCCCATGAAAACAATGAAAACCAGACAAACGCTTCTCATTTGGACGATGGCAGTCGGCTTATTTTCAGGCATCATGACTTCGTGCAATCCCGATGACGAACCGCAGTATTTGGGGGAGTTCCGACTGGGGGCAGAGGGAGAAGCTTACATCAAGTTTGAGCCGGGGAGTTATTGGGTATACGAAAACGACCAAACAGGCGAACGCGATAGTTTTACGATGTATTCTTATTATTCTGAATTGAAAAACTTTAGTGGAATATCGAATAGTTTTGAAAAGGAAATAATAGATATCAATTGGTTAAAAAATGACAGAATCGATTACTATTTTGAACCTAAAACACCCTTCCCAGATGCGACACGAAGAGAGGGACTAAATCCAAGTACAGATATATTTACCTATCGTTTTTATCATTCTGGCTCAGTTGGATCATGCATTTTCTTTTATCCATTTTCTCCTGAATATGCAGGTTCGGTTAGTGGACAGACCACTACGGTCACAGTCCACGACAGCCTCCAGGTAAAGGGGCGTTGGTACTACGATGTGGCAGAATTTGAGGCAAAACCAGACCCGTTGATGAACGGAAGAATAGGAAGGTATTACTGGGCAAAAAATATTGGACTTATTAAACGCGAAAAATATGAACACTGGACCAATGAATACACCGAAGGCTGGCACTTGATTCGATATCAAGTGACGCCCTGATTTTTTTTTGAATTTTAAAAATAAACCCGTAAATTTAGCCCCATGAAAACAATGAAAACCAGACAAACGCTTCTCATTTGGACGATGGCAGTCGGCTTATTTTCAGGCATCATGACTTCGTGCAATCCCGATGACGAACCGCAGTATTTGGGGGAGTTCCGACTGGGGGCAGAGGGAGAAGCCTACATCAAGTTTGAGCCGGGGAGTTATTGGGTATACGAAAACGACCAAACAGGCGAACGCGATAGTATCGTGATGCAGTGGTACAACTCCCAAATGCTGCACTTCGAAGGCAGAACCAGAGACTACTACCGCGAACACATCCAGTTTCAATGGAGGGGAAACAGCGGTGAATACACATTTGCAAGTGTACACCCATTTGTAGACTTAACACCACAAGAGCAGTTTGAAAGATCGTCAGTACACTGGGCAATTCCGTGTTCCAAAACAGCTATAGGGTACTCTGCAATGATGCACATGCCTCCACGTTTCGACCGTAACGGTGGAGTAAGTGGACAAACATCGGGCTTAAATACAGTCCACGACAGCCTACAGGTAAAGGGGCAGTGGTACTTCGATGTCGCAGAATTTGAGGTGAGTAACGATTGGATATGGGACAGTAAACCGACTAAATATTTTTGGGCCAAGCATGTAGGGCTTATAAAAAGAGAAAAATACGCTCATTGGACCAATGAATATATTGAGGGCTGGGAACTCGTTAATTATGAGGTTATCCAATGAAAAACACTAACGAATAAAAATAACATCATGACACGAAAACTAAAACCACCCAATTAATGGATCAAATTTTCCGAGGCATGAAGACCCATGCTTTTTTTAATTGAGAACTTACTCAGACGAATAAACCTTTAAATTTTTTTATATATGAAACATTCTTTAATTTTTTTTATCCTATACGTAGGATGTACCGCAGCAACCAATGCACAGACCACTGACTATGACCAACTCCTAAACACCTATTGGAATTACCGCCACCGGTTACGAACCGATTTCATGAAAGTAGGACCAGCCCCAGGGCATTCGTTGCCCGCCTACAAGCGAGACCTGGGCGAACAATGCGGCACTACCTACGGAAGCATCGCCTTTGGCGATGGGGTCATCGATCTGGGCGAATACATTGCCACCTTGGCCACCGAGTACAAACTGCTTCGCGAAGCCCACCAAGACCTCACCGCTACCACCAATGAGCTGTATTACGCCTTGCGTGCCATGGGCCGTTTGGATGGTTTTGCAGAAGTGTTTTTTGCTCCTGATAAACCAGAAGCCTACGACGGGTTTTTTGTACGGAGCGATGTCCCCAGCGATATGTATCGGGTGATCAACCACAACGAGGCAGGTCCCGAGGGTCAAGTACTCTCATTGGACAACTACCAACCCGAAAATCCCCTGCTCAATTTTCAGCATTCGCCGTGTACGGCTGGGCCTATCCCTGCCAACGACCCCGACCAAGAGGGCATAGTGAAGGTGTACAATTACATCGATAAAAATACCACGGTATATAGCGATTGTGATTTTAAGCGAATGAACGATGGTCGACCCATCGAAAAAATGCAAGACAACGAGATGAGCCAAGACCAAGTGTATGGCATCATTATGGGGCTCTACTATGTGTACAAATTTGTACCGGCCGATGCAGGAGCACAACCTAATCCAGATGATGGAGATGAATATATCAATTTTCATGCCTATGTGAAGCAGCTCACCCACCAGATTGTGAGTTATTGTGCTGCCGAAAAAACGGTAAAAGATGCCTACATCCCCATCAATGATGATCTTAATCCATCGAAACTGCAAGAGGTGGGTGAGCTGAGAACCACGTGGTTTATTGCCAATAAAAACAATGACCATCGCCAAGTATGGCGAGGAACACAGCTGTGGGCATTTGCCTATCCCATCAGCCAGATTGCCAATGAGATTACGGGGCATGTGTACGATCCACGTGTGGTAATCAAATTTCCGAGGTTAGCAGACAAGACCAAGATGGTGGGGAAGCGAATACTCATTGTAGTGAGTACCGGAATAGTCGGAGCGGGTATCGGAGGGGCTTATGGATCGGTTGTACCTGGAGTAGGCACTACAGGGGGTGCTGCTACAGGGGGAATAGCAGGGGTGGCAGTTGGTTTTGCTGCCATCGCTACTACTGAGGCAGTTCGGGCTAAGTTGTATTACAATCCGGAGCAGATTTGGGGGTATGTGAAAAAAGTCCCGCTATATTTTTCTGATCTCAATTTAGCCAATCAGATGATACTCAAGGTAGCCGCCATGACCACCCACGTAACCACGAGTGAGTTTAATCAAATGATAGCAGCCGTTCCGCTTTCAGAGCCATTTGCCATGATGCGAAAGACATTGCACCCCACATTATACAATCCACCGAGTCATCTCAATTTGATTAGTTCATGGGAAGACAAATTATCTCAAATAGGGTGTTACGGTGCAGGAAAAACAACCCACAATAAAGATAACATATCGACCTATCTAAAAAAAGGAGAAATGTTTAGTCTATCATCGTCCACCAAACCAGAGAGTGCCATGCATAATGGGGAGTTGTGCGGTATAGGGTCCATGTTAATGCACAATATGCTTCGGATGAATGCTAATCCGCAAAATTCGACGTATCGGAATACGTTATGCCCCTGTAAAAGTTCGGCACTGATACAACATTTCAATTATACCGGTCCCAATGGGAGTTTTAAGAGTTTTGAGATGGACGAAAAACCCCTTATTTCCACCATCGGAGGCACTCATCCCGTAATCACTCCCCGTAAATTTTCGGACTATGCAGACATAGGCATACCCAAGCCTTTTTATGTAAGCCACGATGTGGAGGTAGTACGTGAAGGAGAGCTTCGCGTTGCAGGAGACTTGACGGTATGCGGAGCAGAGCTATCCGTGCGGCAAGGCGGTGAGATTTCGATTCCCAATACCGATCCCAATTATCCTACCCACATGCGAGTAGAAAATGGCGGACACCTTACCCTCAACATTGGAGCGACGCTCACCATTGGCGACCACAGTACCCTCACCATAGGCCAGGGCGGTGTGATGACCATCCACCGAAATACGGCCATCATACTGGATGGTCCAAGTGCTCATTTGGTGATAGAAGGGGAACTCAAGTTGGGAGACTATGCCTCTCTGCGAATACTTCCAGGCCCCAACGGTTTGGGCTACATAACCTTCCGCAAGCACAAAGACCCCAATACCGGAGAAGAAACCCTCGCTAAAATTAGCCCCAGTTTGTATAACCGGATTTACCTTGAAGGCGACGATCCCAATAAAAAATTGCTGGAGATTGATGGCAATTTTGGCGTGATTGTGCCCGAAAATCTGATCAGTTTTACAGTAAAAAATGGAAAAATAGCGTTGGGCAACCTGAGTAGACTCAATGTAGCTTGTCCAACGTTGCTGGAAGATGTACGGGTGCACACCATCAACGAAGATCGAAGCTATTACTACTTTGCGGGACTCATCACACAAGGGCAACCACAAGTGACACTCAAAAATGTACATTTTAGGCAAGGCATATATGGTCTCTTGGCCCAAAACTACTATTACCCACATCACAAACCACAGCTGGAACAGTGCAGTTTTGAAAGCATGATTACAGCCATACGTGTGGATGGCGGGGGCATAGACATGACCAACGTATTGGCACACGACAACAGCGAAAACCTCTTTGCCATGGGGATCAATACCGACTGTATGTTCGAAGATGTATACCTCACAAATTGCCGAGAAAACCTCTTTGCGGGGACGAGCAGTGGAGTGCTCAATTGGTATCACGGTGCCATAGAACGCAATTATGCAGATGGGATGGCCGTGATGGGAACCACCTTCAAACCCAAATGTGTTGAAATTAGAAATAATGGTCGAAACGGAATTTATTCGCGAGGAACCAGTTACCTTGCCATGAGTGCATTATCCGATGCAGGATACAATACGATAGATGCTAACCGAGTAGGCATATACAATTACGATTATGAAGGAGACCTTCAAGGGTATGGTATAGGTCACGGTTTAGGATTGGACCTCTTGGCAGGATTCAACAGTTTTGAAAACAATACCAAATCGCTTCATGCCATAGTAAATACAGGAAGTGTAACGGCACTCAACGGACGGTATTTTATAGAAACCAGTGAAAATTTTTGGGGAAAATCTACCGCACCGGTACAACATCAAGATTATCAAACCTATTGGAAACCCAATTGGGGCAGTCCGCTATTAACCCCAAATATTGAGCCTTATGGCAGACAATTGCCTAGTCGAAATTCGTTTTTTTTGAATCAAGTGGGGGTGTGTATTCCAGGCATGATAGACCCCAATAGAGGCGGACGTGACGACAAAGTATTTTCAGACGAGCAATACTGGATGCTATCTACGAGCCAAAGTGTCGTGGATGTATATCAACAGGCCAACGATCAATTATTTGAACGCCAAGATTACAGAAGTGCCATGGATATGTACCGACGTATTTTATTGAACGATTATTCACGGTATGCGATTTTGCCCGAAGAGGTGAGCTACATTCCCTACCAGGCCTACAAAAATTATATGATGGCGTATAGTAAATATAAAGAACAAATGAAAGAGGAAAATAATGGGCACAATGTTGTCGAACTGACCAGAGAAGTCAGTGAGTTGTTGCACGAATTATTTTATGAAAGCTTCAATTCCCATTCGGTATGGAGTGGTTTTCAACTCATGCTGACCCTTGATATTGCAGAATGTTACCGGTCAGAAGGAAATCGGCAGACGGCCATGATGGTGTACGATTGGTATCTGAATCAAACAGATGACGAAAAAACACAAGAATTAGTAAATGCCTATCGCTGTCTTGTAGAGGGAGAGGAGAAAATACTGCAAGGAGAAATAACCCTCGAAGAAAAACTGGCCGATTATTCCTGTGATTTACCGCGGGAGGTTCACCCATTTTATGATGCTCTTTTGGAGGAAGAATCAAGCTATTCGTCCACTATAGAAGAATCGGTTCATCTGAATGTGTATCCCAATCCAACGGATGGGTATGTCCGGGTAACCTTTGACCCATCTGTGATAGATAAATATCCGAGTGAGCGAGCAGAGATAATCATCACAGATAGTTACGGTGTACCTCAATTTACCTATAGTGGCGTAACCACGTACGATGGTTTTTCGGCATCATTTAATTATAAGCACCTACCGGGAGTGTATTACATCAAAGCATACGTAGGCTCCGATGTATATACCAGTTATGTGGTATTGACCAAATAAATCGGATGATCCGATAGCTGGGGTTGGTGGATGTCCACCAACCCCATTTTAAGATGGCGGAGTAGATGCAAAAAAAAGGAACATTTGCATTTATCCAATGCAAGAGAACTCCTATCATTGCATCCATGCAAGCCCCTCAAGCTAAAAAAATAGCCAAAGAGCTAACCATTCATGGCGATACTCGAATAGACCCCTACTTCTGGCTAAATCAACGTGAAGATCAAGCGGTGCTCGATTATTTGAACGAAGAAAATGCCTATTGCAAGGAGATTCTTCAACCCACCGAACAGCTCCAATCCGACTTGTACGATGAAATGGTAGGACGGATCAAAAAAGACGATGAATCGGTACCCTATAAAAAAAATGGATATTGGTACTATACCCGTTTCATAGAGGCAGGAGAATACCCCATCCATTGCCGAAAAAAAGGAGGCAATACCTTTGAGGATGCTGGAGAAGAAGAAATACTATTAGACGTTAATGCGCTAGCAAAAGGGTTTACCTATTATGCCATAGGTGGATTGAGTATCAGTCCCAACAACCAATATCTTGCCTATGGTGAGGATACCGTGAGTCGAAGAATATATACCCTAAAAATTAAAGATTTACACACGGGAGAATTACTGGATTTGGCCATATCGGGGACTACTGGAGGAGCCACGTGGGCAGCCGATAATCAGACCCTTTTTTATACCGAAAAAGAGGAAGAAACACTCCGTTCTGCCAAAATTTGGATGATGGATATCTTCACAAAAGCAAAAGAACTTCGGTACCACGAAACAGACGACACCTTCAATTGTGGCGTGTATAAAAGCAAAAGCAAAAAATGGATCATCATAACCACCGGAGCCAGTATTACATCAGAGTTTTGGTACGTCAATGCGGAAACGCCTCATGCACCCTTTACGGTATTCCAAGAACGAATTCGGGGGTTGGAGTATGGAATTACCCATTTTCAAAACCAATGGTATGTTTTAACCAATTGGGATGCACAAAATTTTAGACTGATGGAAACTTCAGAAGACCAAACCGCTAGAGAACACTGGACCGAAGTCATACCCCACCGAGAAGATACCCTACTGGAGGGCGTGGAGTTGTTTAAAAAATTTATGGTAGTGGAAGAAAGAACCCAAGGGCAAAATTTTATTCGAATCATCCATCAACAAACCCAAGAGGAACATTACATGGCTTTTGATTCGGCTACCTACGATTGCTGGACGAGTGTAAACCCCGAATTCGATACATCCCTACTTCGTTTTGGCTATACGAGCATGACAACGCCAACTTCTGTTTATGATTACAACATGCATACCCGAGAAAAGAAACTACTCAAGCAACAAACCATTGTAGGGGGGTATGACGAAAATAAATACGGCAGTCAGCGGATGTGGGCAACTGCCCGAGATGGGGCAAGAGTTCCCATGAGTGTGGTGTATAAGAAATCCGAGGAAGGAGCTGCCCCTCAAGATGCTCCACTCGTATTATATGCCTATGGTTCGTATGGTCATTCCCTGGATCCCTATTTTAGTGCTATACGATTGAGCTTATTGGATCGTGGATTTGTGTATGTCATTGCTCATATTCGAGGAGGAGAAGATTTAGGCAGAGATTGGTACGATCAAGGAAAATTATTGCACAAAAAAAATACCTTCCATGACTTTATAGATTGTGGGGAATACCTAGTAGAAGCAGGACTTACATCTCCCAAAAAACTGTACGCCATGGGTGGAAGCGCGGGGGGATTATTAATGGGTGCAGTAATCAATATGCGACCTGATTTATGGCACGGAGTAATCGCTGCTGTTCCTTTTGTGGATGTAGTCACCACCATGCTCGACGAGACCATCCCCTTGACCACTGGAGAATACGACGAATGGGGAAACCCCAATGATGAGACCTATTATCACTATATCAAAAGCTATTCACCCTACGACAATGTAGAAGCAAAAGCCTATCCCCACCTATTGGTAACCACTGGATTGCACGATAGCCAAGTGCAGTACTGGGAGCCCGCCAAATGGGTTGCTAAATTACGAGAACTAAAAACCGATGATACGATTTTGATCATGGATTGCAATATGGAGGCGGGACATGGCGGTGCAAGTGGACGATTCGAAGCACTTAAAGAAACAGCCAAGGAGTATGCATTTTTACTGATGTTGGAAGGTCGGTTAGAAAATGGAATAATATATTCGCATCCATGATAAAGAAAATATCCAAATTTCTACCTATGGTCTGCCTGGTCACGGGATTCAGTGCATTTGGACAAATCGAAACCGACAGACCCGATTTTACAGAAAGCCCCAATACTGTTCCTCAAGGAGCGCTACAAATTGAAACAGGATTTATTTTAGAACATGACGCAGCGATAGTGGTGTACCCATTTCCGGGAACGGCAACAGAGAAACGAACATACAGAAACACGACACTCAACACCTCACTCCTTCGGTTTGGCTTATTCGAAAATCTAGAATTGAGGTTTAATTATGCATGGCAAAGTTCTAAATTACATCAGTATGAAATCATTGAGCAAGGTCAGGTTTGGCCATCGCCCACGGAGTTGCCGGACTCGGCATACCATCCTTCGAGAGGTTTCTCAACCTCATTTGTAGGCATAAAGACCAATCTGTATAAAACAGCCAACATGAGCATTGGGTTCTTGGGGCATGTGTATATTCCTGAATTAGCAAGTGGCGATTACGCTAAAGCCAGTGGACAAAAAATAGCCCCAGAGTTTTTAATCCCGATGACCTATCAAGTAACCGACCGATTGGGCGTGGCAGTGCAATACGGCCTTTCTTGGGATGGTTTTACGGCGAATCCTACGACGAGCTACACATTGGCCCTGGGGTATGGCATCACCGATAAGCTGAGTTGCTATGTAGAACCCTATGGTTTTCTTACCAATAATGGGGATGAGCTGCACCTCATCAATGGTGGATTCACCTATTTGGTGAATGATAATTTTCAACTCGATTTAACCGGAGGATTTGGACTCAACGAGGCAGCACCCAACAATTTTGTGGGATGTGGTGCTTCTTTTTTATTATTTAATACCCCATGAGAATTGGATCAATAGCAATACTGATCATGGCCTTTTGGTCCTGTGATTCTTCCAAAAAATGGGAAACCCAAGAGGAAACAAAGGATTTGCCCAAACCCACAACCTATGAAGGGCAAGTTAATCGGTATAGGGATAGCATTTCAGCGGTATTTTTTAGTGGTTCCAATCAGGTATTGCCCAAGTCAGACATCTCACCCGAGGGGCGATTGCATTATTTTCCCCCTAATGAAGCCTATCGGGTCAAAGCTGAATTTGAGCCCATCACAGCTGGTGAAATTTTTAGAATGAAAACCAATACGGATCGTTTGCCCGAGTACAAAAAATATGGGATACTTCACTTTCGTTTGGCCAATCAAGACCTTCAACTATTTTTATATCAAAATGTGGAACAACCCGACTACTTATTTTGTCCATTCAAGGATTTATCCAATGGAGATCAGTCCTATGGGTCGGGTCGATTTCTCGATTTCAAAGCAGATGACTTAACAAATGTAGCGGATGTAGTATTGGACTTTAACTATGCGTACAACCCCTATTGTGCGTACAACAAAAATTATTCGTGTCCTCTACCACCTGTAGAGAACCACTTGGATATAGCCATCTATGCGGGAGAGAAAAAGTGGCATTAACTTGAATATGGTTTTAGTACATTTGTCCTATCGTTAGACAATGAAAGATAAAATTTTAGTCATTGGAGCTTGTGGTCAAGTAGGTACCGAGCTGGTAGAAAATCTGCAACAGGTATACGGCAATTCGCAGGTTGTTGCTAGTGATGTTCGGACCAGTACCCATGAGGTATTCACCCAAAGTGAGTTTGTGCAATTGGATGTGTTGGATAAAGTTCAAATCAAGGACGTTTTCCAGAAATACCAACCCACCATCGTCTATCATCTTGCCGCTTTATTGAGTGCCACGGCAGAAGCAAAGCCCAAATTGGGATGGGAGCTCAACATGGATGGAACGTTTAATATATTTGATGCGTGTCTAGACCACCAGGTGAAGCGTATATTTTGGCCAAGCTCTATCGCTGTGTTTGGTCCAACTACTCCGGCTATCCATACCCCTCAACGCACTATTTTAGAACCCAATACCGTATATGGCATTACTAAATCAGCAGGAGAACGCTATTGTGAATACTACTATAATCGCTACAAGTTGGATGTTCGATCCATTCGCTACCCGGGTTTAATTGGATGGAAATCTTTGCCAGGTGGTGGAACAACAGATTATGCTGTAGATATCTTTCATCAGGCTTTAAAACAGGGACAGTACGATTGTTTTTTAGGACCAACGACCACTTTGCCTATGATGCACATGGAAGATGCCGTTCGTGCTACGCTAGAAATCACAGAAGCGCCTTCCAATGCTATAAAGATTCGAAGCAGCTACAACATCGCAGGCGTATCATTTAGCCCGGAAGAATTAACCCAAGAAATACAAAAACATATTCCTGACTTCATGATTACGTATACTCCCGATCATCGACAACAAATAGCTGATAGCTGGCCTCAAAGTATTGATGATCATATTGCAAGAGCAGATTGGGGTTGGCAAGAAAAATACAATTTGGAAAAATTGGTGGTCAATATGTTAGACAACCTCAAGTAGGTTAGTAAGCCAATAATTTTCGAATGGCATCCGCTACTTTATCGGCATTGGGGAGCATGGCTTTTTCTAAGTTTACATTCATGGGTACTGCGGGTAAATCGGCAGATCCCACGCATTGCACGGGAGCATCTAAATAGGTAAAGCAATGTTCTTGAATACGTCCAGCAATGGCTTGAGCGAAGGAATTATTTAAGGTTTCTTCTGTTAGTACGATTACCTTTCCGTGTTTCTGTACCCGAGCGTAGATGGTTTCATCGTCGCATGGACTCAGTGTTCTTAGATCTACAATCTCTACTTGACCGTCCAACTGTTTGGCAGCTTGTGTAGCCCACCAAACGCCCATTCCATAGGTAATGATAGTCAATGAATCGCCTTCATTTACTTTGTCTGCATCTGCTTCTAGATGAATACGAGCCTTACCTAGGGGAATGATGTAATCGCGACTGGGTTCTGGATTTTTAGCACCTTCAGTGCCGTCTACCTTACTCCAATAAATGCCTTTATGTTCAAACATCACCACGGGGTTAGGATCATAGAACGCGCTTTTCATCAAACCTTTCATGTCGGCGGCATTGCTGGGATATACTATTTTAATTCCTTTAATAGGGAGAAGGCTTGATTCGTTGGTTCCGCTGTGATAGGGTCCGCCTCCACCATAAGCGCCCGTAGGAACGCGAATCACAGATTGTACAGGGAATTTACCGCCCGACAAATAGCTGCTCTTAGAGAGCTCGGTAACCAACTGATTGACTCCAGGCCAGATGTAATCTGCAAATTGAACTTCCACAATGGGTTTGCAACCAACAGCACTCATGCCTGCGGTACTTCCGATGATATATGCTTCTTGTATAGGGGTATTAAATACCCGATGCTTACCGTGTTTTTTGGCAAGGGTAGCGGCTTCTCGGAATACGCCCCCTAGGCGATGCCCCACATCTTGTCCATACAAAAGTGCTTCGGGGTGGTCTGTTAATAGTTCATCGACAGCGTATAAGGCTGCATCTACCATGATAATGGTTTCGGCATTTTGGGGAGAGCGTTCTCCTTTTTCTTCTGTAATGGGAGTAGGAGCCAGTACATGGTGCATGACGGTCTGAGGATCAGGATCTGCAGCATTTTTAGCTTTCTCAAAGGCTTGATGGACGTGTTCAATAGCTTCAGATTGAAGGGCATTGATTTTATCTTGTGAAATTCCTTTTTCTAACGAATCCGTGATGAGATAATCAAGCGGATCTGATTTTTCGGCCTCTTTCAAATCATCCCGATACCACTCACTTCGCACGCCACTGGTATGATGACCCAGTAAAGGAACTTTTGCATGGAGCAGCATGGGTTTTTGGTTTTTTCTGACCCATCGAATTGCTTTTCCTACTTCATGATAACTTTCTGTAAAGCTACTGCCATTGGTCCGAGCTCTTCGAATGCCTTTAAAACCACCCACAAATTCGTAGGCATCCATGGATCGCATTTCATCTCCACTGGCAGAAATACCCCAATCGTTATCTTGTACAAGGTACAGAATCGGTAGCTGGTGGAGAGCAGCCATTTGAAGTGCTTCAGACACTTCACCTTCCGTCATGGATCCATCGCCAATGGAACACACCACAATAGATCCATGGGTGCCAGAGGCATTTAATTTATTGTTTTTTAGATACTGTAAGCCCTGAGCAATACCTGTAGTTGGGATAGCCTGCATACCGGTAGCACTGCTTTGATGCGCTATTTTAGGTTTGTTATCCTCACGAAGGGAAGGGTGAGCGTAATAGGTTCTGCCACCAGAAAAAGGGTCGTCTTTTTTTGCTAAAAGTTGTAACATAAGCTCATAAGGACGCATACCGATGCCCAGCAAGATCGACTCATCGCGATAATAAGGAGCTACCCAGTCAATGTCTTTGAGGTGATAGGCGGTAGCCAGTTGAATAGCCTCATGTCCCTTGGAGGTGGAATGAACATAACTGGTAGTTTGTCGATTGGCATCATAGATTTCGGCCATAGCTCTAGCCGTAAATAGGTCGCGTAAGGCTTTGAGGTAAATGGCTTTTTTGATATGCACGATGACTAAGACGAATACTTTATTATGGATTGCAATTTTAAGTATTTAAAATTTCAGTATTATTGAAGAAACAAAATAATTATGATCCGATTTATAACAGCACTGATTTTTATTGCCGGTATTCATGTTGGAGTATCCGCTCAATCGGCTAGAGCAGATGAAGTAAGTGGCACTTACTGGAACGCAGAAAAAACATCGCATATCCAAATTTATCGGGCGATTAATGGTAAATATTATGGAAAGATAGTTTACTTAAAACAGCCCAATGATAAGTATGGACAACCAAAGACCGATCCTGAAAATCCCAATAAAAGTTTACGAAGCAGAAAACGATTAGGGATGTTGATTATGCATAATTTTGCCTGGAATGCCTCAGAATCACGATGGGATAATGGTACGCTATACGATCCAGTATCGGGCAGTACGTATGATGGGTATATGTATTTTAAGGGAAGTAATCGCTCTACCCTTTACTTGCGAGGATATGTTATGGGTATGACGTGGTTGGGGAGAACTTCGGAGTGGACTCGGATCAAGTAGTTATTTTTCAATTACTTGGACGTTTCTGCCCAATGTTTTGAATCGGAGTCCATTGGTTTGAGTAACGGTAATGGTGATGTTTCCCGATTTACTCCTGTTGATATCGGATATAGTCCCCATTTTTCCTTGGTGAGTCCCTTTTGTAACCTCACAAAATTTTCCATTTTTGATTTGTGGAAGAGATTCCAAATTATTATTCATTCTTTATTATCATTTTTGCTTGTCAAAGAAGGTTGGGGATATACTAAAATTCACCGTTACCTGAAAAACAATGGATTTGAGATAGGTAATAGTAGAACTACAGTAGATTCTATGATTAAGAAGATGAAAAAGAGGGAATTCATCACCAATCCCCTTAAAGGATTTTTACTCCCTCAGAGAACTTTAAGTCTCAATTCACAATGTAGATTTCCTCAGACCAGTTCGTTGTCACCCATATCTGATTTATACTACAAATCTTTCGACCCTATCGGTGAACCTCATCCATTATGTTCAGATATTATTTCAATCCTATAGATTACTAACCGACGTCTGACCCATTAACATTACGAGATATCGTTTAAGGATTTGAACCTCTTCGATACTGGGTGATAGGTGTTTTACCCTTTGTTGGACACCTGAGTCTGTGGTAACTTCTTACCACTTTCATTCATATCTAAATATGATTTCACAATTAATAACACTAAGTTTTCAGAGATTTTTTTATCTGAATGAAAGTGGTATCGAAGGTGTTGGATTTAATGGTAAATTATGGAGCTGGGGTAGTGTTGAGGTGAGTTTACCATTAATGGAGAACTACATTGGTTCTATATACACATCACCAACCTCAACAATATCTTCTCTATTCATTCTTTCTTCTCTAATCTTACCTTTTTTGTACATAGAATATACTTTTGAGTTGGTAAATTCTGTATTTCGACGGGTTTTCAAACCTTCTTCATTGAATATTTTAGATATTTTTCTATAACCAATAGGGGTTACATTAGTCTCTTTATATTTACAAATTCGATTGAATAAATACTGTTGGTAATCACTATAATTTGATTCCCAAAGTTTAGTGGTAGTAATCTGATATTGAGAACTTTACGATTAAGTTGTAGGGGTTACAACTTTGAACACATAACTCTACTCGACTGTCACCGACTTCGCTAAATTTCTAGGCTGATCGACATTGCAACCCCGCATCACAGCAATGTAATAGGAGAGCAACTGCAACGGAATAGTAGCTAGGATGGGCGTAAGACAATCCTCGGTATCGGGTATTTCAATAAAATGATCGGCTATTTCAGTTACCTTTTCATCTCCTTCGGTAACGATAGCTATAATTTTACCTTTACGAGCTTTTACTTCTTGAATATTGGAAAGGACTTTTTCGTAATAATTTCGCTTGGTTGCTATCACTACTACAGGCATTGCTTCATCAATTAAAGCAATGGGCCCATGTTTCATCTCAGCAGCAGGATAACCCTCGGCATGGATGTAGGAAATTTCTTTAAGTTTTAGTGCACCTTCTAATGCAACTGGGAAATTATATCCTCTACCCAAATATAAGCAGTTGGGAGCATCTTTATAGATGGCTGCGATTTCTTTGCATTTTTCATGACAACTTTCAAGCAGAGCGGCTACTTTTTTAGGTACAGTACTCAGTTCGGTAAACATTTCTCGTAATCTTTCATGTGTAATTTTACCACGTATTTCTGCAATACCCAATGCAAGTAAAGTCAGCACGGTTACTTGAGCGGTAAACGCTTTGGTGGAGGCGACTCCAATTTCTGGACCAGCATGGGTGTAAGCTCCCGCATGAGTTACACGTGGGATGCTACTCCCGACAACATTGCATATACCGTAGATGGTTGCCCCTTTTTCTTTAGCCATTTCAATGGCAGCTAAGGTATCGGCGGTCTCCCCACTTTGCGAAATAGCGATGACCAAATCATCTTCTGTAATGATGGGATTTCGGTATCGAAATTCAGAGGCATATTCTACTTCTACAGGTATTCTTCCAAACTCTTCAATGAGGTATTCTCCAACCAAACCAGCATGCCATGATGTACCGCATGCAATGATAACAATGCGGTCTAGGTTTTTTATTTTGCTGGAATATTCCACCAAACTTCGCATACTGAAAGTGAGGTTGTCTACATTGAATCGCCCTCGCATGGAGTCATAAATACTCTTGGGTTGTTCAAAAATTTCTTTCAGCATAAAATGCTCATATCCTCCCTTTTCAAGGGAATCTAAACTGAGTTGTAATTCTTGTATAAAGGGCGATATAGCAACATTGTCAATGGTTTTGACCGTCATTTCCCCATCCTGGATGGATACAATCTCATTGTCGTTGATGTATGAAACACGATTGGTATATTCAATAATGGGTGTGGCGTCACTTGCTAAAAAATATTCGCCAGGTTCCTTGCCAATTCCCACAACCAGAGGACTTCCTTTTCGAGCAGCAATTAATGTATTGGGGTCATTCTTACTTAAAATAACAATTGCATAAGCCCCGACTACTTCATTAAGGGCTAGCCTTACCGCTTCGAGTAAATTTACTTTTTCTTTTTCTTGAATTTCTTCGATGAGATGTGTGAGTACTTCTGTATCGGTATCACTTTTAAATACATGTCCACGTTGAACAAGTACTTTTTTGATAGTGGCATAATTTTCAATGATTCCATTGTGAATTAAAGCAATATCACCACTTTGTGATAGATGAGGATGGGCATTTATGGTATTAGGTTCTCCGTGCGTAGCCCATCGAGTATGTCCAATCCCACGATTGCCGTGAAGGTTGTTTCCTTGAGCAATAGCTTCCAATTCGGATACTTTTCCTTTGTTTTTATAAATCCTTAGATCATCGTTGAGTAATGCTATTCCTGCACTATCGTAACCCCTATATTCCAGTCTACGGAGTCCTTTGATTAAAAAGTCGTAGGCTTCATTGGGCCCATAATATGCTACTATTCCACACATTTTATTTAATGTTTACTGTCAAAATTATAGTTATTTGTCTAATCCGTTTAAACATTCATCGGATATAGACTGCAATCTGTAGTGAAAAGTTGATTTTCTTATTACAAGTTAAATACTTTTTTGAGTGCATCTACCCCATTTAATTCTTCCCAAGGAAATAGTTTAACATCCGTAGAGATGGTATTGCCACCACCATCGGTAAAGGTTTTAGTTACCATTTCTGTAGTTCTTCCCATGTGTCCATAAGCAGCGGTTTCACTATATATAGGTGTTCTTAAATTAAAGCGTTTTTCGATAAAATATGGACGCATATCAAATTCAGGCATTTGCATGAGTAAGTCGGCAATTTCCCCATCGGTCATATCTATTTTAGAAGTGCCATACGTGTTTACATACAAACCCATGGGTTGAGCAACACCGATGGCATATGCTACTTGTACTAGAACTTCATCTGCTATACCCGCTGCCACCAAATTTTTTGCTACGTGACGGGTTGCATAAGCGGCACTTCGATCTACTTTACTCGGATCTTTACCAGAAAAAGCCCCTCCACCGTGAGCCCCTTTTCCTCCGTAGGTGTCTACAATAATTTTACGTCCGGTAAGGCCTGTATCGCCATGAGGTCCGCCAATTACAAAAATACCGGTAGGGTTGACGTGATAAGTAATATCTTCCGTAAACAAGGCTTGCGTTTCGGCAGGCAATAATTTTTTAACACGCGGTATTAAAATATGAATCACATCGGATTTTATTTTAGCAAGCATGGCTGCTTCAGAATCAAAATCGTCGTGCTGTGTTGAAATAACTATAGCATCGATGGCAATGGGTTTATTATTATCATCATATTTAATGGTTACCTGTGATTTACTATCGGGTCTTAAATAAGTTATAGCGTCATTTTCTCTGCGAAGGTTAGCTAACTCCTTAAGCAAAAGGTGGCTTAACTCCAGTGGAAGTGGCATGAAACTTTCCGTTTCGTTCGTTGCATATCCAAACATCATACCTTGATCACCAGCGCCTTGCTCTTCCAAATTGGCTCGTTCTACACCTTGGTTTATATCAGGGGATTGTTCATGAATGGCACTCAAAACACCGCATGAATTACCATCAAACATATATTCACCTTTCGTATACCCAATTTTATTAATGGTTTCACGAGCTATTTTTTGTACATCCAAATAGGTAGTAGATTTAACTTCTCCAGCTAAAACTACTTGACCGGTAGTTACCAAAGTTTCACAAGCTACCTTGCTGGAAGAATCAAAAGCTAAAAAATGGTCAATAAGTGCATCAGAAATTTGATCAGCAACTTTATCAGGATGTCCTTCAGATACAGATTCGGACGTAAAAAAATAGGCCATAATATTTGGAGTTGTTTAATTTTATGCAAAAGTAAGATTTTGTTGGTAGAAAAAGGTGCTCGATTGATTTAGAATTTTACAGCATATATGACGGCACCAAATATTACCTACCAACCGTTTGTTTAATAAAAATAATGGTATTATATTTGAACACACCGCACATTATGGCCAAACCAAAACTAGACCGAAAAACTTTGCTGAAAAACTCCTTATCTGTTTTTAAATCAAGAGGCTATCACGGCACTTCAGTAAATGATCTAGCTGCAGCAAATGGTCTTTTAAAAGGAAGTATCTATCATTATTTTGACAGCAAGAAATCGTTAATGCTGGAGGTGTTAATTGCATTGAAAGAACATTATGTAGCAAAAGTTTTTGCTAAAAGTTATGATGAGCAACTGCCCCCCTATGAACGATTGCGAGAATTAGCGGTAAGAGCTGAAGAAATTTTTACCTTTGAAGAGACTGGAGATTTTTTTGTAAATATAGGCTTGGAGACGATGAACACAAATCCCGAATTTTTAGCTGTAATTAAAGAATTTTTTAGAGATTGGATCGGTTCGTTACAAGATTTATATCTGCATGTACTTGGCCGGGAAGAAGCTCTAATGCAAGCTGAACGGGTAGTCGCCGAATTGGAAGGTTCCGTAATTATGATGAAATTATTGGGTGATGTAGGATATTTAAAACGCACCAGTACACGCGTTTTAAATGAGTACAAAGAATTAGAAAAATTGAAATTAAAACCATAAAATATGACTAGGAAAATAAAAAAAGTAGCGGTCTTGGGTTCTGGCATTATGGGCAGTAGAATAGCATGTCACTTTGCCAATATTGGGCTTGATGTTTTACTTTTAGACATCGTAACCCCTGATTTAACTGAAACAACCAAACAGCAAAAAAGAGAACGCGATACGCTTGTTAATAATGCTTTAAAATCAGCTTTAAAAAGCAATCCTAGCCCCATATACAGCCAGAATTTTGCAAACAGAATAAAAACAGGAAATTTAGAAGATGATCTTCATCGTATTGGTTCATGCGATTGGATCATTGAGGTAGTCGTTGAACGATTAGATATTAAAAAATCACTTTTTGACCAAGTGGAAACCTATCGAAAACCAGGCAGTTTAATTACTTCAAATACCTCTGGTATCCCGATCGAAATGATGCTGGCAGGCAGAAGTGACGATTTTGCAGCCCATTTTTGTGGCACTCACTTTTTTAACCCTCCTCGTTATCTTAAACTTCTAGAAATTATTCCATCTTCTAAAACGAAGTCAGAAGTGATTGATTTCTTTTTAAATTATGGCGATTTATATTTAGGAAAAACTACCGTCAAGGCTAAGGATACTCCTGCTTTTATCGCCAATAGAATTGGGGTATTTAGCATCATGGCTATTTTTAGGCATATGCAGAATTATGGATTGACGGTAGAAGAAGTAGATTTGGCTACAGGTCCCGTTTCGGGGAGACCCAAGTCAGCTACATTTCGAACTTCGGACCTTGTGGGATTGGATACGCTAGTCAAAGTGGCCTCTGGTGTAGAACAGTATTGTGTGGAAGATTCAATGCGAGATTGGTTTGCAATTCCTCCTTTTTTACAAAAAATGCTTGACTCTAATTGGCTTGGGGATAAGACTGGTCAGGGATTTTATAAAAAATCAAAAGACAAAGAAGGCAATCGAGTTATTGAACAGTTGAATTTAGCTACATTTACCTATCAACCATTGACGAAGTCTCGATTTGATAGTATTGGCCAGGCTAAAAAAAGAAGTAGTACCATTAAAAGTATTCAAACCCTTTACGATGGGAATGACAAAATAGCCCACTTTTTTAAGGACATCACCGTTTCGATTTCCGCATATGCTGCCAATAGAATTCCCGAAATAGCAGATGAAATCTATCAAATTGATGATGCATTGAAAGCCGGATTTGGGTGGGAATTTGGACCTTTTGAAACTTGGGATTTACTGGGATTTCAAACGGTATTAGCGGCTATTGAAAAAGCGCAATTACCAGTACCCACCTGGGTTAAAAATTTTCAAGAAAAAGGCTATACCCGATTTTATAAAATAGAAGGTAACCAACGTAAATTTTATAATGTTTCTTCAGAAACATATGAAATTATTCCCGGTACGGAATCATTAGTTGTTTTAGATAATTTTAGAACACAATCCCCAGTTTATTCGAATAAGGAGGCTACACTTCATGATATTGGCGATGGTGTTTTGTGTTTAGAATTTCATTCAAAAATGAATGCAATTGGAAGTGGAACGCTAGCAGCCATTAATCGTTCCATAGCGATTGCAGAACAGGAGGGTTGGCACGGTTTGGTAATTGGCAATGATGCACCCAACTTCTCAGCTGGAGCTAACTTAGCGATGATGCTTATGTTGGCCATAGAGCAGGAGTTTGATGAGCTAAACATGGCCATTAAATATTTTCAAAACACCGTTATGCGTCTAAGATACAGCAGTATTCCTGTGGTTGTGGCTCCTCACGGATTAACCCTGGGCGGAGGTTGTGAAATGACATTACACGCCGATTCAGCGATTGCTGCAGCTGAAACCTATATTGGATTAGTGGAAGCTGGTGCTGGACTCATACCTGGCGGTGGGGGTACGAAAGAATTTGTGGTAAGAACCAGTGATAGTTTTTCAGATATTGATCCTCAATTGCCCACGCTTCAAAACAGATTTACAACCATTGCCACTGCAAAAGTAGCTACATCGGCCCATGAAGCTTTTGATATTGGGGTTATGCATGCAGATAAAGACGAGGTAGTGGTTAATGCACAAAGACTCCTTGCCGAAGCGAAACGTAAAGTCTTGGAATTGGCACATGACGGATATGTTCAAAAGCCTCAACGAGATGATATTTTGGTATTAGGTAGAACAGCCTTAGGGGCTTTCTACTCGGGAATTGAGGCTTTTGGAATAAGTAATTATGCCAGTGAGCATGATCAATTGATTGCACGAAAATTAGCCTTTGTGATGGCTGGAGGTGACCTGACTCAACCCACTAAAGTAACAGAACAATATCTGCTTAACTTAGAAAGAGAAGCATTTTTAAGTCTCTTAGGAGAACGAAAGACACTAGAACGAATACAACATATTTTAAAGACAGGAAAACCATTAAGAAACTAAACAACGGATTTTGGACAACAACCCAATAAGGGATAATGTCTGACTTTTAAAATCTAAAAATAAAAAAAATGAGTGAAGCATATATCATAAACGGATACCGAACGGCAGTTACTAAAGCGAAACGAGGAGGATTTAGTTTCACTTCTCCTGTAGACTTTGGAGCAGCTGTAATTGACTATTTGATTGAAAATACACCCGGCTTTGATCCAGCATTAGTAGAGGATTTAATTGTGGGTAACGCTGTACCAGAAGCAGAGCAAGGATTGCAAATGGCCCGATGGATTGCTATGCGAAGTAATTTACCCATGGAAATTCCCGGAGTAACAGTTAATAGATATTGTGGTAGTGGAATTGAAACCATATCCATGGCTGTTGCTAAAATTAAGGCCGGTTTAGCAGATTGTATTATCGCTGGTGGAACAGAAAGTATGAGCTTGGTTCCAACAGCAGGATATAAAACCGTCCCCAATTATCACATAGCCAAAGACCATGGAGATTACTTTTTAGGCATGGGACTCACAGCCGAAGAAGTTGCCGTAAAATATAAAATATCCAGAGAGGATCAAGACGAATTCTCGTATCAATCACATCAAAAGGCAGTACAAGCCATAAAAAATGGTAAATTCAAAAATCAAATTGTGCCCTTCGAGGTAGAAAAAGTAGATTTTGATGCATCTACCCAAAAACGCGTTACATCATCCTATACTGTGAATACTGATGAAGGACCAAGAATAGATACGAGCATAGAAGCATTGGGGAAGTTAAAACCAGCTTTTAAAAATGGCGGCACAGTGACAGCAGGAAATAGCTCTCAAACGAGTGATGGGGCTGCTTTTGTTCTCATTATGAGTGAAAAACTAGTCAAACAACTCAACCTAGAACCTCAAGCGCGTTTGTTAAGTTGTGTTTCGGTTGGAGTGCACCCCAGGTATATGGGTATTGGTCCAATGGTTGCCATTCCTAGGGCATTAGAAAAAGCACAATTAACATTAAATGATATCGATCAAATCGAATTGAATGAGGCATTTGCATCTCAAAGTCTTGCGGTTTTGAGAGGGTTAGAAATAAATCCAGATCTGGTCAATGTGAATGGAGGCGCTATTAGTTTAGGCCATCCATTGGGCTGTACTGGAGCTAAGTTAACCATTCAAATTATGGAAGAGATGAAAATTAGAAACCAAAAATATGGCATGGTAACAGCGTGTATAGGAGGAGGCCAAGGAATAGCAGCAATCTTGGAACGATTGTAATAGAAATTAGATATTAAAAACGATAAAACATATAGCATGACTACAATAAACAAAAACTTACAAGGCGGTGAATTCCTAATCAAAGAACAGGAATCCAAATACACGTATATCCCTGAAGAAATTAATGAGGAACAGGCCATGTTTCGGTCCATGACGATGGATTTTTTAGATCGGCAAGTTCATCCACTTCGAGAAAAAATCGATAAACAATCTGAAAACCCAGATTTAATTCCTCAACTCATGGTTGAGGCAGGAAAATTAGGAATGCTTTCTGCAGCACTTCCTGAAGAATATGGAGGGATGGCTGTTGATTTCAACACTGAAACTTTCTTGAGTGAGGATTTGGGTACAAGTCAGAGTTTTAGCGTGGCTGTAGCAGCACATACGGGAATAGGAACGCTTCCTTTTCTCTATTATGGAACAGAAGATCAAAAGAAAAAGTACCTTCCGGGTTTAGGCAACGGATCTCTAAAAGCAGCGTATTGTCTGACAGAACCCGATAGTGGTAGTGATGCTCTTTCTGCCAAAACGAAAGCAGTTTTATCTGGTGACGAATGGGTATTGAACGGTGGGAAAATGTGGATTACCAACGGAGGTTTTGCTGATATTTTTACGGTTTTCGCACAAGTAGATGGGGATAAGTTCACCGCATTTATTGTTGAAAAAGGAACGCCTGGATTAACCATCGGAAAGGAGGAAGTTAAATTAGGAATCAAAGGAAGTAGTACCTGCCAAGTGTTCTTGGAGAATGTAAAAGTTCCCAAAGAAAATTTACTGGGTGAAGTTGGAAAAGGGCATAAAATAGCATTCAATGTACTCAATATTGGGAGATTTAAATTGTGTGCTATGGTAATGGGTGCATGTAAAAAAAGTATTGATATTGCAACACATTACGCCAATGAGCGGGTACAGTTTGGCGTACCTATCAGTAGTTTTGGAGCTATCCAGCAAAAAATAGCTCAAATGGCCATTTATACCTATGCAACTGAAAGTGCCACCTATCGGGTTTCAGGATTAATTCAAGATAAAATAGAAGCTTTGATGTCTGAAGGAAAGTCAAAGGTAGAAGCCAAGCTTTTAGCAGCCGAAGCCTATAGTGTTGAGTGTGCCTTACTAAAAGTTTTAGGATCGGAATCATTAGATTATGTAGTTGATGAGGCTGTTCAAATATTCGGAGGTACGGGATATTCTGAGGATTATCCTGTTGCAAGCATGTATAGGGATGCTCGAATCAATCGCATTTTTGAAGGAACCAATGAGATCAATCGGATGCTTTCGGTTGGTCAAATTCTTAAAAAAGCCATGAAAGGTGAAATTGACTTAATGGGACCTGCCATGAAAATACAAGAAGAATTGATGGAAATTCCAGATTTTGAGGATGCTGATGATTCGGTTGTTTTATACCAAGAGCATAAATCAGTTAATCAAGCTAAAAAGGCCATACTTATGTTGGCGGGAGCTGCTGCCAAAAAATATATGCTTGAATTGGAGAAAAAACAAGAAATATTAATGAATCTAGCCGATATGCTTATTCATGTTTTTACGGCAGAAAGTATAATACTTCGCACAAAAAAATTAGTAGATAAATCGACCTCAAATTCAGAATATCAGATTGCTATGACCCAGTGCTATGTTAACGATGCACTGGAAAAGATGTATTTGTCTGGGAAACATTTGCTTGCTGAATTTGCGGAAGATGATATGCTCATCATGATGCACATGGGCCTAAAGCGTTTTACCAAATATCCAATTATCAATACCCTAGCACTTAAAAAGAAGATTGCCAAAAAGCTAATTGAGGAGAAGAAATATTGTTTTTAGGGTGGCGTAGAAGAATTTCATGCGTTTATTAAGGATATTAGTTTTGTTGCTGGCAAAGTTGTCGAAGGTACAGATGCAGGAGTGTACTATAAAAGTTGGAATAGTTTCTTAAACAACTAGAAATTATCCCCGTAAATCAAAAGTATTAGTTTTGATTTACGGGGATAATCATAGATATTACCGCATATTAAAAATATAATTTTATATTTGCGGGGATGTTGGATGATGCAATCACACGAAATTCGCTAATTACAGTTAAAAAATTGCTCGTGCAATTTCCTGCCGTGGTACTCGTGGGTGCTCGCCAAATTGGTAAAACTACCTTGGCTAAAGAGCTCATTGGTCAACTGGGAAAAGAAGCTATATACCTGGATTTAGAACTCCCATCGGATCGTGCTCAGTTGCAAAACCCAGAACTATTCCTAAAACAACATCAAGATAAATGCGTGATACTAGACGAAGTACAACGTGAAAAAGCGTTGTTTCCCATTCTTCGTTCGCTGATAGACCAACACCGTGTTGCTGCTCGGTTTATCTTATTGGGTTCGGCATCACCAGAGCTCATACGCGACAGCTCGGAAAGCTTAGCGGGCAGAGTAGCTTATCACCAGATGTATCCGTTTAGTTTGCAGGAAGTAGGTGTTGATTTGCAGGATAAATTATGGTTTAGAGGAGGTTTTCCCAATTCGTTTCTGGCCAGTGACGATGAGCAGGCTCTGCTTTGGCGTAGTGGTTTTGTTCGCAGCTATTTGGAGCGAGATTTACCTATGCTCGGGCTTAATGCCAATCCCGTAACTCTTCGACGGCTTTGGGAAATTATAGCCTACCAAAACGGGCAATTACTCAATATTTCCACCATTGCAAAATCCATTGGTTTGTCAGCACCTACGGTGCGGCATTACCTCGATTTTATGGAAGCCGCATTTCTCATTCACTTGGTAAAACCCTATCATACCAACGGTAAAAAACGATTGGTAAAATCGTCTATTGTGTATGTTTTAGACACTGGAATATTGCATTCACTACTCGATATAAATTCCTATGACAAGCTACTTGGACATCCAATTGTGGGTGCATCATTCGAAAACTTTGTGCTTAATCAATTACTTACCAAAGTAGATGCTAGCCAAATTTACTTTTACAGAACTGCGGATGGCACAGAAATGGATTTTGTAATAACCGAAGGTGGAAAACCGGCTATTAGCATAGAAGTAAAGTTGAGTAACACGCCAAGTACAACTAAGTCGTTCACCACGGCAAAACAAGATTTGGGTACACCCAAAAACTACATTGTAGCACCCGTTTTTCGCGGCTATCCGCTTACCGAAGATGTGCAAGTAGTTAGTGTGGCGGAACTGATGGAATTGGTGTAATAAAAATCTATGGTACGATCTCTAACAATTCAATCGTGAAAATCAACGTAGAATAAGCGGGTATATCACTGCCCATGGCTCGTTCTCCGTAGGCCAAATTATAGGGGATGAATAGTTCCCATTTACTACCTACAGGCATCATTTTTAGGGCTTCGGTCCATCCAGCAATGACTTGTGTTACTCCAAAAGTGGCCGGCTCACCACGGTCGTAGCTACTATCAAATTGTTTTCCATTAATGAGTGTACCTCGGTAGTGTGTTTTTACTCGTTGATTTTCAGTAGGTATAGCACCAGTACCTTTAGTTATTACTTTGTATTGAAGTCCACTAGGCAAGGTAATTACTCCCTTTTTTTTGGCATTTTCAGCTAAAAATGCTGTTCCCTCAGCGGTAAATTTTTCCATTTCCAATGCTTTAATTTGAGAAACATAATTATTAATTACTGTATTGGATAATTGACCATCCATATTGGCATGATTGTATTGAAGTAGATCTTTCAATGCTTCAGAAAATACAGTATAATTTAAAGTGTCAATTCCGCCACTTTTGAGACTGCTAGCAATGTTCATACCTAGAGCGTAGGATACACTATCAATCTGAGTTTTGAGTTTTGTGTGGTTATGTTGAGCAAAGGTTTGGCTAATTAGTAGGCAAAATAAAGATGCGATAAGAATTTTTTTCATGCGTCAAAGATACATCTACGGTAGAATTATACTACAGTAAGCAGGGAATATTATCGCCTTAACTTGGAAATAAGCCGTTTATTGAAAGTGATTATTCCTGCTGATACATCCGCTAACGATTCAAAACACGTTGATCTTCCACCATAAATTTTAGTGAATACAGGATAGGGGTAAACCGTATTTTTTAGTTCTTTATCCAATAAAAATATCCCACTACTCAGCGGTTCATTGGTTGCAGCATAGTAGCTCCCAATGACTGCAAAATGGATACAATTGGGATACTGCTGAATTTTAGATATTTCATGGTCCTCTATAATTTTATAGGGAGAAAAGGTAAAATGGGTATTCCATAGTGAGTCCAATTGTTTGGGCCTGAAGTCCGAGGGACAACCTCTATTGATGATATATAAGGTATCATTTTGAAGGGCTGTCAACGATTCTACCATGATTGTTTTTGGGTCTTTTTTGGTTACAAAACGATTAAAATTTATGGCATACGATAGACGGAGTTGTGGGGGTATAGCATCGACAAAATATGGATTACTTTTAGATTTTATAGGAATCGAATATTTTAGTTCCAAATGGGAAAAATGGTTGAGTTCTAAGTCAAAACCAACAGATATAGCTTGACTGAATACATTGCTGTATGCAGAAAGTACAGAAGTAGTTTTGGGTATTTGTTTGTCTGATCCAAAATAAGTTTGTTTGGCACTCCACATAGATGAGGGACTGTATTCGATAAGAAGATTGGTTTGGGTTAGTTTACCAAAATTTGATTTCAACCCAAAAGACATCAATAGATCTTGAGCTTGAACAGTAGTGAAAAGATCTGGGTTTTTATAGGTCAGGTTTCGAGAACCGATCGTAGAATAAAAGGTATTATTATTTCTAGTATATGCAGCAAAAATTTCGGCTGTCCAGCCAACGGTTGGATCAAAATTATCGCTCAATTTTGGGACAGTTAGCCCTCCTGCAATGCCATATTTCCAGGACAGTTTTGGTTGATCATTCGTTTGACTCAGACCAAAAGTTACCATTAAACTGAATAGAATCAAAAAGGTAAGTCTTTGCATTTCAAATCAAAATTACAACAAATCCTATTCGTGATGAGTAGCTTTTTTTTATTGTTGATGTAATTAATCTTAATTTTGTTCATGATTCTAGAATAGTATTAGAGGCGAAAATTAAATTAATCATTAAAAAGACCAGGTATGAATAAGTATAATGTAGTTGGAGTTATGTCAGGCACATCCATGGATGGATTGGATATAGCACACGTAACACTCCAACAAAATGAACAGGGCAAATGGGACTTTACCTTCAATGCATCCATTACTGTTCCTTATGAGGAAAAATGGCGACTAAGATTGTCAAAACTAAGGCACCAAAATTCTCTTGTTTTTTACAAAACAGATCGTTTTTATGGGCAATATATTGGAGAATGTATTCAAAAATTTTTGGAAGATTATAATCTGGAAGCCGATTTAGTATCCTCGCATGGGCACACTGTTTTCCATCAGCCTGAGAACAATATTTCTGTTCAGATAGGAGATGGAAATAGTATTTATGCAACTACAGGAATTCCAACCGTGACTAATTTTAGAGCATTAGATGTCATCCTCGGTGGCGAGGGTGCACCCTTGGTGGGCCTAGCAGACCAGCATATGTTTGGCGAATTTGATATGTGTCTTAACTTAGGTGGTTTTGCCAATATTTCTTGTTCATCAAAACAAGTAGCCTTTGATGTCACTCCTTGTAATATCATCTTAAATCGAATAGCTCGAGAGTTTGATCAAGAATTTGACCAAGATGGAGCTATTGCAGAGTCTGGATCGATTGATTATGACCTATTATCTGAGTTGAATGATATAGCATATTACACCTATGAACATCCCAAGTCATTGGGTCGCGAGTGGATTAGTTCTGATTTTTGGCCAATAGTTAGAAGCTACGACACTCCCAAAGAGGACAAGATGAAGACCTTAGTAGATCATATTGCGGTACAAGTATGCAATAGCATTGAGGAATTATCGGATGGGGATGCCAGTAGTAAGCGTATTTATGTTACGGGAGGAGGTGCTTTTAATACAGCATTAATCAATCACATCCAAAGTCATACCGACGCAGAGGTTATCGTACCAACAGCACAAATTGTAGAATTTAAAGAAGCGTTAGCCTTTGCTTTACTAGGCGTTTTACGTGTTAATAATCAAGTAAATGTATTATCCTCTCATACAGGCTCCAAAAAAGATTCGGTATCTGGGAGTTTATATGGAGATTTCTCAAAATTGATATAATGGAAAATTTATTAAAAAAATTTGAAAACAAGCAACCTGAGATTGTTTTTGAATGGAAGGACTCAGAAACTGAAGCCGAAGGGTGGATCGTAATTAATTCACTTCGTAATGGTGCTGCAGGTGGTGGAACTCGTATGCGAAAAGGCTTAAATAAACGCGAAGTGGAGTCCCTAGCAAAAACAATGGAGATTAAGTTTACGGTAGCTGGTCCTCCTATAGGTGGAGCCAAATCAGGTATTAACTTTGATCCAGCTGATCCTCGAAAAGAAGGAGTACTCAAACGATGGTATGCCGCAGTGGCTCCGTTGCTCCGAAATTATTATGGTACGGGTGGCGATTTAAACGTAGATGAAATCCATGAAGTTATTCCTATGACTGCAGAATTAGGAGTGCTCCACCCACAAGAAGGTGTTGTGCAAGGGTATTTTAAATCCTACAGTAAAGTAGATAAATTACAAGCCATTACTCGTTTACAAAGTGGGGTATTGTTACCTATCATTGATGAGCGATTTACGCCTGATGTTACGATGAAATATACCATTGCCGATATGATCACAGGATGGGGTGTTTCTGAAGGAGTACGTCATTTTTATGAAATATGGGGAGGAACAATGAACCACAAAACAGCCATTATTCAGGGCTGGGGAAATGTAAGTGCAGCAGCTGCTTTTTACCTCGCTAAACATGGAGTGAAGATTATTGGGATTATTGATAGGGATGGGGGCTTAATTCATAAAGAGGGATTTACCTTGGAGGAAATTATTAGCTTATTCAGAAATAGAAATGGAAACCAGTTGGTTGCAGAGAATATGCTCAGTTATGAAGAAACCAATCAACAAATATGGGATTTAGGTGCAGAGATATTTATTCCTGGTGCCGCTAGTCGATTGATTAGTAAAGATCAGGTTACAGCATTGATTGACGGTCAGTGTGAGGTGATCAGTTGTGGAGCTAATGTCCCGTTTGCAGATCCTGAGATTTTTATGGGTGAAATATCCATGTATGCCGATGCAAATATGGCTGTAGTACCCGATTTTATTGCAAACTGTGGTATGGCTCGAACATTTGGTTTTTTAATGAGCGAAAAAGGTGAAGTAGACGATGTAGCGATACTAAAAGATACTTCAGAGATAATAGGAAATCAAATGAGAAGATTACATCAATTCAATCCCCGAACCACAGGATTGAGCAGAAAAGCATTAGAAATGAGTTTAACAGATTTGGTAGACACTGGTGATACGAGCCATAGAAGTGGTATTGGAGGTTTAGGTTAATTCAAAATCCTACAATACTTTGTGTTTTAACACCAACTGGATGTTGATTTGCAGCTAATTTAGCATATTCTCTTGCTTTGTTGATATCCCCCTTTCGTTCTTCATTTATAGCTAGATTATGATAAAGGTAGGCTCGTTTTTTACGTTTGGTCTCCTGTACAGTTCCTTCTAACCAGATTTCCTCTGCTTCGTCCCATTTTTCTTGCAATGCAGCTCGGGCTCCATTTTCTAAGTAAGCATTAGAAGAGGTATAAATACTTCGTGAAATAAAATGTTGAGTTGGCGAAATACGTTGAGCATATTGTCTGCCAAAAGTTACGCCAAGATTGGATAGTTCCTTTTTGTAATTGAGGTTGAGTAAAGAGGTGGCACGAGTTCTAACAGTAGATTCAGCTTCATAGGTGTAAGATTTGCTTTGTTCCCATTCATCAATAATTATCCCTGAAGATGTTTGGTATAAGCGCCATCCTACTTTTACATCAATAGTTCGCTTTCCAATGAAATAATCAATTTCTCGATATACATTATTACCCAAGTTTTCTCTTCTAATTTCAACGGCATAGCTATCTCGTGTTTTTTGATCGAGCATTTCCAAAGAAGCAACAACGTCACTACCCATCCCGATGCTTTTAACTTCACTTAATGTCAAAGTATCGGGGAATGCTCCATTTGCATTTATGGTATAGTTTTCTCGAGTAGATGAAGCAGATAAAAATTGTTGTCTTCGTATTTGATTTTTGAAACTGTTTAAACAAGAACGCATAAATTCTGGGGTATTGGCACTTATATCAGTACCAGAGAAAGGGTATGAAAGTCGGACTCGATTCAAAACTACCATGGTTTTTGCATCATCGGGCAACTGAATGGTAGCCGCTGTTGTACCTGTTTTCCATTGGATGTTTTGTTGACTTACACAAGAACTAAATAATATCAGTAAAAGTGTTGTTATTGTTAAATGTTGATTCATATATTAACGCAATTAATGAATTTCTTTCAATTTCTGTTCCAATTTGATCATGCTGTCTCGAAGTCGAGCGGCCTCCATAAAATCCAGTTCTTTAGAAGCTCTTAGCATACGTTTTTTAGTTTCTTCTATCCCTCTTTTCAAACTATTTTTGTCCATGTATTCTACTACTGAATCAGCGGCCATTCCGTAATTTTCCTCTTTTTTATAATAAGGATTAGTCATTTTTTCTAATGAAGATTCATTAGGCTTATCAAAGGCTGATTTTTTACTTCGAATTATAGTTTCTGGGGTTATCCCATGTTCCGTATTATATTTTATTTGAAGTGCTCTTCGACGTTCAGTTTCTTCAATAGTGAGTCGCATACTTTCGGTTATTTTATCAGCATACATAATGACTTTACCGTTGCTATTTCGAGCGGCTCTACCTACCGTTTGAACCAAACTTCGCTCACTTCTGAGAAATCCCTCTTTGTCAGCATCCAAAATAGCTACAAGACTTACCTCTGGCAAATCCAGTCCCTCTCTTAATAAATTGACCCCAATTAATACATCAATGTCTCCAGCTCTCAAACGATCTAAAATTTCTACTCGATCTAATGTTTTCACTTCAGAGTGTATGTAAGTGGCCGAAATACCAATATTTCGAACATATTTATCCAATTCTTCGGCCATTCGCTTTGTTAAGGTAGTGACCAAGATACGATCCCCCATTTTAATACGTTCATCAATTTGTTCCAATAGATCGTCTACTTGGTTGACACAGGGTTTTACTTCAATAATTGGATCCAACAAACCTGTTGGTCGAATTAGTTGTTCTACCACAACTCCCTCACTCTCGGTGATTTCATAATCTGCAGGGGTAGCACTTACATAAACAACTTGATTGGTGATCTGATTGAATTCCTCAAATTTCAATGGTCGATTATCTAGTGCCGCTGGTAATCTAAAGCCATAGTCTACTAAATTAATTTTACGACTTCTATCTCCCCCATACATAGCTCTGACCTGAGGAAGAGTAACATGACTTTCGTCTACAATCAAGAGGAAATCTTCTGGGAAGTAGTCTAGTAAACAAAACGGTCGTTGCCCAGGATTTCTCCCATCCATATATCTGCTGTAATTTTCTATACCACTGCAATAGCCCAACTCACGCATCATTTCTATATCATACTCCGTGCGTTCAAGTAGCCTTTTGGCTTCCAGGGACTTACCGATACTTTTAAAATAATCGACTTGCTGAACCATATCATCTTGAATATGCTTGATAGCATTATTTAGGCGATCTTTGGGTGTTACAAAAAGCTGTGCAGGGAATATAGCAACATCTTCTAGTACATCAATACGTTGTCCAGTCATGGGATCTATCGTTTCAATGTCTTCAATTTCATTGCCAAAAAAACCGATTCGAAGAGCATAATCATTATAGGCTAAAAAAACATCAACGGTATCTCCTTTTACGCGAAAAGTCCCACGTTTAAAATCAGCTGTGGTTCGAGAGTAAAGGCTGTCTACCAAGGCGTGAAGCAGGTTGTTTCTTGCTATTTTTTGACCTCTATTCAATCGAATGATACTGTCTTCATAATCGTTGGGATTTCCAGCTCCATAAATACAACTCACAGAGGCTACTACAATGATATCTCGTCTACCACTTTGCAAAGCAGAGGTGGTTTTAAGTCTCATTTTTTCTATTTCTTCGTTGATATTGAGATCTTTTTCTATGTAGGTGTTGCTACTAGGAATAAATGCTTCAGGTTGATAATAATCATAATAAGAAACAAAATATTGTACAGAGTTTTCAGGGAAAAAGTGCTTAAATTCACCATATAATTGAGCCACTAAAGTTTTATTATGACTCATAATCAACGTAGGTTTTTGCGTTTGTCGTATCACATTAGCCATCGTGAAAGTTTTGCCTGATCCAGTCACCCCTAATAAGGTTTGAGCAGGTATACCATCTTCGATACCTCGTACCAATTGCTTTATGGCTTCAGGCTGATCTCCTGTAGGTATAAATGGTGCTTTTAGTTCAAATGGCATACCTTCAAAAATAGCCGTAATTCTTCGGTTATAAACTTTTTACTTAGGGAATAAGAATGCGATCTTTAGTTTTCGTAATATTGAAGAGCATACTGTATTTATTTCCTAAATAGTTAACTTGTACCATGTTTTTTTGATTTGGAAACTTTTCCGTTAGTAAGCTATTAGTTACGGTTATAGATTTGATTTTTGAACGTTGTTTTATGGGGCCAAAATGTATAAATATTTCGGCAAAATTTACTTCAATTGTTGCAACAGATATCAGACATGGTTTTTGATTTATTTTCAGAGAATAATGAGCATTTAGATAATCGGTAATAATTTTTTTTTGGGCATCAGTTACGGTTGACTCAAATCGAATTTCAATATTTGAAAACGATGAAAGAGCACTCTCCAAATGTTCAGTATCGGTGTGCCACATAGCTTTTATTTCTTTATTTTTCTCCTGATAGGTTAAATTTATCCATGATGTGTGAAAATCATGATTGGGAATTAATGAAAAAATTAAGAGGATTAATTGATAAAACATCATTTACAAAACTAGTTATTGCTTTAATTTGTTACTTCGTTATGACAAAAATATTCAGAATAATCTCAATAATTCTTATGATGGTTGGGTTTAAGGCCTTTGCTCAAAATACCAACATCAATCAAAATAAATTTCGCCAGTTGGATTATGAACTGCCTACTCCAAATGTGTATCGAACAGCTAGTGGAGCTCCAGGACACGCATACTGGCAAAATACAGCAGATTATGTAATGAATGTCACTTTGGATGATGAGAATCAGCGCATTTATGGAATAGAGTCTATTAACTATACCAATAATTCTCCTGATGAATTAGAATATCTCTGGATACAATTGGATCAAAATGTTAGAAATCCTGAATCTGAGACCTACAAAATCCAGCAAGCTAATATTCGAGATGGATTGAGTTTATATGAGTATTTTAATTTATTCCATACTTTTCCTGGAGGTTTTAATTTAGATTATGTCAATGACGAAAATGGTAATCCATATACTGTTAAAGTTAACCATACAATGATGAGAATTGATTTGAGCAAACCTTTACAATCTGGGGATTCAATTACGGTAAACATAAAGTGGTGGTATACTATTAATGACCGAATGGAAATTGGGGGAAGAAGTGGATATGAATATTTCAAAGAAGAAAATAATTATTTGTATACCATTGCTCAGTTTTTTCCTCGAATGGCTGTCTATTCAGATGTCACAGGATGGCAGAATAAACAATTCTTAGGCAGGGGAGAGTTTACTCTACCCTTCGGTGATTATGACGTAAAACTTACTGTCCCTGCAAGTATGGTAGTTGGAGCTACTGGTGAAATTCAAAACACAAAAGACGTACTATCATCCAAGCAAATGGAGCGATTAGAGCAGGCAAAAAATAGTGACAAACCAGTCTTAATTGTCACACAAGAGGAGGCAATAGCCAATGAAAAAGATAGAACTACCAATACTAAAACATGGCACTTTAAAGCAGAAAATGTTAGAGATTATGGTTGGTGTGCTAGCAGAAAGTTTATTTGGGATGCCCAAGGGGTTCAGTTTGGAGATAGAACCGTTATGGCGATGTCATTATATCCTAAAGAGGGTAATCCAATGTGGGAAATGTATAGTACTAAAGCCATTGTGCTAACCCTAGAAACATATTCAAAATTCACTTTTGATTATCCTTACCCAGTTGCATATTCTATTAATGGAAAAAGCATTGGTATGGAATATCCTATGATTTGCTTCAATGGAGGTAGAACAGACGAAAATGGAAAATTTACAGATAATGTGAAGTATCGAACAATATTGGTCATCATTCACGAGGTGGGTCATAATTATTTTCCTATGATCATTAATTCGGATGAGCGACAATGGACATGGATGGATGAAGGGTTAAATACATTTTTACAATATCAAACAGAACGTGCGTGGTACGATGAAACAGGCAAGCCTTTTCCAAGTAGAAGAGGGCCTGCAAATCTTATTGTACCTTACATGAAAGGGGATAAACGATATATTTCTCCAATCATGACCAATTCAGAAAGTATATTTCAGTTTGGTAATAATGCCTATGGTAAGCCCTGCACAGCTCTTAACGTCTTAAGAGAAACGGTAATGGGTCCAGAATTATTTGATCATGCTTTTAAAGTATATGCAAATCGATGGATGTTTAAACATCCTAGCCCAGCTGATTTCTTTAGAACGATGGAAGATGCGAGTGCTGTTGATTTAGACTGGTTTTGGAGAGGGTGGTTTTACACAACAGACCATTGTGACGTTGCGATAACTGGGGTAAAACAATATAAGTTAGATTTTGCAAGACCAGAAGAAGGGACAACTCAGAAATCAATTGAAAAGAATATCAAAA
The DNA here is from genome assembly GCA_943787465.1 of uncultured Bacteroidia bacterium. Classification (GTDB taxonomy): domain Bacteria; phylum Bacteroidota; class Bacteroidia; order NS11-12g; family UBA9320; genus UBA9320. Next base: position 315,525 of record CALSMN010000004.1, on the reverse strand, counting down.
AATTAACAAAACAAGCGGCTATAAATCCTATTTTTCAAGCTATCAAATCCTCTGAAACTCCATCAGAAACATATAGCCAACTATTTGCCAATTTGACCGATGCAAGAAGTGAATTACTCAATAGAGAAGGGTATGTTTGTCAGATTGACCTAGAAATGATCGGAGGATTAGTCATGCCCGTAATACTTAAATTAACGTATGAAGATGGCTCATCAAGTATGGTTAGAATCCCAGCTGAAATTTGGAAGATGCAAAATGAGTCACTCCAAGAAAAAGTAAATAAAGTGATCGTAACAGAAAAGAAAGTAACAGAAGTTATTTTGGACCCTTACTTAGAAACTGCGGATACAGATACTTCTAATAATAGTTGGTCTGCCAACTAATTGATAGTCACTTTTGCCAGTTTATTATACTTCTTACTGACGGAGAATAGGATAAATTCGTGATCGGATATTTGCTCACAACTTTTTGGTCGTATTTTTAGGTTCTCCTTCTTACTATTACTTACCAGATTTCCATCTGTTTTTTCTCCTTTTGAGTTTAGGCTTACTACTTTTAAGCTATACATTTTACGCTCTCTTTCATTAAAAATGAAGTTGATTTTATCTTTGTGAATGACCATAAAAAAACTGGAATAAAATCCACCGTCATTGGTTGTGTGCTGGAATTTTGGAATTTTTTTGGCCCATTCAATTTTCCCGTCAGCACTAATATTAATTACATAAATATCATCATAGTTGTAGTGGGTTGTAGTTGACGTATTCCCATTGGCGTCGGTAGTAGTTGTGGTGTAAATATTGATATGCTCTCCTACCAATAATGCACCTCCATCTTCTTTTACAATGATGTCTCTAAAATCGATATGAGCCAATCCTATATTCCGGCCTCTTTGTGCTTTTTTCTTCGTTTTTGCTTTGGCTCTACTGGACATCCCTTGTGTTAAAAAATCGATAGAGAAAGCCATCATACTTTGATTTTTAATTTTGAATGTATTTGCATCGATGGTCATATAAAATGTTCCGTCTGCCGTAAATCCCTCATTACTGTAGAATCCACCACACAATAAGTCACCCTCTGAGCTGGCACTTAATTTTAATTCTCTAATAAATTTATCCTTCAAAGCAAGTTGATGTTGAGCGATTATTCCACTACTGTCTACTACTAGGACAAAATTTTCGTAATTCCGTTCTCGGCGTACTCTATCTTTTTTATCTTTATAGATCGTTGTTAAAATATAGACGATACCCTCATTACTAATTATAGATGATTCAATATTAGTTAGGCCTTTCTCATATGGTATGGTAATTTTTTGTTTCCATAGTTCTTGGAGTTGGTCGTCAAATACTTTGATGGTCATCACTTCATTGCTTTCAATTTCGCCGGGATGACCAATAACAAATGCAAGTCGTTGTTCGTTTCTTGAAATGGCTCGTTCATATTCGCCTATGGTATTTTTTCTTCCTCTGGTAAATTTGATGTTATATAAAGTCGTTTCTTCAGAACTCAAACTTAAATCATCGGTAATTAAAGCTTGTGCTTTTAATGATTTATCTATTTTAGATCTTCGATAGTTTAAAGCATATAGGTGATTGTTAAGTTCTAAGATGTCTTGCATTAGCATCTCACCACTGACAAACTCTTGAGTGAGTTCAACTTGTTCAACAAGTTGAAGATCTTGATATTTTTCAAGATAGGTTTCCCGATTAAAAAGTTTCATGGACTGTTTAATGGCATAAATCTCATCTTGATTTTCTATGCTTAAAATATCTGTGATAATGGTTTTCTTTGATTTAATGTTTTCACCCCAAACTATTTCCATTTGATCTACTTGTGCATGTGCACAGCAACTAATAATAAATAGAAGAAAAAAACAGGTAAGTGATTTCATAATGCAAATAAAGTAGAAAAGTTAAAACTCGAAAGTATCTTTGAATAATGAAAAATTGGTTAGCAGCTATACGGTTAAAAACCCTTCCTCTTGCCTTAGGATCAATTATACTTGGAAGTTGGATTCATGCTTTCAGCTTTGAATTTAATATTTTTATGTGGTCTTGTATAACGGCTATTCTTCTTCAAATTTTATCCAATCTTGCTAATGATTATGGCGATTATACTAAAGGAACCGATAGGCATCGTAATGATCGTCAACTTGCTGAAGGAACCATATCTCCACGTGCTATGCTAATTGCAATAGGAATTTTTGCTCTAGGAGCTCTTATTAGTGGAATCTTATTATTAACTATTGCTTTTGGGAATCAATGGGATTTATGGATAAAATTTTTATTAATGGGTTTGTTTAGTATTGCTGCAGCATTGCTTTACACAATGGGTAAAAAAGCATACGGATATATGGGTTTAGGCGATCTATCTGTCTTTATTTTTTTCGGTCTGGTGGGGGTTGTAGGGACTTCGTTTCTTTATAAACACGAGGTTGACTTTTATTCCTGGTTTCTAGCCATAGGTTATGGTTGCTTGTGTGTTGGAGTTTTAAACGTGAATAATATGCGAGACTTAGATAAAGATGTATTGACCGATAAAATAACGGTAGCTTCAAAATTAGGTTTGCAGGGAGCTATTATATACCAAGTTCTTCTTTTATCCATCGCCTTTTTATGTTTTCTGTTCCATCATTACTTATCCTATTATTATAGTTTTGCTCCTGTTGCAATTCTATTTATTGGCTTTACTCATATCCAAAATTTAAGAGAGGCTGATTCAGAAACCGACTATAACAATCAATTAAAGTATTTATCTCTGGGAAGTTTATCTGTAGTTTTAATCTACTTGATCCGATTATTTTATTAAAGCAATGTATACCTATACTATTGAAAAATACACCCTTGACTTTAAGGTTCCAGCTCAAACATCGCGAAATATATTTACGACTAGAACTATTTTTTTAATTCATCTGAAGAATACAATAACAGGTAAAATGGGAATTGGCGAAGCAGCCCCTTTATCTCTTTTGAGTATAGATGATGTTCCAAATTACCAAAGTGTTCTTGAAAACAAATTGGATGAATTTTGCAACGTGAATTCATTAGAAAAATTGAATTTAGAAGCGTATCCCAGTATTCGATTTGGTATAGAGACAGCTTTGTTAAATCTGGCTGCAGAAGACGATAGAATGTTTCAAACTACTTTCACTCAAGGCAAAAGATCTATGCCAATTAATGGACTTGTATGGATGAATGATGCAGAAACGATGTATCAAGAAGCAATACAGAAAATTAATGCAGGATTTAATGTAATCAAAATTAAAGTAGGCGCACTTGACTTTGACGAGGAATGTCGATTATTAGAAAAAATTCGTCAAGATTATTCAGCATTCAAAGTTACCTTGAGGGTAGATGCCAATGGATCGTTTGATTCCCATGACGCATTAGAAAAAATCAAAGAATTTAGCAGATTTGAAATCCACAGTATTGAGCAACCTATCGCTGCCAATCAATGGGATTGGATGCAAAAAATATGTAAGGAAAGCCCCATAGATATTGCTTTAGACGAGGAACTACTTGGCGTTCAGCCAAAAGAAAAAGGGGATGCATTACTTCGTTATATACAACCTCAGTATTTGATTTTAAAACCAAATTTAATAGGAGGCCTTTCAGTTGCAGACACTTGGATAAATCTGGCAAACAAGCACCATATACAGTGGTGGGCTACTTCTGCTTTAGAGAGTAATGTAGGTCTCAATGCCATAGCTCAGTGGGTCAGTACTTATAATAATCCACTTCATCAAGGATTAGGAACAGGTTCATTATTTTCCAATAATTTCAATACCCGTTTAAAAATGGACCAAGGCTTAATTTCCTTTGTTTAATAATGGGCAACATGTATTATAAATAATACACATTTGAATAAGAGTAAGCGATCATTTAGCAGAAATGTACTTTGGCATTATTTTTTCTATAATTTTGTAGATAATTTTGAATAGAATATTTTTCATATCACTTTTAACCATTATCGGATATATACAATCTATAGCAGGGGGCTTGCCCAAACTGAGTGGTAATTATCCTAACCCTGCAAAGGGATTAACATATGTCGATGTGGAATTTTCGTCTTCTGAGGCTGAAATCGTGTTATCTAATATTCTTGGGGAAGTAATTTCTTCACAAAAAGTAAGTTCTTCGGGTACCTATGTGATTGACGTAACGGACATTCCTGAAGGAGTATATTTTTATACTCTTGAGGCAGGTAATGATAAAATCACAAGAAAACTAACGGTCAAGAAGTAAATTTTTAGTTTCAAAATACTTTAAAGTTGCACTATATCCGCACTTAATAATTTTTACCTTTTCGCTTTTTGATATTCTTCTAATCTTTGGATTAAATCCTTGGGTGTTGATGAATATCGTTTGTTCTAACTGTTGTTTCCCCAAGAATCTACGGTTTCTTGTTTCAGAGCTTAAATGGGAGAAAGAAGACATAAACTGGTTTTGACGTGTTATTTTTTGGGGTGATAACTGCTGTTGACTGGAATCTATTTCTAATTTAAGTCCCAATGTTTTATCATTACATACATAGTAACTATATTCTTGGTTGTTTACATAAGCCAAACTATCAAAAATATGGAAAGGATAATTATCAACGACACCCCCATCGGTCATGATTTTGGTCTCGTCCGTAGCTTCTTTTTTTTGAATGATACTGCCATCGGGTTGCATAAAAATAGCTTCGAAATAGAAGGGTATACTAATACTAATCTTCACAGCATCAATAATCTTCATGGAAGGGTAAGTTAAATAACTAAATACCTCCAATTTCTGATCAGTGAGATTGGTTCCTGTGATAAATAAATCTTTCAAATTAGAATGGCTTAATCGCTTTTGATGAAGATCCATAAATGTTGTTTCTGAATCGAAACCTTTGGCTTGCATAGCTATTGCTAAGTCCTCCATAAATCGGTCGGTTTTATAGTAGCCGTAATGATTACGCAAACGAAATATACCTGAGATAACAGGTATCCCTACTTGATTGTATTTTCCGAAGTTTGTTTTAATATTGAGATAAGTGATTTCTTTTCCAGTATAACCAATAGCAAGCAAAAGTCCATTCATAGCCCCAGAACTTGTACCTGCTATACGTTGAATTTGAGGGGTTATACTTAAGCTATCCAAAACTTCAATTGCTCCAGAATAAGCTAGCCCCTTCATTCCTCCACCTTCCAGAACAAGGTTGGTATACTGAGCCTGAGAATGGGTATATATGAAGATCCATAGGGCAAGGGCGATTGTTTTTTTCACGTTATATTGATAATTAATAATAGAATGGGAAGAGGTTTAGCCTCATCCCAATATAGCATTTCCAATAAGAAAGTAAAGAAATAGACCAATCAAATCGTTACTAGTCGTAATGAAAGGTCCGGTTGCTAATGCTGGATCAATTTTCAATTTATCTAGAGTCAACGGGACAGTAGTGCCAATAATAGCAGCTAATAATATTACAGAAAACAAGGCGATACTAACGGTGATCATGATAACAGAACTGTTTCCAAAAATATATCCATACCCCATTAAAAGTGCGGAACAAACTAGTCCGTTGATAAAGGCTACAGCAAGTTCTTTCCCTAATGCTTTCCATAAACCAGCGTTTGATATGCTATTATTGGCTAATCCTTGAACAACAATAGAACTCGATTGAACACCCACATTCCCGGCCATAGCCATGATTAGAGGCATGAATAAGGCCAATTGAACATTGTCCACTAATTCTTTTTCAAAGTTTCCAATTACCAGAGAACTCGCTATTCCTCCAAACAAACCAATAATCAGCCATGGTATTCTGGCTCTTGTATTAAGCCAAACAGAATCTGAACTTTCTACACTTTCAGTTATTCCTGAAAGCATTTGGTAGTCTTTTTCAGCTTCGTCTTTCACATAATCCAGGACATCATCAAAGGTCACACGACCTACTAATCGATTAAAGGTATCAACAATAGGCAATGCCACTAAATTATATTTTTGCATGGTGTTCGCTACTTCCTCCCCCGATGTATGTGTATTTTCAAAGATGATATTGTCATTAAAAATTTGATCAACTTTGGAGCTTTCTTTATTCAATAAAATAGCTTTTAACGACACCCATCCGACAAGTTCATCATATTCATCTACAACGTATGCCGTATATACTTTTGAAACATCCTCAGCCTGTTGTCTTATTTCTTCGGTACATTGTTTTACGGTCCAATTTCGTTTCACTTTAATTAGTTCTTTGGCCATCAATGCCCCAGCTGTATTTTCAGGAAACTTGAGGAGGGAGGAAATATTTTTACTATGATCTCTATCCTCGATGAGTTGAAGTATTTCTTTACTTTGCTCTGGACCCATTGCATTGAGAATATCGGCCGCATCATCAGAATCCAAATAATTAAAAAATTCTTTTGCAATTTCTGAATTGGAATATCCTTTTAAGAAAGACAATTTAGTGTCAGAATCTAATTCTGTCAATACATCTACTTTTTTCTGAGGATCAAGGAGGGTTGAGATATAAACGGCGTGATCTAAATTAATATCATTGAAGAGTTCAGCAATATCCGCTGGATATAACTTTTCAAGTATAGGATTGAGTTTATCTTTATGTTGTAACTCAATAAATCCTTTAATCTCGTCTAATGATTCTTTTGTTATTTCAATGGCTGACATGGGATTCTATGAAAACACATAATTCTTCAAATTGAAGATAGGTTAAATTCTCTGGTCGCAAGGTAGCAAATTGGTGGCGAATTAAAAGCTCTTTTGGAATAATTGAAGCAAGACTATTACTCAGTGTTTTCCTTCGCTGTCCAAAGGCAGTCTTGACTACTCGCTTTATAAATTGCGGATTTGCCTTAAACTCATGATTTTTCAGCGTTGCTGTAAGAACAATACTGTTCACTTTTGGCGGTGGGTTAAAAGCGTTGGGAGGCAGTTGCATGACTTCTTCGACATCATAATAAAATGGGACAAGTACACTTAAAATTCCATAGTTTTTTTTATCTTCAGGCTTTGCAAATAATCGGATGCCCATCTCAAGCTGGAACATTCCCACCCATTTTTTAATCAAATCACGATTTTCAATGATTTTAAATACAATTTGAGACGAAATATTATAGGGGAAATTTCCAATCAACCGTATGGGTTTTTGAAAGTAATCATTTAAGTTTATTTTAAGAAAATCTGCTTGTATGATTTGGAAAGGTATAAAATGATTTTTCAAATAATGAATGGCATCAGGATCAATTTCTACAGCACAGAAATTTTTGGATCGTTGAAGTAAAAATTGCGTTAATATTCCCATCCCTGGTCCAATTTCCAATACATCCTCCTCTAAAATTTCACCTAGACTGTTTACAATCATTTCTGCAGTATCTTGACTTGTCAGGAAGTGTTGTCCTAAATGTTTTTTAGCTTTCAATTTGTTTTAATAGCCAATGGTTAAATTTTTGTTCTTCTTGAATCTGGTGTGATATACCTACCTTCTCAATGGGATGTTTGATAGTTAAGTGTTGCACTTTTATCCAGTCTTTTTCTGTACAAATTAAAACTGAATTTTGAGCTAGATTAATGAGGGTATCTATATCCTTTTGCGTAAAATGATGATGATCTGTATACGATTTAAACCCAACCAATGAATATGATTCTTTTAAATGCGCTTTGAAAATATCATTATTTGCTAATCCACTAAATCCAAATACAGTTTGATTTACAGTAGGGTTTTGGTAGGAAGATATTGCATAAAAAATGGGTTTGTGGCGTATTGGAATTTGTTCAAAGTTTTGTGGGCATTTGGTTACTATTATAGCATCGGATCGTTGCATACCTAATCGTGATTCCCGAAGGTTACCAGCAGGCAGTAAATAATCAGTAACGAATGGTTTGTTGTAAGTCGTCAAAAGTAGGGTGACCTTGGGTTTAATCTTTCGGTGTTGAAATGCATCATCTAGTAAAATAAGGTTGATTTGAGGATATTTTTTACAAATTTTTTGTACTCCATCAACTCGATCTTCAGATACAGCAACGATAACCTCGTTAAATTTTGTTTTTAATTGTAAAGGCTCGTCTCCAACTTTTGATGGAGACTCTGTTTTTTCAACCCATAGAAATCCAGACGTTTTTCTTCGATACCCCCTACTTAATACAGCTATTGAATATTTATGGCCTAAGGATTGAATAAGATATTCTACCATAGGCGTTTTACCTGTTCCTCCTGTAGAGAGATTGCCAATACTGATAATGGGAGTATCAAATGCTGTACTTTTAAAAATATCGTGATCATAACAAAAATTACGTATTCCCGTAATTATCCCATATATCAGTGCAAATGGTGAAAGTAAAATTTGTCGTAGGCTGAACACAATTACAAAGAAAAGGAAAAATGAATGACCAATATATTTGGCTTATTTCTCATGAAGAATTAATTGAATAGATTTCAAAATACCAGGACCATCTATACCATACTTTTGCTGGAGTTCTTCTTTTGTTCCATGTTCTATGAATTGATCAGGTAGACCCAATGCAAGAATTCTCCCGTGGTAAGAGGCGTCCATTGCTAATGATTTTATTTGTTGACCAAAGCCCCCAATAATGCTGCCTTCTTCTACAGTAATAATGCTATTAAAATGACTGAAAATATGATGGATTTGTGTTATATCTAGAGGTTTAATAAATCGTACATCCATTTGAAAAACAGTATCCTCCAATGACTCCTGATGAATTATATTTTGAATTTCTATCCCAATTTGGCCAACAGAAATAATCGCTATTTTTTTTCCTTGTTGAAGAATTCTGCTTGATCCCAATGAGATGGGATCAATGATATTTTTGTAGTGAGTTTTGCTGCCTTTTCCCCTTGGGTAACGAATTACGACGGGTCCATCAAGATAATCTTTGGCCCAGTACATCGCATTTCTGAGTTCATGTTCATCCATTGGAGATAGTATAATGAGATTGGGTATGGCATTTAAGAACGCGATATCAAATGTGCCATGATGAGTTGGGCCATCGCCACCCACTAATCCAGCTCGATCTATGCAAAAAACCACAGGTATTTTTTGTAATGCAACATCATGAATAATTTGATCGTATGCACGTTGTGCAAATGATGAATAAATGGAACAAAATGGCCGTTTCCCAGCGACAGCCAATCCAGCTGAAAATGTTACGGCATGTTGCTCAGCAATACCCACATCAAAAACGCGATCAGGCATTTCATCCATGAGAATTTTCATTGAACTTCCGCTCGGCATAGCAGGGGTTATGCCAACAATACGTTCATCCTGTTGAGCAAGCTCCAAGAGGGTTTTTCCAAATACATCTTGAAATTTTAGTGGTTTAGGCTCTACGGATGAGGTTAGTAAAGGGTCAATTTTTACATAGCTTACACTGTGCCAATCCGTTTGTTCTTGTTCGGCCAAGAGATATCCTTTGCCTTTTAGCGTTCGAATATGAAGTATACTTGGGCGAGTCATCTTTTGTGATTCTCGTAATGCATCGACGACTTGATTCAAATCATGCCCATCTATAGGTCCATGATAATTGAGCCCAAGTGTTTTAAATATATTGATATGGGCATCTATTCCGTTTAAATGATGATGCATAGCACCTGAATTGGGATCTATTCCTATTTGGTTATCATTAATAATCACTAATACATTAGCATCAGAAACACCAAGGTTATTAAGTGCTTCAAATGCCATCCCACCAGTTAAAGAGCCATCACCAATAACAGCGATATGTTTGTGTGATTCCGAATTCAATTTGGCTGCTTCAGCCATTCCTAGGATGGCTGAAATAGATGTAGAAGAATGACCTGTCCCAAAATGATCAAAGTCACTTTCATCCATTTTTGGAAAGCCGGAGATGCCACCCATTTTACGAATGGAATCAAACGCATCTTTCCTCCCTGTGAGTAATTTATGAATATAAGCTTGATGGCCAACATCCCATACTATTTTATCTCTGGTAAAGTCAAAGATATAATGAAGGGCAACCGTTAGTTCAACTACACCTAGATTAGCGCTAAAATGTCCCCCATTTTTTAATATTTTAGCAATAAAATAGGTTCTTATTTCTTCGCATAATTGAGGTAGCTGTTTAGCATCCAATTGTTTCAAATCACTTGGATAATTTATGTTATTCAGTAAATTCAAAGGGCAAAGATGATGTTTTAACTTGAATAAATTAGGCTATAGATACACCAAAGATATATCCAATGAGTGCGGTGCCAGCCATAGCAATCGTTCCCCAAAAGGAAATACGAATAACAGCCTTCCAGACTGAAGATCCTCCTGTTTTGGCTGCAACGGCACCTAGTGCTATCAGAAATAGAATGGCGAATATGTATTGAGCATAAATCATATTTGGTAGTCCAGTATAGTAAGCTACAAGTATAGGAAGGCTCCCACCTAGAATAAAAGCAGCACCGGAGGCTAATGCTGCTTGAAATGGTTTGGCTTGAGATATCTCATTAAGACCCAATTCATCCCTTGCGTGCGCTTCCAAAGCATTGTGTGCCGTAAGTTGTTTGGCAACTTCAATGGAAAGCTCCTTTGAAAGTCCTCTTTTTACGTATATTTTAGCTAGCTCTTGAAGTTCTTCTTCGGGAAATTCATCCAATTCTTTTTGTTCCCGAATTAAATCTGCAGTTTCAATATCCGATTGTGAACTTACGGATACATATTCACCAGCGGCCATGGATAGTGCTCCAGCCACTAATCCGGCAATTCCTGCTAATACGATAGGTTCTCGTGTAGATGTAGCAGCAGCTACTCCTATTACAATACTGGCGGTAGAAAGAATACCATCATTTGCTCCTAGAATGGCAGCTCTGAGCCAATTACTTCTATTTACAAAATGGTCTTCTGCTTCAAAATTCATGGGGGTAAAAATAAGTAGATTTTGGGAGCTAAAGTTGAATTAAATCAATGCTTTTTCCATAGCAACGTGTGGAATACCCACTTCTTCAAATGGTTTGGAAACTATTTTATATCCTATTTTTTTATAAAAGCCTATAGCATGGTAACGTGCATGTAATCGAATCGAATGGATGGAATGATTCATAGCATATTCTTCTAGTTTTTTTACTAATAATTTTCCAAATCCCATACCCCTAATGGTCTCATGAGTTGCCATTTGGCGTAAATTACCTTTATTCTCTCTATATATGGGCACAAGCGATACTGTTCCTAAAACTTTTTTTTCTTGGGTCAGCACAAAATGAATTTCAAGTTTTTCTAGACTTAAATTTTCTTCATAAATACTGAGATTCAGTGGTTTTCTTAAAATAGCATCACGTAGTGATAATGCTTGAAGGTAAAATGGGCTTGAAGTGTCAATTTGTTTTACATCCATGCCTCATGACTAAAATAAACCTTTTTTACTTTGAGCATCAACTACAGCGATATTAATCATGTTTACAATTTCACGCACAGAACTTCCTAACTGCAAAACATGAACAGATTTTCTAAAGCCCACTAAAACAGGTCCAATAGCCTCAGAAATTCCTAAACTTTGCACCATTTTATAGGCAATATTTCCAGAAGATAGGGCTGGGAATATAAAAACATTCGCATTTTCATTTCCGAGTTTACAGAATGGGAAAAGTTCTTGTCGTAAATCAGAATTCAAAGCAGTGTTTGCTTGCATTTCTCCATCAACCAATATTTCAGGATTTTCAGTATTTAGTTTACGAAGAGCAGCTTGAATCTTGCTTACAGAGGGTCCTTTGGCAGACCCAAAATTACTGTAACTAAGCATCGCTATTCGCGGTTTGATTTGAAGTTTAGTAACGGTTTTATGAATGAGTTTCACAATGTCTACTAAATCCTCAGCAGACGGATCAATATTTACGGTGGTATCCGCAAAGAATAAAGGCCCTTGCTTACTCATGATTATATACATCCCAGCTACTTTATTAGTACCTTCTTCTTTGCCAATTATTTCTAGTGCAGGACGAATAGTATCCGGATAGTTTCTATTTTGACCTGAGATGAATGCATCGGCTTCTCCCAATTCTACCATCATGGTGCCAAAATAAGTTCGTTGCCTCATTTTGCGAGTAGCTTCGTGTAAAGTCATTCCTTTTCGGGCTCTTTTTTCGTAATAAATCTGCCCATATCGGTTGGTAATTTCTGGAGATCTACTAGGATCAATAATGGTGCAATCTTCTAAGTTGAGTCCAAGTTCTTCAATTTGAGTTTTTATATAATCCTCAAAACCAAGTAATATAGGGATACAACTGCCTTCTTCATTTGCATTGTGAGCTGCTTTAAGAATTTTTGGATTATCAGCTTCAGCAAAGACTACGCGTTGTGGATTTTGTTTTGCTCGGAGCGTTAAGCTACGTAAAAATCGATTATCTAATCCGAGTCGTTTACGAAGTTCTGTTTTATATGCATCCCAATCATTAATATGAAATTGAGCAACACCACTATCCATAGCCGCTTTGGCTACTGCTGGAGAAACAGAGGTAATCAGTCGTGGATCTAGTGGTTTTGGAATAATATAGTCTCTACCAAAACTCATGTCGGGTTGATTGTAGGCTATGAGTACGCCATCAGGTACAGGCTCCTTAGCTAGTTCTGCTAAAGCTCGAACGGCAGCAAGTTTCATTTCTTCATTTATCGATGTAGCTCTTACATCCAATGCCCCTCTGAAAATAAAAGGGAATCCTAAGACATTATTAACCTGGTTTGGATGGTCAGATCGTCCAGTTGCCATAATAATATCGTCACGAGATGCCATGGCTTCATCATAGGCAATCTCGGGATTTGGATTAGCAAGAGCAAATACGATTGGATCTTTAGCCATGGAACGAATCATGTCTGGAGTTACAATATTACCAACGGATAGTCCTAAAAAAACATCAGCTCCAACCATTGCTTCTGCCAGTGTATTATACTTTTTAGGTGTTTTAAATAGCTCTTTCCATGGATCTAAATCATCTCTACAATCACTTACTTGACCTTCACGATCAAACATATAAATATTTTCTTTTTTAACACCAACAGATATCCATAGTTTAACACAGGATATTCCAGCTGCTCCAGCACCATTAACGATTACTTTTAGGTCTTCTATTTTTTTTTGGGTTAGTTCTAATGCATTCAATAAACCAGCGGTGCTGATAATCGCTGTTCCGTGTTGATCATCGTGCATCAATGGAATTTTCATTTCACGCTTGAGTGTTTCTTCAATGAGAAAACTTTCGGGAGCTTTAATATCCTCTAAATTGATTCCTCCAAATGTGGGTTCTAATGCTTTGACAACCTCTATGAATTTTTGTGGATCAGATGCATCTACTTCAATATCAAATACATCTATATCTGCAAAAATTTTAAATAGTACCCCTTTGCCTTCCATGACCGGTTTTGAAGCAAGAGGGCCTAAGTTTCCTAATCCTAGAATAGCACTTCCGTTACTAATCACCGCAACTAGATTTCCTTTGGCAGTATATTTATAGGCATCTTGAGGATTTTCAAAGATTTTTTCGCACGGTTCAGCTACACCCGGAGAGTAAGCTAAGCTCAGATCTCGTTTTGTTTGCGTGGGTTTTGTTGGGACAACTTCTATTTTGCCCGGCCTTCCTTCTGAATGGTAATCCAGTGCGTTATCATATTGATTTTCCATGATGTAGATTGCTTTTGATTTTTTGCTAGAAAAACAAAGGTATTTTTTGAATTGAATTATTTACTCATTTGATGAGTTCATTTAATCTTCCAGATGCTAACAATTGATACCCCCTTTCGCCTCGTGTGACCGTTCCGCACTCTATGGATAAATCGTGTTCAAAGAATAATATGTATTGATTTGCGACGGCTTCTTTAAGAAAAACTTCACGTTCTTTCATGGTTTCGAGTGGTCGTATATCATAACCCATCACATAATTGGGTTTGATATGTCCAGTGCTTGGAATCATGTCAGCCATAAATACCAGCGTTTGATTACCTATGTTTATTTTGGGGCAAAACATAGACTCGGTGTGTCCTTGAGCAAGAATTCCACTTATATTTTTAGTAATTTTTAGGTTTTCAGGTATAAAATTTAAGTGACCCAGTTCTTGAATGGGAAGGATATTTTCAGTTAAAAATGAGGCTTTTTCTCGTGGATTAGGATTGATAGCGTGATTCCAATGAGAAGGATGCACCCAATAATTCGCATTTGGAAAAGTGAGTACATACTTATCTTTTTTAGTGTTCCATTGTATACTGCCTCCACAATGATCAAAGTGAAGGTGGGTAAGCACTACATCGGTTATATCTTTAAAATCTACACCCACCGCATGTAGGGATTTTTGTAAACTATGATTACCATTTAGATAATAATAACCAAAGAATTTTTCACTTTGTTTTTCTCCCATTCCGTTATCAATTAATACCAATCGATTTCCGTCTTCTACTAACAAACATCGCATGGCCCAATTGCACATATTATGGTCATTAGCCGGGTTTATTTTTTGCCAAATACTCTTTGGGACGGTTCCAAACATTGCTCCACCATCAAGCATAAAATTTCCGGTATGTATGGTTTCTAATCGCATTATAAGGTGTGTTTTACAAATTTAGATATTTTATAGATACCCCCTGCTTGAACAACCAAGGTATACATCCCTGTTTTTAGATCGGTAAGGGGTATGGGAATGGGGGGTAATGGGCTAGAAGTAATATTCGTGAAGGTTCTCGAAAATAAGAGGTTTCCATATACAGAGAAGATTTGAAGGGTTACAGGAGCCGATGACTGATCACTAAACTGCATGTTAAATTGAATTCTATCGGTACAAGGGTTTGGATAGAAAAAGGAGTAGAAATAGTCATTGCTGCATACTCCATTGGATGTATTGGAAGGATAATTTACGCCACCAACATTATACATCTCACAGCCATTTCGGTAAGTCACATTATCGCATCCACATACCGGATCAAAAGTAGGGTCGTTGCAGCGGTAGTTGGGGTTAATCCGATTGGAGTCTATGCATTGAATCCATGTTTGGGCAGATGCATTCGTTGATAAAAATAGACCAATAGCCCATATGACTGGTTTCAATTTTGTCACTTAATAGATGATAGGTTGGATTTTGTAGTGATTGAATCTCCAACGAATACCTCCCATAATCCATCTGCCGGGCATTTGAGCACCCAATATTTCTTGATATCGGGTATCCAAAGCATTGCGAATATCTATATAAACACTGGCTGGGAAATCGGAAACGGTATAGCTTAGTTTTAGGTTAACAATTGCATATTGATTTCTAATTTCAGCGTTGATAGCTTCTACTGCTTCGGCATTTCGGGTAATTAATGCACCACCAACGTTGAGACCTAATCCAGCGTATCGAATATTTAGGCTCCCATTGAGGTTATGAATGGGGTGGTTGGCAATATACTTTGACACCACACTGTCTGGAGTAGAGGTATTGAGATAGGTATAATTCAAAGAAGCACCGATTCGTCCGTTTTGAATATTTTGGGTGTATTTCAGACCAAATTCATTCCCCCAGGTGGTAGAGTTACTAATGTTTTTTGCATACAAATAATCTGAGTTTGCCTGAAGGTTAGTTAAATTACCAATGGCATCTGAATTGGTAAGGGTATAGTCGATCAAATTGGAGGATTGTCGGAAGAAAAGGGTATTTGAATACTGCAGGTTTTTACTCAAATACACATCTGCTCCTATATCGAAGTTGTAGGATGATTCTGCCTCTAAGTCTGGATTTCCCACATTTCGACCAGGGGTTAGATCACTTAATTTATAGGAGGAAAATCGTTCTGTAAAATCAGCTTGTCGAATCGATCGTCCAAGGGAGGAACGAAGAACCAATTTGTTCATTTTATAGGAAGCATTCAATTGAGGTACCAATTGTGTTCCAATTTTTTTGGAATTCTCGATTCGAATACCCCCATTTAAGTGGAGGTGGTTGATTTCCTTTTGAGCTAAAATAAAAGCGGCATTGGATATGGTTTGATGATCACCTCTATCGGTACTCACAATGTCTTGCCAATCTGTTTGAAAACCAAAACTAACATCCACGCTTCCCATTTTACGATTTTGTGAAAGGGTAGCGTTGATGCGTTGAGTGGTGTGTTTGTTTATTGATGATGGGCTGAAGGCAAAGCTATCTTTGCCATTTCTGTAGCTGGCATTCAGTTCAGTACGGCTATTTTCTTGGTCGAAAATCAATGCGGTCTGTGTCCAGTAGGAAGATACCTTTTCAATAGACTCATCGTATGTACTCGTGGTATAAAAATACTTGGCGGCAAAGTCTCGGTAATCAGCCCCTGCTCGAGCATAAAATTTGAGTTTATTTCCACGGTAGGTTACGGCAGCCGTGTATGTTTTAAGGTCAAAGAAATTGCGGTAAAGGCTGTCGGGTAAGGTTGATCTGCTAGTATCTTGTTTAGCAATAGCAAATTGGGATTGACTAATTGCTCCCCATCAGATTCGGTAGATTTTACGGCAGCAGAAAAACCAAATTTTCTCCGTTGATGTAATAGGCCTGCATCCATCATAGAGAGGTTATGTTTGCCAAGTGCCAAATTCCCATTGACATTCGAATGTTCATGCTTTTCCCATAGATTTTGATAGGTTTTGGTTTTAATATGGATAATCCCTCCCACAGCGTCTGCACCAAAAGAGGCACTAGCCGACCCACGAACAATTTCGATGTGGTGCACCTCACTCAAAGGAATGGGTACATAGTTATTGAAGTGAGCAGTCAGTGGGTCATTGATGCGTTGGTTGTCCACCAATACCAAGACTTGAGAAAACGTGGAACCGCGCATTCCGATGTCGGATTGGACGCCAAATCCACCTCGATTATTGATGTTGACACCACCCACATATTGGAGCAGTTCATCCACGGAGTTGACAGGAAGCTGGGCAATTTCTTGTTGAGAGATGACTGTGATGTTTTTTCCCGACTCATACTTTTTAGACTGAATTCTGGATGCCGAAACTAGAATTTCGTCCAAGGGAGTTTGTCCTTGAACACCTAAAAAAATAGACCATAAAAATAGAACGAATACGTTTCTTAAATTTAGCATAGTTTAATATAATTATGGGGCAATTATACCTACTTTTTGCTAAAAAATGATTTCAATAGGTTTAGTTTATGATATCAAACCCACAATACGGCCTCAACACTTGAGGGATAATAAATGTATTTTATTTAATAACCTCTATAGACTCGAATTTAAATAGATACTCCTGTTTTGAATTAGAATATTCAGTAATGCTCCAAAGATATCTATTATTATATGGCGACCGTACAAATTTTCCTGTAAATTTTACAATATCACCTTTTTTAAAATTTGATATTTTATCATAAAGCTCAGAACTTTTCCTGATGTAGGCTTCATCTTCATCTGAGGTTAATTTAAAAGTTGTGCCAGATTTAGATTCAGAACTGACAATTAACCCTCCACCTAGGGCGTAACTTTCTAGTTCTTCTACTTTCCCATACCAATTTTCTACTTTCTTTGAATCAGGGTTAGTGTTTTTAAAAAAGGATCGTATTTCATTGGATTTATTGTCACATATCTTTTGGAATTGAATTTCATTTTCTGATGTTCCATAAATAGAATCGTATTTTTCTATGATATCTAAAAATAAAATTTGAGTTTTAGGCATTGAATCTAAATATGGTTGGTTAGATTTTTTTGCTTGCGTAGCATCACTATCATCCCCACTCCCTAGTGCTAATATCAAGAATACTGAAATTATAATGAAAGAAAATATTTGTTTATTAATCATGATTTAAAAAAAATTTTTGTAAACAAATATAAATAAAAATTAAACAGCAGGCAACCAAGTAAGCAATGAGGTCATTTATATCGTATGTACCTTTGATTATTCCAAAGAACTGAGCAAATTCACTCAATATTGCGCATAGGGGTAATATAATAATCCAAAAAATATTTCTGTATGATATATTAAAATCCCATAGAATTAAAGTGAATGATATGGAAGAGAACAACCATAAACCATCTGGAGCTGAAAAAATTATCCATTTGGGAATTTTACTCTCTATTGGAAGAGAGATAACTCTGATTGAGTTAAAAAAGTCATCAAAATTTAATGGCCTTAACCAATTAAATATTAATAATGATCTTGGACGAAAGCTTATGTAAATCCAGAGCCCAATTAATAAAAGAAAAACATTAAGAAAAATTGTGATTATATCTCTTTTTTTCAAATTTTAACTTAAGTTGGTAAGGAATATACTACTTTAAATGTAATGTCCCATATTTCTAGTTTATAATATCAAACCCACAATACGGCCTCAACACTTGGGGGATAATAATGCCTTCTGCGGTTTGATTGTTTTCTAGGATGCTGGCCACGATTCGGGGGAGGGCCAAAGCACTTCCGTTGAGGGTGTGTGCAAGTTGGTTTTTCCCTGATGAAGATTTGTAACGAAGTTTGAGACGATTGGCTTGGAACGTTTCAAAATTGGACACCGAGCTTACCTCCAACCAACGTTCTTGAGCAGCACTCCACACCTCCATGTCATAGGTCATTGCACTGGCAAAACCAGTATCTCCTCCACAAAGAAGCAAAACACGGTAAGGCAATCCAAGTTCCTGAAGTAGCCCTTGAACATAAGTGCTCATCTCTTCTAAAGCCTCATAAGATTTTTCAGGATGCTGTATTTGGACAATTTCTACCTTATCAAATTGGTGCAATCGATTGAGTCCCCGAACATCTTTACCATAGCTTCCAGCTTCTCTTCTAAAACAGGGAGTGTATCCGCAGTTTTTGATGGGGAAGTCTTCTTCTTTTAAAATCACATCTCGATACATATTAGTAATAGGGACTTCGGCGGTCGGGATAGCATACAAATTATCTATAGGCATGTGATACATCTGACCTTCCTTGTCGGGAAGCTGACCGGTTCCATGACCACTAGCTTCATTGACCAAAATGGGGGGTTGTATTTCCTCGTATCCAGCATCTCTGGCTTTGTCCAAAAACCAATTGATTAAGGCACGCTGAAGACGAGCACCCTTGCCCCGATATACGGGGAAACCGGCTCCTGTGATTTTTACGCCCAGTTCAAAATCAATTAAATTATACTTTTCGCAGAGTTCCCAATGCGGTAATTTTTGAGAAAGGATTGGTTTTTCTCCGTGGTTTGAAACCGTCGTGTTATCCGCTTCACTTTTCCCTTCAGGTACTCGACTATTAGGGGAATTTGGAATTTGGTATAAGACTTCTAACAATTCTTTTTCTTTGGATTTTAGGGCTTCATTCAGGGCAGAACTTTGTTCCTTTAAATTTCCTGTTTCTGATTTGAGAAGGGTAGCTTCCTCTATTTTTTTTTGAGCAAAAAGTTGACCAATTGATTTTGCTAATTGATTACTTTGAGCTAAGATGTCATCTAACTGGGTTTGAATTTCTTTTCGCTGATTATCCAGAGCTATAGCATGATCAATGAGTGCTGAAAAATCGGTTCCACGTTTAGCCAATCGGAGCTTGATGGCCTCTTTATCGGTATGTAAATTTTGAATTAGTAACATCAGTAATTTGAGGTTACAAAGTTTACTTTTTTTGTGGAACAGAAAAAGGACTATTTATGAGCGGATATAAGCTTCAATTTCTTTTGCCCGATCATTTATGATAAATCGATCGATGACTTGTTGTTTTGCAGCAAGACCCATTTTTTTACGGAGTGCATCATCTTGAATGAGTTGTTTTGTTTTGATAGCAAAATCTTGGGTATTGGGGTAGTCAGCTAATAAACCTGTTTTTTGATCATCGATGATTTCAGGGTTACTGGTGGTGTTGAATGCGATAATGGGTTTACCTTGAGCCATGGCTTCTACAATAGCAAATCCGAAACCTTCCCAGGAGCTGGGTAGTAAAAAAATATCTATTTCTTGCATGAAATGTTCCATGTTTTTGATGAACCCTAATAGAATGACGTCTTCCTGTAAGTGGAACTCTTTGATGGATTCAGCTAGCTCTTCCTCAAGTTCTCCAGTACCCGCGATGAACAGGGTAAAATCTATGTTTTCTTTTTTTAAGTAGCGAGCTACCTCTATAAGATGGTGCTGCCCTTTTTGTTTGGTTAGTCTCCCTGCATTACCGAGAATGATGCCTTTGGGTTTTTTAGCAAAAAAATCACCTTTTTCTTTTTTTATTTCGAGAAGTTCAGGCGGTATACCATGGTAAATCGTTTTGACATTTTCGGAAGGAATGATGCCTTGAAAATGCTGAAGGATGGTTTTTTTAGTTTCATTAGAATTTGCAATGACGTGTGTACAAGCACGGGTTAAACAATATCGATTGACAAAACTATTTTTTATAGGAACAGCTAAACCTCTTAAATATACGATTCGTGGCAATCGGGCTAAGTATCCAGCGATACTCCCAAATTTAAAATCTTGCGAAGTAGTAAAAATAAGGGTATCAATTTGGTGTTTTTTAAACTGTCTATGAACCAAAAAAAGTTTAAAAATATGGAGGAAAGATAAATTCGAAATACGAACAGCTATTGTTTTAAAGTTTTCTTCTTGAGCGCGCTTCCATAATTCACTGTTAGGATGTGCGGCTAGGGTAACGGTATATCCATTTTTACGAAATTCAAGGGCGTTATCCATATGGAGTTTTTCGCCTCCTCCCCAAAAGTTAGAACTATTTAAAAAGCAGATATTTTTCATGTGATATTACCTATAGAATTGCGTTATGAAATACATTTTGAACGTCCTCATCTTCTTCCAATTTTTCAATCAGAATATTTACTTCTTCTTTTTGAGAATCATTTAATTCTATAGTATGGTGAGGAATGCGTTCTATATCTACAGCAATAATATCTACACCTAATTCTTCAAGGCCTTTTTGCATATTACCAAAATCTACGAAAGGGGTATATATCAATGTTTCTCCCTCGATAAATTCAATTTCTTCTAGACCAAAATCGATCAGTTCCAATTCAAGTTCTTCAAGGTCTCTATCTTCTAAATTTATCTTGAAAATACATTTCCGATCAAAGTTAAATTCTTGAGAGCCACTGGTACCCAATTCTCCATTATTTCGATTGAAGATAGCTCGAATATTGGCTACAGTTCTATTGATATTGTCGGTTGCTGTTTCAATCATTAGACTCAATCCAAAAGGGCCTTTACCTTCATACAAAATTTCTTCATAATTGCTGCTGTCTTTATCAGATGCTTTTTTGATTGCCGCATCGACTCTATCTTTAGGCATATTCTCTGACTTGGCATTTTTAATAGCCATCCTCAGTCTAGAATTATTTTCAGGATCTGGTCCGCCTTCCTTGACAGCCATGGAGATTTCTTTGCCAATTCGAGTAAAAGTAACAGCCATCTTACCCCAGCGTTTCATTTTTCGGGCTTTTCTGAATTCAAATGCTCTTCCCATATTTTTTAGATTATGTTAAGACAAATGTCTTTCTTTTTTGAAAATATGAAAGTGAAATTACTATTAAACGCTATCTTTTATCCTTGGGAATGAGATAAGCATATCAAAATATTGCTTTTCTTTGCAGCTCAAATAAATTAAGCGAAAAATGAATTTTGATGTTATTGTAATCGGAAGTGGTCCTGGTGGCTATGTTGCTGCAATTAGAGCCTCTCAGCTTGGACATAAGGTGGCTGTTGTAGAAAAAGCTGAACTGGGAGGAGTTTGTTTGAATTGGGGTTGCATCCCAACCAAAGCACTTTTAAAATCAGCTCAAGTTTTTGAGTACATTAACCATGCTAGTGATTATGGAATTACTGTAGAAAATGCAAAGCATGATTTTTCAAAAGTAATTAAACGAAGTAGAGGCGTTGCTGAAGGAATGAGTAAGGGGATTCAATTTTTAATGAAAAAAAATAAAATTGAAGTGATCACTGGGTTTGGTACTTTGATTGCTAAAGGACAAGTGAGTGTAGATAATAATGGCAAAAAAGAAACGCATAGTGCAAAACATATCATATTAGCAACTGGGGCTAGAGAACGTCAATTACCCAATATCCCTATAGATGGCAAAAAAGTTGTTGGATATCATGAAGCCATGGTTTTAGACAAACAACCTAAAAAAATGGTGGTGATTGGCAGTGGTGCTATCGGGATGGAGTTTGCTTATTTTTACACAGCTATGGGTACAGAAGTGACAGTGGTGGAGTTTATGCCAACCATTGTCCCTAATGAGGATTTAGATGTATCCAAAGAATTAGAGAAATTATACAAAAAGAAAGGGATGACCATCATGACCAATAGTTCTGTGCAGTCTGTAGATACTTCAGGTGCTGGTTGTGTGGTAAAAGTGAAAACATCAAAAGGAGAGGAAACCATCCCATGTGATGTTGTATTATCAGCAGTAGGTATTCAAACCAATTTAGAAAATTTAGGTCTAGAAACTCTCGGTGTTAAAACGGAAAAAGGGAAAGTTATGGTTGATGATTATTATCAAACGAATGTGCCAGGAGTATATGCAATTGGGGATATAGTTCATGGTCCAGCTTTAGCTCATGTAGCAAGTGCTGAGGGCATTATTTGTGTAGAAAAATTGAGTGGTCAGCATACATCAACGTTAGATTATGGCAACATCCCAGGTTGTACATATACCTGGCCAGAAATTGCATCGGTAGGATATACCGAGGCTAAAGCTAAAGAAGCAGGATACGATATCAAAGTTGGGAAATTTCCTTTTAGTGCAAGTGGCAAAGCAAGTGCCAGTGGATCTAAAGAGGGATTTGTGAAAGTTATTTTTGATGCCAAGTATGGTGAATTTTTGGGCTGTCACATGATTGGTGCTAATGTTACGGAAATGATTGCTGGTGTAGTTTCTGCCCGAAAACTAGAAACCACCGGTCATGAAATGATAAAAACGGTTCATCCTCATCCAACTATGAGTGAAGCTATTATGGAAGCGTGTGCAGCAGCTTATGATGAAGTGATTCATTTGTAATTAAGGGGTAAAACTGATTATTTTATGCATTCTTCCGTGATTCATCCCATTTTTTCTAACCTAACAGGAAATGGAAGGGTATGGATTTTTACAGCCAATCGGAAATTAAATCCAGAAGAACAATTATATGTTCGAGCAAAATTTGATGTGTTTTGCAGAGACTGGTCTGCTCATGGGAGCATGTTGAAAGCGCAATTTGAAATTTTATTTGATCAACTACTAGTTTTGGGTGCAGATGAAGATGTTGAGCCGGCAAGTGGTTGTGCTATTGATCGATCAACGGCAATCTTTCAAGCCATCGAACAAGAGCTACATCTTGATTTATTTAACCGTTTAAATTTATTTTTTAAAAATGGTGAAGAGTGGATAATGATTCCAATGCATCAATTAATGGATGCTTACCAGAAGAAATTAATTTCTGACAGTACTATTTTTTTTGATAATTCCATTAATTCACTACATGATTTTAGAACACGATGGGAAGTGCCATTAAGTGAAAGCTGGCTAGCCACTAAAATAAAATCCTAATGTCTTCCTTACTTCTCTTAGAATCATCTGGTGAAATTTGTTCGGTAGCTTTAACACAGTCAGGTAAAATTATTCAAGAAAAGGCTATACTTGAGCCTAATGCTCATTCCTTGTATTTGGCTCCATTTGTAGCGGATGTACTTAAATCTAATGGTTTGACGGCAAGTCAACTAGATGCTGTTGCTATCAGTGCAGGTCCTGGTTCTTACACGGGGCTTCGTATAGGATGTAGTCTTGCCAAAGGGTTGTGTTTTGGAGCGGGTATACCACTAATTGCTGTTTCTACACTCAAAGCTCTAGCCCAATTGGCTCGAATAGAATATCCTAGTGCAAAACATATTATTTCTCTCATAGATGCACGCAGAATGGATGCATACATGGGCCAATATGATGAAGCACTTCGTATACATCAAGATGAAACTTTTGTTACCATCAATTCAGATATAAAATTACCCAATAAACATGTAGCAGTTGTTGGTTCAGGTGCAGCTAAATTTATGGCAGAATTAAAATTAGATAAATCAGATTATAATCATGTTCAATCTAGTTTGTATGCCCGACACATGCTAATTGAAGCTAATGATCTTTGGGAAAGCCAAACATTTGTTGATTTAGAATCCTATGAACCCAACTATATTAAGACCGTATATGTAACTAAACCAAAGTCAAAATTTTAGTGACTTTGACAATATAAAAGGGACTTAGTATCTTATATTTGTTTTTCTTAAGCGGAATGAAACACATTCTAATAATTATAATTTGTTTTTTGCTAACCAATCCGGTTTTTGGTCAAACTTTTGATGAAAAAACGACAACAGCATCAAACATCAGGATGAATATTACTAATTCTGGAACTTTTGGTAATGCGTTTAGAGGATACAAAAACGGTACAGGTAACCCATCTGGAGAATATCCTGCTGGAAGTGGCGTGGAACATCTATTTGAGAGTGGTATTTGGTTTGGAGGATTGATTAATGGTTCTAATGTCGGCGTAAGTACTGCTGCTGTTGATGCACCTCAAGGATATAGTACAGGTGCTGCTGGTTTTGAATTTTATCCTGAGATTGGGGATGTTCTAGTTGAATTGTCCTCTCTTAGAAATAGTCCTTACTATAGTCCAGATGCTTTATCTCATCAAGATTTTTTAAGTAGTTATTCCGATGTTAATGTACAAGTGCCAGGTACTCAAATACAGATAGGCGGTCACCTTGATCCATTGAAAGTAAAAGTTACATCTCGCTCATTGAATTGGAATTACGGTTTTAGTGATTTTTTTGTGATTCTCGATTTTGATATTGAGAATATAGGTGATTATATCTTGGATAGTGCCTATTTTGGGCTTTGGGCTAATACAGTTGTTAGAAATATTAATATTACGCCTGCAGGAAGTGGAGGTGCTGCTTTCTATAATAAAGGGGGAAATGGATTTATAGACTCACTACAAATGGCTTATTGTTATGATCATTCAGGTGATGAAGGATTTACAAATAGTTATGTGGGACAGAAATTTTTGGGAGCACAAGATAAGAATGGGTTTCAACATCCTCGATCCAACCCTCGATTTAATGTTCATTACAATGCTTGGCAGTTTAATAGTACCTCGGATCCTATTTATTTTCAACCAACCAATGATAATACACGATATCAAAAATTAACAAAGGGGCTAAATGATCATCCCTGTTGGGATGAAAATAACACGACCAATCCTAGTTGTGGATCCAAGAGTTATCAAGAACAATTGAATGGATTAGGAAATCGTTCAGACTTAGTCGCCGTTGGACCTTTTTTAAACGTTGCCCCAGGTGATCATATCAAGGTAAGTTATGCCTATATTTTTGCAAAAAAGAAAGAAGATGGGAATCCAAATGCAGAAAATAATGCTATTCAAAAAAGTACATTTTTAGCCAATGCTAAATGGGCTCAAACGGCATATAATGGAGAAGATAAAAATTTTAATGGGATACTAGATGCTGGAGAAGATAATAATGGTGATGGGAAATTAACCCGTTTTGTTCTTCCGTCTCCACCCGAAATCCCTGAGACAAAAATGGTAACCTCAGAGAATAAAATCGAGATTTATTGGACCAAGAATGCGGAGTATAGTATAGATCCTATTAGTCAAAAAATGGATTTCGAGGGGTATCGTATTTATTTGACCAGATTAGGTTTTGATGTGACGGATGTTCCAAATCTACAGCGAGATTTGGTCAAAATTGCGGAATATGATTTGCCTGATAATGGCTATGGCCATGAGACTGGTTTTGCTTCTGTTTTATTAGATAAGCCTGTTATAATAGACGGAGTAACATATTACTATAAATATACGATAGATCAAGTTTTGAATGGGTGGCAATATGCTGTTTCTTTAACAGCATTTGACCAAGGAAATGATGAAAATAACCTTGAAAGCCTTGAAAGTAGTGCAATTTCAAATAATTTCAGAGCATTTGCAGGAAAGCCTGTCAATGAAAATCTAACTAAAAATGAACCATTTGCCTATCCAAACCCGTATTATGCTGGTGCAAGTTGGGAGGGTAAAAGTAGTTTTCAAGAGCAAAGCAGAAAATTATATTTTGCTAATTTACCCAAACACTGTGAAATTTACATTTACACATTAGCCGGTGATTTTTTAGATAAGATAACACATGATCAAAATTATAATGGCAATGATATTCGATGGAATCAAACATTTGGCTCTGAAAATGACGATGATAATGTCTTTAGCGGAGGAGAACATGCCTGGGATCTCTTGACAGAGAACACCCAAATTATTGCCAGAGGTATCTATCTTTTTACCGTTAAAGATTTGTATACAGGAGAACTATTTAAAGGAAAATTTGCAATTATTAAATAAACATACGAAATGAAAAAACAACTTACAATTTTATTATTTGGATTATTGATTGGACATATATCACTAGCTCAAAATTTTGTCTCTGTCAGCGACATACAATTTGTTAATGCAACTGATTTAGCAAATTGCAATGATTTAAGTTCATATGATGGCAAAGAAGTAACCACTGTAGGTATTGTCATGCATGATGGTAATTTAACAGAGCTATCTTCTGGGTCGGTGAATGGAGGATATAGACCTGGTGTTCATATTTTGGATACGGCCTCCAATGGTATGGGTAGTTTCAGAGGGCTTCAAATCCACGGCGTATATACCGATGGAGGGGGGCAATCACAACCTGTTACAACACTCAATAATTTAGTAAGAGGAATGGTTATTGAAGTAACCGGTACGGTTTCTAATTATCAAGGTGAAACACAATTATTCCCAACGGATAATTCATCTGTAAAGGTGATTGGCTCGGTTACCGCTCCATCTGCTGAGACTTTAGATTTGGGAAAACTTAATGATAATACACGAACAAATAATTATGTAACTGGTGAAGAATGGGAAGGCTCTTTCGTGAAATTTTCTAATGTAACTGTAGTCGCAGTAAATATATTTCAAGGGAATAGAGTAAGTTTCGATGTATCAGATGAAAATGGTAATCTAATTAATGTTTCAGATCGCTTTTTAGTCCAAAAATTACCAGCTAGAACTTTGGTAAATCCATCAAGCCCTAAAAATGCTGGCGAATTTGTTGCGCCCATTGTAGGTACCCAATATGAATCTCTTAGCGGTATCATCATGCACTCTGAAAATGGTTGTTCAGGAGGTGTAGGTAGAGGATATGAGTTGCACCCTTTTGATACAAGCCATTATAAAGTAGGCGATACTCCACCGAGTATAACTGAAGTGAAAAGAAATCCTTTAGTTCCCAATAGTTCAACTTCTGCTACAATATCAGCTAAGATTATCGATTTTAATGGTACAGTGGCCAACCAAAAGTTATTTTACACTAGTGATTTAAATAAATCGAATGCTGATTTTACATCAGTAGCTTTGTCTCTTAAATCAGGGACTACTGACGAATACGAAGCAATGATTCCAGCATTTTCAGATGGAACTATTGTTAGATACTATATTCAGGCTACGGATAATGATGGCAATATTAGTTATGAGCCATTTTCTGCAAGTAAAGCAGACGGATCTACTGCATTTTATACGATAAGAGATGCTGGCCTAACGATTCAAGATATACAATATGTTCTAGACCCATCCTCAGATGCAAGTCCTTATAGAGATCAAATCGTAACAGTCAAGGGTTATGTAACGGCAAGTGCAAAACCGTATGATCTAGAGGATGTATACATTCAAGATAAAGATGCAACAGCTTGGGGTGGATTGAGATTGTCTGGAAGTTCAGATTTACTAGAATTATGGAGAACTGAGGAAGTGGAGGTGACTGGAACGATTGAGGAGAGCTATGGGTTTACTCAAATGATTGTAAATACAGTATCCAAAACAGGGAATACCACTGAAATTATGCCTATTGAATTGCCGGTAAGCGATAGTGCAGGAAGAATCAATAGAGGGTTAGAAAAGTATGAGGGCATGCTTGTTAAACTAGTAAATGCTGATGGTAAAGTGAAAATATCAAACCCTCGATTAAATCCATTTGGAGAATGGTTGGTAGCCAATGATACGGGTGCAAATTTTAACAACAGCACCAAGGTTCAAACGGGAGTAAAAAATGGTAATAATAACTCATCTCTTTGGGTTTCAGTTGTTTCTAATGACACCTTTGCAACTATAGATGGAATTATGGAAGTACCAGCGATAGAAGCAACCAAAGACATGGATATGGATGCCATTATTGGAGTTCTCTATTATGGCTTTGGTCAGTATGCTTTAAAACCTAGAAATAATGATGATATTGTCGGATTTAGTTTGGCATTAGAAACTACAGACTATGCAAAAGACACAGCGACTAATAACATTCACGATATCCAAAAAATAGGCTTTAGCTTATATCCAAACCCTGCTCAAAATATATTACATGTGAAATTAAACAATGCTACAAATGGAATCATATCTATTAAAAGTATTGAAGGGAAAACAATGAGGAATGAGTCAATTGTAAAGGAAGCCATTATCAATATATCATCACTTGATCCTGGCATGTATGTATTTGAATACATGGATCATGCTGGGATAAAACGATCAACTAAGTTTGTTAAAATTTGATTTTTAAACAAGCATATCAAAATTTAAGCAAGGTTATCTTATTTGTAGCCTTGCCCCTTTTTTTTTCTCATTGTAAGGAGGGGGAGCTTTTGCCTAATGTACCTCCAGAAACTCAGATATCTCTTGAACGAATAAATCTTTTTGGAGAAAATCGGTTAAACAGCACGGTATATTTAACGTGGTATGGAACTGATTTAGACGGATTTGTTGAACATTATGAAATTCGTATTGGTAATAGTGATTGGATCAAAACAAAAGTACAAGACAGCACTTTTTTATTTCAGATTGATGCCAATCAAGATTCAACAGATATCGAATTCTATGTTCGCTCCGTGGATAATGAAGGACTTGTAGATCCATCTCCAGCTTACCTTAAAATTCCACTTAAAAATAGTATACCAAAAGTCTCTTTTGAGCAGGCCTCTTTACCATTAGATACCACTAATCTTGTAATTACTTTTAGATATATGGCTTCTGATCCAGATGGAGATGAAACACTAAAAAAGTGCTTTATTAGAGCTAATGCAGGCAATTGGACTCCAATAGATTTGAATCAAAAACTAATCACTGTGATATCCGAAAATCCAGCTCAAATAGGATCAGGTAAAGCCAAAATATACTATGGGTTGAATAACGTATCATCAATAACATTGGATGATTTCAATAACGGTGGAGAAAACATCCTCCAACTTAAAGTACAAGATATTGCGGATGCTACAAGTAATATAGATAGTACTCCTGTGCTTTATGTTCGTCCCCAAACTTCAGATTTATTGGTTGTAGGAGGTCACAATGAAAAAATCCAACAATTGTATAAAAATCTTGTGAACGAGAATTATATTCATGCAGACTACGTAAATTTTGCTGGTAATAAAGGATTAAATCAACCTAAGTTTTGGGATCCTAGTTTTAAGTTGCTAGCCAGTCAGTATGACAAAGTATTTTTTCATACTGACGAGGGTAATTTTAGTAATCCCTTAACGGGAGCTGATGGTAAACTCTTAGATTTTGCTGCTCCAATTATTCAAAAATTAATTGACCAAAATAAAAAAGTTTTAATATCAACAGCTTTTTCTACGGGAGCCAGTCTAGATATCATAGGTGATGTCATGTCTATAGATAGCTTTACCAGCACAAAAGGTCAAGCATTTTTTGTAAATGACAGTTTAGCTAAAAGTCCAATATTAGGGTATCCTGATTTACAACCCACTAATTTTCTGTTAGCCATTGATCCTTTTTATCATTCACAAGAAGCAGAAGTATTATATGAAGCTCAACTAACTCCAAATGGAGGATGGAGTGGCCCCAAAACTATAGCTATCCAAAGGAAATCGTCTTCAGGGCAAGTAAATATGGTTTTATTTACCGTAGAATTGCATAAATTGGATAAGCTACCTGATAATTTAAACCGAGTAGTATCTAAAATATTGAATGAGGTATTTAATTGGTAGCATATTTTTATTCATTGCCATATTAACTCAAGCTCAAGTTGGGAGTTTAAGCGGTAAGCTCACTGATGAAAATTCAAATGAAAATTTAGTGGGGGCCTATGTAAGAGTGGTAGGAACATACGGAGCTGCAATTTCGGATGAGAATGGATCTTTTGTCATTAAAAACATCAAACCAGGCAGGTATTCAATAAACATATCCTTTATAGGGTATCAACAAAAAATTTACAATGATATTGATATTAAAAGGGGTATAAATACCCTATTAAATGTGAGGATGATTCCTCAGACAAATACCTTTGAAACGGTTAAAGTCATAGGAGAAAAGAAAATAATAGAACTTGACGACGCTAAAAGTTCCATCACATTAAATAAAAAGGATATTTCTGAGATGAATGTTAGAGACGTTCAAGAAGTAGTTGCCCTTCAAGCTGGAGTTTCAAAATCCTCAGATGGTATACAAATAAGAGGAGCAAGAGTGTATGAGACCTCATTTAATATTGATAATATCAGCGCTCAAGATCCCTTAGCTGGCACGGGTTTTGGGGTGCAAGTATCTAGTGGTTCGATTGGGGAATTACAACTAATTACTGGAGGTGCGGGTGCAGAGCATGATGGAGGCACAGCTGGAGTCATTAGTACTACAATCAAAGAGGGTTCAGATAAGTTGCAACTCTCAGGTAGTTATCAACGCGATAATTTTAGTAATGCTTCCATTATGGGTTGGAATACTGATTTAGGTGAAATTTCCTTGGGAGGTAAATTCAAAATAAAAAACAAATCATTTTATTTTTTTAATAACGCAACATTCAATTTAAGTGATGATTATTTTGGACCTACCGCAGATCAATTACATAGCTCTATCCTGGGGAATAATGATAGTATATGGTCGCCTCGTCAGTCAAATCAATTTACCCATACTCTTAAAATAAGTCATGAAATCAACCCAAAGACTAAGATTTCTATCACAAATCAACATAGTTTAACCATAAATCAAAATACTCGTACTCTTCAAATTGTTGGATTTGATGCTATACTAAGTCCTGGTTTCCAGTTTGAAAGAAGTTTAAAATTAGATAATGCAACAACGTATACGCATCATTCAAATCTCACAGCTTTAAATATCCGTAGAAGTATAAACAAGCATTTAGTAGCTACTTTTTCAATTGGTCGTTTATTTACCAATTTAAGAGCAGATGCCAACGGTAGGCCCTTTAGAAATCAATCGGTAGATCAGGTATATGATGAGTACAGTATTGTAACAAATCCCGTTCAAGTATTTAATCCTAGGGATGATATTCAATTTGTACTTCCTGGGCCTGGATTTATTAATAATGGGGGGATTAGTCCGATTTGGCATGATCATTACGCACAAGAATATACCCTAAAAGTCAATGCCAAATATTATCCATCTAATGACATCCATCAAATTAACTTTGGCTGGGAACAAAAGCTTAATCAGTACCAATGGGTAGATGTGACTAGACCCTGGGTTGGAGCACCAATTGTAATTAGTGATAGTGTGACAACACCCAGTATTAGTATTGGATCCAGTAATGATATTTGGCGGGCAAAACCAAATAACGGGGGAATATTCTTTAGCGATAAAATAGCGTACAAAGGAATCATAGCAAATCTTGGTTTACGTTTTAATTACTGGGCACCAGGTAAATTTGCAGATGATGCTGTTAATAATCCAACGGCTCCTGTCATAAACCAGGTAAGAGAGGATTATTTGAATAATACAATGCAGTTATTTGGGCTTCGCTACAAAGCAAGGGTGCTGCCTAAAGTCAATGTTTCATTTCCTGTGACAAGTAATAACGTACTGTATTTTAATTACACCCACAGTATGCGATTACCTCATCCAAGATTTTTGTATGCAGGTTTAGATCCTGTGTATCAAGATAGAAGTTTTTTATCATTTCTAGGAAATCCAGATTTGAACCCTGAGGTAAATATTTCTTATGAAATTGGTTTAAAATCTCAATTAGGTAAAAATATCGGTCTGACATTAGCAGCCTATAATAACAATCGGTTTGATTATATCGTCAGCAGAAAGGTCATCGTTAATGACCAAACAGGAAGACCTGTGAGTAAAACCATGTATATCAATCAGGATTATGCTAAAGTTCAAGGGGCAGAGGTTAACGTCATCTGGAAAATTACACGTCAAGTTAGACTTTTTGGCAATGTAGCTTATCAATTAGCTAAAGGCAAAAGTAATAGTGCGAGAGAAAGTAGTTTGCAAATAGCTCAAAACGGCGAAGTTCCTCTTAGTACGGAAAATTATCTTGCCTGGGATAGACCTTGGAATATCAATTTGGGGAATATTTTTTCAGTAGATACAACAGCTTATTACTATTCTAAGTGGATGAAAGGTATTCAATTATATACTAGTTTTTCCTATCAAAGTGGATTTAGATATACGCCGATGCTTTTAGAAGGATATAATGCACTTGGAAGACCAGAATATGCAACAGATTTAAGCGCATTTTTAGCAAAGAGAGCCTCTCCATGGGTGAATGCAGATTTTAAATTCACAAAAACATTTGCGAGTAAAAAAAATAAAGGAGTCACCTTGAGTATAGAGATTCGAAATGTGTTAAATAACAAACGATCACAAATCATTAATCCGATAACGGGTAGAGCATGGGAGCCAGGCGATGATGTGCCAAATAATTGGAGAGATGAACGCTATTTGGGTCCAGAAGAAAATGGCATATCGCCAGATAATCCTGCACGCTATCAACCTCTTCGACAGTTATTATTTGGGATAGTTTTTAAGTTATGATCGTAAATGCCGTTCTATGGGTTTAGGAGTTCCTTATTTAAGCCCAACCTTTGATGCTGAAAAAGTAGAACTTTCGTGTCGTTCTTCTCTTCCAAATTAAATACGTTCACTCAAGGTAATCCAACGGTCTGTTTTTTGATTGATAGCTCCAATGATCTCATTAAGTATACTTGCATTTTCTGATACAAAAGTATAATCGCTAGATTTTTTAGCAAGGAGTTTTTCTAGGGTATCTTTTTCTTTTTCTAAATGTGCAATCTCTTTTTCCAAAGACTCGTATTCGTATTTTTCTTTAAAACTTAGGGTCGTTCTAGGATCCTTTTTTTTCTCTTTAATGGAAGAGATTTCTGTGGGTTTCTGATTCAAATTAATAAACGGCTCATCTTTTTTTTGTCGGTACTCCGTATAGCTTCCATTGAAATTATTAATCACTCCTTCTCCTTCAAAAATAAAAAGATGATCAACAATTTTATCCAAAAAATAGCGATCGTGACTTACCATCAATATACAACCACCAAAATCCTCTAAAAAAGATTCTAATTTGTTCAGAGTGAGAATATCTAAATCATTAGTTGGCTCATCTAAAATCAAGAAATTAGGATTTTTCATTAGAACGGTTAATAGGTATAATCTTCGTTTTTCACCACCGCTTAATTTTTCTACAAATTGATTTTGCATGGATTGAGGAAACAAAAATAGATTCAATAGTTGACTAGCTGAAACAACACTTCCATTTGCAATAGTGATGACATCAGCGATATCTTTTAGTATTTCAATAACACGTTTATTGTTTTTTAGTGAATTGGCACCATCTTGACTATAATAACCAAATACAATAGTTTCTCCCCGATTTATTTTACCACTATCTGGGAGCTCCAATCCCATAATCATGTTCAGTAAGGTTGATTTACCTGTGCCATTTTTCCCAACAATACCGATTCGTTCACCCTTTTTAAACGTATAGTCAAACCCTTGAATAATTTTAAGCTGATCGTAAGATTTATATACCTTTTTAAGTTCTAACACTTTTCCCCCTATTCGGCTCATTTTTACGGACAAGTCCAACTCTTTTTCATGCTTTCCGCTTTTAGCTTTAGCTTCTGTATGATAAAAGGATGATATTCTTGATTTACTTTTTGTTGTCCTCGCTTTAGGACTTCTGCGCATCCATTCCAATTCTTTTTTTAATAGCTGTTGGGCTTTATTAATCTCAGAAAGTTCGGTCATTTCTTGAAGTGCTTTTTTTTCTAAGTAGTAGGCATAATTTCCTTTATATGAGCTTAAAATTCCACTTTCTAATTCTATGATTTGATTGCAAATAGCATCAATGAAATAACGATCATGGCTGACCATTAATATACTAATAGTTGATCTGGTCAGGTATTTTTCCAACCATTCAATCATTTCTAAATCCAAATGATTGGTGGGTTCATCCAATAAAATTAAATCAGGATTACTTAAAAGAGTAAGTGAAATGGCAAGTCTTTTTTTCTGTCCTCCACTCAGCACCGAAATAGGTTGATCATATTGAAAGACATTAAATTTATGGAGTAACTCTTTGAGCTTACGCTCAAAATCCCAGGCATTGTATTGATCCATCATCGTAGTTGCATATTCAAATGCACGTTGGGTTTCTTCATTGAAATCATTGGTTTGAGCCTCTAGAGCATCTTCATAGGATCGAATAATGGAAATGACATCCGTGCTGCTATGATCAATTAACTCCTGAATCGTTTGATTTTCATCAAATGTTGATTCCTGGCTTAAGTATGCAATGCGTATATTCTTACCCCAACGAACTGTCCCAGTATCAGGTTCGTCTATTTTTGCAAGTATCTTGAGTAAAGAGCTTTTCCCTGTTCCATTGTTAGCCACCAAGGCCATTTTATCTCCTTGATTAATACTTATATCTAAGCCCTCAAAAAGGATTCTTTCTCCTAGGTTTTTTGCAATACTTTCACCACTAAGATAATTCATGATAATGGGGTAAAAGTAGATAAATCTTGACTATTTCTCGTGTAATAATTGCGTTCTTATTTTCTTGTAAATTTACAATCGAGAAGAAAACGGATTCCGTAAACCAGTAGCACTAGTCAAATCTATTTTCACAGAACCTACATAGATATTAGCTTGAACTCGAACAGGAATTTTATTTTTATCGGCACTTATCCATAAGGTCATATCATCTTCATCTTTAAATACTCGATCTACCACAAGCTGAGGTCTTAATTTATAGCACTTGATTTTACCCAAGTCTGTTTTAATGGTTTCTTTCCCTAAATATTTGAATTTTAAGTGATAGATTTCCTGATCTAAATAAATATTTATTGGAAAGGAGGTGCCCGGTTTAGTATGTTCAAAATCAATGGTCCGAGCATAATAAATACCGCTCACGATGTCTTGAATTTGTGCCGGGATATCCATATTTTTCTTTTTACCGACAAGTCGATTAAAATCGTGATTATAGTATACTAAATCCTCATCCCTATAATTATCTTCACGAACATTTTTATAATATTTTAACGGTAAAAGATTTTCGATATCCATATAGGTTTCGAAATGATCTCGTACTTTGTAGGCCCAATCAAATGATCGATATGTTCTTCCAATTGCTTTGATATTATATGTTGCCCTACCATTTATTTTTTTAGCTTCATTTTCAACCGAAATTTCAATTGATGCAGCATTTATCCATCCATAATGAACTCTGTAATTGAGTTTTTCTCCAAAAGTGAATGCTTGATTCGGGGTTGAAATTTCCGCTTCACGATGGGTAAATCCTGTACCAATGAAGATTAGGATTATGGATGCTATAATTCCTCTCATAATAGTAAAGATACTCAAATTATATGCCTTATTCGTATAGATGCATAGAATTCCAACGCAATGTTGCTTATTTGCAAAGAAAATCATTGATTTATCATGTTTGAAAAGCAATTTCTTATTGTATTCCTTTCCTTTGGAATGTGCAATAATCTATACAGTCAGTACGAAAATTCATTTTTTGATAATGATAGATATGAATCTGCTATTGATTCAGGATACTTACAGATCCACTTTGATAACTTAAGTTACTTTAGAAATGCAGAATACCTCTCTCGAGTGGATAAGGGTTCGACCTATATAGGGGTAAACCTACTACCATATGTGCAATATTCTATCAATGATAAAGCTCAAATATATGGCGGAATGTTGGTGAGATATGATTTTGGTAATCCTGAAATAAAAACGATAGAACCCTATTTTAAATTCACTTATCGTGATGTTTTAAAGCATAATATCATTTTTGGAAACCTAGATGGGACTCTTCAGCATAAATTGATCGAACCCTTGTATGATTACGAAAAAGTGATCACAGAT
Organism: uncultured Bacteroidia bacterium; assembly: GCA_943787465.1. Classification (GTDB taxonomy): domain Bacteria; phylum Bacteroidota; class Bacteroidia; order NS11-12g; family UBA9320; genus UBA9320. The sequence continues at coordinate 279,422 of CALSMN010000004.1, read as the reverse complement.
CGCTTTGAGCAGGGCGTTCAGATCATAAAACCAGGCAAATATTTATCATATGATATATGGATTGACTGGCATGATATGATTTATTATGACGATCCAAAAAATGAGGTTTTTGTAGCGGGTTATAATGCATATTTAAATCCAATTCAAAATGAAAAGCATAAATTATCACTCAATACGCAAGCTATTACAGTTCATAGTGCTGGTGAGATTGATAAAAACAGTTCTCCTAATTCGGTAGAGTATAATTTTGCTTCGGGAATTGAATATAAGCTAACTTTCAATAAAAATACGTCCTTATTTATGAGTGGTCATGTAGCTTATTATGAAGATAGAAGCGATGTAAAAGTGAATGGATGGTTGGATGGAGTAGGACATTTAGGTGTACTCAGGTTCACACATCACGATTACCAATTTGTATTAAACTATTTTGATGGGTATCAATTTCAAGGCCCATGGGGGGAGCAATTATATCATTCGATGGGTAATAAAAATTTTCCGATTGCTCATGACTACAGAAAAATGATTGGAGCTCGTGTAGGTTATGAGGTAAACATTGGTAAGAATCTGGTGTTCCTAAATCGACTAGGTTTTAATTATAATGTTCATCCAAATAAACTGGATGTTACCATGGAGAATTATTTGAGATGGCATATTAAAACACTTCCTAAAAAGGTAAAATGGCTTTAATTTTAGGCGTGATCTACCGATTTGGACAATCACAATTTTTGTTGGGTCCTTTATATTTATAGTGACGTTTTGATTTACAACTATCAAAAAGGGTCATAATACAAATGGAAAGTAGTAATGCTAAAAATATTTTTTTCATAACTATACTGCAAACATAAAAGGTTATTCCATGGAGTTACTAAATTTGTCCAAAATCAATGAAAGAAACAATACAACTGATTTTGAAAGGGATGAGTATGGGGGTAGCAGAGGTTATACCCGGAGTTTCTGGAGGCACTTTAGCCTTTATTACAGGCATTTATGAGCGACTATTGTCCTGCATTAATGCATTTAATCCTAGTTTGATTGTCACCTATAAAAAAGAGGGTTTCAAGGGAGTTTGGACTCAAGTTGATGGGTTTTTTTTAATAAAATTATTGCTAGGGATGGCAATTGGTTTTTTGATTGGGCTAAAGATTATCGTTGGCCTTTTAGCTTCACATCCTGTACATATTTGGAGTTTTTTCTTCGGTCTAATCATTGCATCAGCTCCGCTGATTGCAAGGCAAGTAAATAAGTGGAGATGGTTAGAAGTTTTTTGTTTACTTGTTGGATTTGTTTTGGTATATTGGATTACGATAGCTGCCCCTTCACAAGGAAGTGATCATTTAGTTATAGTTTTCTTTTCAGGTATCTTGGGTGTTTCTGCACTTTTACTTCCTGGCTTATCGGGAAGTTTTGTTCTTTTATTGTTAGGGATGTATACTATAATAATGCCGGCGATTCAACGATTCACGCAGCATCCTTTTGGTCCAGAATTATGGATTGTTCTTATTTTTGGATTGGGCATGATTGTAGGATTATTTACCTTTTCAAAAGTGTTGGGTTATACATTCAAGAAATACCCCAATCCCACATTAGCTTTGTTAACTGGTTTTTTACTGGGGTCTCTTAATAAAGTATGGCCTTGGCAACAGGTTTTAAGTATGCGTATTAACAGCAAAGGGGAGGAGGTAATCCAGTTTAGCCAAAGTGTATTGCCTCAAACATTTGATAATTTATCATCCAATCCGATCTATGGAACTAATCCGTACTTGTTTGAAAGTATGGGTCTTATGGTTCTTGCGGTTGTGCTCATTTTTATTTTAGATAAGTTTAGTCCTAGTTCATGAGAAATTTTGGTGTTATAGGGGCTCATTTGACTCATTCTTTCTCGCCAGATTATTTTGCATACAAGTTCAAACAACTGGGTTTGAATGATTGTACTTATCTTCCTTTGGAAATGGAATCTATCCATTCAATTCAACGTGTTGTAGAAACGAATAAGCTGAACGGATTTAATGTTACTATACCATTTAAACAATCCATCATACCCTATTTAGATTCAATAAGCCCAGAAGCGGCAGCTATAAATGCTGTGAATACGGTGATTGTAAAAGCAGGCCAATTGCATGGGACCAATACGGATTATATGGGCTTTGCAAACAGCCTATCAAAGCACCTAACATCCCATCATAAAAATGCTCTTATATTTGGTACAGGAGGTTCCAGTAAAGCTATCAAGTTTGTATTAAAATCATGGGGCATCCAGTATATTTTGGTTTCTAGATCATCTCAAGGAGATTTCACCTATGATCAGCTCACTCCCCAATTAATTGAGGAACATACGATAATAGTGAATGCTACTCCTAGAGGGATGTACCCTCATGTGGACGATTGTATTGCGTTGCCTTTTGATGCACTTTCAGCAAAGCATATCTGTTATGATTTAATTTATAATCCTGCAGAAACCCAATTTTTAAAAAACGCTAAAGCTCAACAAGCAACGGTTATTTCAGGATTAGAGATGTTAACTATTCAGGCGGATAAGTCTTGGGATATTTGGAATATGTGATTTTTTAGTATCTTGCAGACTTAATTCCATGAAAAAAATAATTTTAATCGGTGTCGCTTGTTTTTTATTTTCTTCCTTCTATGGTTGTAAAAAGCCTCCATTACCTGTTATAGAGGAAAATACTAGTGCGACTGATTCTAGTGGCAATAATAATGGGGGAGGAACTCAAGTAAATCCTTGGGTAGGAACATGGAATTACACCAAAATTGATTTAACGAATGGAACATTAAAGTATATGGGTCAGGATGCGGGGTCATTTACAGGTACAGGTTCAAAAATTTCCGGTGATGTAATTCTAACAGAGAATCCTAAGGAATATACGACTGATCTTGTATTTACTGCAGATATTGACGCAACATTTGCGGGTCAAAATCAAGCACAGTCTGTACCAGTAGATCGTATTCAAACAAAAGGAACTTGGTCTGAAAGTAATGGTACGATTACATTAACCGATGACAAAGGGAAGGATATTCAAATTATTTCAAGTACTACTTCGAAAATTGTTTTTACGGGAAACTTTACAAATCAAGTTGAAGTAAATCAGTTTATCACATTGGATGCAAATTCAGATGTGATTTTTACGATTACCAAATAATTATCTCTCAATTACACTATCGTATAACCTCTCATAAATGGGGAGAATAGTGTCTAATTTGTATTTCAACGATTGTATTTTAGCAAGCGATTTAAATTGATTTAGATGCTCATCCTGGAGGATATGAAGTGCATCATTAGCCATTTTGTCAATATCTCCAACATCACTAGTAAAGCCGGTTACACCAGTTATATTTAGTTCGGGCAATCCTCCGGAGTTTGTACTGATAACGGGTACTTCGCAGGCCATTGCCTCCAAAGCAGCTAGTCCAAAACTTTCTGTTTGAGAGGGTATAATAAATAAGTCTGCAATACTCAGAATTTCTTCTACAGCATCTTGTTTTCCCAAAAAAGTGACATCTTTACACACTTCGCAGGCCAAACAAGCTTCTTCAATACTATTGCGTTCGGGACCGTCACCCACAAAAAGTAATTTTGCTGGCAAGTGTTTAGCAATTTTCCTAAATATTTGAAGTACATCAGGGACTCGTTTAACTTTTCGAAAATTAGAGGTATGAACAATTACTTTTTCATTATTAGGAGCTATTGTTTTTCTGAAATGTTCGTTGGGTTTTCTATTAAATCGTTGGGAGTCAATAAAGTTGGGTACGACTTTAATGTCTCCATCATACGTAAAATTCTTGTAAGTATCTATTTTTAAACTATTTGAAACTGCTGTTACAACATCACTCTCAAAAAGAGAATAACTGACTACGGGCTCAAAGCTTTTATCTTTTCCAACTAACGTAATATCGGTTCCATGAAGCGTAGTCACTACTTTCACTTGTATATTCTTTTTTTCAAGAATTTTTTTGGCCATGACTGCAGCTGCCGCATGAGGAATGGCGTAATGAACATGTAAAACGTCAATCTGATATACTTTTACGACTTCTACTATTTTACTTGTTAATGCACTTTCATAGGGGGCGTATTTAAAAAGCGGATAATTATTAAAACTAACTTCATGAAAAAACAGATTTTCTTTGAATGTGTCTAATCGAACAGGTTGATTGTAGGATATAAAATGGATTTGATGCCCAATATCTGCCAATGATTTTCCTAATTCCGTGGCAATTAAACCACTTCCTCCGTATGTCGGGTAACAAAGAATTCCAATATTCATGACTTGCAGTGCAAAGATGCAAGTATGCGAACTAACTACCTAATGTATAGGTAATTTAACCTTAGAATAAATTAGGTCCCAACCATTTTTTTGCGATAGTATAATCTACTGATTTTCGTTTTGCATAGTCTATTAGCTGATCTTCTCCTATTTTTCCTACGGCAAAATATCTACTTTCGGGATGAGAAAAATAAAATCCCGAGACGGCTGCAGTGGGGTACATGGCATAACTCTCCGTGAGGCTAATCCCTGTTTGATTTTCGATATCTAAAAGCTTCCATAGTTTTGCTTTTTCGGAATGATCAGGACATGCAGGATACCCAGGAGCAGGGCGAATACCACGGTACTTTTCTCGAATGAGTAAATCATTGTTTAGTACTTCGTTGGGGGAATATCCCCACATTTTTTTTCGAACATACTGGTGTAAATATTCTGCAAATGCTTCTGCCAATCGGTCGGCAATAGCTTTTACTAAAATGGCGTTGTAATCATCGTGGTCTTTTTCGTATTCTGCTACTATTTTTTCTATACCGACACCAGTTGTCACAGCAAAAGCTCCCAAATAGTCTTTTTGGGAAATGGTTTTAGGAGCAATAAAGTCAGCCAATGATAAATTCGGAATATGAGTACCCATTTTGCGCTGTTGACGAAGACAGTGAAATGTAAAATTTTCTTGGGGCAACGTAATGTCTCCATTTTCCTCATAGGCCTCAAATATTCCAACTATCCCGTTGGCTGTTAGCAGCTTTTTGGTAATTAGCTGGTCTAACATGTGTTGGGCATCCTTAAATAATTTTTTGGCTTCATTACCTACGTAAGCATCTTCAAAAATGAGTGGGTATTTACCCTTAAGTTGCCACGTAGAAAAGAAAGGGGTCCAATCAATATAATCACGTAACGTTCCAAGATCAAAATCAGCAAGAACTTCAATGCCTTGCTTCTTGGGCTGTGGTGGGGTGTAATTTTCCCAATCTATTGAAATACGATTTGCTTTGGCATCCATATAGGAGAGTATCGTTTTTTCAGATTGCCTTGCCGCATGTTGAATAGCTAGTTCGGTGTATTCTTTTCGGATTTGTGCTGTGAAGGTATCTTTTGTTTTCAGACCAATTAACTGACCAGCAACGGGAACAGATCTGGAGGCATCTAGAACGTGTACCACTGGTCCTGAATATTCGGGTGCCACTTTCACAGCCGTATGCATTCTCGATGTGGTTGCTCCTCCAATAAGTATTGGGATGGATAATGATCTTCGTTCCATTTCAGCAGCGATGTTTACCATCTCATCGAGACTGGGTGTGATTAAGCCACTCAAACCGATGATATCTACCTGATGTTCAATCGCAGCATCTATGATGGTATTGGTAGGCACCATTACTCCTAAGTCGATAATTTCGTAATTGTTACACGCCAGTACAACACCCACGATGTTTTTTCCAATATCGTGGACATCGCCTTTTACCGTTGCCATGAGAATTTTCCCCTGAGTATTTCCTCCACTTTTTTCTGCTTCAAGGTAGGGCTGTAGAGTAAGCTACGGATTTTTTCATTACGCGAGCACTTTTAACAACCTGAGGTAAAAACATTTTCCCACTACCAAACAAATCGCCGACGACACTCATGCCTGCCATCAATGGGCCTTCGATAACTTCAATGGGCTTATCCAATTGTTGTCTGACTTCTTCGGTATCTGCTTCAATATATTCGGTTATTCCTTTGACCAAGGAGTGTTTTAATCGTTCATATACATTTTCTTCTCGCCAGCTTAAATCTTGAACTATTTTTTTCCCATCCCCTTTTACACTCTCTGCCAAAATGATGAGATTTTCTGTGGCTGCATCATGCCGATTTAACAATACATCTTCGACAGCTTCAAGAATATTTTTGGGAAGTTCTTCATATACTTCAATCATTCCTGCATTTACAATTCCCATATCTAATCCTGCTTTGATAGCATGATAAAGAAAGGCCGAATGCATGGCTTCTCGAATGATATTATTTCCTCTAAAACTGAAGGATATGTTGCTTACCCCGCCACTTACTTTAGCAAAAGGAAGATTTTCTTTAATCCAACGAGTCGCATTAATGAAGTCTACGGCATAATTATTATGTTCCTCAATTCCAGTGGCTACGGTAAGAATGTTAGGGTCAAAAATGATATCTTCGGCAGGGAATTTTACGATATCTACTAAAATGTCGTAACTCCGTTTACAGATGTTTATCCTTTTTTGATAAGTATCAGCCTGACCATTTTCGTCAAATGCCATTACTACGGTAGCTGCTCCATACCACTTGATTTTTTTAGCACGTCGAATAAACTCTGCTTCTCCGTCCTTGAGACTAATGGAGTTGACAATTCCCTTTCCTTGAATGACTTTAAGACCTGCTTCTATGATTTCCCATTTACTGGAGTCTACCATAACAGGTACCCGAGAAATATCCGGTTCTGCAGCAATGAGGTTTAAAAATTGAATCATTGCTGCCTTCCCATCGAGCATACCTTCATCCATGTTTACATCAATGATTTGTGCTCCATTTTCAACTTGTTGTCTTGCGACGTCAACCGCTTCATCAAATTGATTATTTAATATAAGTTTAGCAAATTTTTTGGATCCTGTAATATTGGTTCGTTCCCCAATATTCATAAAATTTATATTGGGGGACTTAACTAGGGGTTCTAGACCACTCAAGCGCAAATAATTGGCTATTTTTTTATTCATAACTATAGGTTGAGGGGTGGCTAGGGGTATAGAAAACTTATCTTTCCCTTCGTGGGATAGGATGTGGCACCTTGACGAGGTAAAATTCAGGTTGCCAAGACTTCTATGGGCCTAATCCCTCAGTCTTTCTTAATAAGCACTGCAAATCAACATAAAATATCTTATAAATGTTCGTATAAATAAAAAAACCATCCGCCTTGGCGGATGGTTTTTTTTAAACGCACGTCACAGAATTATTGTCGAATCAATTCTACAGATCCTTCAATAGGACCTAAACCTTCATTTTTCTCACCAAATTTGAAGGTATAGTTAATAATATAGAAGTAGGTTCCTTCAGGACATTCTACCCCCGTATTATTTACTTTACCGTTCCATGATTTGTTGATGTCTGAAGATTCAAACACGGATTCTCCCCATCGGTTGAAGATTTTAATTTCATATTCATCAAGGCTTTCCCCTTCAATTACAAATTCATTATTAAAATCATCTGATCCATTAGGCGTAAATACGTTATATGGAACGAGTCGTCTCAAGAATGTATTAGATACAATCTGACAGGTATCATCTTCACATCCTTCAGAACTGATAGCCGTTAGACATACTTTGTATGTTCCTTTTCGTTCGTCCCAGTTGTAACATGGATCTGTTTCTTCACTGGCACCATCAATCAATGGGGGTGTTTCTTCAAAAGTCCATCGGTAGCTTGTAGCGCCTGTGGAGGTATTGGTAAAGCAGAATTCCGGTCTAGCAGAACTATCTATATCAAAACTAGCTTTTACATCGACAACCCGAACAGTGATTGTGTCTCTATCCCAACATCTGGGCAATTCATCATATTCTGGTGCAAGAATGACTTGGTATGTTCCGGACACGGGGTATGCGTAGGTTACAGTAGTGTCTGGTACTACTTCATTGATTTCATCATTGTTGTAGCCCATTAACCATTTCAATCGGAGATATCGGTCATCCAATGTACCAGTGAATACAATTGGATCATCTGGACAAACTACGGTGTCTGATGCTGTAATTAAAACATCAGGTCGAGGATTTACAATAACTACAATTCGGTGTTGAATCAATAGATCTGGATTGGTATCTGGGAATATTCTCGAACAACGATTTCCAGTACCTGGGATTTCATCTTCCTGTATAAGGAATAACTCGTACGTTCCAGGTGTGTTGTAAACGTGACCAAAAATAGAATCGATGCCTGCAGGAGGGTCGTTGCTTCCGTCACCCCAAATGATTTGGAATTTAGGAGTGTTTACATCTCCTTTACTTGTATTTTTAAGGTTAACTAAATCACCAACACAGATAACAGCGGTGTCATTTATGTTCCAAACAGCGTTATCAAATTCAAATTCAGGTTGTGGTCCGGGGATATATATCGTTTGAATAATGCTGTCTACACATCCAAGTTCTGTTGTTACAATCAGTCGTACATCATAATATCCGCCAGAGGTATAGTTGTGTGATGGATTTTGAAGAATACTTTTTCGTGTGCCATCGCCAAAATCCCATTCCCAAGCAATGATTTTCTCGCAGGATAAATCAGTACCATTCGAACACGTATCCTTGGCAGCACATGGGTCTATGTATGTAGATGTATCCTTGAAGTTTATGATAGATGCACAATTTACAATAGCACTTCCGAAATCAAATCCAGGGATAACTTTAGAAACGTATGCCTTCAAGAAGGTAGTGTCTGTACATCCAATACTATCCTCAGCAACAACCGTAATGGTATATTCTCCAGGATCGGTATACGTATGATTCAGAATAATAGATCGCGTACTATCAAACTGACCATCATTGATATCCCAATCTGCTCGATAGGTCTCTTCATTTGTAATATATCGTGTTTGCCATAGTGGGAAATCGTGGATAGGATAAGTAAATGGATCCTGTTCTCCATATTGGTAATAACGCAGTGAATCTTCAATTACCAAGTTTAATCCCTGACATAAATTCTCATTTCTAACCCAGAAATCATTATAGAAGCCAACATTCAGAAGCTGCGTAGATCTGGCCTCACAACCAGGCGTGCTATTTAAGAATAAGGATGGAGCCATAGGTCCGCTTCCATTTCTATAGATGGTATCTTTTACCGATGGATTACATTCATCTGGATTAGTTATCACTGGGTATTTATAAATGTGACGGTATAAACCGGTGAGTCTATCTTTTCTTCCATCAAAATTGGTATCGAGCATTAAAGTATCAAATCCTTGCATGGACGAATCTCTAAAGTGGAGGATATGTTGTGTTTCAATATTTTGGAATGGTCTTACAGTGGTATCTAATCGGTAAATTTTATCACCTACCCGAGTTACGCCCCAATCTTTGGTTTTGTCAGAATAAACTTGAATACCAAATTGGAACAAGTCGCTAATTCCAGTTGTGTCCAGACAACCAAAAGTGCCATCACCAAGGTAATAGGGAACATCTTCTGCAGGAATTTCACTGTAGTTTAAACCAAGTAATTGTTCAAAGGCATCTTTTATCAGTTGATCAGTATTGGTTTTTATGGCAACTATTTTCCAATCTTTGATGATAGATGTAACTATAGTATCAAGCAATTCTTCACCCAATATATCGTCAATATTTCTCCTAACTACATAGTTATATAGCCAATCCTCACCGTTGTAAACAATATCTTTATCATTTCGATTTGGTCGTGGACCCTTGTACGGTTGGTAATATTGGAATTCTTCTACATAAATAGAGAGATTGGGTCCTTTCCCAAGTCCTTGGTAACCCCAAGCCCAACGAAGAGTTTTGATACTATCTTGGATAGGGTTTATGATTCTATAGTATGCGGTATCACCAGGACACATATAGTATTGTAAAGGAGTTGTGCTGATAGGAAGAGGATATACAATTTCGAATGATGCATCTAATGGCAAAATTCTAAATAAATCGGGGTAATAAAATGTATCTAAACATGCTGGAGGTCCACCATTTGGATCAGGTTTTCCATTTCCAACAATTAGTCCAAGAGCAAAAGATCCGATTGGATTTCGAGCATACGGATTACCAATTTCACCTGGAGAGTATCCCTTAACAAAACGAGTGCCTAGATTTCCTCGAATAGCGTAAGGTAATACAAACGGTATAGGAAGTCCTGGAGGAGGGGGAGCTAGTAATCCATTATTGAATGGTATAAATGCATTAGGATCAGCGAATGTATCTAAATTAACAGCAAACCACTGTTGAGTACAACCCGGTTTAGTCTCTGAAATATCAAAGGTTAAAATATAATTTAGGTTATTCCCATCAAATGGACAGGGCGTACCACTTACCCATTCTAAACCTTTGGCATTAGGTGGAATAAGCGCTAATGATTTTGTGCCAGTTGCCTCACACAATAGGGGGTGAATGGTATCTTTTTGCCATAATGAAACATTAAAACAGGTTGCTCTATCGGTAAACCATTTTTCTCGATGAGCAGCAGAATCTACAAATACAGCTTGTTTGACTGTTCTTACCAGTATGCCAAACTTTAATTCTTCAGTAACATAGTTGGACGGTTGAGCATAAGATGTGTCAGGCCCATTTTCTTCTATATAAATAGTTGGTATTATTGAATCCAATGAATAAAGTGTAAATTGTTCATCAGCTTCAATGATTACAGTTTGTGGACCAGTTAACGTTCTGGTACCTCCTGCTCCAGCTCCACCGCCACCTGGACCTTGGAGTTTAACAATATCAATGGTCACCCCTGTTGGTATCGTAAATTCCATATCATGATAGGTGACAGTCCATTGGGTAGTTCCTTTCCCATTGAGTGGATTATTTCTTCCTAATGAATCTTCGTCATGGTAGGTGGTATCTACAATGTTATTGATTGCTACAAACGTATCAAGCGCTGCATCCCAATAAAATTTTGTTCCATAAAATATGGAGGGTGGTCGTCTGACAATCCAATTGCCTAGTTTATTTTTGGGGTACCGCACTCCAGCAGGAATAGTTACACCTCGATAGGTATAAGAAGAATCAATGGGTATCGTTAGAATGGTATCTCCAGGCACAATCATGGTGTCTGCTGCGTAAATATTAACTTGATAACATTCTCGAAGTGGTTTATAGATACGTGTTTCACGATAAGGTTGCGTGTAGTTTCTACCCTCTTGGAAGGTTCGGTATACCTCATCCCAAGGCGTGTACCAATGACATGGTGCACTATCTATGACCCAATTACAGTTAATGCCGACATTCTTATTGACCCATGGTCTAGAGTCTGTAGTACATTGAGGAGCATATTGATCTCCCATATCCCACACTCTCCATACATTAGGTCTGAAATCTTTAAATTGAACTGCAGGAGGAATAGCGGTTTGATCACCCGTTCCTACACCACCTCTACCTGTAGGTGGGATATAATTAAAAATAAAACGTTTTCTGCCATTAACTCCAAAACGATAGCTTAAGTTAGGTGCTGTTGCATAAAAGTCTTTGTGCCACGTTGTATCATTACCTTGAATTGCAGCAATGGAATCTTTAGTGGCATCATAATAAACGCGATAACCGTTTTGTTTTATGGTATCGGTATTGGCATATACGCTATCGGTTAATAAGAAATTACCTCTAGGTCGTTCTTCCCATGTTCGGTATCTAAAGGTGTATTGCCCCGATGTGATGTCAAATACACGTTCAAATGTATAATCGTAATAAAAAACGATAGAATCTTCGTCTAATCGGTTAAAGTCATTTTGGTAAAATGAGGAATTATTGGGGAAACAAACGGTATCTTCAATCACACATTGAAACGCTTGATCTTCGGCAACTCGATCGAATGGCACTTCGATCGTAGATCCAGGTCCAATGACTTGGACAGTATCATAAACTGTAATATCACAAGGTCCAGATCGGAGTCTCAAACTAATCATCCATGGTCCTGGTCCATAGGAGAATTCAGGGGTTAATGTTTTATCGTTGAGGTTAGGGGGGCCTGCTGGTGGATTACCAAAATTCCAGAGGAAGGAACTTACATTGGCTCCATTCAATCCTTGTACAGAAAATGAAATAGGATTATCTGGTGTACACGCTGGGTTAGGTGTGGACAGGATCTTGGGTTCTAATAAGATATTACTAACCGCGGCCCGGAATGTAAATGTATCGGTACATCCGTATGCAGAGGCTATTAAAGTACCATCAAATGTGCCATTTTTTCGGTACATATGTTCGATAATACCGTCATTAGCTGGACCATTCCACCATTCAGTATTGGTTGATGCGTCTCCTTTTACAGAATCTCCGTCTCCAAATACCCACATAAAAGAGTCAACGTCGGCAAGGGGAACCAAAGAAACATTTTTGAATCGACCCAGTGTTGAGTCACAATTGGGGTTAGGATTTGGGGTGATGTTTTGAAATTCGATACCTAGTTTGGGATAGACGTATAAATAATCCTGGAAAATCAATTTACTTACACAGCCACTTGAATCTTCCGACTCGATTACTAAATCAAAGTAACCACCGCTGGGGTCTGTAATATCTACACAAAAACTATACGGAAAGGTTGGATTGATAGAATCTATACGAAGACCGTTACTAAATACATATGTTTGACGCACAATTAGACCACTAGGGGCTTGTGAGCTATCTTTAAAACAAAAAGAATTGTTTTTGAAACATTGAGCAGAATCGTTCAACCGTCTAAAGTGAATATCCGGAGAGGGTTTGATAGTGATGGCAATAGTTTCTGTACACTGACCAGCAAATCCATCTCCCTTGAAGGTCACGGTATAATTTCCTGCCAATGGATAATTGAATGTAGGTTTTTCTGCACTACTCTTATTGCTATTGTATCCAAAGTCCCATTCGATGGTAGTGGTATACCCGGGAGAATTGGCTTCAAATGCAATAATTTGACCTTCACAAAAAGTGCCAGAAGTACTTAAAGTTCCGTCAGTACGAACAACTTTAGGGCTACACTGAGCAAAACTAAATAGGCTGCTAGTTACAAGTACAAAGGTAAATATATACTTAAATGCGAGTGATTTGTGGATTGTTTGATACATAGATGGTGTATATTTTCGGTTTAAAAAGTTTGTAAATTTAGTCTGCTTCATGATAATATTCAAATTTATGGGCGTAATAGCGTGAATTTAATGTTTTTTATTTCAGGTTTTTCTCCTTCCAATTGATATTTAACCTTAGCAACATATTCTCCAGGAGAGCACTCCTGACCGTCATTGTTTATTTGACCATTCCATTTAATTTCAGGATTACTCGATGTGAAAATTAATTGATTATTCAATTGATTAAAAATCTGAATGTCAAATAGTGTATAATGTTTTATATCAACGGTATATTCATCATTTGTACCATCTCCATTAGGTGTAAAGACATTAAAAAATGCAATAGAGCCTTTCCCTTTGACACGAATTGTTATGTTTTGTTCTGTAGCACATGACTGCAAGGGAACAGCTTTTATGGTATGTTCACCTACTGTTCTCGTAGAGAAGGTAACATCACTTGAACGCGAAGCTATTAATTCATTATCTGCAAACCAATTGGCCTGAATGTTCGTGTCATTTAACTTGAATTGATAGTTGAAATTATCTAATTTTTGGGTGATAATGGATGTACTCGTGATAGAAGGTTGTATGGTTTGAGAAATAACCTCTTGTTTATTATGAAACTTCACATGAATAGGTTTGTTACTCTCAGGTGTGAGTGAAATTTCTTTTTTGTTTGTATCAATCAATATATTATTTATCAACCAGTCACCAGTCATGTTAGCCTGTAACGTTACTGTTTCACCAATGCATGGCGATATGTTTGAAACGGTGAGCTTAGCCTGATTTGAGTTGAACAAATTATTTGTAGGCGGTTTTTCTTCTTCAATAATCGAGTGGTTTTGAATGGTATTTTCAAGAAGAGACTTTGCTGTTTCTTCTGAACGATTGGTCTTTAAGTTTGGCGTGTTTTTATCTAGATCGGGTTCATCTTTAGATTGATCTATATCATCTGACGGACTAATTGGTATTATTTTTATATCCTCAACCAAAGTGTCAACGAGGATTTTTTCCTTATTTACTTCATGTATTTGAGTATCTGTTCTTGTTGCAAAATAGACCACACTAATAATGCTAGCTGCTAGTATAGCCATTTTTATTACAGTTAATGGATGAGTAATTAGCTTGATGAATTTATTTCCATGTGCGATATTTTGAGGTTTGACATCTAAATTTAGTTTATCAAAGAGATGTTCAGGAGGTTGCACACTATGCTGTTCTAGCTGTTTCTTTAACGCTGATTCAAATTCTGCTATGTTTTTGAACTTTTTCATTATTCAAACCATCCTTTTAACCAAATTTGAAGTTGTTTTCTTGCTTTAAAGAGCTGCGTTTTGCTGGTACTTTCTGAAATTTGAAGTGCGGCACTTATTTGTTTGTGTGAGTAACCATCTATTACATACATATTGAATACAGTTCGATATCCTTTTGGCAATTCCTTGATGAGCTCAATTAATTTATCGGCATCCATTGAGCTAACGGTCATTTCTGAAACGGTTATGTTGTCCATTTCGGTTAGTTCATTGATATCCTTATGCTGCTTTTGTTTTCGGATGAACTCGATACAGGTGTGAACAAAGATTCGTTTCATCCAACCCTCGAAACTACCTGCAAAGGAAAAGGTAGAAATTTTATGATATACTTTGATAAAGCCATCTTGTAAGACATCTTGGGCCTCGTCATGCGTGTTCATATATCGTAAACATATGCTAAACATTTTTCCTTTGTAATGATTATATATCTTTTTAAATGCAGTGTGGTCTCCTTGGCTACAAGCTTTGATTAATGATATTTCATCACTTAGTTTGTGGCTCATAGTAGGTTTACTTTATTCAAGATGATAAGAAGAAGAAAAGGGTTGCCTGATGATTATATTTTTTTTACGTGGTATTTTTCAGCTAGATATTCTTTCAGATTTTCTGCATAATAACCGATTGCCTCCATGGGCTCAATAATTTCTATTTCGTTCAGTCCCTCAAGTACCCTTTTAAATTGAATACTGACTATTCTTTGTTCGGCATTAGCCACAAATTTAGCGGTGAAAAGATGAAAGTTTAAGTGAGCAAGTTCTTCCATAAACTGTCCCAAATATTCTTCTGGGGGATATTCACAGATTGGGGATACTATTTGAAAAATGGCAGCAATTTGATTTCGATCAAAATATTGCCATTGACTACTTTGTTCAGGTTGCCATATATCTACATAAAGTTCGGTTTTTTCTCCCCTAAGAATAACATATTCGCCTTCATTTTCACATCTAATTTCTTCAGATTTTAGATTGAGATGTTTTTGAATGGTTTGTTCAAAAAGAGTAATTGCTTCTTTGACTTGCATAATGATGCGTCAAAGATACAGATTATGCATTGTTAAGAACTAAAGGATAATCGATGTCCAAATTTATTTTCGTCAAATTGACCATGAGAATATGCCAAGTGACCGGATACAATAGTGTGCTCAACTGTTGAGGTAAACCGTCTACCTCTCCAAGGGGCTCCATCCACACTTGTAATGAATGTTTTCTTTTGATACTACCTCCTCTTTTTCTGGGTCAACAATAACTAAATCTGCAAAATATCCAGCTCTTAGATAACCTCTTTTTTCAATTCGAAATAAGGTGGCCGGGGCATGACACATTTTTTCTACAAGTTTTTCAGGGGTAATTTTGCCATCTTTAGCATGGTCTATCATCAGTTGAAGGCTATGCTGTACCAAAGGCAATCCACTTGGTGATTGAGCGTATTTATTCATTTTTTCCTGCCAAGTGTGTGGAGCATGATCGGTGGCTATAATATCAAATTTATCTTGATTTAGTGCTTGCCAAAGTGCTGCTTGATCTTTAGCCGATTTAATGGCTGGATTGCATTTTATGAGGCTTTGTTTTGATGAATAATCCGAACTATTAAATGTAAGATGATGAACACATACTTCAGCCGTAATTTTCTTTTCGGTAAGGGGTATTTCATTGGTAAAAAGTTCAATCTCACGTTCGGTAGAAATATGAAGAATATGGAGTCTTGCTTGATATTCTTTGGCTAAATCTGTGGCCATTTTGCTTGATAAATAGCAGGCTTCATCATTTCTAATTAAAGGATGAGCATCGAAGGGAATATCCTCTCCGTATTTATCTTTAAATAATGCAGTATTTTTTCGAATGGTCGTCTCATCTTCACAGTGGGTTGCAATAAGTAGTGGTGTTTGTGAAAAGATGCTTCGTAAAGTGTCTTGATTATCCACAAGCATATTCCCAGTACTGCTTCCCATGAATAACTTGATTCCGCAAACTTGAACTGGATTTGTCTTCAAAACTTCGTCCAAGTTGTCGTTCGTTCCACCCATAAAAAAAGAATAATTTGCAAGAGAACATTGGCTTGCTCGTGTATATTTTTTTTCTAATTCTTCTTGTGTTACAGCTTGCGGAATAGTATTTGGCATTTCCATAAAAGAGGTAGTTCCTCCTGCTACGGCAGCCTTTGCTTCAGTATATATTTCTGCTTTATGTATCAAGCCGGGTTCTCTAAAATGAACTTGGTCGTCAATAATGCCTGGGAGCACCCATTTCCCAGCTGCATCAATGATATGATCCGCTTTTCGATCAATCCCTTGCATTGCAATTTCTTCAATGTAGTGCCCTTGAATGAAAATGTCTGCATGAAATTGTTGATTTTCATTAATTATTAGCCCATTTTTAATTAAAATTGATGTCATAATTATGGGCAAATTTAATATACGCGTTTATGGTTTATGGATTAAAAATCAGAAAGTTTTGATTAGTCATGAAAATATAGATGGGTTCAAGATGACTAAGTTTCCGGGTGGTGGTCTTGAGTTCGGTGAAGGTGTTGTTGATTGTCTAAAAAGAGAATTCAGAGAAGAATTGGGTGTTGAACTTGTTAAATTATCATTACTTCATGTGTCCAATAGATTTATAAAAAGTTCTTTTAAAAATAATGAACAGGTCGTTGCGGTTCACTATTTAGTTCAAAGTAATCAAGAAATTTCAAATTATAATATTGTTCATCCTACGGGTGTTGGTAAGTTAAATAGTATTCAATTTGTTTGGTCTGACATTAATAAGGAATTGCACGATTCATTAACTTTTGAGATGGATAAAGAGGCTTTAGATTCTTTCAATAAATGGGATTGACAGTGCCGCGAGCATTGCGGGTATTTCCATCGCATCCTCGATAATTCACATAAAATATGTATGTTTCAGGGGGTACAGGTTTACCTTTATAGGTCCCATCCCAGTTTTTAGATACACTCGTGCGGGAGTCAAATATTTTTTCTCCCCATCGGGAGTAGATTATAATGTAGTATGCAGGTTGAAGTACATCTAATTGGTAAGGGAAAAGCTCATTTAAATTATCTCCGTTAGGCGTAAATGCGTTAGGAAAAAACAATTCGTTAGGTAGCGCATTGGGATCTACGGTAACATATAAACTATCACTTCCAGTACAGCCAAAACCATCAGTAACCTCAACAACATATGATCCTTCAAGAATTGTTGATATGCTGGGTTCGGTACTCCCAGTATTCCATTGATAAGCAATAAATCCTGCTGGAGCAGCTATGAGTGTTGGAGAATTTAGACAAATAGTTGTGTCATTTCCAATACTGATTTCAGGTGATTGCGATACACTAATGATAATGGAATCAGACTTTAAACAACCGTCACTATTTTCGACAATTACCAGGTACTTATCGGCCTTGTTGATATTAATAATTTGAGTTGATTCTCCGTTACTCCATGTATATTTAACTCCATCAGGTCCTGCGTCTAACTGTAAATCGACTACGTCGCAAAAATGTTGATCATCCCCAAGTTCCAAACGAATAATCGAATTATCTATTATGAAGGTGTCTGTGTGAATGCAATGACGTTGTTTTATTTGGACCCAGTGCTCGCCTTTTTCATCAAACGTATTTACAGGAGCGGTACTTCCATTACTCCATAAATAGATTGCTTCTGGTATGCCAGAAAGATCAACACTATGGTTAAATTCATCACAATAAAATGCATCATCTACTTCAGGATGACTAGCTTGCCATACTCGGGTAGTATCTTTAACCGTACAATTGAGGTTGCTTGCGGTAACTATATATTCGCCGATGCTTGTTACGTTTAAGGTTTGTGAAAAGGTAGGGGGAGCGGTATTCCATGAATATTGAAGACCATCGACACCTGCATCCAATAATATATTTACAAGAGTGTCACATTCTAGAGTGTCTTCAGGCAATTTTAATGGAGGGACTTTGTCATAAAATAACTGGATAGTATCTTTGTATTTGCAGTTACCATACGATACGGTAGCAATATAAGTGCCTGTATCTGAGACTGTAATTTGACTTCCCTTGTCACCAGTATTCCAATCTACAGAGACAGCATCAGCGGCTCTGGTATCTAAGAGAAGGGAGAAGTCTTCGCAATAGATTTGGTCTGGACCCAGGTTAAATCCTTTTGTAGATCGAATTCGAACACCATATTTATAAGTATCGTTACAAATCGATGAAATAATGGTTAGCGTAACGGTATAATTGCCATTACCCGGATAAATATATTCAACGGGTGTATTTAAATCAAAGGTTGTAAGTGTATCACGTGTAGTTGTTGGGTCTCCAAAATCCCAGAAAAATTTGACTTTTGGGGTTTTATTGATGTTCCAAGAACTAATATTTCTAAATCGAGCTGTGTCACCGCATTCAAAAGCGTAAGATCCTCCAACAGCGGTTCCTCCTGGGATATTAAAATTAGCGATCACATCAAATTCACATTCAATAACCGTAAATTGATAATCACTGAGTGTGGCACTTAAGAAGGCACCATTTCGGTACTCTAGCACGCGAACTCCAACGGCATAAGTTCCTTTAACAGTTGGAGTGAGCGTGTATTGGCCAGTTTTTCTATCAATAAAACTAGCCGGGTTCCCAGTTATCTGGTTGTTAGCCGAAAATGAGGGTTCCCACGTTATTCGTGAGTAAGGGGGGGAGCTTGGGTTGTCTGGCTTTGGATCTGTTGCAGAGCCTCCTAAGAAGGGAGTATAAAATTCATAGACCAATGAGTCTCCATCTGGATCCTCTGCACTATAATCTAATGATAAGGGTGCATTTAAACATACATAGGTAGGAGGGGTATTTTTGAATCTAGGACTTGAATTAATAATATTTAAAGGGGGAATATAGCACCAATAGGTTGAGCCTGTATTTCCAGCATCATTTACATTATCAGTTATGGCATTTCTACAACATAATTGGTGAGATAAAATTAAACCATCCGTACCAGGATTAATATTTATAGTCCTTCTGAAAGTATATTCCACGACACATACTCCTGAGGGTTCTTTAACACATTCATAATTGACTGAATTTACAATTTTTCGTATTCCATTACTGAGTGTGATAGTTTGAATTCTTGCATTTGTTTTGGCGTTGAATATTCCGATATATGCATTGCTTCCATCTCGGTCTATTACACCTGGATTTGCATTTTGACAATCAAAATAAATTTTGAAGACAATTTCATATCGGGCATTTCCAACCCTATTGTAAAACAACTCTCCACCCACAACATGCGAAGCTTCGGATAAGAAAACTCCCATCAAGAGTAATGGTGTTATTAAAAGTATTCTGATAGATTTAAAAAATTTTCGATATGTGTTTAGAGGATCCACCTAATCTTCAAAGTTATTAAAAATTAAAGACTCGAGCAATGTTAAATCCAAAACGGATGTTTCCATCATTCCATTTTCCCTTGGTATCTGTTATAAATCCCTTCTCAAAAGGAGCAGTCGAATTAGTAAAAAAGAGTTGAAATACATGCCCCCCTGTCTCAATATCAAACCCTACTGATAATGCGTTCGCAGCGTTGATATCCAGTTGATTTGGAAAAACATGGAAGTATTCAATATTTACCGTGGTTCTTGGTGTAATTTTATGTCTTGCCCCGAAACCAAGCGCAAAAATGTCATTGGGTTTCTCATTGGATTCCACCAAGTTTTTATGTACGAGTGTTGGGCTTAATTGAGCACTAAAATTAGTTGAAAATTTACGAGCGACTAGCAATTGGTGGGTATAATGTAATCGACTCGTAAATTTATTATCTCGTTCAGGTTGCGCCCATTTAAGTGTATTAATGCCTATATGGCTTATGAGGACAGCAGAAATAGGTACAGACTCAGTATTTTGAGTTTGTTTTAAAAATTTATATTTAATAAATCCATCATATGTTTTTTCTACGGTGCTTCTGCCTATACCAATATTGAGATTATCGGTGATACCGAAGTCTCCACCCATTCTCATCGTAGCTTGGTCCAGACCAAATAAATCGTAAAATCCTTGATTAAGAACACCAAATCGATGGGAAATTTTGAAATCAAATTCATTCTTAGCAACCGTTTCTATGCTGTGACCATTGACAATTCTATTGGTCTTGAATGTAGCAATTACTCGATCTGAAGTTGATGACTCATCTTCTTCTAGTAAGCTAAGTTCTTGAGCATATAATAGACTGGGCCAAGATAGAAGAAAGACAACAGATAGTAGATAAAAAAGTATGATTGAACGGATTTTCACTTTACCATGTTCAATTTCTAATGTTGGTGAGTATAATCAATATCTATAGAGATTTTAATACTATCAGATATTTTTGGAGCAACCATTTTGGGGATAGAAACATTATAGTCATAGGGGTTTAGGTTAAATGTGGCTTTTGCATTTACTAAGCCATTTTTTACTGTAAATGTACCTAGTGTAGTTACATCCTTAGTTACATCTTTTATAGTAAGTTTTCCTACAACTGGTGAGGTATATGTCCCATCTTTGCCAAGATCAATAGTTGATATGGAAGAAATAGTCCCATCAAAAGTAGCTTTGGGATAGGTTGTGCTTTCCATGTAATTTTCATTGAAATGTTCTTGCATTAGTGCTTTTTTAAATTCAAAATCTTTAATCAAACAACTAAACTGAATTTTTCCATTTTCGGCTGAAAATGCTGTTTTCACTTTGTGATTATCTGCAGTTATATCTTCTACGGGTGTATGGCTGTAAAAATTGATATTTCCTGTGTTGGTTTTGTAGATTCCTCCACTATGCGTGGTGAATGCTGTAGCTATTGTAAATAGTAGGCTATAAATGATTGTTTTTTTCATAATATCTGTTATTCAATAAGTATGCTAGATGATAACACAACGTCTTTATCACTTAAAAGTTCTAAATCGTCATCTCCATTTAGCCCTTTGCAAATTCCTTTAACCTTGATAGTTGAAGATTCTTTTAGCGAATTAATATTGTTCAAATATTCAGGTTTGAATCCACAGCGAATAAATCCGTCATCTTCATTGGTTTTTATCAGTATTTGTGGCTCTAATTCATTGCTTAGATCTTTAGAATGTAAGACACCACTTACAACAATTATTTGATCAGAATATTTGATGGTTGCGGAATCTTCGTTGGTATCGAAATAGGTAAATAATTCGATTGCTGTCATTTCAACATTGGCCTTTGTATTTAAAACATCTGTGTGTGGTTTATTAAACATTCTGTATACAAAAAGTAATATACCTAATACAATAAAACTGATCGATAAGATGGTAATTTTTCTCATATTTTTTAATTGTTAGGGGCTCCGTTTGTGATCCAGGCTTCAATTTTGTTGATACTACAACTATCCATTTTCGGTTGATCTTTAGGCATGGGTGAAGCGTCTAAGTGCTTTATGCTTCTTAAGAGGCGACCGTTATCTATCCATATTTTAGTTTGATCGTATCCTTCCATATTTACGCCACCTTGCGTATTTAAGTTATTATGACAGCTGGTACAACCATAATTATTAAATATAGCTTGAACGTCGTTCATGTAACTTACATCAGAGATATCACAGGCATTACTTTTATATAAATCTACTTCATTATCATAAGTGCAGCTACTCAAAAAAAGTAGGGTAGAGCAAACAATAATGGCAAATTTCTTCAGGTGACAATGCATATAACGAATGTATTACAAGTTTACAACTTAAACGTTGGATACTTATTTTTTGATTGTAAATATTAAGTAATAACTTTAAAGTGGTATGTTACCATGCTTTTTCTTTGGAAGGGTATTTACCTTGTTTTCTAGCATGGCAAATGCCTTGATCAGTTTAACTCGGGTTTGTTCAGGCTGGATAACATCATCTATAAATCCTCGTTCTGCTGCTCGGTATGGATTTGCAAAGATATCAGCATATTCTTTTTCTTTATTAATTAGAGCTTGTTCCGGATTTTTTGCTGATTTGATTTCATTTTTAAAAATGATTTCAGCCGCACCCTTTGCACCCATAACTGCAATTTCTGCGCTAGGCCATGCAAAATTCATGTCAGCTCCAATATGCTTACTATTCATAACATCATATGCTCCACCGTATGCTTTTCGTGTAATTACAGTGATACGAGGTACAGTTGCTTCACAAAACGCGTACAATAATTTTGCTCCATTAGTAATAATCGCATTCCATTCTTGATCTGTCCCAGGTAAAAATCCAGGGACGTCTTCTAAAACCAATAAAGGGATGTTAAAACTATCACAAAATCGAACAAAACGAGCCGCCTTTTGAGAGGATTGAACATCTAGAACTCCAGCTAGATAGGCCGGTTGATTTGCAACTATTCCAATACTTCTTCCTGCAAGTCTAGCAAATCCGACAACAATATTGGGGGCAAAGTTTTTATGGATTTCATAAAAGGTGTCATGATCAATGATTCCAAAAACCACATCTCTAATATCATAGGGAAGGTTAGGATTTTCAGGAACAATGGTAGCTAATTCTTCACGAATCTCTTGATTGATAGTATAGGGTAGACTCGGAACATCTTCCTCGCAATTTTGAGGGATATAACTCAATAGTTTTTTAATATCTTCGATAGCCTCCAAATCATTTGCAGCTGTCAAGTGAGCTACCCCACTTTTTTCGGAATGTACAGATGCCCCACCCAAATCTTCAGAAGAAACTTCTTCATTGGTTACTGTTTTTACAACATTAGGTCCAGTTACAAACATATAGCTGGTATCTTCAACCATAAGAATAAAATCAGTAATGGCAGGAGAGTATACCGCTCCTCCTGCGCACGGCCCCATTATCAGGCTTAACTGGGGGATAACACCACTAGCTCTTGTATTTCTGTAGAAAATATCGGCATATCCACCTAATGATACAACGCCTTCTTGAATACGCGCACCTCCACTATCATTCAATCCAATTACGGGAGCTCCGTTCTGGAGAGCCATGTCCATAATTTTACAAATTTTTTCGGCATGTGTTTCGGATAACGATCCTCCAAAAACAGTAAAATCTTGAGAAAAAACATAAATTAATCGGCCATTTATTGTTCCATAACCCGTAACAACTCCGTCTCCAGGATAATGTAATTTATCCATACCAAAGTCTGTACTACGGTGTTTAACCAATGCCCCAATTTCTTCAAATGAATTTTTATCAAGCAGAAGATCCAATCGCTCTCTGGCGGTCAGTTTGTTTTTAGCATGTTGTGCATCTATTCTTTTTTGCCCACCACCCATTTGGGCTTCTTTCATTTTTTGGTCTAAGATCTCTCTTTTATTCATATTGGCTATTTTCTAGTTGAGCTATAATTTCATCAGTTAGTTCTAGATTGTGAAATACATTTTGTATATCATCATCTTCTTCAAACTTATCTATAATTTTTAACACTTCTTGTGCCTCAGTTAATTCAAGTTTTTTTGTGGTGGTAGGTAATTGTTGAATCTCAGTTGACATCGCTTCAATATCAAGTTTTTGTAACGTAGCTTGCATATCCCCATAATGTTCAAAGGTGGTGTATACGATTAATACATCTTCCTCAAAAACCAATTCATCTGCACCTCCATCTATGAGTTCTAATTCTAATTCTTCAGTATCCCAATCTAGAATAGATTCTCGGACAATGGTGAATACTCCTTTGGTTTCGAATATGAAACTCAAGGAACCGTTGGTTCCCAATGAGCCATTATTTTTTGTAAAAATTGATCGAACGCTTGCCACTGTTCGGTTTAAGTTATCCGTAGTTGCATATATAAAAATAGCAATGCCATGGGGTCCATAGCCCTCATAAGTATACGATTGTAGGTTGGCAGCTTCTGCACCCGAACCTTTTTTTATAGCTCGTTCGATGGTGTCTTTGGGAAGGTTAGCCCCTTTACCATTTTGCACGGCAAGTCGCAGTGCTGGATTGCTATCAATATCTGGCCCCCCATCTCTAGCGGCAATCGTAATTTCCTTGATAATACGTGTCCAAATCTTGGCTCTTTTTTTATCTTGTGCAGCCTTTCGGTGTTTGATATTTGCCCATTTACTATGTCCTGCCATTAGATATTACCGATTTTAGTGTAGCAAACTTAATGTAAACCCATAAAAAAACCGCTCTATTTATGGAGCGGTTTTTTTATGGGTCTGTATGTGAATTAATGAGCAATAGTCACCTTAGTGGTGCTTACTTTTTCGCCATTAGTCACTTTAAGGATGTAGATGCCTTGATTGAGATCAGCGACATCAAAAGAATATTGATTGGGAGATATAGCTCGGGTACGATCGATGATATTCACAGATTTTCCAGTGAGGTCAAATAGTTCGATGCTTACCGCATTGCTTTCCGCAAACAAGAGTTCAACGTTCAGTTGGTCATTAGCTGGGTTGGGATATACGGCAATGTTATCATGGTTGTAGGTTATATCTTTTGTGGATAATGTTACCCAATCCATTTCTTTCAGCTTTCCATTGTTGGTAGAATCGGAGTCGATTGCGGGTGTTGATCGGTTAATAACGTATGCTTCAGCAAGAACATAAACAGGTGTTTTTTGATTAAGTGTTCCATTGATGGTGATATCATACACTTGAGATTGGTACGTGCCTCCAGTAGGAATATTTTGAGGTAAAATAAATGCCCCTGGATTACCTTGAACAATGTATTGTACTGGGTTTTTATTGATAATACCCCATGTGTAGATGATCGTATCAGCAGCCTTTAATTCACTTCCATTATTTTGCAAAGTAAATTGTAATTGGAGCTTAGTAGATCCTTCTCCATCCATAATGAAATCTGCAGGTTTATCAATAGATTTCATCTCTAGTTCTACTTGTGCGATAGATATACTAGTTAGAGCAACGAGTAATAAAGTAAGTGTTTTTTTCATGTGTGTTTGATATTATTTATTTCAAATTTAAGTAATTATACATTTTTACTCTAATAAAAAGTGTAGGTCTTTAATTTTAAGGTTGGTTAAAATATTATTATCAACGTGTATCAAATCTTTTGAAAATTTATTTTTTTGGTTTTGGAGTTTGATAATTTTTTCTTCAATGGTACCTCTAGAAATGAATTTGTAGCTAAAAACGGTCTTTGTTTGACCGATTCGGTGACTTCTATCTCTGGCTTGAGCTTCTGCTGCGGGGTTCCACCATGGATCAGCGATAAACACATAGTCGGCAGCTGTTAGATTGATCCCAACTCCTCCAGCTTTTAATGAAATTAAGAAGACACAAGAATCAGATTGTTTTTGAAATGCTTGTACGTATTGCTCTCGTTTTTCTTTAGAAGTTGCCCCAGTAAGTTTATAATAGGTCAACGATTCTTTTTTAATTGTTTTTTCAATTAATTCGAGGTAGGAAACAAATTGCGAAAAGACTAGGATCTTGTGACCATCTTGAATGCCTGTCCGTATTTTGTCAAGTAATATATCATGTTTGCCGCTATTATGAGCGTAAGAAGTGTCTGATAAAATGGGATGATTTGAAATTTGACGCAATTTAGATAAACCCTGAAGGATCGATAGTTTTGAGGATTTAATTCCTTCTTTTTTCACTATGTCAAGTAATTGATTTCGGTACATTGATTTTATTTTTTCATAGTGTTTTTCTTGTTCCTCAGACATTTCACAGTAGAGTATTTTTTCTTGTAGATTGGGTAAATCTTTAGCTACTTCATCTTTAGTTCTTCGTAACAAAAAAGGTTTTATCATCTGTTTCAGCTTATTAACTTGTTGCTGATCATCCTCTTTTTCAATGGGTTTTGCAAAGGTGTTTGTAAAATGAGTTAAAGAACCTAGTAAGCCTTTATTTAAAAAATTCATTTGACTCCATAAATCTTTTATAGTATTTTCTATTGGGGTACCTGTTAATGCTATTCTACATTTAGCTTGAAGTATATTGATACATTGTGTGGTTTTAGCAGAGTAATTTTTTATGTTTTGGCTTTCGTCTAGGATGACTACTTCAAAATGAACTTCTTGAAAAAGTGATGAGTCATTACGAATTAAACCATAAGATGTGATGATTAAATCGGTATTTTTATATGCATCCAGGGTCTGGTGTCGTTTGTTTCCAGCATGAATATGGACTTTAACGTCTGGGGTGAATTTGGCGCATTCGTTGGTCCAATTATAAAGCAATGATGTTGGAGTAATTAATAAGAATGGGTGCGGCGAGGATGCTGTTAAACTATGTTTTATTTTCTGAATGAAAGCTAATGTTTGAATGGTTTTACCTAGACCCATGTCGTCAGCCAATATGCCACCAAATCGGTTATTTTTTAAAAACATTAACCAGCTCAATCCATCCACTTGGTATGGTCTAAGCATTCCTTTGAATGCTTTGTGGGGTTTTTCAGCTTTAATTTCAACGAGGCTGTTGAGGTGATTCTTTATTTCATCTGATTGGATATGATTTAGAACAGATAATTCATATTTCCTAATCTGGTATTGATTATTTTTTGAGGAGGATGAGAATAGTGATTTTCCTATGGCAAACCATTCACTTGGGAAAATAAAAATTTGCCCATTAGCTAATCGAAGTTCATGGTTTCCTTTTTTCATTTCAGCTACAATTTTGCTAAAAGGCACTTCAAAATTTCCAATAATCACCATTATTTTTAAATCAAACCAATCTATTTGGTCTGCAATCGTGTAGTTTAATTGGGGTTTATCAAAGTTGTATTCTTCTGATAATTCTTTGGATATGATAAAGTTATTTTTTGTTAATTCTGTATAGTGATCTCTGAGCCAAGATATGCATGAAGTTATGGTTGTTTCAGCTCCTCTAAAAAACGCATCCTGTTGGTGTATTAAACCAAAGGTTTCCAGGGTGTTAGCTTTATTGGATTCCCATATCACAGATCGCTTGAATTTCGTAAAAATAGGTTCATTCTTTTCCCATTTTAAATGGACATGAAATAGTTTATTGGGTTGGTATAAAAAGGTATGAGAGTCATAAATAATACTCATATTAAAACCATAAATTTCATTATGCTTTGTAAGTGAAAGTTGAGATTTTGCATTTTCTTTTATGGTATTTATTGTAAATCCTTGAGCTTGAACAGGTGCTGTTTCTAATAATGGTCGTATAAATTTCGTATAATACGTTTTTTGATTCTCAGGTTTGATATGAACAAATTTTTTGTTTAAGAAAACACCAATTTTGCTACCATCTACAAAATCATAGAATTTATATATTTTTTGATGTACTAAAATTCTAGCTGGTTTTGAGGAGAGAAGCAGTCCATTTTGTTTCATAAAAGGGATACGTTCCTCACCATGTTTTAGCGTAATAAAATAAGATGTGCCATTTTCATTTTTACGAAAGTGAAATAAAACTTTGGTAAATTCTGATTGAACTTGAATAAGATTTGCAGCGGGATTAATTTCATCTGCTTCGTAGATTTGATTGGTATTTGGGTCAATATCTTCAAAGAATGATGAAATCGCCTGATCGATGTAGGGTCTTATTTTTTCTTTAAAATTAGTTTTATCAAAATATTTATAAAAGTACTCCTTGGGCCTTATTTTTTTCTGTGGTGAAAATTTCCGGACGATGTTCTCAAGCATTAGCGGATCTAATTTAGAAATCAGATCAAGTTCATTTTTGGTTAATTTATGATAATAGGATGCGTTCCCAGAGAATACTTTTTGATAGGTGAGCGATAATGTATGGGTACTTGTATATGCAACAATATAAGGGTGAATCATAACCCCAAGTTGCGGATGTTTGTGTATACTGAATACCAGTTTATATTGGGAGTCGTTTTGAACTTTCAATGACTTAATTGCTCTGATAAAACTGAGCAATATACGGTTAGATTTTCAGCTAATAAAATTTAGTGTTTAATCCTCTAAATACTTGGTTTCTAACAACTCTAAAATTTGATCGGGTTTTTGGTTTCTCCATGAAATGTCATTGAGTCTACCACCGAATGAAAGCTGATAATTGAGATGATATGTATTAAGTTCGTCAATTACTTGAGGTAGGGCGTTGATTAAAAATATTTCACCTTCAATTTCTTCTTTCCATTCTTGATAATACTCATCATTATCTGCGTGAAAGTTTAATACATTCTCCATGATGAGAACAAAATTTTGAATCCCACATTCAATCATTGGGTTAATGAGTTCGGTTTTGAGAAACATGATGTCATTATTGATTGCATCATTCCATTCGCCTATTAATTCTATGATACAAAATTGTTCTTCATAGTCTGTATATAGCATTTTGTATAACAAGGTATCGCTACCAAAGCTGTCCCATTGCGGGTGTAAAAGGTAGTTGTATACTTGGTTTGTATAATGAAATTCAGAATATTGATTTTTGTAATTTAAGGCATTGGGATCCTGCTCAGAAATATACAAATCTCTCCACAAGTAATAGGGCTCTATATTATGCATTGATGTCTACATTTGATTCATCAACAAGATATAAGGGTCGTTGTTTTACATTGTCATTAATACGGGCAACATATTCACCAATCATTCCAATACCAAGTAATTGGATTCCTCCTAAAAAAACAATACTGATCATAAGTGATGGCCAGCCAGGCTCATATACTTTGAGAATAAATTTAGCATAAAGGGTGTAAATGATAAGTAATAATCCAATAAATGCACAAATAAATCCAGATATAGTGGCTAAACGGAGTGGCCAATTAGAGAAAGATGTAATTGCATCCAATGCCAGTCGAATCATTTTTTTATAGGTATAATTACTTTTGCCTGCATTGCGACCCTTACGTTCATATTCGATGGGTGCTTGTTTGAAGCCAAGCCAAGCAATCTGACCTCTTAAATAGCGCTGTTTTTCTGGCATTTGCTTCAAAGCATTAACTACTTTTCGATTTATAATTCTAAAATCACCAGTGTCTACTGGAATTTCAATATTGGTTATATAATTCAGCAACTTATAAAACATCGTTGCCGTTTGTTTTTTTAAGAATGATTCATCAGCACGTTTTATACGTTTTGCATAAATTACATCATAGCCCTCATTTATTTTATTTATCATGTCAGGAATCAATTCTGGGGGATCTTGCCCATCGGAATCCATTAATATTACGTATTCTCCTTTTGCAAAATCTAATCCAGCTGATACGGCTATTTGATGTCCAAAATTTCTACTTAGATTTATATATTTTATTTCACTATAATCAGTACTTAGAGATTTAATTATAGTCAACGATTCATCAGAACTGCCGTCATTCACCAATAGTATTTCAAATTTATTTACTTTGTCTTTGATGACATCATATAATACTTTCACGAAAGATTCTAATCCTTTCTCTTCATTGAAAATGGGTAAAATGATGGATACCATAAATGCAAATTAAGCCATTAATTAATTTAATTGTATGTAAACAAAAAGAGCCACTAATCAAATGTTACGTGTTCAAGTTTATCTTTTAAACGGATTTCTCAATAAATTCGCTAATCATAAACCTGTAAATGATAGAGAATTGAAACGTATTCATTTGATAGCAATTGGAGGTGCGATAATGCACAATCTTGCTATAGCGCTTAAACAAAAAGGTTTTCAGGTTTCGGGATCTGATGACATTATCTATGATCCAGCCAAGACCAATTTGGATAACCACAACTTGCTTCCATCTATGGGTTGGAATACAGATGTTATAACCTCAGATATAGATATAATCATATTGGGGATGCATGCAAAAGAAGATAATCCGGAGTTATTAAAGGCAAGAGAATTGGGTATATTGATACAATCATTCCCAGAATTTATCGCATCAGAAAGTCGTGATAAAAAACGAATTGTTATTGCAGGTAGCCATGGTAAAACAACAACAACAGCCATGATCATGCATGTGTTATCGAAACATAATCTCGATTTTGATTATCTTGTAGGATCCTCTATTGATGGTTTTGATCTTTCTGTAAGGATTTCAGATGCCCCACTGATCATTATCGAAGGGGATGAATATTTGAGTTCACCATTAGATATGAAATCTAAATTTCTTTGGTACAATCCTCATATTTCAATAATTACAGGAATTGCCTACGACCATATAAATGTTTTTCCAACATTTGATTTATATCTGGACACTTTTTTAAGGTATATGGATAGTCATACTGAAGACGGACATTTTTTTTGGTTTGAAAAAGATGAACATATTTCGCAGTTAAGTATAAAAACGGGTACATCAAACCAAACCTATAATACTCCTATGTTTAAAAATACCCCAACTGGGACCAATTTATACTTTGAGGGTCAATGGTATCCTCTTTCAATTGTAGGAAAACACAATTTAGAAAATTTGTGTGCTGCTCAAAAAGTCTGTGGAAAGATAGGAATTTCAGGCCATGATTTTTATACTGCTGCTTTTGATTTTACTGGCGCTGGTCGTCGAATGGAAAAAATTATAGATCTTAATGGACAGGTTGTTTATCGAGATTTTGCTCATTCTCCAAGTAAGTTAAAAGCAACCACTGAGGCTATTAAAGAAACGCATTCGGGTAGGCTTTTAGCCGTTTTTGAATTGCATACATTTAGTAGTTTAACCAAGGATTTTATTCCGCTATATAAAAACACAATGAAGGCTGCAGATGAGGCAATTATTTTTTATAATGACACCATTTTTACGCACAAAAAAATGGAATATTTGGATGCATCTTATGTGCAAACTTGTTTCGGTGATGTAAGGATTATTCATGATGTAGCTCAGTTGCAAGCCAAAGTGAATGCTTCGTTCCGAGCAGGGAATAACATATTACTCATGAGTTCAGGTACTTTTGAAAAGGCGGACTTTTCCTTTAGTTAAAGTTTTTTAATTTCTAGCTCTATAGACAAATTATCAAAGTCTTTTCCTTCGAGGGTAAGGGCACGTATGGCAAAATAGTTGTCCTCTTTTTTAATGATAAGTTGATGTTTCGGATTTTTACGAATTAGATTAAGAATAGGGTCCCAATCAAAAAAGACTCCTCTTATGTGTTTTGCCTCATAGAAAGGAAGATTCTTTGCATGAAAATAGTTTATATCTTCAAATGCAGTTAAAGTATCTAGATACACGGTTACTTTTTGGTGATTAAATGATACCATTGGGAATAATCCCAAATCACGATTCTGAGTTAATGAATAGGGTATTTTAGAGTTTTTCGAGATAGAGTCTATTTGATAATGCAACTGGAAATCCCATAAATTAATTGGATATTCAACAAATGAGATACTTTTTTTTTCAGATAAGTTAAAATAGGAATAAAGAAAATTAGGATCTTTAGTGATTTCGCTTATCTCACCTTCTTTTTCGTTGAGAGGACCATATTTAAAACGGTATGTTTTATCGATTAACACATCTAAAAGTTGGAATTTGTAATACTGGTTGGAAGTATCATCATTCCATGATATAATATATACATCTTTGAATGATTCAGGGGTTAAGAAACTGAAATCACCCCACTGACCAATGGCACTTTGCATGGCATTAGGGAGAATGCGATCATATTTTGGAATACCTTGATTAAGAATATTTGAATCAATTTTATCGTATCTATTTAATTGAGTATTCCATATTTTTATTGGTGTAGCTGAGTTAGTGTAAATTCCCCATTCATGGGAAGAATTTTCAAATTTTAATTGCCATTTTAGATTGGGATTACGATTTAATGTGGAAGGATAATCAAGTTGAATATAATAGTTTGCTTGACTTAATTCAATGGAAGTATTTAGTTTTTGGGAATCGATTTTAGGTAAATATTCATCAGGTCTAAAACAACCGAGGCAAAGTAGTATGAATGATATATGAATGTATTTACTCAAAAGGAGGAATAGCTTAATTTTATTGTGAAAGATTTTGGATAACCACAAATGATATTTTGATTACCTATACGTGTTTTGTCAATGTCGTTTAGTTGGAAGATGTCATTTGACAAGAACGAAGATTGAAAAACATTATTCAATCCGAGAGATATATTGAATTTGTTATCCATAAAACTTCGTTGAAGTCTTAGAGAGACATATCGTATTCTTTTTTGTTCAGACAAATAAATCTCATTATCTACAATAAAAGATTTCGTCATTTTTCCTAGGAACTTAGATGTAATTCCAAAAGCCATTTTGGTATGGGGTATTTTGATAAATGCATTTAAATTTAGTTCCGGATAAAAAAAAGTAAGATTACCTGAGTCTCTGAGATGATTTACAGCATGCATCATAGCACTCGGTCTTATAGTAATATTATTAAGTGTGAATTGCATACTAGCATAGGTGGTAAAATTCGATGTCTTGCCTTTAGAAATAAGGGTTTTATTGTTGCCAACTTGAGGAATGTTATTCTGATTAATAAGGAGCATACCACTATTTACCCATATATTTCCTTGATGAAAACTGATGTGTGCATGATTAACTTGTTTTTTTATAGGTTTAAGTAATATGTTATTATTGGAACCATTATTCAGAAATGAGGGGTAAAATAATTGAGTAAATGGGGCATATGAAACTGATGAATGAGATGTAAAATTTAACTCTAATACTTTTTTTGGGGCAATTTTTATTTGAAATTTAGGAAGTAAATAACTTCCAGACAAGTTGTTATGCCATAGATTTATCCCTCCACTTAAGAGTACAGTTTTTTTGTACTGATAAGAAATTAGGCCAAAGGCATCATAGTCATTATACGAAGTAGATACGGCATTGATAAAAGGATATTTGTTATCTCTGGTGTGACTTAATTCAATGCCAAAAGTGTATTGAAGTGGTTTGCTTTGAGATGAAATGGAGAGCTTGATTAATCCCTGATCATATCCAATACTTGGGATTCTATCAAAATTCTCGGAGGTGGTTTGTTGTCCTGTATGAAGATCTTTATCAATGTCTTTGACATCGTTATTAAACCTATGAATCATACCATCGAGCTGTATCGTGTGATTTTTGGAAGCCTTTAATTGTAGATATCCCCATAGATTATTTTTTTTAAAATCTTGATGAGAATCACTAACTCTTGATGTGCCCAAAATGATGTCACCTTTATTTTGAGTTTTCATTGAAGAATGATCACTTTGAACATGAAGTGTAATGCCAGGAAGTATTTTGTAGGTGTATTTAAGATTTATATCATATCGTTCAAAGGCGCCTATTGCTGTAGATCGTAGGCCAGTCTGGTCATATAATTCTCTGGTAAAACTTCTACTCAACCCTATTTGACCACTGTGCTTTACATTGCTTAACCCCACAGAAACCGAGCTATGCAAATCATTGAGTGATGTATTTGTTACATTAACATTGCTCCAAATTGGTTTTTTAGGGATTTTATGCGAAAACATATGGATTGTAATAGAACTATTTTTTGAGGACGTATTCATCGGGGTGAGTCGAACTTCAATCCTTTCGATATCCCATAGAGGGATAGTTTTTAAATTGTAATTGATGTTTTGATCCAATGCTACAGGAAAGCCATCTTTGTATATGGCAATTGTTTGTATACCTATCGTACCATATGTGATAACAGTATTTCCCTGTTCTGTATACCTATTAAAAAAAGGAATTATAGCCATTGCCTCCTCTAAATTTTGAAGATTAGCTGTTTGAATATCTTCGAAAGATAAGAGAAATGTATGTTCATTATTTTGAGCTTGAACCTCTTGAGATAAATAGGTAAAAGTAAATACAAATAGCAACAAAAAAATGCGAAGGCAATACAATGTAATTAATTATTAAAATGATTGTTATACAATACAATGATAAATATCATAAAGAAAATAATAGGAACAAATTTCCTAAATCAGTAAGATATTACATCTATCTTACTTTTCTTTTGAGTAGAAATGATGAAAACAACCGTAAAAACAAGACCAATGATAGTTGATATAGCACCTGCTATAGAAACATCGAATAATTTAGCCGTATAAAAGCCAATAATTGCACATAAAATTCCAAAGAAACAGGATAAAATAATCATCTTTTTTAAATTTTCTGTTAATAGATAGGCAATAGCAGGAGGCCCAGATAAAAATGCAACAACCAAAATAGCGCCTACAGACTCAAAAGAAACAACAGTAGTCAATGAAACACCACCCATTAGAAAATAGTGCCAAAATCCAATAGCAACTCCAGTAGAAATTGCAAAATTTGGATCAAATGTGGTGATAAAAAGGCCTTTAAAGCCAATCATTACCCCCGTGATTATTATCAGTGTCAAGGAAAGTAGGATTAATGTTTGTTGGGGGATAAAAAAGTGATTCCCAATAGGAACTAACCACAACCAAACATACTCCAACTCTCCATACAATACACATTGTTGATCAATATCTGCATTTTCACCAAACTTGGATATTAAAATGATTCCAATAGCAAAAAGTAATGTGTAAGAAACACCAATAGATGCATCACTTTGGAGTCGTGCTTTTTGAGTGAACCATTCAATAAGAATAGTTGCAAAAATACCACTTGCTGCAGCTCCTATAAGTATGGGTAGACTTGAAGTCGATCCAGATAATAAATACGCGAAGAATATTCCTGGTAATACGGCATGGGATATAGCGTCGCCAATCATGACCATTTTTCTCATGACCAAAAAACTACCCACAATGGCACAATTTATGGCGACAAGACAAGCGGTTATTATGATATAAAGATCATTCATTAATAGGGTATTTCACTTTGATGTGGATCTTTTTCAGGTCGGTCTAAAAGGGTGATAAGATGTTTTTCAATCTCTGGAGTAATGATATGTTCTATTCCCTCAGCATCATCATGTAAATGATCAGCTTCTAATTGAAAATACTTGGATAAATAAATTTCCCATAATCGATGCTTTCGAATGACTTCTCGGGCTGCAATTTTCCCATTTTCATGGAGAACAATCATGCCTTTGACACGGCTAATTATATTATTTTTTTCTAATCGTTTTAGTGTCAATCGTATCGATTTGTCCGAACTCTCTTTAAAGATATCTTGGATAGGGACACTTATTGTTCCTTCTTTAGAAGTTTTGTATACGATCTTTAAAATATTCTCATTATTGATTTTTATTTGATTAGATTTTCTGGTTTGCATTCTAGCAAAAATTCCTTTCTCTTTTCCGAAGAAAATAGCTAATAAAGTAAAACTAGACAATACAACCACTATCCATGGTCCTGTTGGCATAGAGGTTCCTGTAGAGCTGATAAAGACTCCAATAATCCCACTTATACAAGCAAAAAAACCTGCATAAAATATCATCTTAGGAATAGCATTGGTTAGAAATCGTGCACCACTTGCTGGTGTTATAAGAAGAGCGGCCATTAATACAATCCCCACGGACTGTATGCCAATACTAACTGTGATAACGGTGAGCATAGCCAGAAAATACTTAATAAACTTAACATTAAACCCAATTCCCTTTGCATACTCTTCATCAAAACTAATCAAACTAAAAGGTCTGATAAATAGGACAATACAAATGGTATTAATAATAGCAATTATAGAAAACAACGTAACATCATGGAGTGACATACTCGCTGCTTTACCAAACAGAAAACTATCTAAACCACTTTGTGCACCATTGCCACTATGTTGAATTTTTGTAAGAAGGACTATCCCAACTCCGAAGAAGACACTGAGTGTTAACGCAAGAATAGTGTCGGGTTTTAATTTTGATTTACTCTGAACATAGTCTACAATAGCTATGGAAATTAAACCTGAAATTGTAGCTCCAGTTAAAAAGTAAAGAGAATCTTTTACACCGGTTAACATAAAAGATATTACTACTCCAGGCAAAACAGCATGTGAAATAACATCGCC
The DNA here is from genome assembly GCA_943787465.1 of uncultured Bacteroidia bacterium. GTDB lineage: Bacteria > Bacteroidota > Bacteroidia > NS11-12g > UBA9320 > UBA9320. Next base: position 243,367 of record CALSMN010000004.1, on the reverse strand, counting down.
CAAAAGAGCTCTTTTTCGAAGATAAGAAAAGGTACCAACAGTTCCAGCTGCAAAACAGATGATCCCTGCACCAGCTGCCACTACCCAAAAGGTGTAATAATCATTTGAAAATAAAGTAGATATAGATTGCAAGAATATCATTTATGTCGAATTGGGAATTCTTTATTTTCTAATTCTTGACTTATTTTAGATATGGTCGTTAATTTACCACCATAGGTATCGGTGAGCACTTGATCCGTAAATACATCGGCTATTTTTCCGCAAGCTACAAGTCGGGTATTCATTAGAACTAAGTGATCAAAGTACGATTGAGCGGTATGCAAATCGTGATGAACAATAATCAACGTTTTGCCTTGACTTTTCATTTCTTTGAGTAATGCAATTATCATTTCTTCAGTTGCTATATCAACGCCAGCAAATGGTTCATCCATCAAAAAAAGATCACCTTGTTGTGCAATGGCCCTAGCGAGAAAAATACGTTGTTGTTGCCCTCCTGAAAGCTGACTAATTTGTCGTTTTGCATACCCCAACATATTCACTTTTTGTAAGCTATCGCTAATAATATCATTATCCTCCGAAGTTAATCTTTTAAACAGACCCCTTTTATGAAATCTTCCCATGGCGACAATATCCCAAACACTTGCTGGGAAATCCCAATCAATTTCCTGACGCTGAGGTACATAGCTAATTTTATCTCGAACCCGATCTAGTTCTTGATTATATACCTTAGTATAACCTGTACTGGGGGGTATGATGCCCATAATGGTCTTGAGAAGGGTACTCTTGCCACTACCATTGGGTCCCATTATTCCAATTACTTGTTTTTCAGGGAGCTTAAAGTCAACATTCCAAATAGCAGGTTTTCTTCCATATAAAACAGTAAGGTTGTGCGCTTCTATGATGGGGTCAGTCATTCTTTTAATCCTTCTAAAATGGTATTTACATTAGCAATTAGCATTCCTTCATATGTCCCAGGGAGCGTATTTTTATCGCCAAGTGCATCACTAAATAGTGTGCCTCCAATATTAATAGTGTAGCCTCTTGCTTGAGCACTTGCGACTACCGCCTCTAAATTTTTATTGGAAACACTTGATTCTACAAAAATAGACCGAACTTGATGATCGATAATAAAATCAGTTAAATCTTTCACATCTTTTGTTCCATACTCAGCGGAGGTTGATACCCCTTGAAGTCCACGAACTTTAAAGTTAAAGGCATCACCAAAATATTCAAAGGCATCGTGACTTGTTATTAATATTCGAGTGTTATTGTCAAGGTGTTTATCCAAGGTGTCTTGCAACATTTTTTGTGTTTGTAAAATTTTTGTTTCATATGTTTTAAATTGAGCAGCTACTTGATTTAATCCTTTTTGTTTATCTAATTCCTGAGCAATGCCTTCTAGACCTTTTAGCCAAACTGTTGGATCAAACCAGATGTGTGGATCATGTAAATCAGATGTTTTATCTACCCTTTTTAAATAACGATCCTCAATGTAGTCCCCGATTGCAAATACAGGCTTTTGTTTTGCTAATTTCTGAAGCATTTGAGCCATTTTACCTTCCAAATGTAGACCATTGTATATAATGATGTCTGCTTTGGATAATTTTTCAATGTCACCTTGAGAAGCTCTGTATAAGTGGGGGTCCACGCCAGGGCCCATGATGGATATTACATTTGCCTGATCACCTACTAATTCAGCGATACAATCACCAATAATTCCAGTTGTGGTTACTATTGTAGGTTGGTTATTTTGTGTATTGGTTGTACACCCATGTAGGTTTATTAATAGAATAGCACTGAATATAAATCTGCAAATTTTCATGCCACAAAGGTACCTATTTTAAAATACCTCAGAATAGAACGGTATAAAGTTGATTCATTAGAAGGTCTAGGAATGAACTTGAACATAAAATCGGTATACCTTTGTAACGGTTACATGAACTTTAGAATCTTTTTGATGTCATTGTTTTTTTTATCGGGGTTTTTTTCAAAAGCACAACTTTATGTATTGAAAAATACCTCATCAGATAGCCGATCCATGAAACCAGTTTTGTTTCAAGATTTACCTGTATTATGCGATTCCTTTCATACAATGTTGACAAGAAAAGACGCATCTTCAATAAAAGACTTTGTACCAGATGTCAATTATCTGAAAATGACCTTTGATACTTTAGCTTTAGATTTTAGAGCCGACCAAGTAATTGTCAAACAGCAGATGATCTTGCGTGGTTTGCAAAGAGATTATCGTAAAATACAGAAGAAATTGGACGCTTTAGGTATCAAATTCCTCAAACTTGGTTTTGATTCAATTTCCTATCGTTATGGATCAGACGACAATAACAATAAGTATTGCTATGTAACGCATCATTATTCAAAGCGAAAAAATCAATTTACAATTTCGTATATTGCCATTGTATTAAATGATCATTGGTTTGTGGGAGACAAACTTGAATTAAAGATAGTAGAGTGAAAATAGTAGGATTTCTTTTTATAATCATAAGTATAACCGGGAACGCTCAGTCATGGGAAGTGAAAAATCATCCCAATAATGGTAAAATGGCAATTTTTAATAATAGCAAACAAATCAGTAGTTATCGTTTCTCTGAAGTAGGAGAACTGTCTCAAGGTAAAGCATTTGTTGCAGAAGGTGATTTATATGGGTATATCAATGAAAATGGGAGATTAGAAACGTCATATCAATTTGTAATTGCAACTAATTTTAAGGATGGTTATGCTATAGTGGGAGATAGTATCAATCAAAATATTCTAAATACAGCAATGAAGCTGCTTCTTCCCAGCCAATTTGCTCGCGTCAAATTACCCTACAACGGACTCATTCTGGTTCAGTCTCATGAAGGTTTATGGGGGGCTTATGACACGTCAGGCTCTGAGTTAATTCCGCCAATGTATGCTTTGCCACCGCGGATTTTAAATAAAAATAAAATAATTGTTCGCCTAAATGATGAATATGGTGTGGTCAACGCCCATAATGAATCCATTTTCAATGCATCCTATCAATATATTAGTCCAACGGGTTATGGTTACAAAAGTGGCAAGTATCTCCGATTATTTTAAATTTGTATCAATATAACTATGCGAAAATTCAAACAACTAGTATTTATTTTTTTATCTTTCCTTCTATTCTCATGTCAATCAAATTATCGATCGAGAATGATACGAGTTAAGAGTCAGCCTCAGCAGGTTTCTACCCTTGATGTACCCCAATCAGACCGAAATAAATCTACAGTTGCAGTTTCTGTTCATCAGTCAGTAGAAGAAAATCCTGTTCAGCCTGAAGTTGTTCTTTTACCAATAGAAGACAAGATTGCTCAAAAAATAAATAAGGAGAAACGTATAAAATCAATGGCACCTCGGGTTATTTTAGTTGAACCACGGGATTCTGTTCCACCCATAGACTGGCAAAATCAATATATCAAAGACCAATACCGAAAAGCCAATACCAATGCATGGATTTCTTTTGTATTGCTTGTGACGACCATACTAACAGGGATAGGCGTGTTTTTTGCCTTATGGGCCTCCTTAAAAGCGATTCGTATTTATCGACAATATATGAATCCAGGCGTTCCAGAATATTATGGACTTGCACTATTTGTGGCCATTCTATCTTCTGTTATCATTCTTGCTGCAATCGCCTTATTCATTGTGTTTTTATTTTTTCTATTTTAATTCTAAATTCCAAGGAATGCTTTTGGACCACCAATTTGTCACTTTATTTGTAGCATGTTTAATACCACGAGTAAACAAGTAGCTGTTGATTTAGATCAGGCGGATGTTCTTAAAAAGTATCGTCATCATTTTTTTATTCCACCGGGCAAAACCAGATCAGAACAGTTATACTTTACTGGCAATTCGTTGGGTTTGCAGCCTAAAGCAGTTCAGTCATACATTCAACAAGAGTTAGACGATTGGAAAAACTTAGGCGTAGAAGGTCATTTTCATGGTAAAAATCCATGGTTTAAATACCATCATTTTTTCGAAAAAGAAGCACTTGTGGTTGGAGCCAAGAAAGAGGAAGTAGTGGTGATGAATAATCTAACCGTTAATCTTCATTTACTATTGGTTAGTTTTTACAGACCCACCTCTTCTCGGTTTAAAATTATTATGGAAGCAGGTGCTTTCCCAAGTGATATGTATGCCATTGAGAGCCAAGTAAAACATCATGGGTTAGATTATGACGATGCAGTAATAGAAATTAAGCCAAGAGCAGGTGAACATCATTTAAGAACAGAAGATGTATGTCAGGCTATCAACGAGAATGGCGATCAGTTGGCCTTACTTTTTTTTAGTGGCGTTCAATATTATACCGGTCAATATTTTGATATTAAAGCACTAACCCATGCCGCTCACGCTGTGGGAGCTTTTGTGGGTATTGATTGTGCTCATGCTGCGGGAAATGTGAAATTACAGTTACACGACTGGGGTGTGGATTTTGCAGCCTGGTGTACTTACAAATACATGAATTCTGGACCGGGGGGTGTTAGTGGAGTGTTTGTGCATGAAAAGCATGGTAATAATCCTGAAATGCCTCGTTTTGCTGGTTGGTGGGGGTATAAAGAAAGTGAGCGCTTCCAAATGAAAAGAGGTTTTAAGCCCGAACCAGGTGCTGCAGGTTGGCAGCTAAGTAATGCTCCCATCATTTCGATGGCTACTCACAAAGCTGCTTTGGATTTATTTGACGAAGTAGGTATGGATGCTTTGGTTAAAAAAGGAAAAGCTTTAAATGCATTTTTAGAGCAAATTGTATTAGATGCTCAAGAATTCAATCAAAAGTTGGCTTTTGAAATTATAACACCCGAAGATAGAGGGTGTCAACTAAGTATACTTACCAATGAGAGTGGTAAAGCATTGTTTGATTATCTGACTTTAAATGATGTTATAGCTGATTGGCGAGAGCCTAACGTAATTCGGCTTGCTCCTGTTCCTTTTTATAATTCATTTATGGACGTATGGGAATTCGGGGAGTTGCTTAAGCAGTTTTGAGCTGATATATCCCAAATATAAAATCAGAGGATCGGGTCATTAAGTATTGATCTTCCATGTCAAATAATTGGCGTAATACTTTTTCTTTTTCTTCATCCATTTCAATAAAATGGTGAGCGATATCTTTCAGTACATGCATCAGTAGATTTCCCCCATAGGGCTTTTCTATGCAGGTTTCGAAATGCAAATGAATGCATGGTAAAATGCTGGACGAATCAATACATTCTGAAGGGTCTGCTAATATCATGCGTATAAGTCCGGAGCCGCTGTATTTATTTTTTATCCAATCGGTTTTGAATCGTTTTCGCAATAGCAACGGAATGGTCTGAATGGACTGATTGATGGCATCAATTTGATGTTTGGGATGTTGAAGGCGTGTTGGACCAACATATTCATTGATGACCAAGTAACCTCCAGGATTTAAAATTGGAATAATTTTTTCAGGAATTAGTTGAGCGAGATTATCAAAGTGATGCAAAGAGGAATGAAATAAAACAATATCAAAAGTACCTTCAAAAGGGTAATCCAAAATATTAGCACATACAAAAGTCATATTATGTATATCCTTTTTTTCAGCGATAGCTTTAGCTTCTTCTAGTCTATTTTTGGCTAGGTCTACACATACAATTTCATCAAATTGAGGATATTGGGCTAGAGTAATTTCATGACTACATGATCCACTTCCAATTGAGATGAGTCTGATATTTTTACAATTTTGGAAGTAGTGGTCCATCATAAATTTCTCATAGGTTTGTTTTGGATCGCCTGTAATTAATGCATTCCAACGTTCTTTAACCGCTGGGATAATCCACCAATTGGAATGTAAAATAGCAGATTCGTCAAATGCACTTTTTGTTCTTGCAAGCTGGTTAAATGTGAGCTTGGACAATAAGAATCGAATGCCCCGTTGCCTACTTTTAGCAAGGATATCTAAAATATCATCTCGGGTGATTAATCGCATCGTACTAGGGTAATTATGGTTTCAAATAAACATGAAAATTAATCAATCTCTATGGGAATCAATATCAAAAGCACTATTGAGCGAGAGATTGGATTTCAATTAAACCATTCTGAATAGAACCATATCCCTTGATAGTTAAAATAAGATGTTTGTTGGATTGTTTAAAACTATAATGCTGAGGCTTGAGTTGCACCATATTCATAATGCTTGCGAATGTTTTTTCTTGGTAGAATTCTTCACCTAAATCATTGTTAAAAAACAAATACAAATCAGTTCCTTTTGTTTTTAGTTTTTCAGCATAAATCTGTTGAGCTGCTATTTTAAGACGAATGCTTAAGAATAACTGATTGACCTGGGGTGGAAGTTTACCAAATCGATCAATAATTTTTTCCATAGCGAGTTCTAAATCCTCCAAATTATTCATGCCACTTAATGCGGTATATAAATTGATTCGCTCAGCAACATTACTCACGTAATTCTCAGGGATTCGAGCCTCAAAATCGGTTTCAACAGTAGTACTTACCTCTAATTTTTTAGGTGCCGGTTTGCCGTCTACTTCTTCAAGTAAATCCTTGTATTCTCCATCTCTAAGTTCTTGAATGGCTTCGTCCAAAATTTTATGATACATATTGAATCCTATTTCTGCAATAAAACCACTCTGTTCTGCTCCCAATAGATTTCCAGCTCCACGAATATCCAAATCACGCATAGCTACATTAAAACCACTGCCCAAGTCAGAAAATTCTTCAATAGCAATAAGTCTCCTTCGGCCTTCATCTGGGAGGGTATATAAGGGAGGTGCCAGAAGATAACAATAAGCTTTTATATTGCTTCGACCAACTCTGCCTCGCATTTGATGCAAATCACTCAATCCAAACATGTGAGCATTGTTGATGACAATAGTATTGGCATTGGGGATATCCAGCCCACTTTCGATAATAGTGGTAGCTACCAACACATTGTATTCTCCTTCGATGAATTGTACCATGACCTTTTCTAAATCATCTCCCTTCATCTGTCCATGACCTACAATCACATTGGCTTGTGGAACAAGATTTCGAATTCGTTGTGCAATTTCTTGAATGTCTTTTACTCTGTTGTGAATGACAAAGGCTTGGCCACCTCGATTAATTTCAGCATGAATGGCCTCTTTTAAAATCTCATCGTTCCACACCTGAACTTCAGTTTGGACGGGTCTTCTGTTAGGAGGAGGTGTTTGGATAATACTTAAATCACGGGCACCCATTAGAGAGAAATGTAGTGTTCGTGGTATAGGAGTTGCCGTAAGGGTGAGTGTATCAACATTGGCCCTAAACGCTTTTAATCGCTCTTTGGCACTTACGCCAAATTTTTGCTCCTCATCAATAATGAGGAGTCCTAGGTCACGGAATACTGTTTTTTTACTCAGTAGTTTGTGCGTTCCAATGATGATGTCTAGTTTGCCTTCTGCAAGGTTTTTTAACGTTTGCGCTTGTTGTTTTACTGTTCGGAATCGGTTGACGTAATCCACTGTACACGGAAAATCACGGAGTCGTTCTTTGAAAGTTTTGTAATGCTGTTGAGCCAATATAGTGGTAGGTACTAAAATGGCTACTTGTTTACTATCGGTTACAGCTTTAAACGCAGCACGAATGGCAATTTCTGTTTTCCCAAAACCTACATCACCGCATATCAGTCGATCCATTGGGTTGGGACTTTCCATGTCGGCCTTAAAATCTTCAGTTGCTTTGGCTTGATCTGGTGTGTCTTCATACAAAAAACTTGCCTCTAATTCTGTTTGAAGATACGTGTCTGGTTGAAATTGAAACCCCTTTTCAGCTTTTCGCTTAGCATATAGCTCTATCAAATCTTTAGCAATATCTTTAACCTGAGCTTTTGTTTTTCGTTTTAGATTAGTCCATGCATCTCCACCCAATTTATTTACTTTAGGCGGTGCTCCCTCACTTCCTTTGTACTTGCTAATCTTATAGAGCGAACCAATATTGACATATAATAAGTCATTATTTTTATATTCAATTCGAATTGCATCTTGCATTTTGCCAGCCATTTCTATTCGCTGTAATCCTTTAAATTGACCAATGCCATGATCCATATGAACTACAAAATCACCAGGATTTAAATCCTGTAATTCTTTTAAGGTGATGGTGCCACTAGTAGAAACAGATTTACCAGATCGGGCCAAGTAATATCGATTGAATATTTGGTGCTCTGTGTAGGCTGCTATTTTTAAGTCATGATCAATAAAACCCTCACTCAAACTTTTATATATAGGTTGCAATTGATATCCCGCATTCAAATCATCAAAAATGCTTTCTAATCGTTCAATTTGTTTGGTGCTTTCTGAAAAAATTAAAGGTTGATAACCCTGTTTTTCGTATGCCTTAAAGGTGTCTATCAGTAGGTTAAAGTTTTTATTGATAGAGGCTTGAGGGCTCTGATTCAACTTCAATTTTACAGCGGGTCTATAATGCGTTTGGCTACTAAATTCTAGCACAACAGTCTTCGATATTTGCTCTAAAATATCTTCTAACGTGAAGAAAATTCGATCAGACACATAGTTTTCAGAATCTTGATTGGATGCTTTTTCTAATCCTTTTTCTAGGAAGGCTATGGCGTGGGGTAAGTTTATGGAACAAACGACTGGTTTTTGACCTAAGTAGTCAAAAATATGGGTGCTATCCTGTGATTGAATACCCTCAGATACATTAGGGACAACAGTTGCGCGAACTAGTGTTTTAGTACTCAACTGACTCAATGGATCAAATTCTCGAATACTCTCAATGGTGCGTCCAAAAAGTTCAAGACGGATAGGCAAATCATTAGCAAAAGAAAATAAGTCTATTATCCCTCCACGAATAGAAAATTGTCCTGGCTCGTATACGAAATCTTCTCTGTAAAAATGATAGGTATTAAGCAATTCAATGAGAAAATCTAAATCCACTTCTTCACCTACTCTAAAGGTAAATTTACTTTTTTCGAATTCTTCTTGACGTACTATTTTTTCAGCAATAGCTTCGGGATACGTTACAACAATTTTAGGTTGATCAATATCTGTCAAAGCATCCAAAACGCTTGCTTTACTCTGAATTTTGCTACTATCTGAAGTGGATAAGTTAAAGGGCTTTCGAAAGGAGTCTTTCCATAAAAAAACATAATTATGGTCGGTAAAAACGGTAAGATCAGAGTATGTATTTTCAGCCTGTTCAAGGTTTTCACAAAGTACTAAGATACTACGTTGATTTTTTTCTAATAATTTGGCGATTAAGATAGATTTGGCTGATCCTATGCATTGTTGAATTCCAAAACGTCTTTTTCCGGCCATAAGTTCACGTTCCAATTCCGTAAAAATCGGATATTGATGGAAGCGTTGAACGAAATCCTTGCTATTCACTTTAGTAGAACGCAAATGTATTATTTTGGTTAACGTTAGGGTAAAAATTTATCGGTTTATTGAACACAGCTACAGGCTTTCTAATTGCAGGGAGGATGTCAGAATAATTATGGATAAATCTTTCATAAATAAAGTGAGTTAGAATAAATCACATTTCTATTTTTGTTGCAACACTCAAGCAATGTTAAATCATTCATACCTCAGCAATGCAGATGTAGATTCTATAGAGCATCTTTACGAACAGTACAAAACCGATAAATATTCATTAGACGAAAGTTGGCAACGCTTTTTTGAAGGGTTTGACTTGGCTTATGGAGATTTAGGACTAAACTCTGGTGATGTTGTCTCTGAAGATATGTTGAAGGAAATCAATGTATTAAATCTCATTAACAAAGGATATCGTTCGCGAGGGCATTTATTTACCAAAACTAATCCGGTTCGTGAGCGAAGAAAGTATAGTCCAGATTTGTCTATCGAGAATTTTGGACTTACCAAAACTGACTTAGAAAAAAAATTTAATGCTGGCGTAGCATTAGGGATAGGGGCAGCAAAGCTCAAAGATATTATAGCTCATTGTGAAACAACTTACTGCGGGAGTATTGGCGTAGAATATATGTACATGACCAATCCCGAACAGATAGAGTGGTTGCAATCCAAAATGGAATTGAAGAAAAATACCCCTGACTTCACCATTGAACAAAAAAAGTTAACCCTAGAGAAATTGAATCAAGCCGTAGCGTTTGAAAATTTCTTACATACCAAGTATGTTGGACAAAAACGATTTTCATTAGAAGGATTAGAGTCATTAATACCCGCATTAGATGCGGCTATCGAGTTAGGATCGAGTCATGGGGTTCAAGAATTTGTTATTGGCATGGCTCATCGAGGCAGATTAAATGTATTGGCTAATATTATGCAAAAAAGTTATGCCGAAATCTTCAATGAATTTGAAGGAAAAGCATATGAAGAATCCATATTTGAGGGAGATGTAAAATATCACTTAGGGTATACAAGTTCTATTACCACGAGTTTAGGTAAAAAAGTAAAGCTAAATTTATGTCCTAATCCAAGTCATTTAGAAGCAGTTAATCCTGTTGTTCAAGGGATGTCTCGAGCAAAATTAGATAAAAGTTATCAAAATGATTTTTCTAAAATAACACCTATTCTTATTCATGGTGATGCGGCCATTGCTGGTCAGGGTATTGTATATGAAGTGATTCAAATGGCTGGTTTAGAGGGGTATAATGTAGGAGGGATCTTGCATCTTGTGACCAATAATCAAATCGGATTTACGACAAATTATACTGACGCGAGAACTTCTATTTATTGCACTGACGTTGCTAAAACAACTAAAAGCCCTGTTTTTCATGTAAATGGTGATGATGTAGAAGCTGTTATTTACACGATTAAATTAGCTCTTGAGTATAGACAAAAATTCAATTCGGATGTATTTATTGATATTTTGGGCTATCGTAAATATGGTCATAACGAAGGAGATGAGCCTAAATTTACTCAACCCGTATTGTACAAGGCTATTGCTAAACACCCTAATCCTCGGGAAATTTATGCTCAAAAATTAAGTGAACAAGGAAGTATAGAAGCGAATCTAGCCAAAGAAATGGAGCGTGAATTCAAAAAAATGCTTCAACAAGATTTAGAGGATGTAAGAGCAGATAAAAAACCCAAGAACAACAATCTTCCCAAAAATACGTGGAGTAGTATAAAATCAGGGACCAAAGCTGATTTTGAACGTTCGTTTAAAACTCAAGTGTCAGCAAGTCAATTAAAAAAAGTGGCTAACGCTATTACGTCAATACCGGATAAACATACGCCCATTAAAAAAGTTACCAAGCTATATAACGATCGTAAACAGATGATTGAATCGGGAGTTTATGATTGGGCCATGGGAGAGTTATTATCATACGGGACATTACTCGAAGAGGGTCATCCAGTTCGAATGAGTGGTCAGGATGTAGAAAGAGGCACATTTTCACATCGCCACTCCGTTATTAATATGGAAGACAGATTAGATAAATATGTCCCACTAAATCATATTTCTAAAGAACAAGCTAAATTCCAGATTTACAATTCGTTACTATCGGAATATGCCGTTCTTGGATTTGAATATGGGTATTCAATTACGAATCCTCAAGGATTAACCATATGGGAGGCACAATTCGGTGATTTTGCCAATGGATGCCAGGTGATGGTCGATCAGTTTGTTGCTAGCGGTGAGACGAAATGGGGGAGATATAGTGGTTTAACTATGTTATTGCCTCATGGATATGAAGGACAAGGCCCAGAGCATAGTAGTGCACGATTAGAGCGTTACTTACAACTTTGTGCTTCTGCGAATATGCAAGTGATGAATTTGACAACACCGGCTAATTTATTTCATGCATTACGCCGACAAATCCATCGTGATTTTAGAAAACCACTGGTCATTATGAGTCCTAAGAGTTTACTAAGACACCCAAAATGTGTCAGCACAGTGGATGATTTTACCAAACAAGGCTTTCAAGAAGTGATTACAGACAACTTTGTAGATGCTAAAAAGGTAAAACGAGTGAACCTCTGCAGTGGGAAAATCTATTTTGATTTACTTCAAAAACAAGAAACAGATCAACGAAAGGATGTTGCTATTGTTCGTATAGAACAACTTTATCCTATGCCAGAATCTCAAATTCAAAAGCTATTCAAACACTATCCTAAAGCAGAATTTTGTTGGGTGCAAGAAGAACCTAAAAATATGGGTGCTTGGATGCATGTATTGCGTTACGATTGGGCTCGAAATTTCAAAGAAATTACCCGAAGGAGTAGTGCTAGTCCAGCAACTGGGTATGCAGCGGTTCATGTAAGGGAACAACAAGCCATTGTGGATGAGGCATTTGATGTGTAGTTTTATATAAACCCTATTTTTAGTTGTCTTAAAAAACCAAATACTTTTTATAGTATACTTACAATCTATTTACCCTCAAAAACAACCAGATTCCGGCCCAGGTACCCGCTAATATTTCGCCTAAGGGCATGGAAATCCAAACACCATCTAAGCCCATAAAATGTGAGAGTATATACATCAATGGAATCATAAAAAGCCCCTGCCTAGCGAGGGTTAATATTAAAGCAGGCACAGGTTTTCCAATAGCTTGAAAAAATGCCCCGCCAATAAAACCTATACCCATGGCAGGCAAGGAAATAAAAATCAGTTGCAACACACGGGGTGTATGTTCCAATAGATCAGGATCATGGGTAAAAATGGCAATGAGTTGATGGGGGAATAGTGCAATGATGGAGAATAATAAAACAGAGATACCCGTAGTCCATTGAATGGCAAGCCATACGGATTGTTTTACACGTTGTCCATTTTGAGCGCCGAAGTTATAGCTCACAATAGGCATCAATCCCTGCATTATTCCAATAATAGGGAATGCAACAAATAGCGTGAACCCACGAATAAGTCCATATATAGCAATGGCATGTGATCCGCCGCTAGAACCCATTGTGTCAGCGAAAGCTACATGCCCCCATTTGTTAAGTTGACTGTATAATACTACGGCAAGCAAACTAAACATACTTTGCCTCACAAGCGTGATAGAGCCAATGGATGTAATTTCTTTTACCAAAGAAAAATCTAGTTTCAAAAATTCAGGGGTAAATGTTAATTCACTTCTGCCAGAAAGAAAGAACCAAAGCGTGAACGATCCACTTAAGATATAGCCCGAAGATGTAGCTATTGCTGCTCCGTATATGCCAAAATTAAAATGGTATATGAGCACAAAATCAAGAATAATGTTAGATACAGCTGGAATGACCATGGTAAGCATAGCTACTTTGGGTTTTCCTTCAGCTCGAATTACGTTATTGGTCATCATGGCCCAACCTAAAAATGGTAATCCGATCAAAAGAACATTAAAATAACGCTTGGCATAGGGCATGATTTCCGGATTGGCCCCAAATACGCGTAGCAGCTGATCTTGAAAAAGATACCCCATGGATACAAAAAACAAAATAAAACCTAAGGTAAGAATAATCTGGTTTCCAAATGTTTTTTGAGCCTTTTCTGTATGACCTTCTCCTAGAGCTCGGGCAAGAACAGACGCACCTCCAACTCCTATGGCCATCCCAAATGAGGAAATTAGAAAGGTGATGGGTAATACAACTGTTATAGCAGCAATGGCAAGTTCGCCTTCAGCATACTTGCTTACAAAAAAAACATCTACCATTTGGTAAAATGACATCACTAAAAATCCAATGGATGCTGGGAGTGACTGTTGCAGTAATAATTTACCGATGTTTTCGGTGCCGAGTTTATCGGATGTTTTAGTAGATTGCTTCAAGGTTGCGTGTCACGAAAGTATAAATTTAACCGGTAGTTAAGGAATATTGGAGAAACAATCAGAATACCTGTCAGCTAGATTACGCTAAATGAAAAAAAAAACGTTGATTTGCAGTAGTGAATTATTTAAGTCATTATTATTTCGATAGAGACGAAAACAATAAGTATTACAACTTGGGTTTAATACTCCCCGACTTAGCCAGAGCACACATTGCTAAGCTTCGTATAAATCCATACAAAAACATCACTTTTACCACCAAAGAAATATCATCCATCAATGATGGATGTAATAAGCATTTTGCCAGTGATAGAAAGTTTCATAATTGGATGACTTTTGTAGAACTCACCAATAAAGCGACTGATTTAATTCGTGAAAGTGGCGATAAGGATATTAATCGTGATTATTTCATAACCCATATCATGGTTGAAATTTTATTGGATAAAATTTTATTGGATAAAAATCCAACTTTAGCTGATGATTTTTATGCCATGATCAATAGTGTTGAAATGGATTGGATTCTTAAGTTTATGCGGTATGCTGGTTTGCAAGATGATGAACTTTGGAAAGGTCAACACCGCAGGTTTATGAAAGCTGCTTTTTTAAAAACGTATACAAGTCTGGAAAATGTGGTAGGTGCTGTTGAAGGTGTTTGTGCTAATTTAGGCATGATTGAACTCAATGAAGATCAACGAAATTTATTGATTGAAATTTGTGAGACAATAGAACCTCAATTGGAGCGTTCTATTGATGCTTTAGAAATTCAACTACTATAATTCAAATTACCATGAACCAGTCACAAAACAGGACAATATTTTTTGTGATATCTATTTTAAGCTTAACTGCTTTTGATTCTTTTGGGCAATCTATCCCTAAATATAGTAATGAATTTTTATCAATTGGAGTTGGGGCAAGAGCTTTCGGAATGGCAAATACAGTTGTTGCTTCTGTAGACGATGTGACGGCTGGATATTGGAATCCATCGGGTCTAGTCAATCAAGAAGAGAAATTGCAAGTAGGATTTATGCACTCTAACTATTTTAGTGGATTAGCAAATTATGACTACTTGGGTGTAAGTACCCGTGTAAAAGATAATGCCGCTTTGAGCTTTTCTATGGTTCGTTTTGGAGTTGACAATATCCCCAATACACTCGATTTAATTCGAAACGGACAAATAAATTATGATCGGATTAAAAGTTTTAGTGCGGTAGATTATGGCTTTTACGTTAGTTATGCTCAGCAAACTATCAAATCAGGATTAAGCTTTGGAGGAAGTGCTAAAGTGGTCCATCGCCAGGCTGGAGATTTTGCAACATCTTGGGGCTTTGGCATAGATTTGAGTACTCAGTATCAGTCCAAGAATGATTGGAATTATGCTATCGTAGCGCGAGATATTACTACAACATTTAACGCTTGGAAATATAGTTTTACACCTGAAGAAGAAGAAGTTTTCGCACAAACCAATAATCAAATTCCACAGAATTCTTTAGAACTCACATTGCCTAAGCTTATTCTTGGTGTTGCCAAAAAAGTTCAATTTGATAATAATTTTAGTCTTCTAACTGAACTTAATTTGGATTTGAATACAGATGGCAGAAGGAATACATTGATACAATCTGATCTAATCAGTGGGGACCCTCATTTAGGAATAGAGTGTGGGTATAAAGATGCTATTTTTATACGAACGGGTATTGGAAATATTCAACAACAAAAAACCCTAGATTTTGAGAATCAATGGACAGTAATGCCGAATATTGGTGTGGGAATAAAATTAAAACAATTGGTTTTGGACTATGCCCTAACAGATATTGCAGATCAAAGTGCAGCTCAATATTCTCACGTATTTAGTATCCGTGCATCTATAGATCCTAAATAGGTGTAAATTTTAAATCCTTTTCGATGGATTCAATCATGAGTCGAGCAATATTTTTTTGAGAGACACCCTCTATACCTTCCAAACCAGGTGATGAATTAACCTCTAGTAATAAGGGGCCATTTTGACCGCGAATAATATCTACACCTGCAACTTTAAGATTTAGTGTTTTAGCAGCTAAAACTGCAATTTTTCGTTCTTCCCGAGTTATTTTAACAGTTTTTGCTGTACCTCCCAAATGAATATTAGCTCTGAACTCTCCTGGAGGAGCTGTTCGCATTATACTTTCAACTACCTTGCCATTGATAACAAAACAGCGGATATCTTGACCATTAGCTTCTTGGACAAACTCTTGAACTAATATGTTGGCTTTTAAACTTTTAAAAGCATTGATTAAACTTTCAGCAGCTTTTTTAGTTTCAGCTAAAACAACACCTTTTCCTTGTGTTCCTTCAAGTAGCTTTACTATAAGTGGTGCTCCGCCTACCATTTTAATTAAATCATTGGTATCTAAAGGTGAATTAGCAAATCCTGTTGTGGGAATGGGTAAGCCACTATTAATGAGTAATTGGAGTGAATATAATTTATCCCTAGATTGAGTTATGGATGCGGCTGAATTTTGGGTATACACACCCAGTGCTTCAAAATGACGGGTAAGAGCACACCCGTAAAAGGTTACACTAGGTCTTATTCTGGGGATAATGGCATCAAAACCACTTAATATTCTTCCTCCCCTATAGTGCATCTCTGGATTTTTGCCATCGAGTTTGATATAGCAGTCTTTAATACTTAGAAACTCAATGTCGTGACCCCGCTCTTCACCAGCTTCAATGATTCTTCGATTACTGTATAGATTCAAATTACTAGCCAATAAACCGATCTTAAGTCCTGTTGGCTTTCTGGAATGGAGTTGATAATGTTCAAATAAAATATGTTGAGAAGGTTCTCCCAGTTGAAAAGATGCCTCTGGATCAACTAACATTTTGCCAGACATAGCTTGTCTTCCTAACAGCATACGGTATCCCATGGAATCTCTATTAGTAAGGGTGAGTTCAATTTCCCATGATGTAGTTCCGATGGCAAGTATTGATCGAATTACATAGCGAAGTTCGCCATTTCCGATGGAGCTTTTTATTCTTCGTTTACCAATGACGGGGGACTCACACTGAATGGTAGTTCTTCCATCATTTTGTAGTGGGTGAACCTCATACTTAACCCATGGATTACCTCCTTTTTGGAAAGGGACAATATTAACGGCATGTAAAGCTGATGTTTTTGCTCCTGAATCAACTCGAGCTTTTATGGCTGGGATTCCAAGTTCGGGTAAAGAACACCATTCTTCACTACCAACGATTATTTTACTCATAATTAAATAACATTTCTTTTAATAAAGATATGCTACACGAAAATATTTTAATTAATGTGAATTGATACTGAAAATATTAATACTTTAATATTTTCGAAACTTTTTCAAATGCCAAAGGAGTATATGATTCAATTCTTACCGTATATATCCCTGCTGCAATATCTGCAAGATTAATTTTTATAAGGGGTGTATTTTTTATTGTTTTTTCAAGCACGAGTTTACCCCAACTATTGTAGATGGATAATTTTCCTGTAAGAATGTTTGATTGCTCCTGTTCAGTTGAATTCTTGAAGTATAAGTAATCGTTGACGGGGTTTGGAAATAGTTCTAATTCTGAATTAAATAGCGTGTTGTTTATTGTAGACTGAGCTATTTCTATAGATTCTCCATGGATAGTTTTTTCAGATAGTTTATAAAATACCAACTCATGAGGAGCCTCGTAGTCGCGATAGGAATAGTAAGCTTTTGCGTGATAATTTCCCATTGGCAATGGTGTATAGATCGTCTCCCACCCTTTATTTTGAGTAGATCTCTCTAAAATGAAGTGATTGATATCTATTTCGAATGCGGTTGTCCAATTGATATCTATTACATTTTTATTTTTCATCAATCGAAAATCGATAAGTGTCAATGGTACGGATGCTGAATAATCGTGAGCTCCAATAGATGATGGGTTGACTCGCGAATTGCCAAAATAATCAGTAGCAACTCTAGTGGTAGCAATTGCTTTTCCAATACACGGGGAAGATGATGTTAATTTATAATTTAGAGGATTGCCTGGGTTGTTAGCATTGACAAAAAGTGGGTCTGCATTAATGGCACCCTGTCCAGCAAATGATGGATATCCGCCAGCCCCAAACCAATTGTTGTTTGAAACTTGCCATCCATTTGGATTATGTATATCCGACTGAGTGGTTCCGTAGTAAAAAATATTATTTTTTAGAATACAATTATAAGGTTGAACATTTCCATTAGGCAATAAATCAAAATCCACAGATTTTGATGTTGGATTGAGAATAACATTATAATAAATCTCCACATTATGATAGCTATTTTGAGTACTTGTGTTAGATAAGTCATGCCAAAAACTAATGCCTTTTCGAACATGACTCAAAATATTATTATAAATGTAAATGCTGTCCAGTGGTTTTGCAAGACTTGAAAAACTCGTTTCGTTAGCCATGGCTATTCCATTCGCTGGTTGAGAGAACCTATAATAGGTTGGGTCTGTATTATATACATGATTATTTCTAACCGTAACATTCGTACATTTATTGAGATATATTCCAACACTAAAACAGTTTACAACGGTATTCCCTTCAATCAACATATCATTGCTAGTACTTCCTGGAGCCATACCTTCTCCCCAACAATCATGAACATAATTATTTCGTATAGTTGATTTAATAACGCCTTCATTGGTTTGATAATCATAAGTGAAACTTATGCCCATAGCCCAGCCACCATTATTACCATATGCATTATTTATGTTCTCTAATACAGCATTGTATACCTCATTATCTTCTATGGTGACGTACTTCCCGTATCCCCCAATTCCTCGAGTTTCAATATCATGAACCAAACATTGTTTAATTTTTAATTGATTGACTTTATAAAAGTAAATCCCACGTTCATTAGAGTATCGAATCGTCATACCTATAACTTCATAGAACTTCATCTCAGGATTTGTGGTCCAACGTACAATTGATAACAAGGCCTGATTAGAAGATAGTGTTAAGGAAGATCCATCTATAATCGGAGTTTCGTTCGGATAATTAATAAACACAATGGGGTTTGATGAAGTTCCGTCACTAGAGCCATTTATTTTTTGTCTGGATGAATAAATACCTCCTCGAACAAAAACTGTATCCCCAGCGTTAACAAGACTAGAAGCTTTTTCGAAGGTTAAAAATGGCTGAGAAATTATTCCACTGTTGTTATCATTTCCAGTTGGAGACACAAAGTAATTTGCTGCATGAGTAGCAGTGTTAAGACTTAATATAAAAACAATAAAACTAGATGTAAATAAATTTTTCATAATCATGACATCCCTATTTCAAGCGGGGATTTGTACTTATACAAATATTACATTACTTTTTTATTAAATTAGAATACTTAGCCATAAACTTCTCTACTTTAGGGCGAATGACAAGACTACAATAGCTATTGGTGGTGGCATTATTGGAGTAATAATTTTGATGATAATCTTCAGCTTTACTGTAATTATATAAAGCCTCAATCGATGTAACAATCGGGTCATCCCATAAATTACTATCCTTGATTTTTTGGGTAACTTGTTCTGCAATAATTTGTTGTTCGTCAGAGTTGTAAAAAATAACGGATCGATACTGATCTCCAACATCATTTCCTTGACGGTTTAATGTGGTTGGGTCATGCACATGGTAAAAAATATCTATAAGTGTTTCTGTAGAAATAATGGAAGGGTTATAGGTAATTTGTGCTACTTCGACAGCACCAGTGTTTCCGTCACATACCATTTTATAGGTTGGATTCTTAATCTTACCACCGGCATAGCCACTTTCTACGTGGGATACGCCTTTTAATTTTTGAAATAATACTTCAACACACCAAAAACATCCTGCACCTAAAGTAATCGTTTCTAGTGATGTAATGGTAGACGGGAGTTTGTCTCCTTCTTCATAAAATTGTAATGATATACTATTTACGCAATGTCTCGTATTTTTTTTTGTTAATTGTTCTCCCTCAAAAACATGCCCCAGATGTCCATCACAGTTGCTGCAAATGATTTCTGTTCTTCGACCATCGGCATCGATTACTCGCTTAACGGCACCCTGGATTTCGTCATCAAAACTAGGCCAACCGCAGTTACTTTTAAATTTATCGGAAGATGTGTATAACGGTTGATTACACTGTCTACATACGTAGGTGCCCTTTTTATAATGGTTGTTATACTCGCCGGTATTCGGATATTCTGTTCCTTTTTCAAGGATCACACGTTTTTCAGATTCGGTTAGGGGATTAAATGGCATGGTATTTTTGTGATCTAGGTTAATATCGGATGAATTTTTATCTATTTGAGCATTGCAAGAAATAACTAAAAATAGAAATAACATAAGATGAATATGTTTCATACTTATATATACGAATGAGCACCCTGTTTTGATTTATTTGTAATGATTTTAATTTTATTGCTTTACCATTTCAAAAATTAAAAAATCAACTGACAAGTTACCTTTGTAATAACATTAAGATGAGTGTAACATGAAATTGCATAATACAATTAATGGGGAAGAATTAAAGGAAAAAATTAGGAACAGTCAGGAATCTCGGGCTACTATCTCCTTTTATAAATACGCAAAAATTGCGAATCCTCAACTATTTAGAGACCACCTTTTTTTTTATTGGAGTAAATTACAAGTCCTGGGTAGAATATATGTGGCTAAGGAAGGAATCAATGCGCAAATAAGTGTCCCCACCGAAAATATAGGTGCTTTTAAAGCGAATCTAGATTCTATATCTTTCCTAGAAAACATTCGCCTGAATTATGCGGTAGAGGATAATGGAAAATCATTTTTTAAGTTAGCCATTAAAGTTCGGGATAAGATTGTAGCGGATGGATTAAATGATGATCTTTTTGATGTTTCTACACCAGGAAATTACCTTCAAGTAGAGGAATTTAATGCTTTGACAGATCAAGAAGATACGATACTTATTGATATGCGAAATCATTACGAAAGTGAAGTAGGTCATTTTGAGGGTGCTTGGTGTCCAGATGTAGATACATTTAGAGACCAACTGCCACTAGTTATAGACGAATTATCAGATAAAAAAGATAAGCCCATTGTCATGTATTGTACGGGTGGTATTCGGTGTGAGAAAGCAAGTGCTTATCTCAAGCACAAAGGGTTTAGAGACGTATATCACTTAGAAGGTGGGATTATTAAATATGCCAGAGATGCCAAACAATTGGGTGTGCGAAATAAATTTGTTGGTAAAAATTTTGTTTTTGATGATCGTCTCAATGAGCGGATCACCAACGATATCATCGCTCATTGTCATCAGTGTGGAGAACCATTTGATCATCACACAAATTGTTTAAATAAAGCATGTAATTTATTGTTTATTCAATGTCCCCAATGTGCGGAGAAGTATTCCCGAACTTGTTCTGAAACTTGTCAGCATATAGCCTCCTTACCAGAAGAAGAACAAAAAGAACTTCGCAAAGGGAAAGACACCGGTGTTAGAATATTCAGTAAAGGACGTTTCAAGAATTAGCCGAAGGCTGTTATCGGTACATAACAGCATCAATTGCATCAACAACTCGCTTTACATTAGGCAACCATGTTTCAACTAAAGTTGCAGCATAGGGTAGTGGGGTGTCTAGTGTTGTTACTCGTTTGATTGGGGCATCAAGATGATCAAAGACCATTTGACTCATCATGTAGCTTATTTCAGAGGATATAGAAGCTAATGGCCACGCTTCTTCAAGTACTACACATCGATTTGTTTTTTTAATACTTTCAGCAACAGTATGGTAATCAATAGGCCTTACAGACTGTAAATCGATGAGTTCTACATCGATGCCTTTCTCAGCCAATACTTTTACAGATTCTTCTGCAACACGCATCATTTTCCCAAAAGAAACTAAAGTTACATCGGTGCCTGATTTTTGAATATTCGCTTGTCCTAATGGAATGTAATATTCTTCTTCAGGAACTTCATGTTTTAAGCCGTACATCTGCTCACTTTCCATAAAAATTACAGGATCAGGATCGATAATGGCGGATTTTAACAACCCTTTGGCGTTGTATGCATTGGATAATACAGCAACTTTAAGCCCGGGACAATTGGCATACCAGTTTTCAAATGCTTGTGAGTGTTGAGCTCCCAATTGACCAGCGCTTCCTGTAGGGCCTCTAAAAACCATAGGGCATGTAAATTGACCACCACTCATACTATTCATTTTTGCAGCGGCATTGATTACTTGATCAATGGCTACTAAACTAAAATTGAATGTCATGAATTCAACAATCGGTTTTAGTCCGTTCATGGCAGCTCCTGTAGCTATACCCGCAAAACCAAGTTCTGCGATGGGTGTATCAATAATTCGTTTATCTCCAAACTCGTCAAGCATCCCTTGACTTACTTTATACGCTCCATTATATTCAGCTACCTCTTCGCCCATCAAAAGGATATTCTCATCCTTTCTCATCTCTTCATTCATTGCTTCTCGGAGGGCTTCGCGTATTTGAAGTTGTCTTGCCATAATTCTATTTGATTAAACGTTTGCAAAAATAAGATTATAAATAAGTAATAGACTTTCAATGGACACCTTTTTTAGACGTCAAATATTAGAGTCCTATGTTCTCAATAAATAGTTAGTGTTGGTATAACCAGAATAATATGTAAATCAGTTTATTTTGAGCAGCAACCTTTCTTTTTTTCTGTGCTACAAGCTTGTTTTTCCTTCGTATCGCAAGCTTTTTGTGGTGTTTTTGCACAACACCCTTTTTGGGTAGATGAACTGCATGCCTTTACTGGTTTTTTAGGTTGACAACAAGCTGGAAGTTTTGCTTGTTTATCTGGATTTGCACTAACTTTTTCTGTTGCGTGACCTACATTTCCTACAGCAGCATGAATTTCTTCTAAGGTTATTTTATTGTCGTTGAATCTGACGGTTATCAGTTTAGTTTCAGGATCCCATTCTGCAAATGTTACACCTGAGATGTCCAATGATTTTTCTATTCTGTCCTTACAAAGTTGGCAGTTTCCGTCTATTTTAAATGTAGTAGTAACATTCTTGGCAAATAATGAGTTAGTAAATAAAAATAATGCGATAATGATGATATTTTTCATGATAAATTAATGGTTAAAATGGTGATTTATATTTTTCGTTTGTTAATAATTTTTCGTCTGTTAATGTTTTCATAAAGGCGATGAGTGCTTTTTTATGAGTTGGACTCAAATATACGGAATCTTTTAGCGCATGCATATTGGGGGCATTTGAAAAATCAACAGCACTGGATGCATTCATGTCACTTAGGTAAAATTGTACCACTTCCTCAAGCGTCTCAAAGCGTCCATCATGCATGTATGGAGCCGTTTTTTCTACATTGCGCAATGAAGGTGTCTTAAACTTAAATTCATCTCTTCTAACTCCAGTAAATTCTGCTAATCCAAGATCTCCATTGCCTGATAATCCATTGCTTAAAAATTCTCTACGCATGAATAGACTATTCCCATGGCAATGAAAACAGTCGGCACCAAAATTTTGTGGATTATTTGGGTCTGCTTCCTCCTGTATAGGTATGGCTTCTGAGTTAAAGATTACTTGACCGATTTTTTCTTCAGGTGTAAATGTTTCGATTCCTAACATGACGCGATCAAATTTTGAATCTGCGGAAACGATAGAAAACATAAATTGCTCAAGTGCTTTACCTATTATTTCTTCATTTAATTCTTCTTCTCCAAAAGCTTTTTTTACTTGTTCTTTATAACTATTAGATCGATTAAGCTTATACAATACATGATCAATGGTCTCATTCATCTCTGTTGCATCGATAATGGGTAATATGGCTTGATGACGAAGAATATCTGCTCTTCCATCCCAAAAAAAGCCGTCCAAATGCCACATAAGATTGTAAATAGGCATGGAATTTCTTTTGCCTGTAATGCCTTCAATTCCGGTACTAAATTGAAGCCCGTTATCGGTGAATGCATTGGACTGATTGTGGCATGAATTACAGCTTTGTGTACTATCTGCGCTCAGAATTGGGTCGTAAAACAACATTCTCCCAAGCAATACTCCCTCTTCAGTTAATGGATTGTCCGAGGGTATTCTTGGAGGAGGTAGCAAAGTCCGATCATAATCAAAGGCATAGGGAGTAGTTTGATAGGGATTATCCGGGATTTCATTGATTACATCTTTACAAGCAAATATGCCGAGCGTAATGAGCGATATGATCAATAATTTCTTCATTTTATTCTATAACGGATTCTAATAAAAATACAGTACTTAAATTTTCGAAGAGTTTTAAAGTTACGGGATCATCAATACTGTGAGTACTTGATCCATCATTTGCAATGCTATAGGTATTGGGATTAATAAATAGTTCTTCTACTTTAAAATTAAGTTGAGCATTCAATGATTTTTCATTTTTGGTAAATGATAAGGGAAGTTCAATATCCACTCTATTCTTAGTGCCGGCTAAATGGAATAAAAAGCTTTTGTTATTGACCAGTGTTTTTCCTTCAATTGCAGTAAAAATGTAGCCGCCTTGCCAGTTCCAATGGAGTGAATTGTTTATGGGTGCTAATGGATGATCAGAAACATATTTATTGGGATCGCCATGGTTGGTAGCTGAGTCCAATCCAATTGAAAACCCAATACCTTGGTAATTCCCTTTTTTAATATTAGAGAGAAGTAAGCTTGGATTTGAGCTTCTTAAATCAACATAATGGTAGGTGTTGTCCACGAATAATTTGCTGCCATCTTCTTGAATTAAATAAAAATTGGAGAGTATATATGCCAATCTGCTGAACCTAACTACTTCAGAACTAGGGATAATATAATCGTTATCTAATTCAAATGAATCTGCATTGAATGTATGGTTTATTTGGAGAGTGATGCTCGGATTCTCTGGTGCAGATTCAGGCACAGGTTCTGGAATTTCACTAGTACATCCTGGACCAACAAAGATTAGGACACTTATTATTAAGGATATGTAAAAGAATGTTTTTTTCATCTTTAATTTAAAATAGCATAAATAATGCCATAATCAGCATGATAGCATCTTCTATGATTGTTACATAACTCATGGGGAGATTAAAAACAGTTCCTAAGCATGCACATTGTATTTCAGATTTACTCAATACGGATCGAATAACACCAATTATACTTACAAACATAATAATTGCAGTGATACTATTTGTTATAGTGTAGTCATAAAAAAACAGATAAGCAAATCCCAATAGTAACTCTATGAAAGGATATACATAGCCATAAATCTTAAATTTTGAAGCGATAATATCATAGGATTGATAGGCATTAGCAAAAGCAGCAACATCAAGTAATTTGAAAAATGAAAATACCAAAAAGAAACCAGCCATGAAATTACCCATCCAACTGTGAATATCAAACTTTCCAGAGCTAAATGCTATGGATAGCGTTACAGCAAGCAAATACCCCAATATGATCAATAACGGTTTGTAAGGTGTTAAAAAATGGGTTTTAGTATTTTGGGTTAGAGCATAATTACCTGCTTCACTTAAGAGTCCTTGGATGATACTATCTTTTGGAATTGGATCACCTTCTAAAATTGTTTGTCCGCTATTCTTATCGATTGAGACTTTCTTTATTTCAATACTCGAATAGAGTGTCTTTTCGATTTTACTCACACAACTCATGCATGAGATACCTGTAATCATAAATTCTTTTTTCATTCTTTATTTGATTTTATTCTCCATCGAAATCCACCATAAATCATTCTTCCAAAAATCGGACCCCAAACAAGTCCAGCATCAAATTTCTCTGTAAATGGATTGGCAGCTTCTTGTATTGGATTATCTTGTCGGTAATTCAAGATATTTTCTGCACCTACGTATATCTCAAATTCTTTATTTAAAATTTTACTTATTTGTGCATTTAGTAAAATAAAATGGGGAGAATATTTGTCTTGGATGTCATAGATGAATACCCCAGAGCTGAAGGCTGTATCTTTTGCTCCAGCAATTCGTTGAGGTCCGTACCATGTTGCAGTGGAATTAAATTGCCAATTGGATCGTGTATTTTGCGTGATATTAACAAATGCACGGTGTTTGGATATAAAGGGTTTTTGCATTGAAATATACGTTGTATTTTGGGTAGGATTTTGATACGTAGTTGTGACATCAAACATTCTATAGGCGAGTCTTATTTCTGTTCTTCGAGCAGGTTGTAAATCAAGTTGAGTTTGAAAACTGTTTGCCTTAGTACCGTTTTTCATTGAATAAAAATGAGCTTGTCCTTCAACTTCTCGATCTAGAACTACTTCAGATAAAAAGGTCGTATTAAAATAATCTAAAGCAATGGTGGCAGGCATATAGCTCAATTTGAATTGATGATCAAAACTGAATCCAGCATTAATGGCAACTTCTTGGTTAAAACCATAAGGCAAATTCGGATTGTCCATTTGAAAAGAAAGGCTTCTCCCAGATGCGAATAACATTTGATTTTGTGCCAGTGGATTACTAGTTCTTCTTCCTGTTCCTGCAGATAGTCTAATAGAAGTTTTATCGTTATTAAAGCGATATTTACTGTGTATTCTTGGCGTTACAGACCAGCCATAAATGGTATTATAATCCGTTCGTATACCTCCAACCAAACTAAAAGTTTCCTTGGGCTTGAAGGTATACTCAAAAAATAATCCAGGAACGGCCTCTGTACGTTCAAATCGGAATCCATCATAGGTTTCCTGGGTTTCATCAATTAAAAATGATACGCCTGTTTGAAACGTGTGAAATGTAGTGCCAATAATACTTTCGTATAGCAAGTTCACATAGCCTTGATTGGTTTGAGCAATGTATTTTTTTTGATTCTTCGAAGAACCATAGGTGCTTGTCATTTTGGATTGGTTAAGGTTGTACTGCGATCCAAAACTACTGTAATCATTTTTCTTTGAAGCTTTACCAATTTTTGCAAAAAAGTCTATGATTTCAGAATTAATATTGATGCCATACGCATCAGGATTTGGTGAAAAAAATGCCGCTTGACCTGCATCTTGATTATTTTTATGATAACTCATATTTGCAGTCCCTTCAAGTCCATTGTCCATAAAAAATTGCCAACGATTCATGATTTTAAAATCTTCATTGAGGGGCATGTCCAAAAAGCCATCATTGTTTCGGTCAAATTCAGTTGTTCGAGTTCCGTAGCGAACCAAAAGCGAACTAGCTAGCTGTTTATTTAGGTCTTTGGTATACATCAAATCCGTTTCAAATCGACCTCCAGAACTAGCAAATTGGTCCAATAAAAATTTTTCATCTCCAAAGGGTTTTTTTAGTTCTACGTTAATTTGACCTGCGATACTTTCAAATCCATTCACAACACTTCCAGCCCCTTTGGTTATTTGAATGCCATCTACCCATGCTGCGGGTATATGGGATAATCCATAGTAGGCATTTAATGTACGTACAGAAGGCATGTATTCTCTGCCTATTAGTGTGTAGAAGCCATCCAAACCTAACATCTTAATTTGCTTGGTTCCCGTGACAGCATCACTAAAACTAACATCAATAGCAGGAGCATTTTCAAAACTTTCAGATAAGTTGCAACACGCTGCTTTTTGAAATTCTCGTTCTCCCATATAGATGGTTGTTCTTGGACTTAATCGGGATAAACCATAGTTCAATCGTTTTGCCAAAACGGTAGCAGTTTTTAAATTATTTTGCTCATATACGGTACATATGTAGAACGAATCTGGGGAAGATATATTGATGGTGTCTGTGGTGTACGAGGCAAATGAAGCAATCAATATTTTTTGAGTTTCAAGTTTGATTTCAAACGTTCCATTGTTGTCTGTAAAAATGCCTGTTTTTTCATTTTCCCAATGGACAAAAGCTCCAGACACAGGATTTGTGCCATCAGAAGTTACGACTACGACCTTCCCTTTTATGAGAGGGGAATCAAGATTTTGTGCATTAGCTAGAATACTGAGCAGAATGCTCAGAGATAAAAGAATATTTTTCATGGGTATTAGTAATTTTTAAGGGTAAGTATAGCATTTAGTCTATGGCTTACTAACATAAAAATACTTGAAAAAAACTCGGATGTTTTTGTAGATGAATGGGTTGATGTTGTCGGGGAGTAGTTCCTTTTTTATAAATGAGACTGCTAAATATGACTGGATCATATTCCCTGTAATAAACAGTTAAAGGTATATGAGTGGATTGTTGAACTGTATAATCCAGATGAAGGGGTGGGAGTTCAAGAAAAAAAATATCACTACAAGCCTCATCAGTTAATGTTTGACAACAATCATCGTCAAAAGTGACAGGATCATCACAGCAATCATATAGTGTTGTAATACAACATGCATCAATAACTATACTAAATCCAACTCTCGGAATAGTGAGTAAGAAAGATAATAAAATGATGGATACTAATTTCACAATACAGCAAAGTTAATACAATACTAACAAAGGATAATCATCTTTCTTACTCCTAGTCTAAGGTATTAGAATTTATAAGAAAATCCGATACCTAAAAGTCGTTTCATCTGTGTACGAGGACCAGAACTAACAATAGTATTTCCTTCATAAATTGGTACAGCAACATCGTTATCATGAATAAGATTAAGCATTAAACTCATGCCTATGTATTCTGTTAATTTCATATTGACCATGGTTTCCCAGTTTACGTCTATATTTTTTCGATTAGCCGTATTTACATCCGTGAAGTTAATAAACAAATTTAAGGTAGAGCTTAAGTTAATTTTTTTAGTCAAATCCTTTTTGAACTGAGCATTCACTAGTGCTCCAAACTCAGCTCTATACTTATCATTATAAAATTGAATACCTTCATCATTTAATGTCGCAGGAATATATATGTTTTGAGCAGCAATAGAGTCATCACTCACAAAAGTGAACTTACCTGTGGCTGGCGAAGCATATATCGAAAAATAATCGGTGATATTGTAATTGAGCCCTAGAGATGTTGTTAAATATCCAGGAGCCATAAATTTTGAAATTTCTTTTCGATCTTTATCCTCAATCGTTGGATCAGAAAAATCAAAACCAGGTGCAAATTGGGACTTAAAATTAAGTAAACTGGAATAACTTAGCTTATCCGTAATCCCATAATTTCCTTTCATTAAAAAGTCTATTTTATCCTCATTTTTACGAAGGGTTTCGCCTTCATTTTTGATTAAACCGTAGGCTAAATCAATATTGTTTCGCCATTCGATGCGATTTTTTTTGAAATTGCGGTAAATGTTACCAATAGCAGTAATAGAGTTGGCAGAGACACCTCCAGCAGCCCAATTAGTTAGTCCTAAAGAGTTAAAATTGAGTGCACCAAAACCACCTTTTTGCCAATATACTGGTGGTGTGAGTTGAGCAATTTCGTTTTCAATGGTTTTGATTTTTTCTTGAGCTGTTTTTAATGATGTCTTGGCTTTTTCTAATTCTTGTTGTTTTTGTGTTAGTGTGTTTTGTGCAAAAGCTTGCATTACAGTGAGGGTTAGGATTAATCCTGTGATTAAATTTTTCATGGTTGTATTTTATTTAAGTTAAGTTTAGTCAATCAGTAAGGGTCTTTAAGTCAATTAATTAAATATGAGTCATTCAAATGAAAGTAAAGTGTGATTTTTGTCTATTTTATCTTTTTGTTGAACATTTATGGAACGAATAACACCATCTTGAGGCGATTTAATAGCATTTTCCATTTTCATAGCTTCAAGTACTATCAGTTCTTGGCCTTCAATAACTTGTTCGCCTTCCTTTGTAAGAATATCTAATACCAAACCTGGCATTGGAGCCTTGAGGTCTTTAAGTTTCTTTTTACCACTTTCCATACCCATTTTTTTGAGTAGTTCTGTTAATTTATTATCCAGATTTGTCGTAATAACACGGTTGTTAATACGAAGTATTAGTTTACCAGAGGAAGTTTCTTTTTGAAGAACTTGAATTTGATAAGAAAGGTTATCAACGATAAGATGATACTTCCCATTGGGATTCTTGAGCAAATCGTGGGAGATTTCCTTCCCATTTAAAGAAAGAAAATGT
Source organism: uncultured Bacteroidia bacterium (assembly GCA_943787465.1). Classification (GTDB taxonomy): domain Bacteria; phylum Bacteroidota; class Bacteroidia; order NS11-12g; family UBA9320; genus UBA9320. Next base: position 213,697 of record CALSMN010000004.1, on the reverse strand, counting down.
TCTTTCTTTTCAATGTTAAATGAACTATTTTCAATACTTATCTTAGCCATTGAATGTGCAAAGGTAAACTTTGTTATCTAATGTCCTAATATTACACCACGAACACAATGATCAAAGAATTAGCAATAAAATAGCTATCCTTTCATGGGTTATAACCAAGTTTTAGCTTTTAGATATTAACAAAAAAAATACCTTTGCACATCGAAAAATTATGTCAGTATTAGTCAACAAAAATTCTAAAATTATTGTTCAAGGGTTTACCGGTAGTGAAGGAAGTTTTCATGCAGGACAGATGATAGACTACGGAACTCAGGTTGTTGGGGGCGTAACTCCTGGTAAAGGGGGAACTTCACACCTAGATAAACCCGTATTTAATACGGTTGAGGAAGCAGTTAATCAAACAGGAGCAGATACTAGCATCATATTCGTACCACCCCCATTTGCAGGTGATGCCATTATGGAAGCGGCGGAAGCCGGTATTCAAGTTATTGTTTGTATAACTGAAGGAATCCCTGTTGCTGATATGGTCAAAGTAAAAGCGTATCTGTCGGATAAAACTTGCCGATTAATTGGGCCAAATTGTCCAGGTATCATCACGGCAGATGAAGCTAAGGTAGGGATTATGCCTGGTTTTATATTCAAAAAAGGGAATATTGGAATTGTGTCCAAATCAGGTACATTGACCTATGAAGCTGTTGATCAAGTCGTGAAAGCAGGAATGGGTGTGACAACAGCTATTGGTATAGGCGGAGATCCTATTATTGGAACATCCATGAAGCAAGCTGTTGAATTATTGATGAATGATAAAGATACACATGGCATTGTAATGATTGGTGAAATAGGCGGTGGTATGGAAGCAGAAGCTGCTCGCTATATCAAAGCGGAAGGCACCAAGCCAGTGGTTGGTTTTATAGCGGGAGAAACAGCACCAGCAGGACGCACAATGGGACATGCAGGAGCTATAGTTGGTGGAGATGAGGATACCGCATCAGCCAAAAAGGCAATCATGCGAGACTGTGGCATTCATGTGGTTGATTCTCCTGCAGGTATTGGATCAAAAATGATTGAAATTCTCGGTTAATTTATAAAATTCTAGTGCATTAGTTGAGGGACCGCTCTTGGTTTTTCTTGTTCTACCCGATCGATAATTGCTTTTAAGTGTTCAGGGGTTGTTCCGCAACACCCCCCAACAATATTTAAGAATCCATTTGATGCAAATTCGCCTACTACAGCACTCATGCTTTCAGGTGTTTCATCATATTCTCCAAACTCATTAGGTAAACCAGCGTTGGGATGAGCAGAAACTCTACACCAAGCTTTATCACTTAACTCTTTAATAAACGGTCGCATTTGATCTGCACCTAGTGCACAGTTTAGTCCAACGCTTAGTGGGTTAGCATGACTGATACTATACCAGAATGCCTCTACAGTCTGACCACTGAGTGTTCGCCCACTCGCATCGGTGATTGTTCCACTAATCATAATGGGAATATTTAAGTCTTTTTCTTCTTTCAGTTCAAGGATAGCATAAATAGCAGCTTTGCAATTGAGCGTATCAAAAACCGTTTCTATCAAAAAAATATCAACTCCACCTTCAGCCAGTGCGGAAGCTTGTTCTTTATAGGCAATAACCAAGGCATCGAAATCAATAGCCCGATATCCGGGGTTATTAACATCGGGAGAAAGGGATGTTGTTTTATTGGTGGGGCCAATACTTCCAGCAACAAATCGAGGTTTGTTTGGGTTTTTATCGGTGTAATGATTTGCACATTCTCGTGCTAATTGCGCGGAGGTTACATTCAACTCATACACCAAATCTTCCATGAAATAATCGGCCATGGATACAGTGGTGCTATTGAAGGTATTGGTCTCAATAATATCTGCACCTACTTCCAAAAATTGATGATGAATATCTGTAATAATTTTCGGTTGTGTAATCGATAGTAAATCATTATTCCCTTTCAAAGGATGATCATAATCTGCAAAACGATCACCACGATAGGCTTCTTCAGAAAGATTATGTTTTTGGATCATAGTCCCCATGGCACCATCCAAGAAAAGGATTTTTTCAGCAAGTAATTCCTCAATTTTATGCATAGCCACGAAGGTAATTTTAATCTGTTTGGTTTTAATGAAACAAAGTGTTTTTTAAATATTTTCTCATTCTTAAATGATATCACATAAAAAATGGGGATAATTAGTCAGAGGATCAACTATCCAATACTGGAACATCTGTTTTATTTGCATGTAAGATGAATGCAGATATAGTCATTATAGGTGGAGGGATTGTTGGTTTAGCTACGGGATACCATTTAGTTCAAAAATATCCAACTAAGAAGTTACTGTTGCTTGAGAAAGAAGGGGAACTTGCCTATCACCAAACGGGTAATAATAGTGGGGTTATCCATTCAGGTTTATACTATAAACCCGGTAGTTTAAAAGCTAAAAATTGTATCGAAGGATATCATATGTTGCTTAAATTTTGTGACGAAAATAACATAGCCTATGACCTGTGTGGTAAAGTTGTCGTAGCAACGGAAATATCTGAGATAGATCGGTTACATGATCTGTATAATCGAGGTATAGAAAATGGATTAGAGGGATTGGAATTGTTGGATGAAAAGCAACTCAAAGCCATTGAACCATATCTTGCTGGAATTCAAGGTATTCGAGTTCCTCAAACAGGCATTATTAATTATAAAGACGTGTGTACTAAATTAGCCAAAAAAATTGAAGAAAATGGAGGAGAAATCCACTTAAACACACGTGTGAATGCAATCGAAGAATCGGACATCAATGTTATTATTTCTACATCTAATCAACGAATAACAGGTAAGTTAGTAATTAATTGTGCAGGTTTATATTCTGATAATATTGCATCGATGCATATGGGTAAAATAGATACAAAAATTATTCCTTTTAGAGGGGAATATTATGAACTTAGACCTGAGGCAGAACATTTAGTCAAACATTTAATTTATCCTGTTCCAGATCCAGCTTTTCCTTTTTTAGGGGTGCATTTTACACGGATGATTTCTGGAGGAATAGAAGCAGGTCCTAATGCTGTTTTTGCTTTCAAGAAAGAAGGGTATAAACGTACAGATTTTAACCTTAAGGAGCTCTTCTCTAGTTTATTGTGGCCTGGTTTTCAAAAGGTAATGTTCAAGTATTGGAAAACAGGTTTAGGTGAAATGTACCGCTCGTTTAGTAAAAAAGCATTTACGAAAGCACTGCAACGGCTAATACCTGAATTAAAAGAAGAACATTTGGTAGAGGCACCAGCGGGTGTTCGAGCTCAAGCATGTGATAGAACAGGTGGATTGTTGGATGATTTTAAATTAATTACAGAAAAGCGAGCTATTCATGTGATTAATGCTCCAAGTCCTGCGGCAACGTCTTCTTTGAGTATTGGTAAAACCATTGCTGATATGGTATTTTTAGAAGAGTAGATATAAAAAATAAACTGCCATTGCGATAACTAAAGCCAGTTTTAAAAATAGTCCACTTAAAAATCCAATAAAGGATCCTTTAGCCGATTTAATGGCAGTTTGGGTTGATCCTCCAGCTACTTTTTCACCAATAAAAGCTCCAATAGGAGGGCTTATCACGATTAATAATGCGCCAAATCCAGCTGTGGTAAGTGTGATGACAACACCAATAATTAAAGCCATTGTACTTCCTTTTCTTCCTGATGATGTGCCTCCAAATTTTTTTGCACCCCAGACGGGTAATAAGAAATCAATTACAGTTATACTTAAGGTTAGGATGCCCAATATGGTCAGAAGTATATAGTTGTTTTCTGATATGGTATTTAAACTTTGATCAATAAATAATGATAGTATTAAAGCTAAATAAGCAACTGGAGGGCCTGGAATAGCAGGGATTATACAACCCATGACACCAATTATTAATAAAAACATGCCTATTAAAATCAATACTAACTCCATGTAAATGATAAGACTAGGAGCTTAATTGTCAATTGATTAGCTCCAGTGTGGAAAGAAAAAAGTAGATAAAAAGTATACGGTAAGAACGAGTATGAAGATTACTTGGAAAATAGACCCTCCAATTCGTTTAATCATGGGCGATGCATGTTCTCCATCAGATACTAATTTTTTCTCTGCTATAAAAGTCATAATACCAACAATAGTCAGTAAAATTGGAACGGAGTATAATATACTCTCCATATTTTCGCGTGCATGTGAATTGAAAAAGGCAAGAACTAATGCTCCTAAAGATAGTATAGCTCCCGGTAATTTAGGTAATTGTGTGCCTCCTAATGCAGATCCAATAATTAAAATAGCGATAACGATTAAAATATTTTCCATGAATTTTATCTTGTATACTGCAAAAATCAACCAATAATGGAATAAGGCAAGAATGAAATGAAGTTTTTTAATGAATGGCTCATTTAAGATAAAAAAATAATCATACTTATTTTTGCAAAATATTGATTTTCAGCATTTTGTATATACAGTAAATGAAATCTAAATTGTGTATTTATTGACCTTCAACAAAATATGCTACATAATAAAGTATCAAATCATATCTTCGAACTCTTATGCGTATAATCACCTTGTTTTTTCTATTCAGCTTTATTTTAAGTTGGGGTCAGTCCATAACAGATACTGTGCAAATGATGCATTATAATCTGTTGATGTATAGAAATATATCAAGCTATTGTACGGCTAGTAATAATAACCCTGCGAATAAAGATAATTATATGAATACAATTGTGAGCTATCTTCTGCCAGATATTATCACCGTAAATGAAATGGTAGGCGATGGAGGTACAGGAGCCAATCGACTTCTTACTAATGCTCTAAATCAAAACGGTAGGAATTATTACAAGCAAAGTAATTATTCTGCTAATTCTAGTCTATGTAATATGTTATATTACAATGCCAATAAATTCGCGTTATATACTCAAGATAAAATTGATCGTGGATTGAATAATACCATGTTAGTACGTCAAATTGATGTGTATACTTTATATTATTTAGATAATTCTCAATTGGAAATGGGAGACACCAATTTTCTGACTGTTTATGTGGCGCATTTAAAAGCTGGTAATACAAATTCAGATGTTTCCGATAGAGCTAAAGCTACAGCAGCGGTTATGGATTATCACGACACTCATTATTCGGAAAAACATAGTTATGTATTTGCCGGTGATTTTAATATGTATACGAGTAATGAACAAGGATTTATTCATCTAGTTGGAGATCCCAACAGTTCCATTCGTTTTAAGGACCCAGTAAAACAATCCGGTTCATGGAATAATAATGGTTCATTTGCCTCCATTCACACTCAAAGTACACGAGTAAGTGGAAGTTGCCATAGTGGAGGAGGTTTAGATGATCGATTTGATTTTATTTTATGTGGCCAAGAAATTTTGAGCAATGAACGGGGTTATGGCTATGTCAATGGTAGCTATAAAGCCCTAGGTAATGATGGTCAGCATTTCAATAGTGACATCAACTCTGGGATCAACAATGCTGTACCTGCATCTGTATTAAGTGCATTGTATGGCATGAGTGATCATTTACCTGTAGCCATGCAAATCAAAGTAAATCGAACTACAGCCAGCACTTTAAGAGGAATACATAGCAATCATCTGATGATTAATAATCCAATAGGTTCTTTTTTGAGGTGGAAGATGCAACTACCTATGGAAGGTTTTTTAGATATTGTTGATTTGCATGGGCAACAGGTTATTCATGAGAAAATTATTGCTTCAGAGTCATGGAATAGTATAAACGTTTCAATGTTGACCCCCGGTATCTATATGGCCATTGTTAGCTCAAATAATAAACAGGTTGTTCGCAGGAAAATAGTAAAGCTCTAGTTCAGTAGAGTCCTGGCCAAAATGCGTCTTTAATATGATTTAAATCTGTTTTGTACTGATTTTTTATAATCGAAATAATATCAAATCGTACGGGGATTTTTAGTTCATGGATTTCCATATAAGCTTCAATAGCCTGAGAGAGTAACTGTTGTTTTTTTGTGGATACACTTTCCTCAGGTTCGCCATATTTTGATGAGTTTCGAGTTTTTACTTCAACGACAATTAGTTCATGATTGTCAGTGGCGATGATATCTATTTCGGCATAACCGTCCCTAAAATTCCGTGCAAGAATTTTGTATTTTTGGTTGATAAGATGTCGAATAGCGATATTCTCCCCTTCTTGTCCTAAAATCTGTTTTTGAGTTTTCATGCATCACGGATTATAGTTCTAATTCTTTGAGAGCGAGATAGGCCATTAGTCCGGCACCTACTTTCAAGGCTTCCTCATCGATATCAAATGTTGGCGTATGTAACATGGTTTGATTGAATTTTTGTTCGTTTCGAACGCCTAATCGATAGAAACAGGCCGGTATTTCTTGAGAAAAATAGGCAAAATCTTCGCCAGCAGGCCATATTTCTAATTCTTCAACATTCTCTTCTCCAAGGAAGTTTTTGGCCCATTCTTTTGCTTGATCTGTAAATACTTCATCATTTTTTAAAAATGGATAGCCTTTTCTAACTTCTACTTCACAAGATGCTCCATGCATTCGAGCTATTTCTTGGCACATTTTTTCTATCAGTTTATGAGCCCGATTTCTCCAATATTCATCGTAAGTTCTAAATGTACCCTCCATATATACTTCGTTTGGAATAATGTTAGTTGCTCCATTAGCTATTACTTTTCCAATACTCAATACACTTGGGATACTAGGTTTTGCATGCCTACTAACAATAGTTTGCAATTGTGTAATGATTTGAGCAGCAATAGCAACTGGGTCTATATTTTGGTGAGGATGTGCACCATGCCCTCCTTTACCAATGACTTTAATATAAATTTCATCAGCACTAGCCATATATAAACCACTTCTAAATCCAACCTTACCTGCATCAATGAGTGGCATTACATGTTGGCCAAGTATTTTTTCTACTTTTGGTTTTTTTAAAACTCCATTTTGAATCATCATATTAGCTCCTCCAGGTAATCGTTCTTCCCCAGGTTGGAATATGCAGCGAATGGTCCCTTCGAATTCTTCTTTTAATGAGTGGAGCACTTGAATTGCACCCAAAAGACAAGTGGTATGCACATCGTGACCACAGGCGTGCATTTTGCCGTCATGTATAGAAGCGTATTCTTGATCTGATTTCTCATGAATAGGTAATGCGTCAATATCTCCGCGGAGTGCAATTATTTTTTTAAGTGGATTTTTCCCTTGAATATCAATATATCCTCCAGTTTCAGTAATCTTTTGGAGGTCGTAACCGTATTTATTAAGGGTATTTGCAATGTATTTGGTTGTCTCAAATTCTTCAAAACTTAACTCTGGATGACGGTGAAGATGTCTGCGAGTAATTACCATCTCATCAAAATGTGAGGCTACCAATTGCTTTATCCTTTCGGGAAGATTCATAGTTCAAAGGTAAATAATACTTTTATTACAACTTATGTTAATATCTCTCCACATTCTTATTCTATATTAAAGTCAATTTATTTCATTTGTAGTAATTTGATACCTCCACAGATCATAGATAAGATATTTGATGTAGCCCCCATAGAGGAGGTAGTAGGAGAATACGTAACCCTCAAGCGCGCTGGAGCTAATTATAAAGGGCTTTGTCCATTTCACGATGATAAGAGTCCGAGTATGAGTGTTTCGCCTAGTAAAGGAATTTTTAAATGCTTTAGTTGTGGAGAGGGGGGAAATATTTTCCACTTCATCATGCAACATGAAGGATTGTCATATCCACTGGCAATTAAATTTTTAGCTGAAAGATATAATATTGAAATTGAAGAAGGCCAAATAAATGTAGATGAGCTCCAGGAAGAAGCACGAGTTAAAGATGGCGTTTTTGCGTGCCTTGAATTTGCAAAGAATCATTTTTATGAGCGGTTAAATTCTAGTCAAGATGGAAAAATAATTTTTAAACCATATTTGACTGAGCGAGGCATACATCAACAAACTATTGATGAATTTTATATTGGGTTGAGTGGTTTAAAAAAAGACCATCTACTCCACGAAGGCATAAAAAACGGGTATTCTGTTCAGCAACTTTTTGATGCGGGATTGGTGAAGAAAATTAATGAAAATCAAGGCATCATTGAATCCAATCTTCGAGATACATTTTTAGATCGAATTGTATTTCCTATTTTTAGTATTTCAGGAAAGGTATTGGGTTTTGGAGGACGTATAATCAAAAAAGATACAAAGGCTCCAAAGTACTTAAATAGTCCAGAAACAATCGTTTATGAGAAACGAAAAGAACTTTATGGTTTAAGTCATAGTAAACAAGCTATTCGAAAAAATGATACGGTATATCTAGTGGAGGGATACATGGACGTCGTAAGTTTGTACCAAAGTGGTGTTGAAAATGTAGTAGCTGTTAGTGGAACTGCATTTACAGAAGATCAAGCTCGTTTATTGAAACGATTTTCGCAAAATGTTACTTTATTGTTTGATGGGGATGTTGCTGGAGTTAATGCCAGTTTAAAACATATACAAACAATTCTTGCTGCTGATTTAAATGTGCAAGTAGTATTATTTCCTGCGGATGAAGATCCCGATAGTTTCATTCAAAAAAGAGGTATTTCAGATTTTTATGCATATGTAAAAGAACATTCCAAAAACTTTGTTGGGTTAATACAAACTGTAACGCTAAACGATAATCCAACAGATCCAATTAAGAAAGCCGAAGCAGCCAGAACTATTGCTGAAAATATTGCGGCATTACCCGATCCACTAAAACGTGCAGCATTTATAACGGAGACATCTAATGTTTTAGATATACCCGAGCGAATTATTATTGAAGAAGTGAATAAATTTCGGGTAAGTGCACGAAATTTAAAAGATCGTGAAGAACGTAGAAATCAATCCAATATCAGCAGTTCTTCGCCAGATGGTCCACCACCCGATTTTGTATATCAACCGGATTATCATTCTGGGGAGCGTTCGAAAAATGAGGACGCTAAAAATTATCAAGAAGAAGAATTACTAAAAACCTTGATTCTTCACGCGGATAAAGAATTTGAGGAAGGGGTATCCGTAGCCGCATTTATTTTTAAAGAATTTGAGGATGAAGAAATTTGGCCAGTCTCCAGTGAATTTAGTGCTATTTATAGAGAAGCATATTCTCATTTCAAAGAGTATGGAACATTCGGCGAATATTTTAATAAAAATTATGAAACTGGAAAATTAGCTGCAGATGCAAATCCTGATAGACACAGTTTAAGTAAAGGTTGGGAAAAAATTTATGAAAAGTATGTTAAGACGGATAATGATAATTATAAAAGTCAAGTTATTGATAATCTAAATTATTTAAAATTAAAGCATATAGACAATTTGATGAGAGAAAATCAAGAAAAGATAAAAACTGCTCAATCAACGGAGGATATTATCATCTTGCAACAAAATCACAGGACGCTTCAGGAGATAAGAAAAAAGATCACAGATCAAATAGGTACAGTAATAATATAATATGGTAAAAGATTGGGTGTTTCATTTTTGTAGGAATTCATTGCGACTTCCTTTGGGTTCTTTTGTGCGAAAAATTCACTTTGATGGCTTAGATAAAATCCCTAAAGATACCCCTATACTTTTTGCAGGGAATCATCCCAATTCTTTTTTAGATGGGGTGGTTTATCAGCATATGAGTGGAGAAATAATATCTACCCTAACACGCGGGGATGTCTTTTTAAAACCATTTCAGAATTATATTTTTAGAAGTATGCGGTTACTTCCTATTTTTCGGGCTAGGGATGCTGATTCTTCTATTGCCCGAAAAGGGAATGCTGATACCATGGATGAATTATTTGATCGGTTCAAAAATTCTGAAAAAATTCATATTTTCTCTGAAGGAAGTTCATACCCAGAAAAAGCGGTCCGAAGATTACGAAAAGGAACAGGGCATATTGCAATTGAAATGGCCAAAAGAAGTGATTATAGTATGAATTTGTTAATTATACCTACGGCTGTTAATTATTCAAAATTTGGGACTTTAATGCAGACTATACAGGTATCTTTTGATGATCCAATTCGAGTTTTAGATTATAAAGACGCTATTCAAAAGGACGAAAAACAAGCGGCTGAAATGATAACCAATCAAATTCAAGATTATTTGGATAATTCTGTGGTCACTACCAAAGGTGATCATACGGAAGCTAAAGAATTTTTGCAAGAAATGATGATTAATGAACATTATCAAGCATTTGTATATAAGTCCAAAAATACCTGGAAATCATCCATTTCGAAGCTAAATAAAATGAATCCCGATTTGGCAGATAAAGTGATTTTGTACAAACAATCCTTAATTGATGATAAAGTAGACGATGCCAATGTAGGTGGTCGTAGCTTTGATGCAATTTCTGTATTTTTTGCGCTTTTTACTTTGGGTATTAGCTTCCCTGTATATGTCACCTGGTGGTTAATGTGGAAGGGGATCATGTCTTTTGTGGGGACTAAAATCAAAAATGTAATATTTAAGGATTCCATTGCTGTTGGATTAGGAATGGTTTTTTCTCTATTTCTAGTAGTATTAGTTGGGACTCTTCTCTCTTTCTTTTTTTCAAAGGTATGGACCATAATACTTTTAATATTTGCTGTTTATGGAGCAATATGTTGGTTCAGGTTAGTGGATCTTCTTCCTTATTTTTGGAACAAAATTACTTGGGTGGGACTCGATATTAACAAAAAAGAGAGTTTAATTCAAAAACGAAAAGAAATAATGCGAGCTGTATCTTAGTTGGATAAATTATTGAGTAATGATGATTTTTTGAACCATTCTTTGGTTTCCAATTTGTACTTCTAGAAAGTAGATACCCTCGGGAAGTTTTGCAATGCTTATTTTATTGTGGGGAGAACTCACTACTTTCTCACCTCGTATTGAATATAAATTAGCATAATCAATTTTTCCATTAATATGGATATAATCCTTTGCTGGATTTGGGTAAACATGGATGGAATTTTTAATTTTTTCTGAGACAGATGCTACTGGATTTTTTATTAAATCTGCAGTCCAAATTCCCCTTCCATGAGTATAAATAAATAATTTTCGATCCTTGCTTCTCAATCGAATCTGATCAATAGGTACATTAGGGAAACGAGTTTCTTTTTGCCAACTAGCCCCAGCATTAAGGGATGTATACAAGCCATAATCAGTGCCAATTAGAATATGTTCGCTCATATCTGGATCAACTTCGATCCAGTTTACAGGTAAACTTTCGGGTAAATTTGCACTTATATCATCCCAGATAGGTTCGTCTGTATTAGCGTCTCTTACTCTCCAAATGCGTGGTTTGTTAGATACATTTACTAGGCCACAATAAATTGTACCTTCATCATTTGGATCTACTTCAATACAACCAATTGTACTGGCTAAAAATCCAGGATATTTGGTAGTCCACATGCTAATTTCTTGACCTGGAGCTGATGTTGCCGCATTTTCTACACGGTAAAGTCTTGAGGCAGTTCCTCCAATGTATGCAATAGGATCTATGGCATTACTTAATCCTACAGCATAGGAATCTCCTAGTAAATCACTGGTAAGTGCAACCCATGAGTCACCTCCATCGTTAGTTCGATAGGTAGCTCTTCGTGTAGGAACATAGAGTTGATTTCCGTCTAGATTATTTATTTCAAATGGATTAATAAACCAAACACCATCATTTCCGCCAACTTGACTTCGAATAAAACTACTTATTGTTTTATTGCCACTGGAGCTTTGACGTCGCATATTTAAATACTGTGATGATACGTATCGGATTCTATCATCTTGCTGATTTACTGCGCAAAATGCTCCGTCGCCACCATTGATGTTATTAAAAATAGGATTTGATTCGTTTGTAAAACGGGTTCCGTTATCTTGAGTGCCACCTATTATTGATTCTCCGTTAGGGTAATAATGACCTGCATAAAATTGGGTAATATTTAATCCGTTATTTAAATCTTCATAGGTATTCATTGAATTTTTATTAAACCTACTAACGCCAGCATCATTTCCAATGAGGAATTCATTGTTATTAATCCATGTCACTTCATGGTAGTCGGCATGGGGATCAGCCATAGATAGCCAAGTATTTCCTCCATTTTTTGAATAAATTGGGTCTACACTTAAACTGGTAATAAAATTGGTATCAGCTGGTGCCGTAGATATTTTGAAACAATACCATGCCTGAGCATAACTGACATTACCTGGTGGGTTGGATAATCTTTTCCATGTTTCTCCTCCATTAGAGGATTTATAAATGCCATAAAGACTATATCGATCTGGCCCTGCTAATTGAGCGTACATGACATCTGGGTATTCTTTACAATAGTCAAAACTGATTCTATTATAGCCATTGGAAGGCCATTCGCCGCCTTTCAAGCTTCTTGTTTTCAAAGTTTCTTCATTCAGTTCAATAATACCAACTCCATTTAGTGACAGTAAAATGGTACTGTCTTTTTTTACCTCAATCTCGTTGATTTGAACACTTGAGGCATAAATCCTGCTAAATGAGTTTCCAGCGTCATTACTCCTCCACAAGCCAGCTTTATGTGTAGCAACATAAAGGGTGCTATCATAGACAAGTGAATGTTCAATATCCCAAATACCGTCTGCAAATTCAGTGGTCATGGTATGATCTAAATGCACAAACGATTGAGCATTATCTTCGGACTTGAACATTCCTAAACCTCCTAAATCGGCACTATTGCCATAGCTTTCGCCTGTACCATAGTACAATAGATCAGGATTAAACGGACTTTGTGTTATGCAAGTTGCAGATAAGGTAGGGGCGAAGTCATCCACAATATTCCACGATTGTCCTTTATTTTCACTCACCCAGATTCCCCCAGAAATTCCAGCGCACAGATACCTATTGTTGTTATTGTAATCTACTAATATAGAACGTGTTCGACCTCCAACATTAAAAGGTCCAATTTCCTTGATGTTTTCTAGATCGTTGTTTGCCTTTTTTAAGTAAAGCTGATTATTTATATCGGCTTTATACCATCGTATCGCAAGTCCACTAGGGATTTTAGCTTCTTCACCTCCTTTGAGTTCAACATATTGTTTGAACCATGCCGGATGATTGTCAATATCAACTTCAGATTCTAGTTCAGATGAATTATTTCTACATGAAATAAATAATATGAGTGAAATACTAAAAAAAAGGAAATATATATTTATTCGATTCATTGTTTTTTGTTAAGCCCAAGACTTTTAATCATCCATTTGGGAAGAGGTTTTAGAGGGTCGCGTTTTCGGATATCCAAGTACCAACCTATTTTTTTAAGTATAGGAATTTTATGTGTTTCTACAAATTCAATTAATGCTCCATCTGGATCCTCTATATATGAGAAATGTCCTGCAGCCTCACCCATATCAAATGAATTTGCACTGTCCACAGTAAATGGATGTCCTGCTTTTTCACAGGCCACTTGTAATTTTTTCATGCCAATAATATCAAAACATAAATGGATAAATCCAAGATCACCCCAATATCTATCTTTATATATTTTTTGACCGTTTTCGGTGAGATTTTGCACTAACTCAATTTGTGATGGACCTAGTAGTTGACTAAAACTGCCTTTTCTCACATTGCTGTGTGATAGAATAGCTCTTTTATATAGGTGTTTAGAGGTATTGATCGAATCAAAATCTTCAAATTGACCTTCCCCTTGCCAATCAATAACATCATATCCTAATACATTTTTATAAAAATCGATGGATTTTTCAATATCAGAAACACCAATAATTGCTCCAAAAACACCACCTGTTTCATTTTTATTTTTGATATAGTGATTATCAGACTCAATGACTTGAAAGATATTATCATAGGGATCTCTGACAAAAAAGTGTTTTGTACCGTTAGGGGAGTGTTCTACGTTAGAAGAAATGAGATAATTTTTGTCAAAGTTTTTGAATGAGGCAACAGCATCCATAGATTTAATTTTGCAAATATGAATACCATAATCACCTAATTTAGGTTCGAATGATGCAGGTTGGGGAGTTCTACTGGTATATTGCCAAATTTCGAATCCACCACCTCCTTGCATATTCAATGCAAGAATAGCATGTCGATCATGAGGTTTACCTCCTGTGTATGGGAGCATTAGTTCAGCAGTTGCAGCCTCTTCAAAAACGGGAATATTCATACTGAAATTTTTCCTATACCATGTCCATGCTTCATGGACATTAGGGATGCCAATCCCCATTTGTTGGATTCCACTTATTTCTTTTTCCAAGATATGCGAATTTACCAAATCAAAAGGGTCTGCCCAAATTCAATTTTATTCTTATTATTCAGGATCAACTCGTTGGGCAATGAAGCGAAACAAAGCTGGGAAAAAACGTTTTATGTATATGAGTATAATTTCTTTTCCACCTATGTATATTTCCGATTTACTTTTTGCAATACCTCTGATAATCTGATTTGCACATTGGTCTACAGGAATACCATTAAGTTGTCCCTGATCCATTTTATCATGGGTTTGTCCTTCCCCATTTAGTGCATTTTTACTTATATCTGTTTGGATTCTTCCCGGACATACCACTGTTACTTTAATATTGGTGTCTTTTAATTCTAAACTAAGGGATTCATAAAAACCATGGATGGCATGCTTAGAAGCAGAATAATAGGAACGCAATGGAAAACCGAATTTACCAGCAGCACTGCTCATGGCTACAATAGTTCCACGATTTACTTTCATCATTATTGGCAAGACTGCTTTAGTGAGATGGATACTTCCAAAAAAATTAACTTCCATTAAGGTACGCCCTACATCATTAGTTATCTCATGTGTGAGTGATCGTTGACTTATCCCTGCATTATTAATTAATACGTCTATATGATTATATTTTTTTTCAACGGTTTGAGTTGCTTTGGTGATTTGATCTTCTTGAGAAACATCAAGGGGTAGCACAAATGAATGGTCAATATATGTTGAAATTTCCTCTAATTGCTCCTTCTTTCTACCAGATAGAATGATAGTATTCCCTTGTTTTCCATAAGCAATTGCTAATGCTTTACCGATTCCACTACCTGCTCCAGTAATCCAAATTATTTTTTTCATTTATAAGGTATGAATAAGCAAATATTCATCAAAAAATTGATAATGTAGATTTAAGGTTATTTGAAAATCTTCTTTTGAAATTCTGCCAGTAATCTCTCCTGATGTTTGAATAGAAGTATAATCAACCTTTAAATTTTTTTTAAAATCTAGACCCTTTAGCCCATAATATTTATACAAAGCCTCTTTAGCACACCAAACCAGATATAGTCCCTTTAAGCCCAAGGATTCAAATTGATTTTCTTTTTCTCCTAAAAATTTATGTTTGATACGATTGATTCGGTCAGAAATTAATTCGATATCTATTCCGCAGCTATCGTCACTGGTATACATAAACCCAGCAAAATTTCCTGAGTGGGTTATAGATATTTTGAGATTTTTACTTTCAAAATAGGGTTTACCAAATGAATCTTTTTCAAAACAATCAAAATCAGGGCACAACTTGTGAGCAAGAATTCGAGCAGCAATGTTATGAGGGCTTAACTGGTTATAATTAAGTTGGTCTTTCCAGGGCTGAGGTAGCATGGAAAATAAATCATCCTTAGATTCCTCTATTCGCCAAAGTGCAACCATTCCATTTTTTATGTGTTTCTTTGAATGTAGTGGCAATTCGAGCTAAAATTAACATAACAAATGTAGCACAATTATATGGTCATAAAGATGCTATTTATGATTTTGCTTTGGATAAGGATGAAGGGCATCTATATACGGTAGGAGCGGATGGTTATGTCATTCGATGGGATATCCATAATCCTAAAGATGGATTATTGATAATACAAATTGGAGAGGCGATATATAGTATATTCAAATCGGAGAATATCCTTAGGGTAGGGAGCCGATCAGGAACAATATATTCAATCAATTTAAAAACTAAAACGTTGCTGGGTAGTCAAAAAGCCCATTCCGGGGGTATTTTTTTTATAAATGATAGCTTCAGCGGTGGAGAGGATGGAAACTTATATATTTTTTCAACCAAACAAAAATTGAACGTTTCAACAAAAAGTTTGCGCTGCTGTATATCTGATAATGATGGATATTATATTGGAGCATCCGATACATTAATTTATCATATTGATAAAAATACTTTAACGGTAAAAAACAGAATTAAAGGTCATACAAACTCAGTATTTGGTCTATCATTTTTGGATAAAAATACATTAGTAAGTACGGGAAGAGATGCTCAGATTATAGTGCATGATCTAACAATCAATGTGCCCGTTCATACTATTTTTGCTCATACATTTCAGGCAAAAAATCTAAGCTGGAATGGTCATATACTCCTTAGTTGTAGCATGGACAAAACCATTAAACTTTGGGACAGTCAACTAAACTTATTGAAGGTAATTGATTACGAACGTTATTTAGGTCATACTAATTGCATTAATAAAACGGCATGGATAGACGAAAATATGTTTGTAAGTTGTAGTGATGACAAAAGTATTGTGTTTTGGAAAATAGAAAATTAGAACTAAACTTGACCCAAGATATAAGCCAATGATACTAAGTGATAAACGAATTTTAGAGGAAATTGAAAAAGGAACCATTTTGATTGAGCCATTCAATCGTGATGATTTAGGTACGAACAGCTATGATGTTCACTTGGGTAAGCATTTAGCTTGTTATTCTAATAGAGTTCTTGATGCTAGAGCTCATAATAAAATTGACCATTTTGAAATTCCTTTAGATGGTTTTGAATTACAACCTGGTGTTTTGTATTTGGGTGTTACCGAAGAATACACGGAAACGCATGCACACATTCCTTTTTTGGAAGGAAAAAGTAGTACTGGAAGATTAGGTATTGATATACATGCTACTGCAGGTAAAGGTGATGTGGGATTTTGTAATACATGGACATTAGAAATTAGCGTTACTCAGCCGGTTCGGGTTTACAGAAGTATGCCTATAGGACAATTGATCTATTTTGCAGTTGAAGGGGATATTGAGACTTTTTACAATAAAAAGAAGAATGCGAAATATAACAAACGTACAATCAAGCCTGTTGAAAGCATGATGTGGAAGAATAAGTTTTAGATAGAATAGCTCAGAAATAAATAGAATCGAAAATTTGACTTAAGGGATGATTTTAAAGTTTACGTGAGGTCTTGTGTCAATTATAGGTTCAGACTAAAAGCAATGAAATGTTAAACAAAAACTTTCTTTAGTAATATACCTAATATTTTAACTGACTAATGTGCCCACTTCAATACCTTTAACTAGATCAACTAAGTTTCCAGTTTTATTCATATCAAAAACTATAATAGGGAGATTGTTTTCTTGACATAATGTGAATGCAGTCATATCCATTACTTTAAGATTTCGGCTAATAGCCTCAGTAAAACTTAATTTATCAAAACGGGTAGCTGTTGTATCTTTTTCAGGATCTGCAGTATAAATACCATCCACACGAGTTCCTTTTAAAATAACATCTGCTTCTATTTCTACCGCTCTTAGACTTGCTGCTGTATCCGTCGTAAAGTACGGGTTTCCAGTTCCTGCACCAAGGATAACCACTCGCCCTTTTTCTAGGTGTCTTATGGCTCTTCTGCGAACGAAAGGTTCTGCTACTTGTTCCATTTTGATAGCGCTGAGCAGTCGGGTGTATACCCCCTCATTTTCAAGGGCTCCTTGTAAAGCCATAGCATTTATCATTGTGGCAAGCATACCCATATAGTCTGCATTGGCACGATCTTTCATACCTCCTTCAACACCGCTTACTCCTCTAAATATGTTGCCGCCACCAATAACAATAGCCACCTCAATTCCAATATCAACAGCTGATTTTATTTCTTTAGCATACATAGAAAGGATACGGCTATCAATCCCAAATTCTTTATCGCCAAGTAGTGCCTCTCCGCTAAGTTTTAGTAATATTCTTTTATATGCCATGACAATTTAAGAAAGCCAAAATTAAGCGTATTAATGCTATTTTGGAAATAAAAAAAACCTTCTTTAATTAAAGAAGGTTTTTAAAGATAGATTAATTTAAAATTATGCTCCCAGTTGGAACCTCTCAAAGGATTTAACTGATAATTCTGGATTTACAGTTTTGAGAAAAGCCGCAACAGTCATCGAGCTATCTTTTACGTAAGACTGGTTTAGTAGTGTATTATCTTTATAAAAACGTTTTAATTTTCCTTCTGCAATACGATCTAACATATCCTCAGGTTTTCCTTCTTGTTTTGCAATGTCTCTACCAATTTCAAGTTCTTTATCTTTAACTTCTTGAGGTACTGCATTTTCGTCAACAGCAATTGGATTCATTGCGGCAATTTGCATAGCTAAATCTCTACCCGCTTGAAGAGCTTCTTCTGAGTCTGAATTTAGAGCAACGAGAACTCCTATACGGTTTGCACCATGATTATATGCGGCGACACCTTCAGAGGAAAGTAATGCATAGTTTGATATTTCTACTTTTTCACCAATTACGGCAGTTTTATCGACACATATTTCACCTAGTGTTTTTCCCTCAAATGGAGCAGCTAGAAGTGCATCTTTATTTTCAAATTTAGAAGTCAAGGCTAAATCTGCTACTTGATTTGCAAATGTGACAAAATCTTCATTTTTGGCAACGAAATCAGTTTCGCAATTTACCTCTACAACAATACCATAAGAGTTGTCAGAGGAAGACTTTGCAATAGATAAGCCTTCAGCAGCTTCTCTGTCTGCTCTTTTAGCAGCTTTTGCTGCACCTTTTTTTCTTAGGATGTCCACTGCGGTATCCATATCTCCGTTAGATTCTTGCAACGCTTTTTTGCAATCCATCATTCCGGCACCGGTCATTTGTCTTAGTTTGTTAACTGTTGACGCTGTAATGGTTGTCATGATTTATATTGATTTAAAAAAATAAAATTAAAAACTAATACTAGGCTTGGCTTGAAGAATCAGGTGTCGCTTCTTGGGTTACAGGCTCATCTTTTTTGGCCTGTTCCTTAGCTTGAGCTCTTTCTTCTAGTCCAGCAGCAATTGCATCTGTAATTTCTGTACATAGGATATGAAGCGATTTTGCAGAATCGTCATTTCCAGGAATTGGGAAATCAACTTTTGTTGGATCAGAGTTAGTGTCCACGATTGCAAAGATTGGAATATTTAATTTCTGTGCTTCTTTAACAGCGATATGCTCACGTTTGATGTCTACAACAAATAATGCAGATGGGATACGATTAAGATTTTCAATTCCACCTAGAACACGATTTAATTTCTCTTGTTCACGGGTTTTCATTAATCGCTCTTTTTTGTTCATATTATCAAATGTACCATCAGTTTTCATTTTTTCAATGGCCTGCATTTTTTTGATAGATTTACGAACTGTTGCAAAGTTGGTTAGCATTCCTCCCAACCAACGCTGAGATACGAAAGGCATATTGACGCGGGTCGCATTTTCCTCTAAAATATCTTTAGCTTGTTTTTTGGTTGCAACAAACATCACTTTGCGTCCGGTACGTGCAATATTTTGAATAGCATGCTTAGCTTCTTCCAGTTTTGCAGAGGTTTTATTCAAATCAATGATGTGAATACCATTTTGCTCCATAAATATGTATGGAGCCATTTTTGGATTCCATTTACTGGTGAGGTGACCAAAATGAACACCTGCTTCTAATAATTTTTCTGTACTAATTCCCATACTATTAACGCTTGCTAAATTGTGTTTTCTTTCTTGCTTTTGGTTGACCTGGTTTCTTTCGTTCTACAGAACGAGAATCTCTTGTCATTAAACCTTTTGCTCTCAGGGCTGGTTTATTTTCTGAATCTGCTTCAACCAAAGCTCGAGCTATTGCTAGTTTAATGGCATCTGCTTGTCCAGTGGTACCACCACCATCCACATTAACTTGTATATCATACTTACCAATCGCATCACAAACAGTGAGCGGAAGGTTTACATAATATACAGATTCTTGAGAAGCAAAGTACTCTTCTAATGGTCTTTCATTGACCATTATAGCACCTTTACCTTCGCTCATGTATACACGAGCTACTGATGATTTTCTTCTCCCAATTGTATTTATAACGTTCATATATTAATTAAATCTCTAATTGAATTGGTTTTTGAGCAGCATGTGGATGATCAGATCCTACAAATACATGCATATTGGTAAATAGTTTTCTACCTAATCTATTTTTTGGTAACATGCCTCGAACACCTCTTTCAATTAAATTGATTGGTTTTCGAGCTAATAAATCTTTAGCAAGGGTAACTCGACGTCCGCCTGGATATCCACTAAAAGTTTCATACTCTTTGGTATCCATCTTGTTTCCTGATAATGTTATTTTTTCAGCATTAATTACAATTACATTGTCTCCGCAATCTACATGAGGAGTGTAATTTGTTTTGTTTTTTCCGCGAAGAAGCTTTGCAACTTCAGAGCAAAAACGACCAAGTGTTTTTCCCTCAGCGTTTACTACAACCCACTGTTTATTAACAGTTTTGCTGTTGGCTGATATGGTTTTGTATGATAATGTATCCACAATTGTTTGTTTATAATCTTGAAAATAGGGCTGCAAATGTAACTTTTTGATGTTTAAATTCAAATAAATAAATTCAAATAATAATTTGCTTTTACCACGGCTTTGTATAGATCATGCTTCCTATGGTAAATTGAAATTTATTTGACATTTATCAGTATAAATTCTCAATCACTAGTGAGGTCTCCCATTTGGACAATTAACCCATTGATATTTTCAGCAACTGGTATTTGACACATTAGTCTACTGCCTTTAATATCTAAAACGAATGCTTCATCAAGCATTGCTTCCTCATCTTCACTCATTTCAACGAGAGCATGATCACTTTTAATTATACAATTACATGTTGCACACATGGCCATTCCTCCGCACGTTGCTTTAATTGGAATTTCATTTAGTCGTATAGCTTCCATGACATTTAATCCCATGTCTGTAGGTGCTGTTATTTCATGTTGGATGCCATTTAAATCTGTAACAAATAGCGTGATTAAATCTTTCACCTTGCGAATTTAATATAGACCCTATAATACTAGTCGAATTTTAAGGCTTTTTCCATTAAAAAAATATTGTGGGTTTTATTTTTTTTACCGAGCATTTACCTTTTGAAAAATTTTGATATTAACTACTATGAAAAAAATAGTTTATATCGTTCTAACCTCACTATTCTTTATCAATCAACTAAAAGCTGAAGATCAAGAGGTTATTGTAAAGGATCGTTTGAAAAGTGTCACGGTATTTATGCAAAATGCCCAACTATTTAAAGAGTCCTCTGTTTCCATTCCTCAAGGGACGTCATACCTCATTTTTAATGATGTTTCACCTTCTATTAATACAGCGAGTATACAAGCTTCAGGTGAGGGAGACTTCACAATATTGAACACGCAATACAGGTATTATATGCAGCCTCAAAGTGTCAAAAAACCTGTAGTTACCAAACAAATTCTGAATCGAAAAACAGCATTGGAAGATTCTATCTACCTGAGTAATTTGCGTTTACAAAAAAATCAAGATTTGATGTATGCTATTGAAAAAGAACGAAATCTGATTTTGGGACATCAGTTGATGAAAGGAAACTCTAATCACGATTCAATTGAACTCTTGGAGGGGACAATTCGATTATTAAGAAAAGAGCTTAATGAATTGGCGCAAATGAAATATTTACTTTCTGTGAAATCAAAAATGATGAATGATCATCATCAAATGCTTAAAGAGGAACTAAAGTCTATTGAAGATCAGATACAGAATCACAATATACAACCTACTCAAGTGTATCACCACCAAGTGATCGTGACGGTTTATAGTAAACTTGCGAGTAAAGGGATAATTAAACTAAATTATTTAGTAGGCAATGCGGGGTGGAATCCACAATATGATTTGATAGCAAAAAATCACCAATCCGATATTACTTTGATTTATAAAGCTCAAGTATATCAAAATACCGGTGAGGAGTGGGAAAATGTGAAGATAACAATTTCAAACGCTAATCCAAATCAAGGGAATACCAAACCAGTACTACCTGTTTGGTTTGTTAATTTTCAACGTTTTGTTAATCAAAATCGAGTAAAAAAGGCATTATATGTGAAAGAAGTTGCAACAGAATCTCTTGAGGATGTTCAATTTGATTTAGGAGCAAAGGAAAAAGCAGATCTACTATATGAATATACGAACAAGGTTCAGAACTTTAGTTCAGTTGCTTTCGAAATCAATGTTCCTATGCATGTATCATCTAATGGTAAATTTCACTACATGGATTTAAAAAAAGAAACGATTCCAACTTCATTTCAATTATACCTTGTTCCAAAACTGGATAAAGACGCTTTTGTGGTAGCCCGTTTAACAGGATGGGAATCACTAGATTTGTTGATGGGGGAGGCTAATATATATTATGGCAATACTTTTATTGGTAAAACAGTCCTAAATCCTAGTATATTGGAGGATACTCTGGATGTATCAATGGGCAGGGACAGAAGCATTTATGTGGAACGAAAAATGATTGACACTCAAACTAAAAATAAGCTCATAGAAAATGCCAAGGTGTATTTAGCCGATTATGAGATATCAATAAAAAATAAAAATAGAGGCGATATATCGTTGATTATTGAGGATCATATACCCGTGAGTAAAAATGATAAAATAGAAGTTCAATCAACTAATGGTGGAGGCAAGCTCAATAAAAATTCAGGGACAATATCCTGGGAAATTGATTTGAAAGGTTACGAAAAGAAATCATTTAATTATGGATTTTCTATCAAATATCCCAAAGATGAAGTCTTGATATTATAATATTACCAATTAGCGGCATGTTCAACTGCTTTTCGAACACTTCTATATTTAACTAAAAGATCATGAGCAGTGTATTCATCTAAACCTGTTTGTTCCATAATCATGCGTGTACCACGTTTTACCAATTTTTTATTACTCAATTGCATGTCTACCATTTGATTTCCTTGAACATGTCCAAGTTTAATCATTAGAGTAGTACTTATCATGTTCAGAATGAGTTTTTGAGCTGTTCCACTTTTCATTCGGGTACTGCCTGTAACAAATTCAGGGCCTACTACAGCCTCTACAGGGTGATGGGCTATTGTGCCAATTTTACTTTGCTTGTTACATGCTATTGAGCCTGTAATAATTCCATGAATTTTACATTGTTCTAAAGCACCTATAACATACGGTGCAGTTCCACTAGCACTTATGCCAATTACAAAATCCGATGAATTTATGTGATGCTTTTCTAAGTCATACCATCCTTGTAGTAGATCATCCTCAGCATTTTCTACCGCATTTCTGATCGCTTGATCCCCACCGGCAATGATGCCCACAACTAATCCTGGATCTACGCCATAAGTTGGCGGGCATTCGCTAGCATCTATAATGCCAATTCGACCGCTTGTTCCGCTTCCTACATAAAATAAACGTCCTCCATTTTGCATGGTTTTATAAGCTGCTTCAATCAGTTTTTGAATAGAGGATATTTCTTTTTCAATGGCGAAAGCTACACTTTGGTCTTCTTTATTGATGCCAATTAATAATTCAAGTGTAGATTTTTTCTCTAAGTTATCATAATCGGATGGTTTCTCAGTGATTAGCATGATTGTATTTTAAAAAGTTCCTAGGATTCCAAATGCTATTTTTTTTCGAATCACTTCTCCAGTAGAATTAAATGCTTCAACCTGCAGGATATAGTTGCCAATGGGCAATTTACTTCCATCATTTAAAACCCCATCCCATTTTAGGAGTCCATGAGAACCTATAGAAATATTGTTAAAGGGTTGATGCATTAAAAAACCAGAAAGGTTGTAAATATAACCATTGAGTATATATCCTAGTGCTTTTAGATGGTATTTAAGAGCTAAATAATCTTCATAGCCATCACCATCAGGGGATACAAATTTTGAAGATAGATTGAATTCTAACTTTTGTTCTTCATCTGAAATAAATTGGGAGTTTTTATTTCCAGGTGTTGCATATCCGACTTCACTACTAGCGGAATGCCACTGGTGAGGGTCATGGCCTTTACCACCGAAGTTTATTCTTTCTAAACTCACACCATCATAATCATTGAGTAATGCGAAATGTTGATTCTCGTGATAATGAATGGAATCCATGAAATGATCAGCTGAAGTATATAAACTAATAATCCCCTCAGTATTATTCATTTCTGGAATTTTTGGCAGCTCTTGTATTTGTATTGCTAGGGGATAGTCATTTTTTAGAAGTAAAGAGTCAATAGTCAGGGTGATATATTGTTTTGGACCAATTGCTTGCGACGTTTCTAAAGTAATTTTTTGACTGAGTTGGGCATTTTTATATACCTTAAATTGAAGTGTATTCAGCGAAATATATTTATCACTAATATTATATAATTCAATAAAATCTACACCTTTGGGTAAAGGGTTAAATAAAATTTCATTAATCAGTATATCCCCAGTTACGGGCTCTTGAATGGGTATAATTTCAACTGTTTGGTCAAAATCCATATTACCAAAACAATCCGTAAGTTCAGCTATGGATAATTGAAGTATATAATGAGAGGGTAGCGTAGATGAAAAAGTCAGCTGTATTTCTTTATTATTGTCAAGCACAGAAACATATTCTGGATATAGGTTGTCGGGTAAAATACGATAATTATTAGGTTCTGCTAATTGTTCATTTACGGCTATTTCATCGAGTTTAAGCGTCACTGTTTTTAAATTATCATTCGTGATTTGAATATTTTTTGGAGGTAATGAATCGATAATTTTATCGGATACAGAGTTTACAAATCCAGGGGTTCCACCATCGGGATGTTGACTGGCTATCCAGTTTTTATGGTCTGGGCAGGATGATTGCATATGGATTCTTTCTAATGAATATCCTCCATTCATTTTTGTTTCATCTCCATAAAAATGTTGTGTGTAACTCAGCGAGTCTATAAGTTCACCTTTTTCATTTTTGAGGATTAGCTGATCGCTGGTGTTATTGAGTGTGGGAAGGCTTTTAATGCCAACGGTATGAGGTATTGATTGGAACAATGAGATGTCTAAATCATCACAAAGCACCATATATGTATTTTTGGGTATTATTAGCTGGGGTAGTTTAATGCTTGATTTATCATCATACAAAATACAATTTTCTAATTCAATGTCACTGGAAGAAGGGTTAATTATTCTATATATTCAGCTTCAGGTAAGTGAATAGGTGGTGACGGGTCTATGTGTATTTCATTGATAATAACATCACCCCGATTAGGTTTTTGAGCTTTATCAATTGTTATATATGCAAAGGTATCTATCCTATTACCTGCTAAATCTCTCAAATGAATTATCTGTAGTATGTGCCTACCATTTGAAAATTCATACGGATAGGTGAGGGTTGCGGTTGAGTCTTTTAAAATTATAGTATTAGGTCTTTGTTTTGGATGATTCAATTCAAAAAGTGTTTGTGTAGTATCAATATATTCATTAAAAAATAGCTTCAGTGTATTTGAATTAATGACTTGAGTACTGTCAATTTTCGGCGGTTTTATATCCCGTAAAATGGGTCCCACATAAATTTCATGAAATCGATGCTTATAGAAAAAACTTGGGGTACTTTGTTTGATAAGTATGCTAAAATAATTGGATTCTATGGGCTGGTTATCCCTAAAAGTACCTTCTACTACAGGGTTGCTTCCATCATCATAATTTACTTTAAGTTCCCATATGTTTTGATTAAACGTAATTATTAAATCCAATGTTATATTTTCTGTCTTTCCGTCAGTACCATCAATGAGTAACTTTGTCTCGTTTCCTGATTTTTTATATAATGAGATTTCATCCTTTGTGCCACCTAGACGTATGAAATACGTTTGAGTTTCTTTTGCTGGATTAGAACTATCAGAGGCCAAAAATATATCGATATAATTGGCTGATGATGTTTTAAAATCGATGGATAATTTGATATTCCATTGAGTTTTTTCAAGTGCATAACTAGGTGTACTGATATAGAAAATATCATTTGTTGTTTCACTATTTGAAATGAGGTAATTATTTGTGACTATAAATTTTTCAACATCACCTTGCCATGTTGGATTCTTTGATAAATTACCATCTGAAAAATGTTCACTTAATTGACCAAAAGATGAAATCGGACATAGGGTAAATAAAATATTTGTTAATAAAAATATACCCATAGTAGAGGGGTATAAAAGTTGATTTTTTAGAGAATCCATAGACACAAAATTATAAATTTATGGTATTTATTAAACAGATAAATAGGGTGTCATCTTATTTCAAAAACTAATTTTGTATTGTAATAGAGACAAATACATATGGAAAACATCTTATTTTTAGACATAGAAACAGTTCCACAACAGGAGAATTATCATTCACTGGATTCTCGATGGAAGAAATTATGGGACAAAAAAGCAAAGCAGATTGCTCAAAATGAGGAGTCGCCTGAAGCGCTATATCCACGTGCTGGTATTTATGCAGAATTTGGTAAAATTATATGTATTTCTGTAGGTTTTATGATCTTAAAAAAAGATGATAGGATGTTTAGAATGACTAGTTTTTATGGAGAAGATGAGAAAGAAATTTTGACTAAGTTTTGTGAATTGTTGCAAAAAAATTACAACCCCAAAGATCATTTTTTATGTGCACATAATGGGAAAGAGTTTGATTTTCCTTATTTGAGTAGACGTATTATGATTCAGGGTTTGCCTATCCCAGATATGTTAGATTTAGCTGGTAAAAAGCCATGGGATGTTAAGCACCTTGATACCATGAATCTATGGAAGTTTGGTGATTTTAAAAATTACACATCTTTAGATCTATTGACTGCTGTATTTGATATTCCCTCACCCAAAGAAGACATAGATGGGAGTATGGTCTTCGATATTTTTTATCAGGATAGAAATTTGGAAAGGATTCGAAAATACTGCCAAAATGATGTTGCCTCACTTGCAAGCATATATTTGCACATGATCAATCAACAACCTCTTCAACCCCAAGAAATAATAATAATATGATAAAAGCCATTTTCCCTGAAAATTGGACAGATTATGAATTAATTGATTCAGGTAATGGATACAAATTAGAAAAATTCGCTAGTCAGATTTTAGCCAGACCAGAACCTCAAGCTATTTGGGCTCCGAGATTATCAAAAGAAGAGTGGGCGAATCTCCAAACGGCAAAATTCATTCAAGAAGGCAGTCATCAGGGAAATTGGGAACATCAAAATAAATTGAAGCCTTGGTTTATTAACTACAGAATTCAAGATAATAGAATTAAAATGAAGTTGAATTTCACTCAATTTAAGCATGTAGGTATTTTCCCAGAGCAAGCTGCGAATTGGGATTACATCTATGAAAAATCATTAGCTTTTGAGGGAAAAGGGAGCGTATTAAATTTGTTTGCTTATACCGGTGGGGCAAGTCTTGCTGCAAAGGCTGCAAATCTGGATGTTGTTCATGTGGATTCAATAAAACAAGTAGTGAGTTGGGCCAATGAAAATCAAACTCATTGTAATTTAAAAGGGATACGTTGGGTGGTTGAGGATGCTCTAAAATTTGTAAGCAGAGAAGTGAAACGTGGAAAAAAATATAATGGGATTATATTAGATCCTCCTGCTTATGGAATTGGCGCAAAAGGGGAACGCTGGAAGTTGGAGCAAAAGCTAGGAGCTTTATTGGAACAAGTTTCACATTTGTTATCATCCGATGGTTTTATGGTTTTGAATGTTTATTCTTTGGGTTTGTCCCCATACATTATCCAAAATTTAATGAATGATTTTTTTTATCAGCGAGATTTTGAATTGTTTGAATTGTGCTTGAAATCAAGAACAAATCAAATATTACCTTTGGGAATATTGGCTAGAATTTAATTAAAGCATTAAAACAACTAATTTGCTAATTTTGTAAAAACTATGCTGAGAGGTTTTTTGCTTTTCTTTTTATTTTTGAATCTGTCTATTATTAAGGCTCAAGTGCCTTCAATGTCGGCGACCAGCCTCACTATTACTCAAACTTATTGTTCTCAAACTAATTTATCATGGACGAATGGTGATGGCACCTCACGTATCGTTATAGCATCTAAAGATGTACCATTATCCAATTTGCCTCAACAAAATGTTTATTATTTAGCCTCAGACAGTTTTGGCAATGGGGGAGCACTTAGTGCATCGGAGTTTATAGTATATAATGGGGCGGGATCTTCAGTTACGGTTAAGAAACTAGATCCCAACACTACCTATTATTTTTCTGTTTTTGAATACAATGGTTCGGGTACAGTATTTGATTATCTTACATCAAATTATCCTCAAAAAAATAGAAAAACAGAAAATTTAATTCTTGATTTTACAATGAGTGACGACTATCAATGTGAGTTGAATAATCGTACTGATTTTGTGGCTTTGGTTACTCAAACCAATCCCCAAACGTTAACTTACAACTGGAATTTTGGCGATATGACTACATCTTCAGTTTCATCTCCTGCCAAGTCATATACTAACTATGGCATATATAAAGTCACCTTAAAAGTGTCTAGTCCAGGTTGTTTTGCAGTGGTTTCAAAGTATGATACAATTGCACCTGCTCCTATTGTTGATTTTGAATTGGATCCTGCATATTCAAATAATACTGTCGTTCAGTGTTTTTACAAACCTGATGGAAGCCCCAATGCATTTTACTTTAAAAATAACTCATCTTATAGGTATTTAAGTACCCCAAGTTCAAATACAGTTTTTAAATGGGTTTATGGAGATGGAACATTTGACAACCAGATTGTGAATGGTGATGTGTCATATGCAAAACCAGGCACATATTCAGTGAAGTTAATCGTATCCAATTCTTTTACTCCAAGAGATGAAGTCTGCTCAGATTCTTTTGAGATGGTTTTGGAAGTGAGGGAGAAACCTATAGATACAACACTATTGCAATTAGATTCAGTACAATGCATCAATAACAATGTGTTTAATTTTGATCACAAAACAAAAGATATTACCGCATCACATATTTGGGATTTTGGAGATGGGAATACTGCTACAACATCAACTGTTTCACATACCTATAATAGTGTAGGCAATTATGAATTAATTTTAGAAGTAACAGATGCAAATGGATGCTATGACATATACAAAGATAGTGTTGCAGTAGTAGAGCAACCGATAAACTCTTTTAGTGGATTGAATTCTTCCTATTGTATTAATGATGATGATGTGATGTTAATCCCTTTAACTCCAGATGGTATTTGGATTGGGAATCAGGTAAATTCTGCAGGTGTTTTTAGTCCATCACAATTAGGTTCTCATGAAATTTCTTATGCTGTCGATGAGGACGGTTGTAAAGATACTTTCTCCTCTAGCACGGTGGTGTTTGATATCCCTATTTTTAATTTAGGTAGTGATACCTCTATTTGTCAAGGAGATGAGTATGTAAAAAAAATAAGTAAAGCTGGGGCTTCCATATTATGGAGCACTGGAGATGTTGATTCTTTTACTACAGTTGATAAGGCTGGTCTTTTATGGGCTCAAAAAAGTAAAAACGGCTGTACATATAGAGATACTCTTCAAGTGAGGGTGATTCGAGCACCGTATTTTGAATTAGGTAATGATTCATTGTTATGTGGTGACGGAGTAAAAAATATTGATGTGACCACATCAGAGGCTATATATTCTTGGAATGATGGTTATGTTGGGGGAGTTAGAAGTATCAATTCATCAGGATCTTATTCAGTAACGGTAACAAATAAATGTGGTGTATATACAGATGATATTGACCTTACTTTTTTACCCTTTGCTTGTGAAATATTTATTCCTAATGCTTTTTCACCCAATGATGATGGGCTCAATGATGTTTTTAAACCATCTGGAAATGTAACCATTAAATCAATGCAGATTTTTAATCGATGGGGTGAGCTTCTGTATAAAAGCGTAGATAAATTTGCTTGGGATGGGAAATATGAAGGGTCATTTGCTCAAAGTGGATATTACTTTTTTATAATCCAATACGAAAAACCAGAAAACGGGATTGATATGCCCTACGTTTCGTCTGGGGAGGTTTATCTAGTAAGATAATTAAATAACTTTTCGTAATCCAATTTTGAATCCAGGGGTATAAATTGAATAAGAAAAATTTTCTGTGTTTGTCTTATTCAGAGGCAGTGCGGCTTTTATACCACCACTCAAAATTAGTTTTGGTGTAAGATTATACAATAGATTGATATCCCCTAAAATCTGGATTAAATAAAGTTTTGGATTCACACCTGTTTCTTTGTTGATTACCTGCATAAATGTATTATTTACTGCAAATCCCTCTGTCTGAATTTTAATTGAGTGATGAGCTAAAGCAAAAATACCCAAGCCATATCCAGCCTCTACTTTAATTTTTTGAGGAATTTTTCGGAGTTGTAATTGGCGATTAATTAAAACTTGCAAACCGATGTACTGATTTCGATATCGTAGGTTGGCTATTTTTGATGCAGTCTGGGTAAGGTCTCTTATCTCTGGCAATGCCGGATGTATAATATCTAGAAACTGTAGGTCTTTCCTGACAAGACGTAGATTTGTCTGATAAAAACCAGGAATAAGACTGATTGAGTTATATCGGTCCCATTTCTTTTTAATCTCTATACCCATACCAATTGTTAAGTCATGTTTTTTTACAGAGTTTACAGAATCCCATTGCGGGATATTCTGACTTTGGCTTATATTTATGATAGGCTCAGCAATCAGTCCCACTGAAATTTGGGCAGAACAGCAAAAGCGGGCAAAAATCAATGCTATTAGAATATAAAATTTCATGTTTTACGAAGTAAATAATAAAAACGATACGAAAGACCCAATGCGGATAATGTTAATCCAATACTTAGCCCAACCCATATCCCATTAATCCCAGTCCACCAAAGGGAGAAACCCGCAAGATTTGACAAAAAATAACCAACAGGGATAGCAATTATCCAATAAGAAATAAAGATGAAAGCACTAGGTTTTTTCACATCCTCTATGCCTCTCAATAAAGCTACGGAAATAGCCTGAATACCATCACTTAGTTGGAAGATAGCAGCCCAAATAAGTAGTTGGGATCCCATTTTAATGATATCAGATTGATCAGAAAATAATCGAGCCAATGGTTCACTTAATAGTAAAAAAACACCTGCAAAGAATAGCATAATTATTATCCCAATTTGCCATGATGCTTTTCCGTAATTTTTAATATCCTTTTTATTCTTTTTACCATTTGCTTTGGCTACACATATACTCCCGCCTGCAGCAATTCCTCCAGCAAACATATAGGTAAAAGACGCTATTGTGATAGCCAATTGATGAGCAGCTAGCTCTTTAGCGCCTAACCATCCAGCCATGACAGCGGCACCCGCAAATGCAGCGACTTCAAAAAAATATTGTAAACCCGTAGGTAATCCAAGTTGAATAATTTTTTTATAAAAGTTTATTCGATGGTTTGTTCGGAAGGAACGAATAAATGAAAGTGTGTGAATAGGTATTGACGATGATTTAAATAGAATAATAAGCATAAATACAGCCATATATATACGCGAAATAATGGTTGCATATCCGGCACCAGCTACACCATATGCTGAAAATCCAAACTGACCATAAATCAAAACCCAATTCAAAAAAACATTAACACCCAATGCGGACAATGTTACTATCATGCCCCCTTTAGTGTAGCTAAATCCGTCACATATATTTTTAGCAAAAAAGAAAATTAATAGAGGCATTAAAGACCAATTTAATAAATTCAAATAGGGTGTAGCAATTGTATTCACTTCAGGGGGTTGACCGAATAAATCAAAGCATTGTGTAGTAAAGTATAAAATTGAGCTAACGATGAAGGAAAGTAATAGGGTTACTACAAGACTATTGCTTGCTAAAATAGTGTATGATGAAGTCTTATTTTTCCCCTGTAAAATCCCTGTAATGGAAGCAAAAGCCATGGTAACTCCCATTGGGAATATAGAGAGTAAAAAAAAGATACTATTACTTATGCCCGCTGCTGCTAATTCTTCATGTCCCAGTTTTGCTACCATTATACTGTCAAAAAAACCAGTAAGTACCAATCCAATTTGACCAATGATTATTGGCCAACTTATTTTGATAACTTCATAAATATACGAGTTTTTCAAAGTGATTTGAAACGATTAAAGTTTTGAGGAGACTATGATTTTTCCAAAAGCCCAATTTCTATTAAACGTTGAGTGAGGAATTCTCCAGCAGATATATCCTCAAACATTTTTGGGTTTTCTGTTGAAATACAATTCTCAAGACTATCTAAACGCATATTTGATGTAGGGTGCAAGAAAAATGGAATTGAAAAACGAGGGGTCCCCCATTTTTCTTTGGGAGGATTAACCACACGATGAGTAGTACTTTTTAATACATTATTGGTCAATCGCTGAAGCATATCACCAACATTGACAACAAGTTGGTCTGGAAGAGCCGTAATGGGGATCCAATTATTCTTCTTATCTAATACCTCTAAACCTTCGGCACTAGCACCCATTAGAAGTGTGATTAAATTGATATCTTCATGCTGACCGGCACGCACAGCATTTTTTGGAGCCTCTTGGATAGGCCCATAATGTATGGGTCTGAGTATACTGTTACCATATTCAATGTATGAATCAAAATAATTTTCCTCTAATTTTAAGAATAATGCAATGGCTCTAAGCATGTATTTGCCAGTTTCTTGTAAAGCAGAATAAGCGTGCATGGCATGCTCATTAAACTGAGGCACTTCATCGACCAATATATTTTTTGGATAATCATACTTTTCTTTTAAATCAGGAGGAATATGCTGACCAAAGTGATAGAACTCTTTTAAATCACCTACTTTACTATTCTTACTATGCTCTGTGCCCCATGACGTAAATCCACGTTGTCCGGCTAAGCCTTTAATGTGATATTTCATTTTTATATCCATTGGTAGAGCATAAAATTCTTGTGTGTATTTATAAAGATTATCGGTTAACTCATCGCTTAGTTGATGATTATAAACAGCCACAAATCCTATTGTTTGAAAGGCGTCACCTAAGTCTTGAACAAATTTATTTTTTTGTTGCGGTGATCCATGTTTAAAATCGTTTAGATTTAATGAAATAATTGAACCCATTATTTAGTAAGTTATATAGCAAATTTAAGCATATGAAGTACTATTTCTTAATACTTCATTGATTGCTTGAGTTTTAAGTTTAATTTCATCCCATTCTTTTTCAGGATTTGAGTCAATAGTTATGGCACCTCCAGCACAATAATTGATTTGTTTTTTGAGGGTATCACATAGCAATGAGCGAATGACAACATTAAAATCAAAATCACCATTTGGAGAAATATATCCAACTGATCCGCTATACCAACCACGTCTAAATTCTTCTAATCTGTCTATTTGTTTCATTGCTGAAATTTTTGGTGCTCCAGTCATGCTGCCCATGGGAAAAGTAGCATGTAATATATCAGAAATGGGTGTGTCTTTTTTTAGTATTCCTTCAATAGAGGAAATCATTTGATGGACTTGGAGGTAGCTATATATTTCACAAAGTTCAGTTACTTTTACGGAATCAGTTAAGCAAATTCTATTTAAATCATTACGAACGAGGTCTACAATCATGATATTTTCTGCACGTTCTTTTATTGAATTTTGAAGCTCGTGAATCAACTTTTGATCTTCTTGTAAATCAGTACTTTTTTTGATCGTTCCTTTAATGGGTTGGCTTATCAGAGTCTGGTCATTTTTTGTAAGAAAACGTTCCATGCTTGCTCCACATAAATGGACCGTATTATTTTTAAAGTAAGCAGCCATAGGTACAGGAGAATGATTGATTAAATTTAACTGAAAATTAATGGGAGAAAATTTGTGATAATTATAGGTGTTGGCAATGCAGTAATTCAGTTCATATACTTCCCCTTGCTTAATCAAATCGATTATTTTTTTTACATTTTGTATGTAATCTCTTTTTTTTGTCGTTTGATTTGATTGTTCAATTTGGCATGAAGAATCTAGGTTTTTAGGATTCCAAAAATCTTTACTAATTTCACCTTTAATTAGAGTTGCTTTATTTTTTTTATCTATTCCAATAATAATTTTAGGCACAAAAAATAAGAGATTTGGAGTTTCGATAATGGATGTATTTGAGCTTGTTAGGTCCTCGAACTCATTTTTTAAGTCGTAAGATAAAATACCAAACAGCCAATCATTTTGATGGTTATCTAAATCAGTTAAATTTTGGATTATTTTTTCAGCACCAAATGCAGCAAGTAGTTCATATTTGCCATCATATTTACCTGTATTGAGTTGACAGCTATCCAGAATACAACAGTGCTTGTATTGGGAAGCGTTTTGGTAAACTATTCTTTTAAAATGGTTTAACCCAAATTGATGAAGGTATGAATTAAGGTTGATCATTAAAAAAAGTTTGAATTATTGATGCTTTGGCTGGTCCTACTATTCTGGCAATATCAGCTTGAGGTGTTTTCTTTATTCGAGATACAGATTTGAATGCTCTTAGCAGCTCTGTTGCAGATTCATTCCCAATTCCTTTTATCTCAGTTAGTTTGCTTAATAAGGTTCCTTTACTACGTTGGTTTCGGTGGTGAGTAATGCCAAAACGATGAGCTTCATCTCTCATATGTTGGATAATACGAAGAGTTTCAGATTTTTTATCCAAGTATAAAGGAAGATTATCTTCAGGGTAAAAAATTTCTTCAAGCCTCTTAGCTATGCCAATAATTGCAACTTCGCCATAGATGTTAAGATCTTTTAATGCTCTTACTGAACTGGATAATTGACCTTTACCGCCATCAATAATAATCAATTGGGGAAGTGGTTTTTGTTCTTCTATAAGTCTAGTATATCGACGAGTGAGTGCTTCATACATGCTTGCGAAGTCATTTGGGCCCTCTACTGTTTTTATGTTAAAGTGACGATATTCCTTTTTGCTGGGCTTCCCATCTCTAAAAACTACACATGCACTCACTGGATATGATCCTTGAAAGTTGGAGTTATCGAAACATTCCATATAAAGTGGTAATGCTTTGAGTTTTAGATCATTTTTAACGGTGTTGAGTAATCGCTCTTTTTTTAAATCGGGGTTTAACTTTTCATACTGATTCGTTTTTTCTCGCATATAGAGATGAGCATTTTTATAACTCAAATCAAGTAATTTCTTTTTATCTCCACTTTGTGGAATGGTGTATTTAAATGATACAGATAGCGTTAAGGGAACTATTATTTCTGAGGTCTCTGTAGACATATCAGAGTTTTTGATATCAGCTAGAGCCGTTTCTATGAGTTCCTCAGAACTTTCATTCATTTTTTTACGTAATTCCATATTCCTAGATTGAATGATAATCCCTCGTGAAATTCGTAAATAATTGATATAGGCATATCGTTCATTTTGAGCAATGTTGTATACATCTACATCATTTATTCTTGGATTAACCACCGTGCTTCTACTTTGATAGTTGGTTAATATATCTAATTTAATTTTATATTTTTCTGCATCTTCATAGTGCCATTTAGATGCGGCTATTTCCATTTTACGCTTTAGATGATCTTTGACTTCTTTCAAATTTCCACGAAGAATATTTTTAATCCCACTAATACTCTCCATATATTCTTCTTCTGATTCTAATCCTTCACATGCACCTTTACAATTGCCAATTTGATATTCGAGACAGACTTTAAATTTTTTTGATTCAATATTTTTTTCTGAAAGGGCATAGTTGCAATTTCTAATGGGATAAATTTTCTTACACAACTCTAAGACTATCCGCATTAATTTAGTATTTGTATAGGGCCCATAATAGGTGCTCCCATCTTTTATTGTTTTACGAACGGAGTATATTTTCGGGAAGCGTTCGTTAGTAATTTTGATTGATGGATATGTTTTATCATCTTTCAAATTGATATTGTATTTGGGCTTAAACTCTTTAATAAGACTATTCTCCAACAACAATGCATCAATTTCAGTAGGGACAACGGTGATATTCATGTCCCATATTTTACTTACAAGAATCTTTGTTTTTTGATTTTCGTGTTGTTTTTTATTAAAGTATGAACGAACTCTCTTTTTTAGATTTTTTGCCTTACCAATATAGAGGATTACACCATTTTTATCAAAATATTTATATACACCTGGCTCATTGGGGAGTATCTTTAATTTGTTTTTTATGGGTGCTTGCTCTTTTTTGTTCACGCTTTAAGCAAAAATAGGCATAATGTAAAGCTAAAAAATGGGTTATTTGTCAATCCAAATTCGATCGCCATCAAAAAAAGGTGTTTGGATAGATATAACTTTTAGAGGACCATCTGAAATAGAATGTACAGCATGGATTGTGCCTTGAGGAATAAATACGACGTCACCTTGTTTTATCGAAAAAAGAGTGTCACCTAAACTCATCATAGCACATCCTTTCAATACATGAATATATTCTGAGTGATGGGCGTGATAATGCGGCTTAACAGCCTCTTTTACCCAAATTATAAAACTGCTTTGAAATGAATCTTCAGCAATTTTTTGAATTTGAATATTTTCAAATTTAGCTGGATTTGGATTAAGGCTATCGGGCATAATTTTTTGTCCATGAACAGCAGCTGCAAATAGTACATAAAAGATAATCAGGATAAATCTTTGCATATAATTTACAAATTAAAGTAACTATTTTGTTGATTTGTACGTTCAAGGGTTGAATCTGCATTGAGATATATATTTTTATACATCATACTTTTTATTTATAGCTATGGATATAGCCAACATAAACTATTTACGGCAACATTTAAATCATTGCAGAATGGGGAACCTGTACTCTATGCTAAAGTTACTAATAATGAGGGGGAGTCACTGTTAACCAATGTGGATGGTCTCATAAAAATTCCCTATTCTGATGGCGCTATAATTACAATATCACATTTGGTATATGATACACTTCAAATTAAAACTACTGATTTTGTAGGCCAACAGAACTTAATATTTTATTTACAACCTAGAACATATGATTTAAGAGAAGTTAAATTTTCAATTTTAGGTGAAAGGTCACTATTTGATCAAAAATTTGTTTCTAATCATTTAGGCAAATCCGATCAAGAAAAAGTGCGTGAAAAGCTGAAAATCATAGAGATGAAACAAGAACTTATCGGTTTAGATAAATCTGCCCAATCTGGGGCTGTATTGGGCAGTCCAATATCCTATTTGTATGATCGGTTTAGTAAATCTGGACGAGAACGGAGAGAATATGCTATTCTGCTAGCAAAGGATAAACAAAGGCAGGAAACCGGAAGGAAATTAGATGCGTTTGTGTATGCCACATTAACGAGTTTTAGTGGAGATGAATTAATACGTTTTCAGCAATTTTGCAGCTTTCATCCCAGTTTCATAGAATTAGTGGATGAACTTACGCTGTATTATGAAATCATTCGATGCAGAACTGAATTTATTGAAAAGGAGTATTAATCTTAGTAAATCAATGCCTATTTTTGTTCTATATTGATACGTGTCATAATACTGATCTTAAGCATATTTCCTTTAATCGGATATGGTCAATTACTACCCAACTTTGGTGGTCAACGGGCAGGCCTATCTGCTCTAAGTTTTTTAAAAAATGATTTGAACCCTATTTCGTACTCCATGGGCGGCGCTAGTGTTGCTAACCCCGGTAGTTTGTACAGTTCAGAAAATAATCCTGCGGCCCTTGCTCAATTGAATAATTCGGGTATTGCCTTAAGTAATTTGGCCATAGGTGCTGGAATTAACCAAAGTTTTATTGGTGTTTCATACATTCTTGATGATGGTTCTGTATTTGGGGCCAACCTAAATAGCTTAAATACAGGTGCTATGGAAATAAGAACAGAATTTGAGCCCAACGGTACCGGTCAGTTGTTTTATGCCAACAATACGGCTTTAGGAGTAAATTATGCAAAATATCTCTCCGAAAATTTTAGTATTGGTTTGGGGTTAAAATATATTTATGAAGGCATTTCTTCTTATTCAAATCACACGGTTACAGCCGATATTGGGTTTTTATATACTACCGATTTTAAACATTTATCATTTGCAGTAGTAATCAAAAATTTTGGAGGAAATTCTCAAATGCTTGGCTCGGATTTAGAAACAACTTTCAATAGAACAGATGTTGTTTTAAATAAATATACAACACCTAGTATTTTTAAAATGGGTTTTTCATTAGTTCCTTATGAATCTAAAACAAAAAAACTACTCGCGACTGTTGAGCTCAACCATCCAAGTGACAATGCTGAAAATATTCGATTAGGTGGCGAGATGAGTTTTAGAAATATTCTTTTTACTCGAATTGGATATAAAATTAATGTTCTTGGACAAAATTATCCCACAGCGGGATTGGGTATTAAAACAAGGTTAGGAGTACACCCACTTTTCATAGATTATGCAGTAAATCCTACGAATCGTTTGGGTATACAACATCTTATAGGGATGTCCATTCCATTTAATAAAGATCAACGATGAAATGGTCTAAAATATATATTATCTGTAGTTTCAGTATCCTGTTGATTTCGAGTTGTGAAGGCTTCTTGGGAAAAAAAACCGATTTAGATTTTATCGAGATTCCAGAGTATCTTCCTCGTGAAGTTGCTTATGTACCTGTAGAGCCAGTGTTAGAGAAATATGCCAAACCTATTGATATTATAGCTGGATTCGATGAGTTGATTTATATTGTTAATGAAACTACGGAAGAGATTATCTCCTTGGATGAAAGTGGGAAGGAGCTATCTCGTTTTCAATTGGAGGGAGTTCAATCTATTGCTCAAGATAGAAAGTTAGACCTATTAGCTATAGGTACTACCGACAGGAAGGTTGGAGGAAATATCAATAAAGTAACCTGTATTTATCGAATAGATCTTCATGGTGATGGTAATAATTATGGATTAGAATATGCACGAATAGTTGATACTATTGCTCATCCATTATATTTTAAAAGCACATTTTCTGGCAGCGATAATCAAGTTAAATTCAATAAAATTGCTGTCTTGGCAGATAACCGATTTTATGTTACTAGAACAGGAATAGACAATAATCAACAAAAAGTAGGAGGACCCGATGATGCCATTTTATTGTTTGATGAAGATGGGACTTATTTAACTCCAATAATAGTGAATACTCCTAACGGTTTTTTTAGGGATTATTTTAAAAAGCCTACTGGGATATCTAGCTTTATTCAACCTCCTCAAATTTCTGCAGGAGGTCCGGATCACTTTGTATTTACTTCATTATCTGAAAATACGTCCATAAAAGTTCAAGTCATTGATTACATTGAATCAGACTTTGGAGCAAGCTACGAGCCGCGTATTTTATTGGATGTTGATTCATCTGTAGCTGATGGAAATCTGAATACACCTGAGCGGTTTAGCTCGCCTGTTTCGACATTAGTGACGGGTGATGGGACTAATTTCATTTTTGTTTTAGATCAAGATAAAGATTCGCTATTTCAATTTACTGTAAGTGGGATAGAAGGGGTAAAACCTCCTGTTGGATCAGCTACAAGTAAATATCAAATGGCTAGTTTTGGAGGCCTTGGAGATGGGTTAAAACAATTTAATGCTCCATCAGCAATGGCATATAAAAATAAGATACTTTGGATTTGCGATACAGGAAATGGAAGAATCCTACGATTCAAACTCACGACAGATTTCCAATAAATTATGGGGCAAATTTCTTTTTTCTTCTGAATCGGAATCGATCAAATTGATAGCGATAAAAAAGACCGATTCCAGTGGTCCTCACATTCGTAATATTCCCTAATGTAGGGTCATTTGCTTGTTTTTGAAAACCAATTACTTTTAAGTTACCATCTTCACTAATC
This sequence comes from uncultured Bacteroidia bacterium, assembly GCA_943787465.1. GTDB lineage: Bacteria > Bacteroidota > Bacteroidia > NS11-12g > UBA9320 > UBA9320. Next base: position 173,878 of record CALSMN010000004.1, on the reverse strand, counting down.
GCATATTTCACACTAATGTCATAGGGTATTGCTCCAGTTGCTGCTGCATCAGTTGAGTATGCTAGCTCAAGACGATCATTCAAAAACTTCCGTTGTAATGAAAGAATTAATTCTGCTTTATTTTGATATGAAGTTTGATAATCTACCCCCAATTGAAAACGGGTGTCAAGTTGTCCTAACCAGTTATTTATTTGACTAGAAGCAAAATCACTAAAACTATTTATCCCGGTATTTACTGCCCCCTCTGATAGATTAGGCCCAGCGTTATTCGCAAAACTTGGGGGTATAAATGTCCCTAAAACTAGCAAAGCAAAAACTTGACGATTTAGCTCTTCTTGATCTAATCGTATACGGTTAATTATTGTATTTAATGAACTACTTGAATTTGAATTTAAATTGGTTTGAGTAGGGAAATTCAAATCAAATGTAACCTCGGGATTAAACAATAGACCTTCTAATTTCAAATAACAATCGGCTGCAATAGCTGTTTGAAATGCAGCACTGTCGTCTGCAGCGGTAAGTGACCCTTGCATAAGAGGATAAGGTGTTGGATATTCACGCTTAATAGCTTCTAAACTAATTTTAGCATTGTAAGGATTACCATTCCAAAACAGTGTTCCCCCAGGCTTTACTATAAAATATTTATTAATTAGATCAAATGCAGTAAACAAATAGTTCCCTTTATCAATGGTAAGCCCACCATACATATTAAAATCACCAAAAGTGTTTACTTCCATTCTTAAATTTCCATGACCTGAAGCTTCTATTTTATCCCCTAATAATTCATCAAAAATCAGCTTTACTTCTGCATCATTTGTGATCTCAAAATTGAAATCCATTTGTACGCCAGTTTCATTTTGTGAACGGGTATTTTCTTCTATATTTTTAGTTTGATTAACAAATTTCACATAACTCAACATATGATCTGAGGAAGCATCTTCTAATGGAATTTCTATGATGGTGCCTTTCCTGCTTTTTGCATTTGCTTGGATCATAATGTCATCAATGGGGCCATAAATTTTAGCATTGCCGTCTACAAATGCATGTCCATAGAATAACTCGTTATCTCCTTTAGATGTATTTAAAATTTCAAAATTATTTAGATCGTTAATGGCAAGATCTACTCGAATATCATCAAAATTATGATGACTAATTTTGCCACTAAGAGATGCTCTTTTACCATAGTGGTCTATTAAATAAGCTTCCGTAATATTAAACGACGAATAATCAATCGCAACTATGGCCCTTCCTTTATATTCAGTATTTAAATAGTCCATCACAAAACTTAGGCTATCTAAGGTCAGTTTTCCTTTTAATTCTGGTTTGGTGAGTGGACCTGTGATAAAAATTCGGGTGTTACTATACCCATGTATATCTGACATCAGGCCTGCTAAATATTTTTGAAATGGTTTGATACTGCTTTTCTGAGTTTTTAGTTCGAGATTCAGAGGTGAATTTTGGTTAGCAAAATCAATGGATCCATTGATTTCCATTTTATTGAAAACCCCACCACTTAGGTTTCCATTAATGGACACTGCAAGACCGTCAGCATTGATACTATTCAATTCTAAATGACCAAGTGTATCGTCATCCATCTGTAAATCATCTATGGACAAATCTGTTTCAATAATAGGGAATCCATTACGATCTGAAACGTCTATATACCCATTGATTATCCCGTGGAAATTCAGGTCATAACCTGCAATAAATGGATTAATATTTTCTAATTTAAAATTTGAAATGATAGCATTTACCTTATTGGCTTGACTCCCCATTGATGCATCTAAAAAAAGTATTTCATCATCATGCCTAAAATCAAAATATAGGAACTCAGTAATCCCCTGATGCAAAATAATATTGGGTGTGTTTACAGGTTTTAAAGTCCAAGGTTTTTGATTTAAAAGCACCTTGGATTTATCGATGTATATTTTGGCACTATCCTCCTGATAAATAGCTCTTCCATCAATATGAATGGCTAAATCCTCACCTTTTTGAGTAGTATTTCTGAAAAATAATACATCTTTGGTAAGCGTTCCACTGAGTTCAAATATGTCAAAAATATTGCTATCATTTTGAAGGACTCCTTTTGTAGATATAGCGTAATTTAAAGCATTAGTATCCTTTATGTTTTGAATTTTAGCTGAAATTTTCGGTGATGAAATATTCCCTATTTTTAATCCTTCATAGGAATGGTTGCTTTGTATTTTATGATTATCTAAATTGTAGCTAAAATTAAATGAACCCTTATCCAATTTGATATTATCCCACATAAGAGGAATAATCTGATTGGGTTTGATTAGTGTTATGTGAAGATTAAAATCTTTTGATTGGTAATATTGCTCTAGCTTTTTCTTTTCATGATTTATCCATAACCCATTAAGCTCATTAAGAATAACTGGAATTTCTGTTGGCACATATTGCCCAGATATGTTAGCTTCAAACTCATCCGTAGTCAGTTTTATTTCTTGATAGACTCCTGTTTTCTTTGAGATTCCAACATGATTAAATGGGTATTTTTTGCCGTTTTGTTCATAGGTTATTTTTTGGAATTGAATATTTCCATCTAATTCATCTATGGAATTTCCTGTTATATCAATTTCTCCACTACATGAAATTTGTCGATGATTAGTGTCTGGATAGTTTAGTTTAAAAGGGAAATTTTGAATATCAATGTTGGCATTCCACTTGGGTTGTTCATTTTGTAAGTTAGTTTCACTCTTTACTAAAAGTGTATAGTCTTGTTCTCTACTTTCAAAATCTGCCAATATTATTTGATTTGAGATACTCGCATTTAATTTAATATTTTGATAAGTAATCCCTTGATAGGTAATTTCGAATATATTACCCTTTGCCTCAGTAATTAGTGATACAAGAGAGTTCCCACTCCCCTCTAAGGTAATATCAAAATCGATGGTTCCAATGGACTCATTAGCAATCAAATTTCCCAATGCTAGTTGATCACTTCTGATGTACCCTTGATAATTTATGGGATTATTATTAGGGAAACCAAGAGATAATTTTGTATTGATTTTACCTAAATTGGTAGCACATATTCCATCGATGTCAAGTTTTGATTTTGAACCAATCAGGGCTCCACTGAATTCAATATTGTCAAGCATTTTAAAATCGTTGAATAGATCTTTTATTTGACTATATCTCTCTATTTCATTGGGATTAGTAATTATTTTTTTTGCCTTAATTTCAAAGACTAGCTTCTCAATTTGTGTAATGTTTTGAAGATTGATTTTGCCATCAAAAAAGCTTTCCCCCATAGAACAACGTAACTGATCTGAAATTAATTGATTCACAAATCCATGAATAGATCCATGGACATTAATTTGCTTTTTTGTTTCTTTTAAATCGTTGGAGAAAAATGCAAGATCATCGGTGTGAATAACCGAATTTTTTAGATTAAAATGTAGGTCAACTTTATTGTTAAAATCATCAAAATCGGTATAGCTAGAGTAAAGAAAAACCACGCTGTCTTTGAATGTGCTTTTTGGTGTTTTTAATTCCAAATTAGTCAATTTTAACGTGGTTGAAGAAATGGTTGTTTCTGCTCTAATATTTTGTACAATTAGACCTGATTTTTCTTTAGTTGTTAGTTTATCTATGCTAAAATGAAGAGAATCATTGATTAAATAAAAATCGTGTAACACCCCATTAATTTGTGAAAATATCATATTATTTTCATTAAAAACTCTGCTTTTGGGGGCAGGATAATTTTTGTTAAAATAATTGAAGCTAGTTTGATTGAGCGTTAAATCTTTAATTATAAAGGGTTGTGGTGTTTTCTTTGAACTAGATTTGGGTGAAAATGCGTCTATTATATATTGAATATTTAGTGATTTATCACCTTCATGAATTCCTAAGTATATAGATCCTCTTGTTAAATTAAGTTTATCTATACTTACCGATTCTCCAAACAAACTTTGAATATTATAGTTTACAGATAGCTTTTCAAGGTATACTAATGTGTCATTTTTAAGATCGGGGACATAGAGCTGATGTATGATTATCTGATCTAGATATTCTATTTCGATTTGCTGAAGATGTACTTCTACTCCTAGCTTTTTTTCTAAGTAGGTTACTGTCCATTTTTTGAGCTCGTTTTTAAACCAATATGTTTGAGCTATACCTAATGAAAGTAGCAATAGCCCAACAAGAATGGTAAGGGTTATAAGCGGTATTTTAATTACTTTTGGCAATTAGTTGTAGTTATACACTTTACATTGCAAACATACCTTGGAATCTACAAACAACAATTCACATAAAATAATACTTGGAATCGAATCGTCTTGTGATGATACCTCAGCCTCTATATTATGCGATAGCAAAATTTATTCCAATGTGATTGCTTCCCAAAAAATTCATGAAGAATTTGGAGGAGTTGTTCCAGAATGGGCGAGTAGAAAACATCAAAAAAATATTTTACCGACCGTTCATCTAGCTTTAAAGAAAGCGAATCTAAAACTTCAAGATATTAATGCTATTGCCTGTACGCAAGGACCAGGGCTTATGGGTTCACTTCTGGTTGGACACACTTTTGTAAAGGGATTATCCATGGCTTTAAACATTCCGTTTGTTAATGTAGATCATATAGATGCGCACGTTTTAGTTCACTTCATTGATGGCGATATTCCTCCATTGCCTTTTTTATGTTTGTTGGTATCTGGAGGACATACTCAAATTGTCTTGGTTCAAGAAAATTATGAAATGCAAATTTTGGGTAAAACCATAGACGATGCTGCTGGTGAAGCTTTTGATAAAGCAGGTAAAATGCTGGGGTTGCCTTATCCCTCAGGACCAATTATAGATCAATTGGCTTCTCAAGGAAATCCAGGGGCATTCTCCTTTAATATTCCTAATGTAGGAGATTTGAATTTTAGTTTCTCTGGATTAAAAACATCCATTTTGTATTTTCTTCAAAAAGAGGTGAAAAAAAATGCTGATTTTATTAATTCTAATAAAAATGATCTTTGTGCATCCATTCAATATACAATAGTGTCTTATTTAGTGTCCCAATTGGAGAAAGCAATAATTGAAACCGGTGTTAAAAATATTGGAATTGCTGGAGGTGTAGCTGCTAATTCAGCTTTACGAAATAAATTAGTCGAACTGGCGAATAAGCATAAAGGGGGAGCATTTATCCCTAAATTTGAATATTGTACAGACAATGCTGCCATGATTGCTTTTGCTGGTAAGATTAAATTTGACCAAGAAAAATTTGGCACATTAACTGATGTATGCTTTACAAAAAAATGAAAAATAATTTCTTTTTTATACTTTTAATTATGCTTACTCATGGCGTCTGTGCACAACAAAACGATACTTCATTAATCCGATTAAATCGGGTGGCAACTATTGAAAAATTTCAGTTTGTTCATGCTTTTGAGGCCAATAAAGATACTTGTCTTCTTGAGTTTACAAAATTTGATAAAGATGCTCAAATATTATTTCATAGCGTTGATTTACATTGTATTGGTTGGAATAATATAGAAGAAAAATGGTATAGCTATTCCAATAATCGATTAGATTCATTAGAAATTAGGAGGGATAATCTACCCTTTGCTAAAAGTATTTTTAAATATCAAAATTCAGCAGATCCTCAAACGACAATTACTTACTTCACTCAAGAAATGGATACGCTTATGTCTTACAATACTTTTTACAGAGATGATCATAACCGACTAGATAGCACAGTTGCTTTACGTATTAATAACCATGGAAATAAAAATATATTAAGAACTATTTATCGCTATGATGTAAATAATTATCTTGTACAACAAATTTCCTCAGATCAAAAAGGCGAACCCATAGATATGATAAGCTATGAGCGATTAGAAGACGGGAAAATGAAAAGTATTGCCTTCACTACTTACGGAGAAAAACCAAGTTTCAAACAAGTATATTACAGCTATGATCAAAAAGGTAGAATAGCTAGCACATTGGATACACAGAATCGGAAACAACTCTATTTTTATATGAAAAATGGGCTATTAAATAATGTACTAACGTATAATGGTAACGGTGCTTTGGAAGTAGAATTTTTATATAATTACTCGTTTCATTAATGCATTTAATTTGGGTTTTTATAGGCGGTGGAATTGGAGCAGCACTTCGCTGGTTTGTCGGCGAATTAATTCAGCCCTCAACTGATTTCCCATGGGCTTCTTTATCTGTTAATTTATTGGGTTGTTTATTCATTGGAGTGGTGAGTGTATTTGTGCTCGATCATCCCACATGGTCTCTATTTTTAATTACTGGGATCTTAGGAGGATTCACCACTTTTTCAAGTTTCGGATTGGATGCATTTAAATTGCTTCAATTGGCAGAGTATAAAAAGGGTATAGCCTATATTGCTTGTAGTAATATTTTTGGGATACTTCTTGTTATTATAGCTCACAAAATCACAACTTTTATTTTGAAATAAATTATGGCTAGATTAGTTTTTATTTTTTTAACAATATTAGCCTTTAGATCTACAAAAGCGGATCAATTGATCATCCCAATGGATGCTACACAAAAGAATCATTTGAAAGCCTATGGAATAGCATTTTGGGTTTTGGAACAGCAAGAGCAAGTAGAGTGGTTACTCAATTATAAAGGGGGTAGTTTTTTAATGAATGATTATGAAAATATTGAGCAAGAATGCTTGTTGAGAGGTGTTTCTTTTTATACTATGAGCGATGCCAAAGCCAACGCACTTAAAAATGAAATAGCAGATCCAACAGTTAATGCTGAAGTGGTAAAACTATTAACCGTGCCTAAAATTGCTGTGTATTCTCCAAAAACTGCACAACCATGGGACGATGCAGTTACCATGGTTCTCACATATGCAGAAATCCCATATGATGTGATTTTTGATGATGAGGTGCTATCCGATAAGTTGCCTTTGTACAATTGGCTTCACTTGCATCATGAAGATTTTACTGGACAATTCGGAAAGTTTTGGGCTAGTTATCGAAATGCACCTTGGTATATAGAACAAGTTTCAGAGGCTGAGGCCATGGCAGAAAAGTATGGATACGCATCAGCTGCTCAACTTAAATTAGCGGTAACAAAACGAATTAAAGATTTTACGCTAGGCGGAGGATTTTTATTTGCCATGTGCAGTGCTCCTGATAGTTATGATGTTGCCCTTTCAGCAGATGGGGTAGATATATGTGATCGAATGTTTGATGGAGACCCAATCGATCAACAAGCCCAATCGAAGTTGAATTTTGATAATACTTTTGCTTTCAAAGATTTCAAAATTGAGCTTAACCCTATGAGATATGAAATTAGTAGTATTGATGTAGATCCAAGAAATAGACAGGTTAATGAAGCCAATGATCTATTCGCATTGAATGAATTTAGTGCGAAATGGGATGTTATTCCTACAATTTTGACTCAAAATCATGAACGTGTAATAAAATCTTTTATGGGTCAAACAACCGCATTTAAAAAACAGCATGTTAAAAGTTCTGTAGTTATTTTAGGAGAAAACAAAAGCTTAAATGAGGTAAAATATGTACACGGAATTATGGGCCAAGGACAGTTTACATTTTTTGGAGGCCATGATCCTGAGGATTATCAGCACATGGTTGGGGAGCCCCCAACAGATTTGTCACTTCACCCTAACTCACCAGGGTATCGTCTGATTCTTAATAATATACTTTTTCCTAGTGTAAAAAAGAAAAAACAAAAAACGTAGTTATTGTCGGTAATCGATTGGTGCAAGGTTCAGTCGTATTCCCATCCGGAATAGTGAATTAGTTTTACTGCCAACTATTGGATTAAGTTGTTTTCTAATCCATATACCCCCATCCAAAAATAGGTTGTGCCACAGCATATAGCTTATATCAAATGAAATCGTAGATAGTGTATTTTCTATACCTTGAAATAGTATTACTTGATCTTTGTTTGTTATTTGTTTATTTCCCCGAGTGACATCTCCACCAAAATTGGTTGAATTTTTACTGGTATCTATACCTTGTCTAGAAAAACTGTATCGGGCATCGATAAATAATCGATCGATTGGTTGATATCGAAGAATACCAATAAATTCTCTAAAATTTGCACCCAATGGATGTGCCAAAGCTTGATTGTAATGAATCCAGTTTTGAGATGGGGAATAATGGCTATACACATAAGGTCTTACTTGATTTATCTCAAGTTGAGCATCTAAATTATGTATACCAAGGATATTGATGTATTTAAGCCCAGCTTGATATCCCCACTTATTTACCCATGAAGAACTCGCATTTAAGAAATCGTCTTTTATAAATTCATCCAAGACAAACTGGCCATATAGTGAAAATCTTCCCAAAAAGTTCCATTTCCAATCCATACCTAGCAATACATTATCGCTACTATTTAATCCATGCTCTACTGCTCTATAAAAAATAATTGGATTGAAATAATCTACCTCAAATCGATCATTTTCTGAGCTATCTTGACGATCAAAGACTACATTTTCCCAAAAGCCTAATGTGAGATTTCTTCCTAGATTTAAACTCAAATGATGCAATGCCGAATATTTCCTTGCTGTAGGAGAATTTCCATCAAAACCCTTTGAATCAGTATGTACGGAGTACAAATTCATGTAGTTGAATTTCCAAACTTTGGTATTTAATTTTAAAAAGGTATTTGGTGCAGCGTCATTAGACAAAATAAGAGATCGATATCCGTTACCAATAAAATTTTTATCATGGCCCAACTGTACCGTTATTTCCTCTAAAGGTGAAAAAGAAATATGACCAGCAACATTGAAGTAATCACGCCCATTATTTTTAAATTTTTTTGCTAACGTGGCTCCTGTTACCGAACCATTAGCATCATATTTTTCATTTAAGAAATCTGGAAATCGTACTTGATTTTCAAGGGCGTAACTATAAAAACCTACTTTATTTCCAATACTACCTCTGAGTTCAAGACCCCTTGAGTTTTGATATAAAGGTAGCGTATCATTATTTACCATGCCTCCAATAAAACCTAAGACAGGATTCAATGAAGCTTTAAATCGATCTTCGTAAACGAATAAAAATGAGTTTTCAACAGGGTAGAATTTTTTAATTTTATTTTTAAGTTGAATAGACTCAGCGGTATATAAAGATTGATCATTAATTAAATAATTTTTATTAAAATCGTCTTGTTTGGTTTTTGTAGAAATTGAATTACAAAAGTTTGCTATAGCATCTCGACGATAAGGTTTTATGCCAGTAAAAAAATCGGTTGTTAAGGTATTAGATTGTATTTCATACCGATCCGTTAAATGGTAATTAAAATATCCAGAAGAAAAAGGGGATTGACCAAAAGCAGACATTCCTATTGTCCCAAAAAATAAGATTAGAATCTTTCTCATAAACTTCAAAGGTAGGATACCAAAACGGAACTTTTTTAAAATGAAAAAAAATCAAAGATTCTAAAAATCTGATTCATTGGATGTAAATTCGCCCAAGTGTCTGCAGAAGCCAAAATTAAAGCATTGTCCGAAGAGTTAAAAACGCATAATTATAATTATTATGTATTGGCTCAACCTACTATTTCAGATCGAGAATTTGATAAAAAATTAAAGGAGTTGCAATTGCTAGAAGAGGCTTATCCGCAATATTTACAAGAAAATAGCCCTACTCAACAAGTGGGCGGTGAGGTTACCAAAAATTTCAATACCGTACAGCACAGTTCGCGTATGCTCAGTTTAGGGAATACCTATAATAAAGAAGAGTTAATTGATTTTGATCAACGGGTATCAAAGCTCATAGGGGGTAACCAATTTCAATATACCGCTGAATTAAAATTTGATGGATTGGCCATTGCATTGCGATATCAAGAGGGTCAGCTTATTCAGGCCATTACTCGGGGAGATGGTTCAAGAGGAGATGATGTAACAGCAAATGTCAAGACGATACGTGCAATACCACATCGATTGAAAGGAGATTTTCCTTCTATTTTGGAAGTGCGTGGTGAGATTTTTATCCATAAAACAGCCTTTGAACGCATGAATCAAGAACGTAAAAAAAACGGAGAACAGTTATATGCAAATCCAAGAAATACAGCAGCTGGAACCATCAAACTTCAAGATAGTAGTGAGGTAGCCAAACGACCTTTGGATGGGTTTATGTATCAACTAATTGAAGGGAATGATACTCATTTAGATCACTATCAAAGTCTACAAAAATTAAAATCATACGGTTTGCCTATTAATAAGGATACCGTTTTATGCGATTCAATTACAGAAGTATGGGATTTTATAGAGTTATGGGACAAAAAGCGAAAAGAATTAAGTTTTGAAATTGATGGTGTAGTCATTAAGGTAAATAGTCGATTGCAGCAAGAAGAAATGGGCTTCACAAGTAAATTTCCTCGATGGGCCATGTCGTATAAATTTGAAACGGAGCGACAAGGGACTACCATGAGAGGGATTAATTATCAAGTTGGTAGAACAGGAGCGGTTACACCAGTAGCAATTTTAGATCCTGTTCAAATATTAGGAACTACAGTTAAAAGAGCAAGTCTACATAATGCAGATTTCATAGCTCAACTTGATGTCCGAATAGGAGATACAGTATTTGTAGAAAAAGGCGGAGAGATTATTCCTAAAATAGTGGATGTAGATAAATCAAGCAGATCCTCAGTTTCACAGCCTACCCTTTTTATTAAATCATGTCCAGAATGTATGTCCCTATTAGAACGACCTGATGGAGAAGCTGTTTATAGGTGTCCAAATTCTAGTGGATGTCCCCCACAAATCAAAGGTAAAATAGAACATTTTATTGGGCGTAAAGCCATGGATGTAGCTAGTTTAGGGGAGGGAAAAATTGACGTACTATATCAAGCTGGATTAGTCCAACGGCCTCTTGATTTATACCATTTAAATTATGACAACCTTTTGGGCTTAAGCAAAACCATAAGTGAGGGCGACGATGATGAGCGGATTGTGAGCTTCAAAGAAAAAACAGTAGAGAATATTTTAGTCGGAATTAGAGAATCAATCAATCAGCCTTTTGAGCGATTACTATTTGCATTGGGAATACGTTTTGTAGGCGAAACAGTAGCTAAAAAAATTGCCTTTCACTTTAAAACAATGGAAAGGATTATGCATGCAACTCTTGAAGAATTGAATGCTGTACCTGAAATTGGAGAAGTTATCGCCCAAAGCATAAAGACCTATTTTTCTTCCGAAGAAAATCGATTAGAAATTGATCATATGAAATCAATTGGGTTGAATTTAGAGGTAGAAGAAAAAGCGCTATCGAGCAATATCCTTAGCAATAAAAGTTTTGTAATTAGTGGAGTTTTCACGTTATTCTCCCGAAATGAACTCAAAAAACTAATTGAAGATCATGGAGGAAAAAATGTGAGTTCTATCTCTAAATCCACTGATTTTATTATTGTGGGTGAAAATATGGGACCAGCAAAAAAAGAAAAAGCGGAAAAATTAGGCATTAAGATGCTATCGGAAACTGAATTTTCCGCAATGATTGAGGACTAAATAATATCTTTGTATCATTGACAAATTTGCAACAAAATATAGGAAGAAAGATTCTGGTTAATAAAAGCCAAAATGAAAAATTTGAAAAACTCAAAAAACTAAAAGCAGCTCGTAATATTGGGATAGTATATGCTGTCAATGAAATAGACAACAATTTAAAAAATAAGATTATTCATTATTTTGAAGCAGAAGGGAAAAAGGTATATACATTAGGATTTGTCAATGATAAAAATATTGACAATTACCTGCCAAATTTTAAAGAGCATTATTTTTGTTGTGCAGACATAAATTTTTGGAAAATACCAAAATTAAATAGTGTGGCTCCATTTATTCATGGAGGACATGATTTTTTAATTAATTTGGATATTCACGGGATGAATGAATTGCAGGGGATATCCGTATTATCGTCTGCCCAAACAAGAATAGGTAAATACTTTGAGGAGTTTGTTTTTGCCCATGAACTAATGGTTAAGAGCAATAGTAATGACTCATATGGATTATTTTTAGATTTAGTAAAATACATTAAATGAAAAATTTTAACGGTTTAGGGGTCGCCATGATAACCCCATTTAACGATGATCAAACCATTGATTTTGAAAGTCTTGAACGATTAACAAATCACATTATAGATGGAGGAGTAAAATATTTAGTAGTCATGGGGACTACTGGGGAAAATCCGACACTTACTGTGGCAGAACAGTATGATGTTCTTGATAAAGTAAAACAGGTAAACGCAGGTCGTTTGCCCATCGTTTTTGGTATTGGAGGTAATAACACCTCAGCAATACTCCAAAGATTATCAGATGAAAGACTGGAAGGGATAGATGCAATTTTGAGTGTAAGTCCATACTATAACAAGCCAAGTCAAGAAGGGATTTATCAGCATTATAAGGCCATGAGTGAGGTTTCGAAATGGCCCATCATTATATATAATGTGCCTGGAAGAACGGGGTCATTAATAGCTCCAGACACCACATTAAGAATAGCTCAATTGAGTCAGATTATTTGCACAAAAGAGGCTAGTGGGAGTTTAGATGTTTGTATGGATGTGCTTAGGCAAGCTCCAGAAGATTTTGGAGTAATCAGTGGAGACGATAATTATACTTTATCATACATAGCTGCGGGGATGCAGGGCGTTATTTCCGTTATTGGAAATGCATACCCTAAAGAGTTTAGTCAAATGGTTAATTATGCCTTGGATGGAGACTTTAAGAATGCTAGACATTTACATTATAAACTTCTTCCTGTTATGCAAGCTATTTTCAAAGATGGTAATCCTGGGGGTATTAAATATGTTTTGAGTGAATTAAATATCTGTAAAAATGTATTTAGACTCCCAGTCGTTCCAGTCAATTCATCCACACAAAAGGCTATAGATTTAGCAATGGAAAAACTATAATCAAATGGTAGCAATCACCTTTAATTCAATGGCTATAGGTGTAGGCAAACAGTTGATTTCTATGGTTGTACGGCAAGGTTGATTGTCTTTAAAATACTCAGCATACAGACGATTATATATTTTAAAATCATCTTTCATATTGGTTAGAAAAACAGTTACATCAATTATGTTTGACCAACTACTTCCGGAGTCTTCTAAAATATTTTTAATATTATTAAAGACAGATCTACATTGTATCTCAATATCGTAACTGAGGATAGATCCGTCTTCTGATAGTTCTACACCAGGTATTTTTTTGGTGCCTCTTTCACGAGGGCCAACACCACTTAGGAAGAGTAAGTTGCCAAATTTTCGGGCATGAGGATAGGCACCTACTGGCTCTGGAGCTTTACTGCTATTTAATATTTCTTTGTTCATGGATTTTATTTTTATTCTTCAATTCTTATCTCGATTTGATCAGTTCTTTTAATAACCTTCTCATTTGGTTTTGGTTTTGAAAAAGCCTTGTCTGCTGTATTATTCTCATCATGGATTGTATTCCTCCCCATATTTATTTTTGATTTTATGTTAAACGGTTTGGGTTCTATGATTTTTATTTTTTTTTGAAGTATATACTTCTCAGGCAGTAAAACTGGATGATAACTTAGATTGGTAGGTAAGATAAAATAGCCACTTTTTTTATTATCCTCCTCTTGGTGAGCAGCTGCCAAAATGGAAGTACAGTCAGGTGAAATGGATATAGCATTTACTTTATATCCCGTCAAATGATATGACTGTAGTTGTTTTTTATTTTTCAAATCATAAAGTTGAACGGTACCGTCCAAACTTCCACTTACCAAATACAAACCCATAGGATCACAGGAAATGTCAGTTACGGTCCAGCTGTGATCTTGGAATTGATGAATTTGCTTTCCTGTTTTGATATTCCATAATCGAACAGTTTTATCTTTTGAGCTCGTTATCAGATGCTTTCGATCAACGGATACTTCTATATCTGTAATTTGATCTTGATGACCATTAAAGCTTCTAATTTTTCGTCCCATGACATCCAATTGTTGTATTTCTGTTTTGTTTTCATGGGCAATGAAATAGCTCATTTGATCAATAGCTATTGCAGCAGCAGAAATGGGTCTAGTTGTTTTAATAGGGATGATTCGATCTCTTATTAAATCAATAACAATAAAACGTCCATCATCGCCAGCACTATATATGGATCGCATGCTAGGGCCGTATAATAGTTGATTGATCTGACAGGCATTTACATCATAAGTGGTATCCAATGATACTGGTTTTGATTTTAATCCATCAAATTCAAATACATTGAGTTTGCCATCTTGCCCGCCCGTAAGCATATGGTATCCATCTCTGCTAAATGCAATACTTTTTACGGCTCCTCTGTTCTTATGTATTTGTTGAATAATTTCGCGGGTGCTATCATTTTTTTGGATGATGATGGATTCATCCCAACTTCCAGTGATTATATATTTTGCATCTGGACTAAAGACAATAGTGGTGATGTCATCTTGATGATTTGCTTCATATTCCCAATTCATATTTTGTGCATAGGCTCTGGATTGGAGCAACATAAAAAATAGAAAAAACAAATAGAATAATCGCATACTGGAGTCAAATAAACGAAAATTATACCATATCTGTTTCATTACTAATTGTAATTCATACCTCAATCTTTCATTAGAGTCATTTTGTTATTTTAAAACAAATTAGACCTTTGCCTTTTATATTAATAAGTGAATTTCAAAGATTATATATTAGCAGGTATTCCAAAGGAATTGCCTGCTAAGAAAAAGTTAGAAGATACGTCTAACAGAGCACCAAAAAGAAAGGATGTATTAAGTTTAATGGAAAAAAAACTAGCTGTTCGTAACGCTCTTAGATATTTTCCTAAAGAATGGCATTTGGAGCTTGCTGAGGAGTTTACTCAAGAGTTGATTGAATTTGGTCGAATATATATGTATAGATTCAAGCCAGATTATAAAATATATGCGAGACCTATTTCTGAATATCCGGCTAAAAGTATGCAGGCTGCAGCTATTATGCTAATGATTCAAAATAATTTAGATCCCGCTGTTGCACAGCATCCCAATGAGCTAATTACATACGGTGGTAATGGTGCTGTATTTCAAAACTGGGCTCAATATCTTCTTACGATGCAATATCTTAGTGAGATGACTGATGAGCAAACGTTACATATGTATAGCGGTCATCCAATGGGATTATTTCCAAGTCACCTTTTGGCACCTCGCGTGGTTGTAACCAATGGTATGATGATCCCAAATTACAGTAAACCGGACGACTGGGAAAAATATAATGCACTTGGAGTCACACAATATGGCCAAATGACTGCAGGTAGTTATATGTATATTGGTCCGCAAGGGATTGTTCATGGAACTACCATTACAGTTATGAATGCTTTTCGGATGAAATTAGCTAAGGGTGAAACACCCGCAGGTAAAATATTTTTAACAGCTGGACTAGGAGGCATGAGTGGAGCTCAACCCAAAGCGGGTAATATTGCAGGTTGTATCACATTGTGTGCTGAAGTAAATCAAAATGCAGCACTTAAACGACATAATCAAGGATGGGTAGATGAATTAATCAACGATATAGACGCATTAGTAATACGAACTAAAAGAGCTCAAATGAACAAAGAGGTAATAAGCATAGCTTATGTTGGGAATGTAGTAGATATATGGGAGCGATTTGCGGATGAGGGTATCTATATACATGTTGGTAGTGATCAGACTTCCTTGCACAATCCATTTGCTGGGGGATATTACCCTGTTGGCTTATCTTTTGAGGAAAGCAATCATATGATGGCTAATGATCCTGATGCATTCAAAGAAATGGTATATGAATCACTAAGAAGACATGCATCTGCGGTAAATAGACACACTTCTATGGGTACTTATTTTTTTGATTATGGGAATGCTTTTTTACTAGAGAGTAGTAGAGCAGGGGCTGATATTTTAGCAGATAACGGGATTGATTTTAAATATCCTAGTTATATTCAGGACATTTTGGGTCCCATGTGTTTTGATTATGGTTTTGGACCATTCCGATGGGTGTGTGCTAGCGGCCTGGAGTCAGACTTAGAAATGACAGATAAAATTGCAGCAAATGTGATGCGCAAGATTCAATCAACTTCTCCTAAAGAAATACAACAGCAAATGGAAGATAATATTCGTTGGATTGAAGAAGCGGGTAAAAATCAAATGGTTGTTGGCTCAAAAGCAAGAATATTATATGCAGATAGCGAAGGTCGAATAAAAATAGCCGAAGCTTTTAATCAAGCAGTTGCCTCTGGAGACATAAGTGGACCTATTATTTTAGGTCGAGATCATCATGATGTTAGTGGAACAGATTCTCCATACCGAGAAACTAGTAATATTTATGATGGAAGTAAGTTTACGGCTGATATGGCAATTCATAATGTAATTGGTGATAGTTTTAGAGGAGCTACATGGGTTAGTATTCACAATGGAGGTGGAGTAGGATGGGGAGAGGTAATAAACGGTGGCTTTGGATTGATTTTGGATGGCTCATCTACAGCAAGTAAGGGATTAGAAAGTATGCTTCATTTTGACGTAAATAACGGTATTGCTAGAAGGAGTTGGGCAAGGAACGAAAATGCTCAATTTGCTATCAAGAGGGAAATGGCTAGAAATGATAAATTGAAAATAACTCTGGCCAATAGCGTAAATGACGATTTACTCGATACGCTATTTAATTAAAAAAGTCTTTCATTTTGTCAAAAAAGCCCTTTTCTTTGGTTGGATCTGGAGTAAAATTCTCAGCTTCTAACAACTGGTTTAACATTTCCTTTTCTTCTTTATTCAATTTCTTAGGAGTATAAACATTGATATATACCAATTGATCCCCTGTTTTGTATCCATTTACGTCAGGGATTCCTTTACCCCTAAGCCTAAGTACTTTACCACTCTGGGTGCCTTCTTCAATTTTAATTCTAACTTTACCTGATACGGTAGGGACTTCGACGTCACATCCCAAAGCTGCTTGAGGAAAACTAATATGTAAGTTAAAAACAATGTTATTCCCATCCCTCTCTAAATTTTCATGTTTAATTTCTTCAATTAAAACAATTAAGTCACCAGCTATCCCCCCAGGCATTTCATTCCCTCTACCTTGAACATTTAATTGCATACCATCAGATACACCAGCAGGGATATCTATGGATGTTGTAACTTCTTCAATAATAAGACCCATTCGATCGGCACCTGGAGGAACATTCTTAATTTTCTTTCCATTACCTTGACATGTTGGACAGGGGCTACTTGTCTGCATTTGACCCAAAAAAGTACTTTGTACTCGAGTGACAGATCCACTTCCACCACATGTATTACATGAATCAAAGGTTACTCCAGAAGCAACAACTTTTTTCTTATATTTAATTTTTTTCTCGACACCTTTAGTTACGTCTTCTAGTGTAAGTTTAAGTTTTATTCTAATATTTGATCCTACAGCTTGACGTGTCCTGCTGTTTCGCCCTCCGCTAAAAAAACTCTCGAAAGGACTTCCGCCACCAGATCCTCCACCAAAAATATCACCAAAGTGACTAAATATGTCATCCATATTCATTCCACCTCCACCAAAGCCAGCTTGACCATCTACGCCAGCGTGCCCAAATTGATCATAGCGTTGCTTCTTTTCGGGATTACTTAATACTTCATAGGCCTCAGCAGCCTCTTTGAATTTTTCTTCCGCTTCTTTATTGTCTGGGTTTTTATCAGGATGATATTTAATTGCTTTTTTACGGTAAGCTTTTTTTATTTCATCGGCAGTTGAACTCTTGGATACTTCAAGTATATCGTAATAATCTCTTTTGGACATATTATTCTCCTACTACAACTTTTGCAAATCTGATTACTTTTTCATCAAGCATATACCCTTTTTCAATTTCATCTACCACTTTGCCTTTTAATTTTTTACTGGGTGCTGGGATCTTAGTAATTGCTTCGTGAAATTCTGGATCAAAATCAGTTTCTAAAGATTTAAAGTGTTTTAGACCTTTACTTTCTAATATATGTTTAAACTTGTTAAATATTAACTGTATTCCTGTCTGATCTTTTGTATTGTTTTCTGAAGTGTCCATTTGAATTGCCCGTTCAAAATCATCAAGTACGGGTAATAAATCGGACAGAATATCTTGTCCTGCAGTCTTAAATAGCTCGATACGTTCTTTTGATGTACGCTTACGATAATTGTCAAATTCAGAATATAACCTTAGATATTTATCATTTAATTCATTGATTTTTTCTTCTGGAGTTGGTTCTTTAACTTCCTCCTTAATTTTATTTTCTGAATTTTGGGAAACCTCTTCGTTTTGAATTTCCTCTTGTTCTGGATTTGAATTATTCTTTTC
Source organism: uncultured Bacteroidia bacterium (assembly GCA_943787465.1). Taxonomy (GTDB): domain Bacteria; phylum Bacteroidota; class Bacteroidia; order NS11-12g; family UBA9320; genus UBA9320. The sequence continues at coordinate 155,602 of CALSMN010000004.1, read as the reverse complement.
TGACATCGTGTTTGGATGATTATTGTCTATATGATAGATAGCAAAATTGTTGCCATATTATAAAGTGTCATTATGACACATGCCTGTGTGATTTGATTTTAAAACACGTTCACCAATGATTTGTTTTAAAGCCTTGTAATCTTGGCACCTATGGCATTAAGCCGGTGTTCAATATCTTGGTATCCTCGATCAATTTGCTCAATATTATGTATTGTACTAGTGCCTTGAGCCGACATGGCAGCAATCAATAAAGAAACCCCTGCTCTAATATCTGGGGATGCCATGGTAGAAGCTTTGAGTGGAATCCTTCTATCTAACCCCATTACTGTTGCTCGATGTGGGTCACACAAAATAATTTGAGCACCCATGTCAATGAGATTATCTACAAAGAACAGTCTACTTTCAAACATTTTTTGATGGATAAGTACATTGCCTTTTGCTTGCGTACACATAACGAGAATAACACTTAATAAATCTGGGGACAATCCTGGCCATGTCGCGTCAGATATGGTCATCATGCTGCCATCAATAAAGCTGTCTATTTCATAATGTTTATTTTCAGGAATGACAATATTATCGTCAATTATATCAAATTGTACGCCTAGTTTTTTAAAAACGTTTGGAATTATGCCTAACTGATCTACTCGGCAATTTTCAATGGTTATCTCAGATTGAGTAAGGGCTGCCAATGAAATAAACGAGCCAATCTCAATCATATCAGGGAGAATAGTATGTTCGCAACCTTCAAGTTCACTAACACCTTCAACAGTCAGCAGATTACTACCTATACCTGATATCTTACCACCCATAGAGTTGATCATTTTGCATAACTGCTGGAGATAGGGTTCGCACGCAGCATTATATATGGTTGTTGTACCCTCAGCCATTGAGGCAGCCATGAGTATATTTGCTGTTCCTGTCACAGAGGCTTCCTCTAAAAGCATATAGCTCCCTTTCAACTTTTTAGCTTCAACTTTATAAAATCCGGAATCTTTATGATATGTAAATTCAGCACCTAAGTTTTCAAAACCAATAAAATGAGTATCTAATCTTCTTCTTCCAATTTTATCTCCACCAGGACTTGGAATAAAGCCAATACCAAATCGAGCCAAAAGAGGTCCAATAATCATGATGGATCCTCGAATAGCCGCACCTTTTGTTCGGAATTCTTCGGTATGAAAATAATCTAAGTTTATCTGATCTGCTTGAAAAGAGTATTCCCCTTTTGCAAGTTTTGCAACAGTGACACCTAATCCCTTAAGAAGTTCGATCATTTTGAGGATGTCTCGTATTTCAGGGATATTTTTTAGTATGATTTTTTTTGGAGACAAAAGAACAGCTGCTAGAATTTGTAAGGCCTCATTTTTTGCTCCTTGAGGGGTCAATGTGCCTTTTAGTTGATGTCCTCCTTCAATTTTGAATGTACCCATTTATTTTTTTTTGTATTTCGGATTAAAATTTTTCTTCTTTTTAGAACTTCTATTTGAATGCTGGGGGCGTTTTATTCTTGTATCCAGATGAATATCAAGAGTATTGGGGTCAATTTGTAATTTGCCGTTGGATAAATCCGCAAGATGTTGAACAATTTGTTGAGGAGTTAAAGCTTCATCATTCCAATTTTTGGAGGAGTTTACCATGAATGAAGCAATGTAATTAATGTACATAGTCTTTAGATCACCATTTTCCATGCTTCCTGCGCCTTCAATCATTTCTAATAGGTTACGACCATAGTAGCGATACTTACTAAGGACACCTTTATATGCCACGGGATCTGGGTTTGTATTTTTGATGCCGGGTATGGGGATATTAAAATCATGGTCTACATCAAGTTCGTAGTTTGCAATTTCATACATATGATCCCAAACAGTTTGCTGATAATTACTCTGATTTTTAATTTCTGGATTTAGGTTGACCATCACTTGAAAAACGGTATGTGCAAGAATGGTTCTTTTGTTTCGATCTTCTTCAGATTTTACATGTTCAATCATCTCTTGAACCCCTCTACCGTATTCAGTTAGTCTTATGTGTTCTTGTTGTGTATTATATTGGAAATCCATTTGTAATCACAAATATAATGGGATGATTGAATTTACTCTTGATTGTCAAATTTTTAGGATTAAATCGATTTCTTTCCTTGATTAATTAAAGTGTCTATTTTTATTTCTTAAAAATATTTTCTGTTGAAAAAAAAATTATAATTATTTTTTTATGCCAAAAAATTGTATAATTACACTAATTTTTAACAAATAAATTTTACACTTATGAAAAAAAAATTACTTAAAATTTTGGGTATCTATTTGTTTGGTGTCGTTGTTTACACCATCCTTACATGCTCAATCTAGATCTGTAACGGGTAAGGTTATAGATGAAAAATCACAGCCTGTAATGGGTGCTGTGGTTAAAGAAAAAGGGACTAAAAATGGAACGGTCACGGGAGAAGATGGCAGCTTTAGTATCACATCTTCATCATCTGACATTCAATTGGAGGTGAGTTATGTAGGATTTGCTTCCCAAACCATTAAAGTAGGTAATCAAACTACGCTAACTGTCAAATTGAGTAGTGATGAATCACTCTCAGAGGTGGTTGTTACAGCTGCAGGAGTAAAACGGGCTTCAAGAAGTGTTGGATATGCCTTAAGTTCTGTAGATGCTAAAGAGATTACAGAAGGAGGAGATCGATCTGTGCTTAATGGTATGCAAGGTAAAGTAGCGGGTGTTACAATCAATTCAGCTTCTTCAAATCCAGGAGCTTCGAGTAGAATTGTTATTCGTGGTGTTCAGTCTATTTCTCAAGGAAATCAACCTTTGATAGTTATTGATGGAGTTCCAATGACAAACAGTTCAGTTGGAAGTACAAGTCTAAATGGTGGATTTGACTTTGGTAATGGTTTAAATGCTGTTAATCCAGATGATATTGAAAATATTCAAATATTAAAAGGTTCATCGGCATCAGCATTGTATGGATCTAGAGCAGCTAACGGTGTGGTGATGATTACAACCAAAAAAGGTTCAAAATCTTCCAAAGGTAAAAAAGCCATTGGTATAGATGTTGGATTTGATGCAACCTATAGTACACCTCTTCGCTTACCTAATCTTCAAAATACATACGGTCAAGGTTGGAGTGGCAATCACTGGTTAGACGAGAATGGTTCATGGGGTCCAATTATGGATGGTAAGAAAAGAGTTTTTGGTAGAGAAGTGGATAATTCTCAACTCTTAGCTCCGTATGCGCCACTTGAAGATAATGTTCGAGATTTCTTTGAATTAGGTACAAATTATAGAACACATATCGGTGTTAATGGCGGTAGTGAGAATAATAGTTTTTATGCGTCATATTCTAATGTATCTCAAGATGGTATTATGCCAACGGATGCAGATCAATACACCAGAAATACGGTTGCATTTAGAGGGAGTCAAAATTTTGGTAAACTAACGGTAGATGGTTCCATCAACTTAGCGATGACAAATAGCCAATTCGTTCCTTCAGGTCAACAAGAAAATTCGGTATACAGAAATATACTCGATATCCCCAGAAACATGAGTATTGTTGATATGGAAAATTACAATGACCGATTTTATAATATCGATGATTATTTTACGCCATATGGTGTGACTAATCCATATTGGGCATTATATGAAAACAAAAATGACTTTTCTTCTAATAAATTTTTTGGAGGATTAAACGCTAAGATGGATATTATTGGTGACCTAAAAGGAGTATACTCTTTTGGTTATGATATAGAAAATCATGACATCAGTAGGTATGAAGCAATAGCTAAGCCAGTTGGTCCCAATGAAAGTGTTAAAAATGATGGTTTCGTTTCTGAACAAACAATTGGGAATCAGCAGTTCAATCATGATTTTAAGCTCTTATGGAACAAAGACATTAATAAATTAATTAATTTAGATGTGATTGGTGGTTTTAATCTGAACGAGAGAAGCAGTACAAGTTTATCCTCTTCTGTTTCTGCTTTAGATATTGCTGGATTTTATAATTTGTCAAATAGTCCAAGTACACCCGCTGTTGATCGTAGTGACAACATTAGAAGATTAGCTGGATTATATGGTGTTGCTTCAGCATCATACAAAGATTTCTTATATTTAAATGTTAGTGCCAGAAATGACTGGTCATCTACATTGCCCAAAGAAAATAATTCATTTTTTTATCCAGCGGCTAATTTAAGTTTCGTTTTTACCGATGTTGTGACTGGATTGCCATCTTGGATGGGTATGGGTAAATTTAGAATTGGTTACGGTGCTTCAGGTAATGATGCTCCTATATATGTTATTAATTCTATTTATACTCAAGCTAGTCATTCGATGCCATTTAGAAATCTTTCTTATCCATTGGCTACAGGTACGAACGCTTTTACTGCGGGCAACCGTATTAAGAACCCAGATTTGCAGCCTGAGATTACCAAAGAATTAGAAATAGGTACGGACCTTTTATTTTTAGACAATCGATTAGGTTTAGAATTCACCTACTACAATCGAGTTACTGAAGGTCAAATTTTACAAGTGCCTGTTTCTCCTGGAAGCGGTAGTAGTAACTTTTTCGCAAATGCTGCAACTGTTGAAAATAAAGGTGTAGAGCTTGCTCTTTCATACAAAGTACTCAGAAAAGAAAATGGCTTTAATTGGACGATATCTGGTAATTACACCAAAAACAAAAATGAAGTTCTTGATTTAGATGATGCTTTGGATCAGGTTTCATTAGGAGGTTTATCTACCACTGGATATTACGCTATGCAAGGGATGCCTATTGGTGTTTTTGAAGGGAATACCTACAAGTATTCACCAGATGGAAAAATTATTGTGGATGAAAGTGGTGTGCCAGTTGCCGGTGATGAAAAAGAAATCTATGGTAATTCTCAAAGAGACTTTATCATGGGGATTAAAAATACATTCAGCTACAAGCAATTCAGCTTAGGAATATTACTAGATATACGCCAAGGTGGTTTAATGTATTCAAATACAAAAAGCATGTTAAGCTGGACTGGACACGCAATTACAACGACATATAATGATAGAAAGCCATTTGTTGTACCTAATTCTGTTATTGAAGACGGTGTTGATGAAAATGGAGATCCAGTGTATGTAGAGAATTCTACTCCAGTTGCTCCAGGTGTAATGCATGAATATCATACAGCAGATGCCAGAGATAGACAGTTTGTACTAGACAAATCATATACCAAATTAAGAGAAGTTAATATTACATATAGACTTCCAAATTCAATGGTAGAAAAAACTCCTTTTGCAGGAGCTTCTGTAAGTTTAATTGGAAGAAACTTACTATTATGGACCCCTGTTGAAAATCAATTTATTGATCCAGAGGTTACTACTTTTGGAAACGGTAACCAAGCAGAGTTTGGCGAATTTGTAGCTAATCCTACGGCACGTACGTTTGGTTTTTCACTTAAATTCAACTTTTAAAAATTAGAAAATGAAAAAAATAAGTAATTATATATTAGCAGGAATTTTCACATTTACTTTCTTTGGATGTGAGAAATATTTGGATGTGAATACAGATCCGAATAATCCTCAAGATGTGACTGTAGATTTTATTTTACCTGCAGCACAAACTTCTGTAGCAGTTACCATGGGAAATTCCTATTTCAATTTAGGAGGATTTTGGTCACAATATTATACGCAAAGCCCTACAGCTAGTCAGTATAAAAAAATGGAAGCCTATAACCTTACCACAGATTTCTTTGATAGAGAATGGTCTGAAGCCTATGCGGGGGGATTAAATGATTTAGAGATAATTCGTTCTAAGTCGACCGTCACTGGTGATCATGGATATTATCTAATCGCAACATTAATGCAAGCTTACACTTTTCAGATGCTTGCGGACTTGTATGATGATATCCCATTTTTTGAAGCATTAAAAGGTGTTTCAGATGGTACTCTGAATCCAAAATTTGATAATGGAAGTGATATTTATCCAGTTCTTCTTGAGCGAATAGATGAGGCGATCACTCGTTATCAAGATGCAGACGATTCGGGTATGGAACCTGGAGATCGCGATTTAATCTTTGGAGGTGATTTAGATCAATGGGTTGCTTTTGGTAATACGCTTAAATTGAAAATGTATATGCGTATGTCTTATACTTCAATGGCAAACCCAACAGCAGTTCAAGCATTATTATCTGAAGGTCAGTTTATAACACAAGATGCAGCTGTTACTCAGTTTGGAGACGAATCTGGTAAGAGAAATCCATTTTATGATGTGCAATACGATTTCCTCTCTGGGGTAAATCAACGTGCATCAAATACATTATTTGGTTATCTTGAGGCTAATGAAGATCCCCGATTAGATGCGATTTATAATGAATCTTCTGCTGGCGGACAAAAAGGCCATGCTCAAGGAGATTATGACAATTTAGACGTTAAAGGTACCGATCTATCTGTTCCCAATATTGGGCCAACTAGTCCAGTATTTTTAATGACTTTAGCAGAAAGAGATTTTTTAATTGCAGAAGCTGAAGTAAGGTATAATGCTGGAGCTAATGCTCAAGCGGCTTATGAGTCTGGTATTACTAATTCTATGCTATTGCATGGTATTTCTGGAGCTGAATCTATGTATCAACCAGGTGGGGTATATGAATATACTGCAACGGGTGATGTAGAAACAGATATAGGTCAAATAATGATGCAAAAGTGGGTCGCTATGGCTAATGTCAATAACCTAGAAGGGTTCTTTGAAATGAATAGAACTCATTACCCCCCACTTAGTAGTGCTCCAAAAGGAACAGAGGGTGGTGTTGGTGAGTTAACCACATCATTTGCCTCTACTTTACCTGAAGGAAAGTTACCAAAACGATTATTTATTCCTGATGTAGAAATTTCAAGAAACAGTTCAGGAGTTACTCAAGTATCTAACATCTATACCAAAGTATGGTGGGATAAAAAATAAAACACATAAAATTAAAAATCATGAAAAAAATAAATATAATCTTATTAGCACTTATTGCTCTTATATTTTCCTCTTGTGAAAAAGAGAAAACATCTGAAGGATTAGCTTCAGTAACTAATTATCCAATCATAACTGTTGATGGAGATAATCCGATTTTTCTTCCTAAAGGAACTGCATTTGAAGATCCAGGAGTTGTTGCAACTGAAGATGGTAATGAAATTAATGTTGTAACATCAGGAAAAGGTGCTTATCGCGGATATGATGCTGTAGATGAGAATAGACCAGATCGATATGATTTGGTATACACAGCGACCAACAAAGATGGTTATGATGGGATGTCAGGAAGAACGGTATATGTGGTTGAGACTGGAGATTTAGTAAATGATATCTCTGGACTTTATAAGTCTACAATTGTTCGTAATGGGGCACCTAAATTTAGCGATTTAGGGTATGTTATCATCTATAAAAATGATGATGGTTCATATGGCATGTCATGCGCTATTGGGAGTTATTATGAAAATGGTGTAGGATATGGAGAAACATTTAACGCTCCGGCTACTTTTGAGGCCAATGATATTTCTGCTAACGATTTTACATTTTCACCCACAAGTGTAACATATGCAGGATGGCCATGGGCAATCAATATCGCAAACATGACTGTTGATGCAAATGCCAAAACCATCAACATGACTTCTGTATGGGATGTTGGATATACTTTTGAAGTCCTTTTAACTCAAGTCGAAATTTAACCACTAATATTATAATTATGAAATTGTATAAAATCACATTAATCTTAATAATTGGCTTAGCTATAGCTTCATGCCAAGATGAATATGAGAATGAACTTATCCCAGGTAGTGAACTTTCAGGGGAATGGTATGTTGAGACATCAGTGGACGGTATGGTTGTACTTGGTCACGAAAAAATAGCTACATACAATACATCTGCAGCAGATGGTTCACAGATATGGGTAGATGATTTAGAGCATATCTGGCCTGTAAAGGCAAAAATATCTGCATCTCCAAGTTCAAATTCTTTTGCTGGAATGGGGGATAATATAGTAGCTCCTATATACAGTTACGACACTGCTGATATAGCTGAGCCGTATGATTCTATTACTTCTACTTTTGAAGGCTACCATACTATGGAAGTTTTGGAAGGAAAGGTAATTAATGATGCCGGAAGGTCAAAGTCGGGTGTTGTTACGGATAGTATTTATATAAAAGCGGTATTTAGTGATGATCCAGGCACGGAATATGAAATGGCTGGTCATCGAAGAACCGGTTTTCTCGAAGACGACTATTAATTAATCGTTAACGGTATAACAAACAAAGGGGGCAATTGCCCCCTTTGTTTGTTATATTTCTGTTTATGATTATGTACACAATAAATCTTGCTGTGGATACAATCAGAATAGGATGTAGTGAGCTAAGTACTTAAATATTCAAATTTGAAGAAGTTTAACATTAAAAATTAAAAACATGAAAAAAACATTTTTATTATTAATTGCATTAGCATTTGGATTTACATCTTTTGCTCAGAAACCTTCAGAGGGGAATTTACTTACTGAAGCTAATTTTAGTATCTCAAACTGGGATAACTCTTTTTCATTACCAGCTTTACGTTTCAGATATTTTCTGGCAGATGATATGGTATTGAGAGGCGATGTGTCGCTTATGGGAGATAAGCAAACAAACAACTATTCAGAAAATGCAGATGGGACAGGTAGTACTGGTTCTCAAGAAATCAAAAGTTCAGGATTAGGGATTGCTGCAGGTATTGAAAAACACTGGGGTGGTAATGCCAAATTTTCGCCATTTGCGGCAGCATCATTAGGTTTTATGACTTACAGTGATGATGAAACGTGGACAGATTCTGATGGATCGTCTTATGTTAAAGGTCTAAGTGCAGAAGTTGAAACTGGTGGAAGTATGATCAGTCTAACTTTATCATTAGGTGCTGACTACTGGGTGACAGAATCATTCTATCTAGGTGCTGAACTTGGATGGGGTCTAGCAAGTGATAATGAAAAAGATGGGACGGTAAGTGTAACTTCAGGAGGTTCGACATCTACAAGTACTAGTTTAGGAGGATCTAACTTTGGTTATGGAGAAGGAATGGCTCCAGGATTCAGAATTGGTTTTATCTTGAACTAATAGTATAACTTTTAAGTTTTCAAAAAGGGTGATATCTGATAGATATCACCCTTTTTTATGATATTTTTCATATTCATAAAATCGCATATCAGTCAGTTATTGATTTTAAAGCCGAATTTAATTGACTATTTTGTTTAATTTTAATAGTGTTCTTTTGTTTTTAGAGGGATTAATGACCAATAATTAATAGTAAAAACTAGTACCAAAGACGATTTTCTATTTCTAGTATTTTATACAAACATTCTTGGGTTCTGTAAAGAATCGGAGTGCTTCCCATCCACCTTCACGTCCTACTCCACTGTTTTTCATTCCTCCAAAGGGTGTTCTTAGATCACGCTGCAACCAACAGTTGATCCATATGATACCACTCTTGATATGTTCGGCACATCGGTGTGCTTTATTTAAATCAGTAGTCCAAACGGTAGCTGCCAGTCCATATTCATTGGAGTTGGCAAGTGCAACGGCTTCTTCTTCAGTATCAAAAGGCTGAATAGTGACTACGGGTCCAAAAATCTCTTCTTGATTGGTTCGGCATTGCTGATCCAAGCCCTCTATTACGGTTGGTTCAATGAACCAACCATCCTTGCATTCTCCGGTGGGTTGTACTCTTTTCCCCCCAGTAAGGATAGTGCCTCCTTCTTGTTGGGCAAGGTCAATGTAACTCAGTATTTTTTGGAAATGCGATTGGCTTACGATAGCTCCTAAACGAGACTGATCATTCATTGGATCACCTACTTTCATTTGACTTACTTGATTAACAAATTCGGTTTTGAATTTTTCATAAATTCCTCGTTGCACCAAAATTCGAGAACCACACAAACATATTTGCCCCTGATTTGCAAAAGAGCTGTTTAGTGAGGTTTTAATGGCAGCTTCAAAATCACAGTCATTAAAAATGATGTTGGGGTTTTTGCCACCCAACTCTAAACTCATCTTCTTAAATTTTGGAGCAATAATTTTTGCGATATGAGCTCCTGTAGCCGTTCCTCCTGTGAAAGATACCAAATCAATTTCATGGCTAGAAATAATTTCATTGCCTGTGGTTGCACCCAACCCATGTACGATATTCAATACACCCGCTGGCAACCCAATTTCTACACATATTTCAGACAGTAAGTAGGCGGTCATAGGTGTAATTTCTGAAGGTTTGGCGACGACGGTATTCCCTGCAGCCAAAGCAGGAGCAATTTTCCATGAGAATAAATATAATGGGAGGTTCCATGGAGAAATACATGCAGCCACACCAATTGGTTTTCTCAAGGTAAAATTTAGCATTCCCTCTTGAGTGTGATGACTCTCAGATGCAAAATGCATAATGGCAGAAGCGTAAAACTTAAAATTATCGCGGGCACGCGGAATATCTACTGCTTTAGCCAGAGATAAGGGTTTGCCGTTGTCTATAGATTCTGCTTTGGCCAACATTTCAAGCTTAGTATGGATCCCTTCTGATATTTTTTCAAGCCATTTAGCACGTTCTGAATTTTGAAGTGCTGCCCATCTAGGGAAGGCTTTTTTTGCACTGGATATAGCCTGTGAAACATCCTGTGAGTTAGAGTCAGGAATGAATGCATATACTTGGCCAGTGGCAGGATTATAATTGTCTATATATTTTCCGGAATGGGGTTCTACAAGTTTCCCATTAATGTAGTTGGCTATCTTTTGCATATCTAAAGAACAAAAATAATCAACCAGTTGGTTTCGTCATTTATCTTGAATTCTGTAGTTTTGTGGTATCATTAAAATTATTGTTTTTTTGATATTAGACTGAGAATGATATACCATTAAAAGACTATGAATTTATTTATTTCAAATATTGATTTTAAAATTGACGAATCCGAATTACGACATATTTTCGAGAAATTAGGAAAAGTAAAGTCACTTAAAATACTTACTAATCAGGAAACGGGGGATTCACTAGGATATGGGTTTGTTAAAATGGGGAGTGATTATGAAGGACAGAAAGCTATTATTCGTTTAAACAATAAGTTGTTTTATAAACGAAAATTATCAGTTCAAGAAGCAAGACCTAAACCCATTAAGGAAAATCCGAATAAGAAAATAGTAGAAGAAAATACGGGGAAGTCAAAAAAAATAAGGTCAAAACAGCGTACACGTATTGTTCAGAAATAAATCAAGGCAGAATAGTGCCCTTACATTCTCCAAACCCTATTCTGATATCATCCTTTTGACACCAAGCTCGTATGGATATAGTATCACCGTCTTCTAAAAATGTTCTAGTTTGATTGTTTTTAAGTGGGATAGGTTCTTTTCCCCCTTGGCTTATTTCTATTAAACTGCCGTAACTGTTAGCGTCTCTCCCAGATATAGTTCCACTGGCCATTACATCTCCAATATTGACGTTGCAGCCGTTGACGGTGTGATGGGTTAATTGCTGAGCCATATTCCAATACATGAACTTAAAATTACTATTACAAATGATGGTTTCTTCATCATTATTTGGAGAAATTCCAACCTCAAGATTAATATCAAAATTCTTATTTCCTGTATATTGTAAGTAAGGAAGTACTGGAGGATTTTGCTCAATACTTTGGCAACGGAATGGTTCAAGTGCCTCCATGGTAACAATCCATGGGGAAATAGTACTAGCAAAGTTTTTTCCTAAAAAGGGACCAAGAGGAACATACTCCCATCCTTGTATATCTCGAGCACTCCAGTCGTTAAAAATAACTTTACCAAAGATATGGTCTTCTGCCTCATCAATGGGAATAGTGTCGCCCAATTGGGTAGGTTTACCAATGATAAAAGCCATTTCTAACTCGATGTCGAGTCGCTTTGACTTACCAAAAACAGGAAAATCTGATGTAGGTGGCTTCATTTGCCCTTGTGGTCTTTTTATAGGTGTCCCACTAATTACAATACTACTTGCTCTTCCATGATATCCTACAGGAATATGTCTCCAATTGGGTAATAATGGCTCACTATTGGGTCTAAATAGTTTTCCTAAATTAGTAGCATGTTCAATACTGCTATAAAAATCAGTATAATCACCAATTTGAATAGGTAAGCACATTTGTACATCAAACCTATCTACGAGTATTTTTTCACGATTTTTAAATAAATCACCCTCACAAATAAGCTCGGCAGTGATATATTGCCTGAGAGAGGACCAAGCATTTTTACCACAACCAATAAACTCATTTAAAACGTTTGATTCAAATACAGTTACATCAAAACCTAATTGATGCAGAAGACCAATTTTAGATGTTGCATGGAGATCAATGATTTGATCACCTATAGCAATACCTGGAGTGGGTCTTCCATCCCTTATAAAGATACCGTAGGGTAAATTATGTAGGGTAAAGTCTGAGTTTTTAGGGATATTTATCCATGTATTCATATGCGTGGTATTTTAGATTTCGAAGGTAATAAACTAAATTTTACTTAATCAAATGTTATAAAACAATATTTACAATTCGTCCCGGAACAACAATGACTTTTTTTGGGTTACTCCCATCAAGCCATTTTTTCACAATTTCATTTTGCAAGACATTTTGCTCAATTTCGTCTTTGCTCATGGTTAAAGGAAACTCCATATTCGTACGCGTTTTACCGTTTATAGAGATGGGGTAATTTTTATTCTCTTCTTGCGTAAAACTAGAGTTAAACTCGGGCCATTTAGCATCACAAATAAATCCAATTTGACCTGTAGCACTCCAAAGTTCCTCAGTTATATGGGGTGCAAATGGATTTAAAAGAATTATCACTTCTTTCAATACCTGAAGTGATCGGCATTGTTGAGCTGAAAGTTCATTTATACAAATCATAAATTGAGATACCGATGTATTTAAAGAAAAGGTCGCAATATCTTCAGTTATTTTTTGTATAGTTTTATGAAGAGTCTTAAGTGAATCTTTGGTAGGTTCTTCTGATCTCCATTGTGAGTTACCATCTTCATCATAAAATAATGCCCATAATTTTTTCAAGAATCGATGAGTGCCATCAATTCCTTTCGTGCTCCATGGTTTGCTATCTTGAAGTGGTCCTAGAAACATTTCATATAGTCGTAAAGTATCAGCACCGTATTGCTCACATATAAGATCTGGATTCACTACATTAAACTTTGACTTCGACATTTTTTCTACTTGAGTTCTGAGCTTAATGAAGTCATTTTTTGCAAATAGAATATCAGCATTTATATCCGAAAATCGATGATCTTTTGTTTGTAATTCTAAAAAATCAGATTTTGTTATGGTCCCCTGTTTGGAAACAAATTCTAAGGGAACATGCATTTCTCTGTTTCCCAAATTTATGAGCTGGCTTTCGCCTTGAATCATTCCTTGATTAACTAATTTTTTGAAGGGTTCATCGAAAGAAATAAAACCGCGGTCAAATAAAAATTTAGTCCAAAACCGACTGTATAACAAATGACCGGTAGCATGTTCTGTGCCACCAATGTATAAATCAACTTGATTCCAATAATTTAATGCTTCTTGACTAGCAAATTCTGAACGATTTAGAGGATCCATGAAACGTAGAAAATACCAGCTACTTCCAGCATATCCAGGCATAGTGTCAGTCTCTCTTCTACCCTTTGATGTATTTAGCCATTGGGTATTATTGGCCAATGGACTTTCACCATTTCCTGTTGGGGTATATTGTTCTACATTTGGCAATTCTACAGGGAGATTATGGTCTATAATTGGAACACCGTTTTGATAAATTATAGGGAAGGGTTCGCCCCAGTATCGTTGCCTACTGAAACCAGCGTCCCGAAGTTTGTATTGGATTTCTGCTTTGCCAAATCCACGTTCCTCTGCCAACTGGATAATTGCTTTTTTACCATCAGAAATGGATAACCTATCGAAATTTTCACTATGAATGAGTATTCCATCAGAGGCACTATAGCTGTTTTCTTGAACATCAATATCTCCATCTGGGGAAGAAATTACTTGTATTATATCTAATCCAAATTTTTTAGCAAAGGCATGGTCCCTTTCATCGTGAGCTGGGACAGCCATTATAGCTCCTGTGCCATATCCACTTAATACATACTCTGAAATATATATGGGGAGTTCTCTTTGTGTAAATGGATGCAGTGCGAATGCACCAGTAAATACCCCACTTACTGATTTGTCTTTTTTGCGCTCAAGTTCACTTTTATTATTTGCAGTAATAGTGTAAGATTCTATTTCTGTTTTTTGTTCAGTTGTTGTAATAGTTCCGACTAGAGGATGATCAGGCGCTAAAACCATAAAAGTACTACCAAAAATAGTGTCGGGTCGGGTGGTGAAAACTTCTACATATTTTGTAGAATTTTTGATTGAAAAAGAAAGTTTAGCTCCTATACTTTTACCAATCCAGTTTCGCTGTGTTTCTTTGATACTATCGCTCCAATCAATATGATTTAGTCCGGACAGTAATCGATCTGCATAAGCGGTGATTCTTAAATACCATTGCCTCATCATCTTTTGAGTGACGGGGTACCCACCACGTTCAGAGAGGCCATCTTTTATTTCGTCATTGGCTAAAACAGTGCCTAATTTTTCACACCAATTAACGGTAGTTTCTTTTTGATAAGCTAATCGGTAGCTCTGTAAGATTTGCTCTTGTTCTTGTGTATTTTTTTGTTCCCACTCCTCGGCTGTGAATTTTGATGGTTCATCACCATGATGAATGAGGTTGATGTTTCCTTCAATTTCAAAAATTGAAATCAGCGAGTTTATACTCTCAGCTTTTTTGGATTTCTCGTTGTACCAGGATTCAAATAGTTGAATAAATATCCACTGAGTCCATTGGTAATAGGAGGGGTCAGAAGTTCTTATTTCTCTTTCCCAATCAAATGAAAACCCAATTCTATTGAGCTGCTCTTTATATTTAACAAGATTTTTTTCAGTTGTCACTTTGGGGTGTTGCCCAGTTTGAATAGCATATTGTTCAGCAGGAAGGCCAAAAGCATCAAACCCCATGGGATGAAGAACATTAAATCCGTTTAGCCTTTTGTATCTACTTACAATATCACTTGCAATATAACCTAGAGGATGTCCCACATGTAATCCAGCCCCACTGGGGTATGGAAACATATCTAATGCGTAAAATTTAGGTTTTGATAGATTGATTTCAGTGCGATAAACTTTAGCATCTGCCCATTTTGTTTGCCATTTTTTTTCAATGGATTGAAAATTATACGAACTCATTCAATTTTTTGCAAAGCACAAAAGTACTAGAACCAACAGCATTTAATAGATTTTAAGTAGAAAAGTGGAATCGATACAATTTGATGTTATTTTTGCGTAACTCATAATTGATGACAACAATTCAATACTTATAGTATGGCTGATATAAAGAAAATGAATAAAGAGACAAAAATACCTACCAATCAATTTGTTTTTGGAAAATCAAACTACCTCTGGATGTTGATTGGATTGCTCGTTATTATTACTGGCTTTGTACTCATGTATGGCAAAGAAGATATCTATGACTTTAGAAAAATAACTTTGGCCCCAGTAGTAGTTATTATTGGGTTTATTATTGAAATTTTTGCAATAATGAAAAAACCTACTCAGAAATAATGAGCCTGTGGGAGTCCATTGTTTTAGGGTTAGTGCAAGGGCTCACGGAATTTTTACCCGTAAGTAGTAGCGGTCATATAGAACTGGGTAAAGCTATTTTTAACATTCACGAAAGTGAAGCTGGTCTTCTATTTACTGTTATACTTCACTTTGCTACTGCTTTGAGCACAATTGTTGTTTTCAGAAATGACATCATTTCTATTTTAAGTGGAATATTCAAATTTAAATGGAACCCAGAAACGAAATTTTCATTATTAATACTAATTTCTATGTTGCCTGCAGCGGCAGTAGGGGTTCTTCTAAAGGATAAAATTGATGGCTTATATAGTGGGAATGTTACACTAGTCAGTATCATGCTTCTTTTAACTGGTTTTTTATTATATGTCTCGGATAGACTTTTAACCCAAACCAAAGATATCAATATGAATAGTGCCATTTTATTAGGGATAACTCAAGCTGTAGCTATTTTACCTGGAATTAGTAGAAGTGGAAGTACCATAGCTATTGCGGTTTTATTGGGCATACAAAGAGAGAAAGCTGCTCGATTTAGTTTTCTGATGGTATTGCCATTAATTTTTGGAGCAATGGCCAAAGAAATTTTAGATTTTTCAAATCAGGGTCTAGCTCAGCCATCATCATTCATTATCGATATCCCCTTAATAGCCGGATTTTTATCTGCTTTGATTGCGGGGGTATTTGCTTGTAAATGGATGATCGCAATTGTTAAAAAAAGTAAGCTTTCCTATTTCGCATACTATTGTTGGATTATTGGAATTATCGGAATAGCTTTTAGTCTTCTTAGTTAAAGAGTATGCCTATTAATTTAAACATTCTTGAGGTATTAATAGAAATGTGTCAATATTGGCGTATCCAGTTTCTCCAGTTCTTAGTATTATGAAAGTGAAATACCCACTCATACTTCCATAATTCTCTGCAATTGGGCACCATGACTCGTATGTAAATGAACATCCAGGTAGTATGATAGGCTTCTCTCCAATAACTCCTTCGCCTTCTACTTCTCTAATGCCTAGCACTCCATCCGTGATAAACCAATGTCGACGAGTAAGTTGTATTTCCTCAATACTATTATTTAAAATAGTTACGCTATAACTGAATACATGCTTAGCTCCAGGCACAAGCTTGTTTTTTTCATGTTTTGGAGATACACGAACATTAATTTGATGATTGAGATTAATATGATTCTCCACTGTATTACAGTTTAGTACAAGTTAAACACATGATTCCCCAATTAGTTGTAACATTGATTGCAACTTTTAACTTTGCTTTATAGTAGTATATGAGCGGAACATCATCTAATTTAATAAACAAGGCCGTTGAACAACTATCTCGATTCCCTGGAATTGGTCAGAAAAGTGCGTTAAGAATGGCTTTATTCTTATTAAAAAGACCAGAAGGAGATACCCTTGAACTTAATAACGCACTCCAAAAAATGAGATCACAAATTAAGTTTTGTAATCAGTGTTATAATTTGAGTGATTCAGAGTTATGTAATGTTTGCATTTCCCCATCTAAAGATTCCTCTATGGTATGTATTGTCAAAGATTTTCAGGACGTTATCGCCATAGAGAATACGGGCCAATATCATGGTTTGTTCCATGTGCTCGGGGGAGTTATATCTCCGGTAGATGGTGTAGGGCCATCAGATATTAAAATCCCTGAATTATTTAATCGGATAAAATTAGGTGAAATTAAAGAGGCTGTAATTGCATTAAGTTCAACTTTAGAAGGGGATACGACGGAGTATTATATTGCTAAAAAATTAAGAGAATTAGGAGTTCAAGTTAGTACCTTATCTAAAGGTATTTCTGTGGGGGGTGAATTAGAGTTTGCAGATGAAATCACTTTGGCTCGATCTATTAAAAATAGAGTAACCATTGATGATTAGTTTATTTATTGGCACTTACTAAATAGTATGATGCAGTAATAAAAAAATTTCTAAAAAAGGGAATTTTACTAATTATTTTCAATTGTTCTCGGGGTTTAATACCAAATTTAGTTTCATAGTTGGGATTGAATAAATAGTCTGTCTTTTTAAGAATAGAGTAGTCATTGTCTTTTAAAATTCGATTTAATCGATCTATTGTAATTCGGGTGTCGTAGATTTCCATCATACCTTTAATTTTAGGTTTATTCTCGCCAATCAATTGAAGGATACCCTGAAAAATAAATCGGGGAAGTATATGAAAGTATGGAAGCTTTGAAAAAAATCTATTTTTAAGAAGTTGTTGATGCCCTCCAAATGGATTGTGCCAGGGAGGGAATCCAATAAAATATACACCATTTGGTTTTATAAAATCGCGACATCTATGCATGAATTTTTCTTGATTAGGGATGTGTTCAATTACATCTCTACTGATAATAACATCAAATTCTTCTGTTGTAGATGTATTGTAAATATCTTCGGCTATGAGTTCTAAGTTTTTGTAATTGGGATGATCTTTTAGAAATATTTTCCCGTTTTCTATCCTACCTTCAGAGATGTCAATCCCCACTATTCGTTTACACCCAAGGTCCAAAAAGGGTTTTAAATTGCCTGCCTCGCCACATCCAATTTCTAATACAGAAGTATTTTCGTTTATATCAATAAACTCTTTTAAATAGGGTATGACATATTTTCTAGTTGTTAGAGCCTGCTCGTTAAAGTATTTTTTTCTATTAGCGTGTCTTTCTTGCATGATCTAAATGAAGATTCTTTCCACTATTTAAGCCTATTAGTTTCGTGATTTTGGCGGTTGCTTTCCATCAGAATTATCACGAGGTTTATTGGATTTAAAATTGCGAGGTTTCCCTTTCTTTTTGGATTGGTTTTTTGAACGATTGGATTTTTTATTCTTGTTATCCATACGAGTAACGTCAGTTTCTCCTAAAAGGTCCTCCTTAAATTCAAGTGTTTTGAAAGCAATCTCAGCTCCTTTTGCTGTATCACTCAGTGTTTCTGGTGTTTCTCCTTTTTGGTTTAGCGTTATAATTTCATTAACTCGATCTAAATTTAAAGGGATCCAATCAAAACTTTTTTCGTAGCAATACCATGCCGTGCCTTTCAAGATATCTATTTTTTTGAGTGATGCTAAGCCAGACTTTGTTTTGAGTTTAACTCGTTCATTTGGAAAAGATTTGATGGCCTCGTGATAGGTTTCTAATTCATAATTTAAACAACATTTTAGTCTCCCACATTGTCCACTCAATTTTAGCATATTGATAGATAGGTTTTGTGTTTTCGGAGCACCCATAGAAACTACTTTGTAGTCGGTTAACCAAGTACTGCAACATAATTCTCTTCCACAAGATCCAATTCCACCTAATCGGGATGCCTCTTCTCTATAACTGACTTGAAGCATTTGAATTCGGCTTTTAAATTCAGAGGCATATCTGCGAATTAGATCTCTGAAATCAACACGTCCCTCCGCGGTATAATAGAATGTAATTTTTTTTCCATCTGCTTGATATTCAATATCACTAATTTTCATTTTTAGTTGTAATTGAAGTGCAATGGTTCGGGCTTGCTCTAGGGTTTTTTGTTCATTGTCTTTATAAAAGTTGTATTTTTTAAGTTGTTCGTCGTTTGCGATACTTTGAATAGTACGCATCTCTTTACTATTCTCATCTACACCATATTTTTTTAAATGTAGCTTAACTAATTCACCAGCTAATGAAACTTCTCCAATATCATAACCAATATCAGAATCTACAACCACATAATTTCCGGTAAATAATTCCAGATGATTCACATTTTTATAGAAATATTTTTTACTACCCTTGAATCGAATCTCAACTATGTTAAAGGGTTCGTAGTCTTCTGGCAACACCATGTCTGTTAGCCAATTATATACATTAAGTTTATTACAACTGCCAGTACTGCAGGCTCCATTGTTACCACATCCAGGACTATGACTCCCGTTATTTTTTCCGCAACTTCCACATCCCATTTTTATTTTTTTTAAATATTAGTACCTTTTTTGGTGTTATTCTTTAGAATGATTAGCACCCACTAAGCTCTTCAAATATATCCCAAAATAAATATTACTTCCGAATAAAATAATAACGGATGTTAATAGATAAATTAAAAAGTGCAATCTTAGGGTTTGCATTTCTCTGGAGATGATAAATAACATCATTCATCTGTTCATAAATCTT
The DNA here is from genome assembly GCA_943787465.1 of uncultured Bacteroidia bacterium. Classification (GTDB taxonomy): domain Bacteria; phylum Bacteroidota; class Bacteroidia; order NS11-12g; family UBA9320; genus UBA9320. The sequence continues at coordinate 135,845 of CALSMN010000004.1, read as the reverse complement.
TTCTATGAAAGAAGCATTGAGTGTCGAACTTAGCTTTTCAATGAAAGGAATCTGATTAGTTTCGGCATTGATAATGTAGTTTCCAACAGTTTGATATAGTAGACATTCTCGTAATATAGCAATGCCATGTTTTAAAAATAATTGAATTTGATTTTTACCTAAACTATGAAGTTTATCTGTCAGTTCACTGACTGATTTTATATCATTTTTATAGCAAGCTAACATCCATTCTCTAAAATAGGTAGCAAAGTCATTGGTTTCGTTTTCGATAAGTTGAATAGCCAAACGTAAGTTTCCCTCTGCTAATCTACCGATATGTGCTATTTGAGATTTTTCTAAACCATATTTATTATGCAAAAAAGTGCTAGTTTCAGCAAGCGTGTAGGTGGATATTTTAGTAATTTGGGTTCTGCTTGTTATGGTAGGTAGTAATTGTTGAAGATCTTCAGCAACTAATATAAAATATGTTTTTTGTGGGGGTTCTTCGATCAGTTTAAGTAGGACATTGCTCTCTTTCTTGAGATATTCCGGCATCCATATGATCAATGTTTTTGCATCACCTTCAAAGGGCTTTAGGGATAATCGAGACAATATACTTCGTGTTTCCTCACGGGTAATGTTAGCCGTTTTATTTTCATCTTTGGCGATGCTGCTCATCCAGTCTTGTGTGTTAAAATAATGAGACACACCGTGCATTTCTCTCCACTGATTCATGTATTGGGTACTTGTTTCCTTACTTGCAGCAACAGGAAACGTAAAATGGACATCGGGATGGGAATGAGAACTTATTTTTCTGCAAGAACTACACGCTCCACATGAATCTTCATCTGTTCGATCAGAACAATAGAGGTATTGTGTTAGAGCTAATGCTAAACCAAGTTTTCCAGATCCTTCGGCTCCTAAAAATAATTGAGCATGAGGCAGCCGATTATTTTGAATATTTGCTATTAATTTTTTTTTGAGGTGATCTAGACCGAATACTTGACTAAACTGCATATGACTATTTTAATCTTTGGAATCCCTTAATTCTTTTCGAATGAAAACAAAAAGAGATATTCCAATCAATACATAAATAATACTACCAAATGTCATGGAGAGTATAGATCCTACCTGATAGGTTTCAGGGGAAAATTCAAATCGAATGGTATGTTTTCCTTTAGGCACCTTCAATCCTCTTAGGATATAATTCATTCTGAAATGCTCTACAGGTAGATCATCGATATAAGCATTCCACCCTTTTTTGTAGTATACCTCAGAAAATGCTACATTATTTTCGGTGGTTGAGTTGTAGGAATAGACCAATTTTTCTGGATGGTAAGATGTTAAAGTGATGGAGGCTTCACGATCTACTTCAGGTTTTTTAGCTATAAGATGAGCATGCTCTTTTTCAACAACACCTTGTGTCTTGGTATCTATTTTCCCTAATTGAAGAAGAGCACTATCTGCATTTTCGACCACAGAAATTTCAGGAACAATCCATGCATTGCCCAGTGCATCCAGATTATTTTGATATTGAGGGGGGATCCCTTGTTGTTGAACTGGATAAATAAAATATTTCATATTCAACATATTTAATATTGGGTTACCAGTGACTTTTCCAGCTTGCAAATCCGCTGTTAGATGCCAATCCCATAGGTCTTGGAATCTTCGAATTTTAGCAGCACTATACCCTCCTATAGATTTGTGAAAGTAGGCGCATCTATTGCTATTTAAAATACTTTGAGTTAGGTCTAAGACGCGATAATAGGATGTATCTTTTTGGATCATTAAATCAGCCTGATATGGAGTAAAAGGCTGTTCTAATGCTAATTCTTTTTTGAAATCTTTATCATTTAAGTAGCGTTTACCAACCATCCAAAGATCGGCTGTGATTAATAGTCCCAAAACAACCAAACCATATGCATTTTTTATTTTTTCTGTGTAGATCAACCAAAGAATAAGCAACACAGATAAACCAAAAAATAGACTGCGATTCCCGTCTTTTTTCATTTTATCAATTCGCATTTCAGCTAATTGATCTTTAACCTGATCAATATTCAGTTGGTTTATTTCACCTCCTTGACTTTGTATGATATTTTTAGCATATTCTGTATCTGCGTCATATAGCGTTTGTCCGTTGTCATCTTCTTTAGGAGTAGAATTAAAATCGTTTAATAACGTTCCGGAATACGAGAGTAATACCATGATACCGATTGCTGTGAAAGCTGCATACTTCATAGCATTCCATTTTTCTTTTACATATTTAGGATCACGGAGGACTTTTTCAACTCCCAATATAGCAAATAGACCTACACTTATCTGAACCAATACCATCATCATACTTGGAGCTCTAAATTTATTATACAAAGGGAAATGGTTGTACATAAATTCATTGATTCCAGTAAAATGATTTCCTCCCATGGATAAAATTAGCGTGATTGCCATGACCGATAATAGCCACCACTTTCGGGCACCATCGATCAGCACAAACCCTAATACCATCAATACAAATAGACTCGCTCCTATATACTTAGGTCCTGAGGTACTTCCAATCTGACCGTAATACAGCCTTAACTTGTCAGAGTCACCTCCACTATAATTAGGGATTATAGTAGCTCCAATATCCGACCAGCCATTGCTGTATGAGAAAACATAATCTTGAGTAAGTCCATCACTTTTGTCAGTATTTTCTGTTTTATTTTTAGTTATTGTGAGTTCGCTTTTACCTCGAATAGACTCAGATGCATATTCTTTCAGTAGTAAAATATTTAAGCTATTAGCTCCCAATCCAATACCCGCACCAGCTAGTGCAATAAAGCAGGCAATGAGGTATTCCTTTATTTTTTTTTCTTTGAAATAAGGGTAGAATTGGAAGATTATGAATAAAATGACCATAAATCCTCCGTAGTAGGTAATTTGTACGTGGTTGGCTTGTAACTCAAGTCCAAATCCTGCAGATAAGAGAGTGAGCCCTAGTAGTTTTTTGTTAGTGAAAATATATTGTAATCCAGCAATGACAAGAGGTAGGTAGCCAATTGCTCTAGCTTTCGTGTTATGACCAACGGCAAGGATAGTCAGATTTTCTGTGGCTAATCCCATGCCAATGGCTCCAATTAATGCAAGCCAAGGCCTTACTTTAAAAGCAAGTAACATGATAAAACTACATAAGATGTATAAGAATATTTGAGACCAAACACGTGGATAGCCTGGAAACTTTAGGTATTTGATAATTGTTGCTGAATTTTGCAAACTGATCACATAGGAAGGCATACCAGCAAATAATGCGTTTGTCCAAAGAATTTGTTCGCCAGACTTTTGATATTCCTTAATCTCACTTGCCGCTCCTCTATACTCAACAATATCATTTTGTCTTGGAGCTTTGTTTTTAAAATTGCTAGGAACAAACAAAGCAGATAATATACCAATAATGACTATTGAAATGAGGTGTTGTCTATATTTTTGAATAAAAACTTTCATATATTCTGAATTGACCTCAAAAATAGAATTAGTTTGGAGAGTTATCACATAATTTAATAAGATCTATAATCCTTTTAAGAAGTGGTATAGTTTTTTAGTAATAGACTCTCTTGAATAATTTTGGATTGGAATGGTTTCTGACACTTTAAACTCCTGTTTATAACAGGTGGTTATAAAGTGACTCATAGGGTCTACTTCGTCCGAAGAAAAGGTAAAGCCAGATTGTGTTTTATCAATGAGTTTTGCAGCATCTCCCATTTTATTTCCTATACACAAAATAGGTTTTCGACTAGCGATGTATTCCATCATTTTGCCTGAAATGATAATTTCATCAAATTTTTGGGTAGGAAGAATCGTGAAAAGTAAGGAAGCACTTTTCATAAGTTTTAGACTGTCATTGTGCGAGACAAAACCTTTATAATCCACAGTAATGGATGATATTTGATTCAATTGATGAATAAATGAGGGTACGATGTTGCCTGCCAACCTCAGTACTACGGGTCTTGAATCAATGACTGCACTAAATTTTTGTAAAGCAAAAATAAATCCTTCGACTTGGTAATCTTCGGGGATGAGACCAATAAAAGTGATTACAAAATCTCGTGGATTTTCTGCCGGGATTTGATTCATTTTGGCCGCATCAAAACCATTATAAAAATAGGTCACTTTCTCCATTTTAGATATAGGTAATTTAGTTTGGAGTAGTCTAACTAGGGAAGGCCCAACAGTAATGACCTGATCAGCATGTTGCAGAACTTTTTGTTCAAGATGTTTATTCTTTTTCTTTGACCTTGAATTTTGAGGGGCATTCATATTGGAATAGAGCTCTAACCATGGATCTCTGAAATCACAGACCCATGTTAAACCTTGATACAAACACTTCAATTGATATCCGATAAGATGGGTAGAATGTGGCGGTCCAGTGGATATTATGATTGTGTTATCCGGTTCAGTGATTATTTTTTTTGCTTTTTGGAGGGCAAATCTATTCCAACCTATGCGAGCATCTGGAATAAAATAATTAGCTTTCACATAGTGGGCTAATTTTTTGAAACTATTTCCTTCATCATTAATACCCCCTCGAGGAATGCCTGCACTAGAATTTCCAGTAGTCATATAGGAGTATAGTTTTAATGGTTCAAGTGTTTTTGTAGTATGGACTTCAATGTTCTCCACAAGATTGGTAAAACTTGCATCTTTATTTTTGTAAGAGGCCCATCTGGGATCTACGGTTATTACTTCAATCTCTAGGCCTAGGTTGGCTAAATAGTGAGCAAAATAGACCCAACGTTGAACACCAGAACTGTTATCTGGAGGCCAATAATAAGAAAGTATGAGTATCTTTTTCAGATGACTTAAGATTGTTATGCATACAAATTTATTTTTTTAAGCTGGAATGCTTAAATGATTTGGGTGAATTATTTTTACAGCCGTGGTACCCTTGTTTAAAATACTATATTTGATTTTGAATAATAGATATGAAAATACTATTTATAGCTAGCAATATTCCATCGCCTAAGCGAAAAAGTAATGCAGTTATACTTCGTATTGCAAATCTACTCTCTGTAAATCATGAAGTGGATGTGATTTTCCCCAAAGAGATCATACCCTTTTGGCTTCGCAACAAACTCAAATTTAAACCCCTCTTCCGCCTCAACGATTTTAAGCAGGGATCAAAAAATATTCGAGTTTTCAACTATTTGAGACTACCCATAAAGTCAATGGCGTTTATATTCATTAAATGGTTCAAATTGGCTCTTGCTAGTACAAAAAAATATGATTTGATCCATGCTCATTTTTTGTTCCCCGATGGATTGATTGCACAAGAAACTTCTAAAGAAATGGGGATACCTTACGTTGTAAGTGTTCGATATTCAGATATTGCGCTGCTAGACTCAGTTTCTGAATCATCAGATACATTCAGAAAAGCAAAGTCTTGTTTGATAAATGCTAGTTCTGTGCATGTACTCAATACGTATACAGGAAATCTAATTCAAGAAAAACTCAATATTCCTTATCGAGTTATTCCTCATGGTATTGATCTGCCTCATCAACTAAATTGCGATTATTCTGATGATTTATGTCAAATTACATGCGTTGCAGAATTTATATCCCTTAAACAGATTGATTGGGTAATTAATGCGGTGAAGTCTTATAAAGGGAATAGTAACATAGCATTACAAATTGTGGGTAAAGGCCCTCTAGAAAATCAATTAAAAGCCTTAAAAGAAGATGATGATCGGATTCAATTTTTAGGTCACATTCCTCACCAAGAAGTCCTGAATATCTTAATGGGTAGCAACATCTTTGTGATGCCTTCCACTAAAGAGACATTTGGGTTAGTGTATCTCGAAGCAGCAGCAACACATAATGCAATTATTGCGTATCACAAGTACTCAATTAATGGCATTTTTGAAGCCAATGAAGAAGCTATTTTTTGTGCAGGGTATGCCGATTTTAAAGATCAACTTTATCAGTTGGTTGAAAATCCAATAAGGGTCCGTAAATTGGCTGATGCAGCTATGTTGAAAGTGCGTGATTTAACTTGGGATAAAATAATTACGAGTTATTCAAATTGGTATTATGAGCAAGGTTGATTTAAAACAAGTAAACATACTTATTGCCATTGTCACCTACAATGGAGAGAAGTTCATTGAATCTTGTATTGATTCTATCCAAACGGTAACAAAATGCCAGATTCATGTCATTGATAATCAATCTAATGATAATACTACTTCCATTATAAAAAATAAATATCCGCATGTTTTTATCACTGAATCTAAGGAAAATCTTGGTTTTGGGAAGGCCAATAATTTATTATTAGAAAAGGCAATAGATGCCGAGATGGATTTTGTTTTTTTACTGAACCAAGATGCCTATTTTGTAGGTGATTGTTTAGACCTATTAATAAATGAAGCAATCAATTCAGACGAATATATTTTTTCTCCAATGCATTTGAAGAAAGATCGATGTCGTCTTGATGAGGGTTTTGCCATGTATACCAAAGACGGTTTAATGCTTGATAATCTGTCATTTGTTAACGCCGCAGCTTGGCTTATTCCTATGCGAATTTTAAAAGCTGTTGGAGGTTTTAACCCATTATTTTTCCATTACGGTGAGGATAGAGATTATGCAAATAGATTAAAGTATAAAGGATTCTCATTTCAAGTGATTAAAGATGCTCAATTAATTCATAATCGAGATTTATCTCATTTGAAGAATTTAACTGTCAAGAAACATCAATATGAGTATCGTTTTTATATTAATACTCTCCGGTATTTTACTGATATTAACAATAATATGGCCAAATGCCTTTTTAATTCAATATATATGGTCGTACGTGAAATCATATCCAATATATATCTGAAACGCTGGTTTTTGATAAGGAGTAATTTAAATGCAATCTGGAAATGCTGTTATCAAATTAGATCAATTTATCAAAAAAGAGAGACGGCAAAAAAATGGCCCTCAGCATTTCTTAATGTCACTTTGAAATGACAATCACATATTGAAATGTAAAAAACTCACGGAAATATGGAATATAGTCTAATGGAATAGCTATAATCTTGTCAAGTATACTAGATGAACTTTCTTTTAATCGATACTTTCGCTTTATTTTTTTGATGATGAAGCCATCTGGAGCCAATTCTTTCAGATTTCTGAGCATGTATAGGTGCACATGTGTTTTGTCAAAAATGCCTCTATCATTTCGGGGCCATTTTAAACTAAAGAAATGGAATATCGAAGAATAATGATTGCTGTTGGGAAGAGAAATTATGAATTTTCCATTCTCCGTTAATTTTTTTGATAGTTGGTTGAGTGTTTGAATGGGGTTAATAAGGTGTTCTAAAACATCTCCCAAAATGATATGATCAAAAGAAGGGCATTTTTTTAGGAATGATTCCGTTTCACGTTGATTATTTAGGTCAAGTATTTCAGCAATATCTAGCCTTTTTTTTGCGACTTCTATCGTAGAAGGATTATAATCTACTCCAGAAACATGAATTTCTTTGCTTATATTTTCTTTAATATATAAACCTAATACTCCTTCATTGCAGCCCACGTCTAAAATTGATTTTGGGTTATCTACAAATTGAAGTAAATCAGTCCGGAGGCTTTTATATGATTTATTGTTGTGAATCAAAGGAGTATAGGTTATGAATAGTTACACGAAATATGTTTATCGAGAGATGAATATCATTCATCTCTCTTAAATAGAATTGCAAATTTTAATTCTATTTTTGAATAAGCAATAGAAAAATTGGGCATTATCATTCGACAAACCTTTAAGGCTAGTGCAGTGGGCTACATGGCTGCTTTGGTGGGGGTTGTCAACACATTTTTTATTTATACCCTTTGTTTCACTGAAAGTGAATTAGGACAAATCCGATTTGTTCAAGATACGGCAATACTCATAGCCGCACTATTCAGTCTTGGGGTAAATAACATTGCTATTCGATTTTTCCCTGAATTTAAATCAGAGGGTCACCACAATGGTTTTTTGGGATTGTTACTGTTGTTTGTTGTTGGAGGGGTAGTTTGTTTTTTAGGGCTCTATTGGGTGATAAACCATCAATTACCTTCGGAATTAAATGATAATTTCTTTGTCATCTGTTTAACATTTATTGCGGTTTTAGTTGGAAAAGTATTTTTTCACTACACGAGTAATTTTGGTCGAATAGCCATTCCCTCATTGATTAATAATCTTTTTATTAAAATTGGATTATTAGGGGTTGCATTATACTTTTTTTACTCCTATACGTCATTCAGGAATTTGTTATACGGATTACCCATGATCTACGGAATTTCTGCTTTAGCTTTGATCGTCTATGTGGGATACTTGAAGCAATTGAAGATTAATTTCAGGTTTTCTTTTTTGAATAAACAACGAGTTAAAAGGATACTTACCTATGCTGGCTTTGGGATTCTGGGTACTATTGGTAGTAGTTTAGCGAATCGACTTGATATTTTTATGGTCACAGATATTCTTGATTATGCCCATACTGGGGTTTACTCTATTGCTTTCAATATAGCTAATTTACTTGTAGTGCCAACGGCAGCTATTTTTGCTATTTCGGGTCCCATAATAGCTGGGGCTCTTAAAAAAGATGACATGGCTCATGTGGAAGAAATATATAAAAAATCGGGATTAAACTTATTTGTTTTAGGAAGCCTACTAATGCTTTTAATTTGGGCTAATATGGATTCAATTTTTGATATAATACCAAACGGTGAGCGTTATAAATCGGGGAGAATCGTAATTTTACTTTTAGGTTTTGCAAAGTTGTTTGATATGTTGACGAGTATCAATGAATATATTATAGCTTATTCGAAGCATTTCAAGTATAATTTGTATTTTTTATTGATTTTGGCCGTTGTTAATGTCATCACTAATCTTATCTTAATTCCACGCTTTGAAATAGCAGGAGCAGCACTTGCGACTTTAATCTCAGTAATTTTATTTAATATTTTTAAAACGTATTTTGTTTACCATAAATTTAAGATACACCCTTTTCAACTTAAAGTCATTTATACCTTGATCGTCACTTTATTTGTTTATGTGTTGAGCTTATATTTCCCAATGTTGAATAATCCGTGGCATAGTCTCCTTCTCAAATCCTTATGTATAAGTGCGCTATTTATTTATTTTGTTTTTCGATTCAAGTTGTCAGACGAAGCTTTTGTTATATGGGAAAATATTAAGCAGAGATTCAATAATAAATAATTCACTTTAGATTGTAGGGCCAATAGAAATCATTATACATTTGTGATAGTAATAGCATTATGTTGAACATCATTTTATTTGGACCTCCAGGTGCAGGAAAAGGAACTCAAAGTTCTCGTTTGATTCAGAAATATGGATTGGTGCATCTCTCTACAGGAGATGTATTTCGATACAACATCAAAAATGAAACCGAGTTGGGCCTCATGGCAAAGCGCTATATTGACCAAGGAAAACTTGTTCCCGATGAGGTAACCAATAACATGGTTAAAGATTTTATTCAACGAAATTCAAATTCTAATGGTTTCATCTTTGATGGGTATCCTCGAACCATAGCTCAAGGAGAAAATTTAGCTACTGTTTTACGAGAGATGAATGCCCAGGTTACCTGTATGATGGCATTGCAAGTAGACGAGGATGAATTGGTCAATCGCTTATTAGAAAGAGGTAAAACTAGTGGCAGGCCCGATGATCAGGACGAATCCATTATCAGAAATCGATTTAAAGTATACAATGATGAGACATCCCCACTAGCTGATTATTATAACAAACAAGGGAAGTATATTGCTGTCCATGGAATGGGATCTATTGACGATATTTTCCGAGATCTGTGCACGGCGATAGACCAAGTAATTTAACGAAATCCAAAAACAACGTTTTACCGAACCATGAGCAACCAAAACTTTATAGATTATGTCAAAATCTGTGGTAAAAGTGGAAACGGTGGAGCGGGAAGCCATAGCTTTTTTCGCGACAACTTAAACGCGAAAGGGGGACCTGACGGTGGAGATGGGGGCAAAGGGGGATCTATTATTTTGAGAGGTAATGCTCAATTATGGACTTTATTGCACTTAAAATATAAAAGGCATATTTATTGTGAACATGGTGCTCCAGGAAAGAAGAAAAATCAAACCGGGAAAAGTGGCCAAAACCAAATAGTAGAAGTTCCCTTAGGAACAGTAGCAAAGCACCCAGAAACCTTTGAAATACTTGGTGAAATTACGGAAGATGGTCAAGAGTTTGTGTTATTACCTGGGGGTAAAGGAGGATTAGGTAATGTACATTTTAAATCACCAACAAATCAAGCCCCTAAATATGCTCAACCGGGACAACCTGGAAGAGAACAATGGTTTATTCTAGAACTTAAAGTATTAGCAGATGTAGGTTTAGTTGGGCTACCTAATGTGGGCAAATCTACTTTACTATCTGTAGTTTCTGCTGCAAAACCTGAGATAGCTGACTATGCTTTTACAACGCTTACACCTAATTTGGGAATGGTAAATTATAGAGAATATAAGTCATTTATTATGGCGGATATTCCGGGGATTATAGAGGGAGCTAGTGAGGGTAAAGGTCTAGGGCATCGCTTTCTTCGCCATATTGAACGCAATGCTGCTCTACTTTTTATGATATCAGCAGATAGTGATGATATAAATCATGATTATCAAATCTTACTGAAAGAACTAGAAAAGTTTAGTCCGGAGCTAATGTTTAAAGAGCGAATTCTTGCAATTACAAAATCAGATATTTTAGATGATGAATTAGAAAGGGCATTGAAGGCAGAACTTCAAGTAGATTGTAATTGCGTATTTATTTCCTCGGTATCGGGTAAAGGAATACAAGAATTAAAGGATAAACTTTGGGCTATTATGAATAACTAGCATATTCTCTAATTTGAAGATAAAAGATGCGAGTGTTAGATAAATTCATATTTGTAATTTTATTCTTTAGTCTTTTATTTATTAGTTTAAATAGACACTCCCGTCACGCTAACTTTAACTACCATTCGCAATTATTTGCGGATAAGGCAGGATATCATATCTATTTTCCAGCATATTTTTATTATGCTATGGACCCGAAAAATCTGCCTGACTCAATTATAAATAAAACAGGTCAAGGTTTTAGTATTAAAAATGATAAGATCATAACTAAATATCCAATAGGAGTAGCCATCTGTCAATTCCCTTTTTCCTCAATTGCAGCTATAGCTGATTATTTTTTAGATAATCATACGAATAGAGGTTTTACCAACTATCATCACATTGCCCTTAATTGGGCTACAGCTGTATGGGGAAGTATTGGGTTGCTTCTGATTTTCTTATCCGCTATTCGATTTTGGGGATTTTCGTATGGGCAGTCTTATATGCTGATTTTTGGCATTTTATTCCTTTCAAATTTACTGTATTATACAACGAGAGATTGCGGCATGTCACATGCGTATTCTTTTACAGTTTTTGCTGGGATACAATACCTGATTTATGGCTGTATTAAAAAACAAACCATTCAGAATAAGGATGTATATGTAGGGTTTATTTTGGGGTCGCTACTTATAGTTCTAAGACCACTAAATGGAGTTTTTGTTATTTTCCCATTGAGCTACATTATAGCTTCAAACTGGATTATCATAAAAAAAATAACCCTGGATGTAGCTAATAGGAATTGGTTAGTGGGGACGATGCTTGCAGCTTTTCCAATTGGTTTACAATTAGCCTATAATTATTATGCCTACGGAAAACCATTTGCAGATGGTTACGAAAATGAAAGTTTTTCTAATATCAAACGAATAGATCTGATCAAATTATGGTTTTCGCCAAATAATGGTGCATTGTTATATAGCCCTATTTTAATCCTTGTTTTTATCTCCATCTTTCAAGCATGGAAAACAGATACGTTTATACGTGTATATTTTATTTACTTCCTAGTTATCAGTGTTACCTATGCTAGTTGGTGGTCACCTGAGCTTGGATGCGGTTTTGGGCATCGTGGGTTTACAGAACATCTCGCTTTTTTTGCCTTGCCTATAGGGATGTATATCCATAAAATGTCGGGGATCACCACTCGAGTGATCCAAGCTTCCATGATTATTGGTGGCATTCTTTTGTTTCTATGTCAATGGAATTTTGATGGATGTTGGCAAGCTCAATCCGATTGGGATTGGACTGCGTATGTCGATTTTTTTACGCTAAAAATAGTCTTTTAATGTCCGAAGGTTTGAGATAACTTGACAATTAGGATCGCTATATCCCCTCGGATCATCAGTCAACCAGAAAGCTTTCCATCCAGATTGTATCGACCCTTTAATATCCGCATCTAAATTATCTCCAACATAGGTCCCACTGATCGTAGTACTTTTTGCATTTTTGAGAGCAGTTTCAAATACAAGAGGATGAGGTTTTTGCTTGCCTACATGTTCAGATATGGTTATGGATTTAAAATAAGCAGTGAGATTAGCATGATGCATTTTTTTGAGTTGAGATTCTTCAAATCCATTGGTTATGATGTGGAGTTCATATCGATCATATAAATAATCCAGTGTTTCAATAGCTCCGGGGAGTAGTGCAGTTTTTGTAGGACAAATTTCGATGTACTTTTCTCCGATATTCATAGGAATATCTTTATGGGCTACCCCCATTGTTTTAAAAGTGTCTTCGAATCGTTTTACGCGAAGTTTGTCTTTGGTGATTTGGTGGTTGCGATATAATTTCCATAAGTCATGATTGATCTGAGTATAGATAGCAATAAACGTATCAGGTCCGTGCGGAGTCAGAAATTGAATTTGATAGTGATCGTATAGTTCACGTAAGGTTTCCTCAGCGTTAGTATCAAAATCCCAGAGAGTATGATCCAAATCAAAAAACAGATGGTCGGGCATGTAGGCCAATATAATCCTTAATGGGATAATCTACACTATTTTTATACTTGCACGTTTGTTTTTTAATGATTATTGAATCCCTTCTTTTTGAGTTTGTAATCCAATATTATTCCAATAATAGTAGGCCCAGTCGCTGAACCCATAGCTTTCCATATACACTTGAAATCAAGAATAACCGTACCGTGATCAAAATAACTATACAATAGAAAGAAAATAAAAGACATGAACCCAAAGAATAAAAAGTTTTTTAATAGACCTCTCATACTCATGTAATAATAGTTAAATCAATTTTCTATCAGTTTGATGGATTGATAAAACAAAATTAAGTAAATACCAATTATTATCATTTTCTAATAATTAATATTGATTTTTGTAGTATGGATTTTACCAACCCACTGTTTATACAACTGATAGAATTAGCCATTGCAGAAGATATTGGCGATGGGGATCATAGCAGTATAGGAGCCATTCCTTTGGGAGAGCAAGGGAAGGCTCGTCTGATCGTTAAAGAATCCGGGGTGCTTTGTGGAGTAATGGTAGCAAAGTATATTGTGAATAAAATAGACCCCTCATTAGAAATGAAAATATGCTATAAAGATGGAGATGAAGTTGGCGTAGGAGATATTATTTTCACTATATCAGGTAGGATACATAGTATTCTTCAAGCGGAGCGTTTGGTACTTAATTTCATGCAACGTATGAGCGGGATATCCACATATACCAAACGATTGGTAGATAAAATAAGTCATACTTCTGCTCAATTATTGGATACTCGAAAAACTACTCCTGGATTACGATTGATGGAAAAATATGCAGTTACTGTTGGTGGGGGTGTGAATCATCGAATGGGTTTGTACGATATGGTCATGTTAAAAGACAATCACAACGATTATGCAGGGAGCATTACCTCAAGTGTTGAGCGAACAAAAGCCTATTTAAAATCCACGAATCGTGAAATTAAAATAGAGGTGGAAACACGAAACTTAGATGAAGTGAAAGAAGCACTTTCTGCTGGAGTAGACCGCATCATGTTTGATAATTTTTCACCAGAAGAAATGGTTAAAGCGGTACAATTGGTAAATAAGCAATGTGAGACAGAAGCAAGTGGCGGTATTACAGAGTCTACCATTCAATATTACGCTGAAACGGGTGTTGATTTTATATCTGTGGGTGCACTTACTCATTCAGTGAGCAGCCTAGATTTAAGTCTGAAACAGTTTTAGTTTTTCATCAGTTGTTCAGTGATTCCGGCAATAGATACTTCGTGTACTCCCTCAAAATTGACAAGACCCATTTCGAATTTATTTTTGGTAACATCTTCATAGAATTGTTTAACGGAAGCTTCTGTTCGGTATGGATCGTGAATGCCAGAAAAATAGGTCATTTTTATAGGGTTAAATACCATTTTATTTAAAACTAAATCCACATCGGGAGGAATCAATCCACTACAAATTAAAAATTGTTTCGGTCTTAAATACCCCTCTGCAATCCATCGAAATGCGGTAGATACACCTTGACTAAAACCCAAAATTGAAATTTCTTCCCATTTTTTTTCGGATTGAATGTGTTGAAATACCTCTTTCAGATAGGCTAAATAATTATGGATGTCTTGTTCTCTGTTTTCTGAGGTCATCCAACTAGCACCCACTCTTCCTGATGTGCCTTCAAGGTAAAAATGATGGAGTCCTTCGGGGGCTATAATGGTATACCCCTCATGAGTTAAATGTTTGAATTGACGAATAAAAAATTTAGCCAGTTGACCATAACCATGAAGGACAAATAGTAATTTAGAGCCATCTCCCTCACGATAATAAATGGTCTTTTGTTGAACAGCTATGATTTTTTTCATTCCAATTGAATCAAGTTCAAAATTAAGAATTGAGTTTGGTATATATCGACCAAATAAATTTTACTTTGCAGCTGTGTGTGATATTTCTCTCATTGTAGCTAAAGCTAAAAATAATGCCATAGGTAAGGATAATGACTTACTATGGAAAATCAAAGATGATTTAAAACAATTCAAACAATTAACATCTCATCATGTGGTAATTCATGGGCGAAAAAGTTTTGAGTCTATCGGGAAGCCGTTACCCAATCGAACCAATATTATAGTTACTAGAAATAAGTCTTATGAAGCTAAGGGTGCCTTTGTTTGTACTTCTTTAGATGAAGCTATTCATCTCGCCAAATTACTAGAACATCACCATGAAATTTTTATTGTAGGTGGAGCAGAGATCTATCGCCAATCCATGCCAATTGTAAACCGAATGTATATCAGTGAAGTATATGCCGATTTCCCTGATGCCGATGTTTTTTTTCCAGAAGTCACTTTTGATAATTGGAAGTTAGTCAAGAAATTACATTTTGAAAAAAGTGAGGTTAATGAGTTTGCTTTTGACTTCCAGATTTGGGAGTATTAGAGTTGATTTAGGGTTCTAATCTTCCATAGTATCTTGGAAATGGAATGGTTTCGCGAACGTGATCTAACTTGCAAATCCAAGCCACTAAACGTTCTAATCCTAGCCCAAATCCACTATGAGGTACGCTTCCGTAGCGGCGTAAATCCAAGTACCATTGGAATACATCCATGGGTAATTGGTGTTCTTTAATTTTTTCTACCAACCATTCTTCGCTCGTTTCTCGTTCACCACCGCCTACAATTTCACCATATCCCTCAGGAGCTAAAACATCAACCCCTCTAGCAAATCGTGGATCTTCTGGATTGCGTTTCATATAAAATGCTTTGATTTCATGTGGCCAATCGTAAATCATGATAGGACAATCAAATAATCGAGTAAGTACGGTCTCGTCGCTACCTCCAAAATCATTACCATATTCGAAATTTTTTGCTGAATTTAACCATTGAGGAAGATTACGTAAATCTTCTTCTAGTTGCTTTAGTTCTTGCTTGAGTGTGTCAATTTTATTTTGATTGAAATTAATAGCTCCTTTTTTCATACCCCCGGCAGCTATAGCCGCTTCTCGTTCTAGGATGTCTTTTCTGATTTCCTCAATGCGGGCTGATGTGTCCTCTATGTCTTGTTGAATAGTCAATAGCGAGTTCTGACCATTCACATCTTTTTCCCCTTTTAAAATTTCAACTGCTTCATCATATGAAAACCTTGGGAAGGTTTTAGAAATAGTTTCTAGCTGGGTTGTGTCTCGATTCAATACTTGAAGTTCATCTGTACATTTTTCTAAAACTTCTTGAACCACACAACGCAAAAATGACTCAATGGTATCCATATTTTCAAAAATGTCACAAAAGGCCATTTCTGGTTCTATCATCCAAAATTCAGATAGGTGACGTCTTGTTTTGGATTTTTCTGCCCGAAATGTAGGCCCAAACGTATAAATCTTTCCCATGGCCATAGCCATAGCTTCGCCATATAATTGTCCAGACTGAGTAAGGTATGCAGGTTTTCCATAATAATCTGTTTCAAACAAGTCAGTAGTGCCTTCTGCAGCATTACCTGTAAAAATCGGTGCATCCATCTGAACAAATCCTTCTTTCTGAAAAAAATTGTGAATGGCATAGGATATACAGTTTCGTATACGCATGATAGCCCACTGTCTTCTGCTTCTGAGCCATAAATGACGATGATCAATTAGGAATTCTACACCGTGTTCTTTATTTGAAATAGGATAGTCTTTCGCATTTTGGTATACCATCAAATCGGTTGCGTGAAGCTCAAAACCTCCAACTTGACGTGGATCTTCAATGACTACTCCAGTAATAGACACAGAACTTTCTTGTCCTAAGGATTTGGCCATATTAAAAAGATCATCACCCAAATCCTCTAGCCCCAGAATACACTGACACACCCCTTGACCATCACGTAAATTAATGAATACAACGGTTTTGCTTTCGCGTCGGTTTGAGACCCATCCCTTAAGGGTTATAGATTGACCTATATGGTGTTTGAGTTGTTTGGTATTCATTTTGATTATCCTAGAAAACGTACTAAATTTGGAGTACAAAAGTAAGGTCAATTCCTTAGTTTTTTAAATACGAATATGATAAAACAACAACTCAATCAAAAACTTCTTCAAAAGCTTAGTCCACAGCAAATACAATTTATAAAACTATTGCAATTAAATACGTTGAGTTTTGAAGAGAGAGTAGATGAGGAATTGCTTGAAAATCCCGCACTTGAAAATGGGAAGGATGATGATTTTGATCAGGATGAACCAGAAGAAATAATCCATGAAACTAACGATGAACTTGATCTCTCTGACTATGTGAGTGACGATGACGGTGGAGTTCAATTGAGTGGTGATTATTACCCATCCGAAGAAGAAAAAGAATTTATGCCAGTAGTCTATTTTTCTTCTTTTAGAGAAAGGCTGATGGAACAGATTTCTGGACTTTTGTCCTCACCATCTGACCAACTATTGGCCGATCAAATTATTGGGACATTGGATGATGACGGGTATCTTAGGAGACCCCTTTCTTCCATGAAAAATGATTTACTTTTTACCCAAAATATTCAAACTACAGTAGACGATTTAGCCCGCATATTGAAAATAATACATGGTTTAGATCCAGCGGGTATTGGGGCTCGTGACTTGAAAGAATGTATACTTCTTCAAATTGAGAGAAGACAAAAATCGGGAAACAATCCAGTCTACAAGTTAGCTTTTAAAATTATTGATGAGATGATGGATGATTTCTCCAAGAAACATTATTCTCGAATCATCAAAAAATTTGATATTTCTGAAGCATACCTCAAAGAGGCTTTAGATTTTATTGCCAAATTGAATCCCAAACCGGCACAATCTGGATCAGAAGGTCATGTAAGTAAGGATTATATCATTCCTGATTTTATCGTCAAAGAATCGTATGGTAAATTCGACATATCACTAAATTCAAAAAATGCACCCGATTTAAAAATTAGCAAAACCTTCAGTGAAACATTAAAATCGTATGAGGTGAGTAAAGAAAGATCATCTCAACAAAAAGATGCCGTTCAGTATATCAAGCAAAAATTGGATGGAGCTAAATGGTTTATAGATTCCGTAAAGCAACGTCAAAACACCTTACTCCTGACGATCAATAAGATTGTTGATATGCAACGTGAATTCTTTTTGAGTGGTGATGAAGCAGATTTGAAACCCATGATATTAAAGGATATAGCTGATGCCATACAAATGGATATATCTACCATATCTCGGGTAGCAAGTAGCAAATATGTTGAAACAGATTTTGGCATTTTTTTACTCAAGGATTTTTTTACTGAGGGGATAACTACAGGGAGTGGATTGGAGGTAAGTAACCGTGAGGTTAAAAAAATTCTAAAAGAAGCAATTGATGCTGAGAGTAAATCAAAACCATTAACCGATGAGGAACTAAAACTTATTCTGCATGAAAAAGGTTATCCTATTGCAAGACGAACTGTCGCAAAATATAGAGAACAACTCAATATGCCCGTGGCTCGTTTACGAAAAGAATTATAAAATGAAACAGTTGCTAAATGGTATAGCCATCATTACTCACCCTATATTCCTTCCCTTTTTTAGTTTGTTAATTTACTATCCTCTTGTTGCTACTTATAGCATTGGAACACTTCCTTTGTTAATAGGGTGGCTAACGTTTGCTTATATTATACTTCCGTTGGTCTATTTTGTGAAAGTACGCAAAATCAATTTAGCTCAACCCAATTTAGACGAAAGGAGATCCATTTTCAGAGCATATTCTCTTGTTAATATTGGCTTTGCTATAGTTAACATTTTTCTAGTTCAGGATTATATTTATTTTTATTTAGCGGCATGCCTTCTTCATATCTTTCTTTTAGGTATCGCGTTTATAGAACTTAAAGCAAGTTGGCACACCGCAATTTGGAGTTTTCTTCTAGGCACGGGTTTAATGATGCTTTATCAATTTAAACGAGCAGGAACCAACGACGATTTGTTGCTTGAAGCGCTAAAACTTTTAGGAATTATTTTATTAATAGTGTGCTTTGTCCGTTGGAAGTCCAAGGCACATACTCCTTTTGAACTTTTAATGGGTATCGTTATTGGGTTTTTAGCTTCTACCCCTTTATTACTATAAAAATATCATGAATTTAAATACTATTTTATATCAAACAAACGCTGGAATTACCACTATAACGTTAAATCGTCAAGATCGATTCAATGCTTTTTCGGGAGAAATGCGAAAAGAGTTATTAGCAGCATTACAAAAAGCAAATGATGATAAAGAATGTCGAGTTATTGTTCTTACGGGTGAGGGTAAAGCTTTTTGTGCTGGACAAGACCTTAAGGATATTGAAGGTGATCAGGTAGATTTTGTTTCGATTCTAAAAAACGGCTACAACCCTCTCATTCAATACATGCGCGATTTACCAAAACCAATTATTGGAAGAATAAATGGAGTTGCTGCAGGTGCAGGATGTTCCTTAGCCTTAGCATGCGATTTTATAATCGCAGATCGTCAGGCAAGTTTTGTAGAAGCTTTTGTAAGTATAGGCCTTGTGTTGGATTCAGGATCTTCATACTTCCTGCCTCGATTAGTAGGCAGTGCTAGAGCTTTTGAATTGGCGACAATGGGCAATAAATTAACAGCCGACCAAGCCCTTGATTGGGGGATGATCAATCGTGTTGCAGATACGGTTGCTTTGGATGAGGAAGTTATGAAAGTGGCAACAGGGTATGCCAATGCTCCCACTCAAGCTATAGGAATGATTAAAAAAATGTTGAATGACTCCATGCATTCCTCCCTCGACGAGGTGCTTGCTGACGAAACAAACTATCAAAAATTGGCTGGACAAACTTTTGATTTCAAAGAGGGTGTTTCTGCATTTTTAGAAAAGCGTACACCGATATTTAAAGGGTGTTAATTCAATTGAAATGGAATAAATTCCGTATTTAACACCGGGATGATGTAAATTTGTTTAAATTGATGATATGCGAGAATATCTTTTTTTTATCTTAGCTTGCTTATTTTCTTTTCAAGTAAAAGCGCAATATCAAACTGTACCGTGTGCTACTACAGATTACATTTCTTGGCTGGAAACCCAACAACCTGGAATTACATCTGATATAAATGAAGCTTTTTTTAATGCCAAAAGAAATTCCTTAATCAAGTATAAAAATAAAAAAGATACCATTTACACCATTCAAGTGGTCTTCCATGTTCTCTATAATAATTCGAGTCAAAATATTGATGACCAATACATTGAATCACAGTTAGATGTGCTCAATGCCTGTTTTAGACGTACCAATGCAGACACCGTGAATACTCGTGCGGTATTCCTGCCAGTAGCCGCAGATGCGGGAATCGAATTCAAATTGGCAGAAGAGGATCCTGAGGGTAATCCTACAACAGGAATAATTCGTAAACAAACAGCGCTTCAAACATTTGGCACTATTCCTATTAATTTAGCGGCCGTAGATCGAGTAAAATTGTCACCCTATGGAAGTCCCGCATGGGATACCGAACAATACTTAAATATTTGGATTTGTGATTTATCTTCCAATGGGTTTGATGCTTTGTTAGGATATGCATATCCGCCAACCAATGCAGATAATTGGAATACGAACTCCTTTACAACTCAAAATAAGCAAGGAGTGGTCGTTCATTATAAGGTAGTAGGAGAGAATAACCCATTCTCGTTATCCACTGCAGAAAAAACTACGGTACACGAAGTGGGGCATTATTTAGGGTTAAGACACGTTTGGGGCGATGGTTCCCGCAATCAGGGTTGTAATGTAGACGATTTTATGGAGGATACACCCAATAGTAGAGCGGCGAGTAATGGCTGTAATAAATCACAAAATACCTGTATAGATAATCCAGGTGATTTACCCGATATGTTGGAAAATTATATGGATTACTCAGATGGGAATTGTCAAAACATGTTTACGGCCCAACAGGTAGATCAAATGAGAGCAAATCTAAAGTTATTTAGATCAGGAATTGCTTCGGTTCGATACCCAGAACCACTTCCTGAGCCTGTAGTGTTTGCCGAGTATGGTTTGCATCCCAATCCAGTGATTGAAGACTTAGCCGTTCATCTTACGGATGTCGATGAAAATGCATCCTATACCCTTGAAATTTTTAATATATTGGGACAAAAAGTGAGAAACGTTATGCTTCAAGCACAGTCCCTTCAGCATGTATCAAATCTTTCTGATCTGCATGGGTATTATGTATGTTCACTCCAAAAAAACCAGGAGGTTTTAATGACACAAAAGGTAATTTTTAATCCATAATCGGAGCGATTCATTCAATAATGATTTGATTTTTACAATCAAAATATCAGAATAATTTAGGGGTTCATTTTCTTTCGTTTATCTTTGCAAATCAGATGAAAGACCAAGTATTTGACCTCGATTTAATTCAACAAACCTATCAAAATTTGACCCATAAAGTGGCTGCTGCTCGTTCAGTGCTTCAAAGACCACTTACCCTGTCAGAAAAAATATTATATAGTCATCTTTGGGATGGAAATGCAACCACAGCCTTTACCAGAGGAAAAGATTACGTCGATTTTGCCCCAGACAGAATTGCCTGTCAAGATGCAACCGCTCAAATGGCTTTGTTGCAATTCATGCAAGCAGGTAAGTCGAAAGTCGCTGTCCCGACAACGGTACATTGCGATCATCTAATTCAAGCAAAAATTGGGGCCGATCAAGATTTGCAAAATGCACTAAATTCATCCAATGAAGTATTTAACTTCCTAGAATCGGTATCCAATAAATATGGTATTGGTTTTTGGAAGCCAGGTGCAGGAATTATTCACCAAGTGGTATTAGAAAATTATGCTTTCCCAGGTGGTATGATGATTGGCACGGATTCACATACGGTAAATGCAGGCGGTCTAGGAATGGTAGCTATCGGAGTAGGTGGAGCGGATGCAGTTGATGTTATGGCAGGTATGGCATGGGAGCTTAAATTTCCGAAATTGATTGGAGTAAAACTTACCGGTAGATTAAGTGGCTGGTCAGCTCCCAAAGATGTTATCTTAAAAGTAGCCGGTATTCTTACCGTTAAGGGAGGAACTGGGGCGATTGTGGAATATTTTGGTGAAGGAGCTAAGTCTATCTCATGTACAGGGAAAGGAACCATTTGTAATATGGGTGCTGAAATAGGCGCTACCACGTCCACTTTTGGCTATGACGAGAGCATGGAACGATATTTAAAAGCTACAGGAAGATCAGAAGTAGCAGAGCTGGCCAACAGTGTTAAAGAACATCTTACGGGAGACGATGAAGTATACGCAAATCCAGAACAATACTTTGATCAGGTGATTGAGATTAATTTATCAGAACTTAGACCGCATATTAACGGTCCGTTTACACCTGATTTAGATACAAAAGTGGGAGATGTAAAAGCTAAAGCGGAAGCCAATGGGTGGCCTTTAGATGTTGAATGGGGATTGATTGGTTCATGTACAAACTCATCGTATGAAGATTTAAGTAGAGCAGCATCTATTGCAAAACAAGCCGTCGATAAAAAATTGAAGACAAAAGCTCAATTTGGAATCAACCCTGGATCAGAGACCGTTCGATATACCGCTCACAGAGATGGACTATTAAATATTTTTGAGGAGTTAGATGCGACCATCTTCACCAATGCTTGTGGGCCTTGTATTGGTCAATGGGCTAGATATAGCGACCCGATTAATGCGCCTAAAAATACCATTATTCACTCCTTTAACCGAAATTTCAGTAAACGTGCTGACGGAAACCCCAATACGCATGCTTTTGTTGCATCTCCTGAGATTGTAGCCGCTATTGCCATAGCCGGTCGATTGGATTTTAATCCCGCGACAGATACCCTCGTGAATGAAGCAGGTGAGGAAGTGATGTTGGATGAGCCGACTGGTTTTGAATTACCTCCACTCGGATTTGATGTAAAGGATAATGGGTACTTGGCTCCATTAGAAGATGGTTCAAGTATTGAAGTTAAAGTCAATCCAGATTCTAAACGCCTTCAATTACTAGAGGGATTTCAGCCTTGGGATGGTAAAAATTTAACGGGATTAAAATTACTCATTAAAACCAAAGGCAAATGCACCACCGATCATATTTCTATGGCTGGGCCGTGGTTAACCTATCGAGGACACTTAGACAATATATCTAATAATTGTCTGATAGGTGCAATCAATGCTTTCAACGGAGAGGCTGATAAGGTATTAAATCCCTACACAAATGCTTATGAAGGGGTACCCAAAGTAGCTCGTGCAATTAAAGCTAGTGGTGATTTTTCGATTGTTTTTGGTGAAGAAAATTATGGTGAGGGAAGTAGTCGAGAACATGCTGCTATGGAGCCACGACATCTAGGTGTCCGTGCGGTGGTTGTAAAATCATTTGCTCGAATTCATGAAACAAATTTGAAAAAGCAGGGAATGCTCGGATTAACATTTGCCGATCCACTAGATTATGATAAAATTCAGGAAAATGATAGTATTGATATTCTTGGATTAGATCAGTTTACCCCAGGAATACCCCTCCAAATAAAGCTAAATCATGCTGATGGGAGTGTAGATATAATTGAAGTAAACCATACCTACAACCAAACTCAAATAGATTGGTTTAAGTCTGGAAGTGCATTAAATTTGATTAAACAACAAAATCAATAAAATTTCGTTTAATGAGGAATCGCTATCTTTGTGGATAGGGATAACTCAATTTCTCTAAATAATCAAAGTATCTAAAAGACATGAGTCTTCACAACAACGACAAAAGAAGTAAGAAGTTATTATTTTTAATGATAATAGCCCTCGTATTATTGAACGCAGGTTTAATTTATCAATTGGTTACCAAAAACAATAAACTTCAATCTACCCAAGTTGAGATGGTGGATGTCTCTCAACAATTGACAGATTTAAAAGTGATTGAAGATGAATTACGCGTGAATCTAGAACTAAAATCCGGCCAAAATGCAAAGTTAGACTCAATTATAGAACTTAGAAACCAAGAAATTCAAACTCAAGTTAACGAGATAAAAAATATATTAGCAAAAGGAAAACTGACCAAAGCAGAGTTAGCCAAAGCAAAGCAGCGACTTTCTGATTTTGAGAATCAAGTTGACCAGCTAAAAAATGAAATAGAAACGCTCTCCCAACAAAATCAATATTTACGTGATGAAAATTATGTCATGCAGAAACAGCTGGAAGAAGAGAAGCAAATTAATAAAACAATCAAAACTGAAAATTCAGAATTAGTCAAAAAAGTTGAAGTCGGGTCACGCATATTTCTAAAATCAATAGACGTCAACCCACTACACGAGGCATTGATTGGAGGTTTCAAAACAACGAGCAAACTAGCTAAACTCGACAAATTAGAAATCACATGTACACTGGCCAACAATGACCTAGCTGAAGAAGGTGAAAAAACGCTGTATTTCCAAATTATATCTCCGAACAAAAGCACGCTTCATAGCGATAACACTTCTTCAGGAACTTTCAAATTTGATGGAGGAGATCGCATGTATACCATTAAAAAAGTAGTAAATTTCCAAAATAAAAATGAATCAGTCCAATTTTCAATTCCAAAAATTGAGGGCATGACCGAGGGTACATATACCGTTCATGTTTATTCTGATTCCAATAAAATGGAGTCAACTACATTCACCCTTCGATAATGTCTATCCGAACAGAAAAAATATCCAGAGCTGTGCAACGCGACTTAGCACCGATACTTTCCAGAGTATCTCAGCGAATACTTCCTGGAGAATTGGTGACGATTGTTGAAGTAAAAGCAACAGCCGACCTCGGATTAGCTAAAATTTATATCAGCATTCTCAACGCTAAAGATAAAGAAAAAAGCCTGCATACGATTGAGTTACACCATAAAGAAATTAGACAAGAACTGGCCCATGTCATTGGAAAACGAATTCGAAAAATACCTACGTTAAATTTCTACTTAGATACGACTATGGATCATGCGGAACGGATTAACTCTTTACTCGAAAATCTTTAGTTTATAAACAGTGAGTTTCTCTCTGTTCGTGGCATATCGGTATCTTTTTTCAAAAAAGAAAATCAATGCAATCAACATGATTACGGCAATTGCTATGCTAGGTTTTGGGGTAGGATCCTTTGCTATGATTATTATCCTCTCTACTTTTAATGGGTTTGAAAATATCGTAGAGAGCATGATTAATAAGTATGATCCTGACATCAAAATTACATCGAAAGGTCAAAAAACATTTACGCATACGCTCGAGTTACAAAAGCAATTAGAAAAATCATCGGATATTGCTTTCTATGGACAAGTATTAGAAGAAAAAGTAGTCATTAAATATGACCAACATCAAGAGATTGCTCGTATCAAAGGTGTTGAATATAGTAAAACCAAGCCCCGATTTGATTCTATCATGGTGTTAGGTGAATTTTATTTGGGAGATTCCTCCAAAAATTTTGGTGTTTTTGGGGCGGGCTTGGCACACCAATTAAATCTATTCCCAGGCAGTCCTGAACAGGTCACCGTCTATGTTCCTAGACGAGATGTAGACTATAATTCGCTAGATCCAGCGGCCTCTTTGAACACGCTATATCTCAAATCGAGTGGAACTTTCATGGTCAATGAAGAAATAGATCATGAAGTTTTCGTTACAAACCTCCATTTTGCCCAAAAACTACTATCCTATCCCAAAGCCATGAGTGCATTGGAAGTCACCTTATGGCCCGGTGTAGACCCTATAGAAGCCAAACATCGTTTGAGTGCCCTACTAGGAAGTAATTGGGAGATAAAAACAAGGAAAGAACTCAATGAGGTATTATATAAAATTTTTAGTAGTGAAAAATGGTTCACCTACGCTATACTCACTCTCGTGTTATTCATTTCTTCGTTCAATATTTTTGGCTCTCTCATCATGTTGGTTTTGGATAAAAAACGAGATATAGGCGTGCTAAAAAGTATGGGTGCGCCAGAAAATACCATTTTTAAGGTGTTCTTTTGGCAAGGAAGTTACATTGCGCTTATAGGTGGCGGTGTGGGAATTTTACTGGCGATGATACTGGTTTGGTCCCAACAAGCTTTGGGTTGGTTTACCATCGAGAATGCCATCATCTCCGAATACCCCGTGGAGTTATTAGGCCAAGATATCGTATTGACCTTAAGTACTATTTTCATTTTAGGTTCTTTCATATCTTTGTACCCAGCGTATAAAGCCTCCAAAACCCCAATTTTAGCGATTAATTAGTCATGTTTGCCCGATGTTTCACTGGATCAAATCTTTTTTTAAACCCTCACAACCGGACCCCATGAAATTTTTGGTTGTAGGATTAGGGAACATAGGATCAGAATACGATCAAACCCGACACAATATTGGCTTTGAGGTTCTGGATCAATGGGTAAAACAGCACGAAGCCTCCTGGGAAATAGGTAGATTAGCCCAGGTAGCCAAGTTTAAGTTTCGAGGAAAACAAATCATTTGCATCAAACCAACAACCTACATGAACTTAAGCGGAAAAGCAGTCAAACATTGGATGAGTGCCGAGCGTATAGCTCCCAAGAATTTTCTGGTGATTACCGATGATATAGCCATAGATTTGGGAAAACTCAGAATTCGTGGCAAAGGAAGTGCGGGAGGACACAATGGATTGAAAGACATTCAGCAGCAGCTGGGCACGGATCAGTATCATCGCATCCGATTTGGAGCCAAAGGGGATTTCCCTCGAGGCAGACAAGTTGAGTTTGTATTGGGTACTTGGGAAGAAAAAGAGGCCATCGAGGTAGCTCTTCAAAAAGATAGAGCTTGCCAAGCTATTGAATCATGGATTATAAAAGGGCTCACCGGAGCCATGAACGAATTTAGCAGTTAGGCTATTTCATGAACATTCGCCGCTGATTGATGCGTGTACTGCGGCTTTTGGGCGGATTCCGATTATAGTAGCAGCCATCGCCTGATTTTCCGCCAAAAATATATTCCAATTTTACCGACAACACATGATAACTATCTGTTTTTTCTGCATTGCCACGCTCATCGCCTATGGCTTTATCCGTCAAGGATCGATCGGCAAGTTGTGCAGCTATATCTCCCTGTTCGGCAGCAATGAGTTCGGGATCGGCATAGTAGGTACTCACATCGTCCAAATAATCGGTGAATGTTTTTCGGAAACCCAAGTCTAGGATAAGGGATGTACTTTTAGCCAATCGAAATTTATACCCCAATCCATAAGGCACAACAATGGATAATTCATCATAAGGGCCTGAGCCATTCGCTAAATATTGCCCTTCAGTACCCAAGGTTCTGAGCTTGTACCAATCTCCATCTAACTCGGCCTTGGGCTGATAATAAATAGCCCCCACACCGGTGTATATATAAAAACGATTGAATCCTTCGTTTCGGCTCCAAGGACGGTATTCGATCAACACATCAGCTTCTACTAAATCGGTGCGAACACTCAGATTTCGGTCGGTATGAAAATCCTGGGCAGAAAAAGCATCGTTCCCCTCCAATCGTGTCACTAAGAGTTGGGTAGCCAGTGAAACACCACCCAGGTGAAGACCCAATCCGAACCCAATGGCCGGTTGAATGGCTTTCATATCCCAATCAAAAAGCCCTCGACTTCCAATAAAATTACTACCTCCCAAATCTCCCATCATATTGCTGGCCCCCAGATAGATGTTTCCTGACCAATTATGACTTTTGTAAGTCTGAGCTTTAGATATGATCGATTGGAAGGAAAAACCAAATAAAAGGAAAAGGTAGATTAATCGTTTCACGATGCAAAGATAATTCTTCAAACGTATTTGCAGAATGGATAGTGTTAGCTGAGTGCTGGCACTATCTCCCATCATCATGTCTATTTGTTGGTGAATTACAATAATTTTTTAAAAATGGATACAAGAGAAAAAGATTAAAAGGCATTATCTATGTTTCTTTTGGCTTGACCCAAAAGAAACAAAAGGTCAAGACTGTATCCGCTATTTGACCTTGAAACGGTTTGTTTGGTAAAATGAATAAACTCATTCGCCTGTTGGGCGAATTCAGACAGGATTCATTTTTAAACCCAAACTTCACCGACAAGGTACCCATCTATCGGATAAGGTCATTTCAAAAGTTGATTCAAAAAAGTCATCATATATCAAGCGGTGGGTCATTCAAAAAAGCGGGCGTGGAGGGGTGGAATGAACAGTTCGACAAAATCTTCAAAAGTGTTTATCATTTAATCCTGTGATTAGCATGTCAGTGAAAGTAAAATATAAAATCAACCTAAATAGATAAGAGAAACGTTGCATAGCAATAGATGTCACAGGATTGTTCTTTTGAAAAGATTTAAAGGGATCAAGGAAGAGAGCGTAGAAGCATTTTTTTGAATTGATTTTTTGTTTCTTTTTCATCTAGGAAAAAGATAGAAGAGAATTAAGTTTTTGTACTATTTTTTCAAAAAAGTATGAAAGAGAAATAAAGATTCAGGAAACATCAACGTCCCTTCCTATCGTCAGGAGACGTTGATGGAGTATAATGTTAGTGCCAGCTTGTAGCTGGTTCTACAAATCTTTGGTCAGACCTTGCACGACCTTATACCCATTGAAAAACTCTTTAGCGAGTATACGAATAAACGAGTAGGAGGGAACAGCCACAATCATACCCACAATTCCACCTAGAGAGCCTGCGGCCAATATCACCATAAAAATCTCAAGGGGATGCGCTTTTACACTCTTCGAAAAAATAAGCGGTTGCAATACAAAATTATCCAGTACTTGAGCCACAACAAATGGGATAGCAGCGGTCAATACGAAACGTTCTATCAGTAATTCTGGAGAAATTTCCAATTGGGAGGTCAAGGCCAAGAGGATGCCCAATGCAGCACCCATTAATGGTCCTATATAGGGAATAATATTAAACACCCCCGCAATCAAGCCTATCAGCAAGGCATTTTTCACACCCAACAGGGTAAGCCCAAAGGTAATGATCAGAACCACAACAATCACCTGAATCAATACCCCGATAAAATACCGAGAAAGTAGATTTTTGGTTTCAAACAAGATGGTTTGGATCTTTTGAACATAGGGATCGGGAGTCAGACTTTCAATCACATTGTCGACAATGCTACCATCCTTAAGCAGAAAGAATGTAATAAATAAAATGGAAAACAGGGCCAGAACAGATTGCGTGATGGTCGTTAAAAAATTAGAAATATAGTTACCCAAATCACCCATACTAAATACCGACGATATTTTAGATTGCAAAACGGCTTGCACCTCTTTTTCGTCAATATTAGCCTGTTTCATCCAAGAAGAA
This sequence comes from uncultured Bacteroidia bacterium, assembly GCA_943787465.1. GTDB lineage: Bacteria > Bacteroidota > Bacteroidia > NS11-12g > UBA9320 > UBA9320. Next base: position 106,814 of record CALSMN010000004.1, on the reverse strand, counting down.
ACGGAATCTAGGGGAATGTTCACCAGTTCCATTAAGTTTTCTTGGCCAATTTTGGATATGATTTGAGCCTGGTGCATCACCGTTGGGATAATAAAACTGACCGATCCGTACATGATAGTGATAATGAGGGTTAAAACTAGCGTGGATTTCAACCAATTGGGGATCACCCATGATTTGAACGTTATCCGACCTAGCAATCGCATAACGGGCCTCACTATAAAAGCGATGATGGCTGCAAAAAAGAAATAGTAAATGATAGAACGAACATTCCAAAGAATATATCCCAGAACGAGTATCCCTAAAATACCCAAGATGAGTCGAATGGTTTTATTTTGTAGCATGTGAATCGGAGCAAATTTCGGTTAAGACACGTTGGGTAGATTTAGGATGCAAAAAAGCGATAATTTTTTGATCAGCACCTTCTTTGGGCGTATCGTGTATAGCCTCAAAACCAGCAGCTTGGAGTCGAGCAAGTTCGGTATTTACATCATCTACCGCAAAGGCAATATGGTGAATGCCTTCTCCCTTCGTTTCAATAAATCGAGAAATCGGACTATCGGGTTGAGTTGCCTGCAGGAGTTCTATTTTTACCTCACCCACCTTAAAAAAAGAGGTAATGACTCCTTCACTCGGCACTTCCTCTGTTTTATAATGCACGGTATTGAGGAGTTTAGCAAAAAGGGCATTGCTTTCTTCTAGATTTTTGACAGCGATCCCAATATGTTCAATTTTTTGCATCGTTACAAAGGTATATTTTTTTGATTTGATGGGAGGCAGGGGGTTTGGGGAGTTGGGGGATTAGGTGTTTGGGTGTTTAGGTGGTTGGGGGTTGGATTACAAAAAACAGACACAAAAGGACCTTTTAAAAAGGAACTTTATTATAACACGCAAGCTCAATCAAAAGAACTATCGTAGAACAAGCGGGCAGGTCATTTGATTAGTTGATTCAAAAAAAGACATACATCTAAAAGTAGGATCAAAAAAATGGATGAAGAACAGGCGGGTGGGCCATTCAAAAAAGCGGGCATGCGAAGGAGTGAATTCCTGATTCCTATTAAATCTTCAAAAGTGTTTATCATTTAATCCTGTGATTAGTATGTCAGTGAAAGTAAAATATAAAATCAACCTAAATAGATAAGAGAAACGTTGCATAGCAAAAGATGTCACAGGATTGTTCTTTTGAAAAGATTTAAAGGGATCAAGGAAGAGAGCGTAGAAGCATTTTTTTGAATTGATTTTTTGTTTCTTTTTCATCTAGGAAAAAGATAATATAAAATACATAAAATTCTATTACAAACAAAACAGTGTTAGCTACAAGTTAGCACCGACAAAGAGAGGGTGATCGCATAGAAAGAAATCCCCAAAAAAGATGACCGAAAAAACATCAAACATATTTCAATGCTACATGTTATATTTGCAATTAGAATAAGTCTAAATAAAAATAGAACACGGCATGAATCTACCTGTATACTTAGATAACAACGCGACTACTCCCATGGATCCCCGAGTTTTGGAAGCAATGCTCCCTTTTTTTAATGAAAAATTTGGGAATGCGGCCAGTAGAAATCACAGCTTTGGTTGGAGTGCAGAAGAGGCAGTAGACTATGCTCGAGAGCAAGTAGCTAATCTCATTGGCAGTACCAGTAAAGAAATTATTTTCACATCGGGGGCTACAGAAGCCAACAACCTTGCTATCAAAGGGGTGTATGAGATGTATGGATCGCAAGGCAATCACATCATTACCGTGACTACCGAGCATAAAGCCGTATTGGATGCCTGCAAAAAAGTAGAAAAAATGGGGGGAGAGGTGACTTATTTATCTCCCAACGAAGATGGACTCATCAACCTCCAGGAACTTGAAGCAGCCATCACGGACAAAACCATACTCATTACCATCATGTATGGAAACAATGAAATTGGAGTAGTTCAAGATATACCAGCGATTTCTGCTATCGCCAAGAAAAATGGGATTCTCTTCCATACGGACGCTACTCAAACCGTGGGCAAAATACCCGTTGATGTACAAGTAGATGGCATTGATTTGATGAGTTTTACCGCTCATAAAATGTATGGACCTAAAGGTGTGGGAGCCTTGTATGTACGTAGAAAAAATCCGAGAGTTAAAGTAACATCTCAAATGGATGGTGGCGGACACGAGCGTGGAATGCGAAGTGGAACACTCAATGTGCCTGGCATCGTAGGATTAGGAAAAGCCTGCGAATTATGTCAGCATGAAATGGCAGATGAAGCCGTTCGATTAAGCGCAATGCGTGACCGTTTAGAAAAAGAATTACTCACCATCGAAGAAGCATACGTGAATGGAAATACAGTTCATCGACTTCCTCATGTCGCCAATATTTCGTTCAAATTTGTAGAAGGGGAAGGACTCATGATGGGCACCAAAGATATTGCGGTATCCAGCGGAAGTGCTTGTACCAGCGCCTCACTAGAACCCAGTTATGTGCTCAAATCATTAGGATTAGACGATGAATTGGCTCATTCCTCTTTACGGTTTGGTTTGGGACGTTTTACGACGGACGAAGAAATAGATTTTGCGATAGAACATGTGAAAACGGCTGTTAACAAACTCAGAGAAATGAGTCCGCTATGGGAAATGTTTCAAGAGGGCATCGATTTGAAAACCATAGAATGGGCAGAACATTAAAACAAGGAACTAAAACTAATAAAACGATATGGCATATTCAGAAAAAGTAATCGACCACTACCAAAACCCAAGAAACATTGGAACGTTGGATAAAGAATCTAAAACGGTAGGCACCGGTTTAGTGGGAGCCCCAGAATGTGGGGATGTAATGCGTTTACAAATTGATGTAGACGATGCAACGGGAATCATCAAAGATGCTAAATTCAAAACCTTTGGGTGTGGATCAGCTATCGCCTCTTCTTCGTTAGCTACCGAATGGCTGAAGGGAAAAACGGTCGACTCTGCGATGGAGATTGATAATATGGAAATCGTGGAAGAATTGGCGTTACCTCCTGTTAAGATTCACTGTTCGGTATTGGCAGAAGATGCCATTAAAATGGCGATCAACGATTACCGTAAAAAACAAGGCTTGGAACCCATTGAGGATACCAAAAAACACTACTAATCGCTATATTCTAAATAGATATGATAACAGTTTCTGAAAGAGCAGCAAAACAAGTCAACAATCTTATGGAAAATGAGGGCTTGAATAATGAATATTTCATTCGGGTGTCTGTTGTAGGTGGCGGATGCTCGGGATTAAGCTACAAAATGGACTTTGATAATGAAAGTCAAGAAGGAGATCAAATCTTCGAAAGTAACGGATACAAGGTAGTTTGTGATATGAAAAGTTTTCTGTATTTGTGTGGCACCGAACTCGATTTTACGGACGGATTGAATGGAAAAGGATTTCAGTTCAATAACCCCAATGCCAATCGTACCTGCGGTTGTGGCGAGAGTTTCTCGGTATAATTCTTTATCCTTGTTTTTGCATTACAAAACAATACCTCGATCAATCAATTCTTGAGGCGATAGGGATACATAACGAATGATCATTGGGATACGCTCGTTGGGTAATCCGTTTGCATTTTTTGGCTGTTTTTCAATCATTTTGGCGACATCCATCCCCGCCAAAACAGTACCAAAGACGGTGTATTCATTGTCCAAAAATGAAGCCCCATCAGGATCTGTAACGATATAAAATTGAGAACCACTTGAACGGCGTTCAGGATTGGTCATATTTCCCAATCGAGCAGCAGCCAAAGCGCCAAAGTGATGTTTGTAAATACTCGTATCAATTTCAGCGGGGATAGTATAACCTGGGCCACCACTTCCATCATTATTTCGATTGTCATCTTTACTTGTAGGGCTTCCCCCTTGAATGACAAAATTATCTACACACCGATGAAATTCAGTTGAATCATAATATCCAGCTCGCACTAAACTATCAAAATTTTGTTGATGTAGCGGTGTCTCCTCGAAGAGTTTCACATAGATATCTCCATAAGAGGTAGAAATTTGGAGTACTTCTTGGGTTTCTACATCACAAAAATCACAATCTTGATCTTGACAACTCGATAAAAAAACAGAGAGCAGAAAAAAGACAGAAAGGCGAATATAAATGCGGCACATGATAATCTATTTTCAACAAAATTAATATAATCGGGACGCAAAGCGAGGTTCATAGTCTGCCAAATCGATATATCGTGTATTTTTGTATGGAATAATTTATGGCTCCAATTACGCTTGTGATTTTAATGCTGGTTTTATCTGCATTTTTTTCGGGTTTAGAAATTGCATTTATTTCAGTCAATAAACTCCGAATTGAACTCAAAAGCAATCAAGGTAAACACTGGGCAAAATTATGTTCCAATTATATCAAATCGCCTTCCAAATTTATCAGTACCATTTTAGTGGGAAACAATATAACGTTGGTAGTATACGGGGTGACGATGGAAGAAATTTTTAGACCCAAATTGGAATACTTAGGTCAATATCCAGCCTTGATTCTTGCCACTATAATTTCAACAGGTATTGTGCTGATTACGGCTGAGTTTCTTCCCAAAGCGATGTTTCGATTAAATCCTAGCGGGATTTTAAGCGTACTAGTATATCCCTTTCAGGTATTTTATGTATTGCTATGGCCAGTTGTACAACTCGTAATTTGGCTAAGTAATGTTGTTTTATCTAAACTGTTTAAAATGGAGATCTCAGACCAATTGCCAGCTTTTAGTAAAATAGATTTGGATCACTTTATCTCCCAATCATCGCATAAAATGGTGGATGGTGAGGAGCCAGAGGTAGATACTGATATTCTAAAAAATGCATTGGATTTTGGCAATGTAGAGGTAAGAGATTGCCTTGTACCTCGAACAGATATCAATGCCATTGATATTGAAAGTTCGGTAGAAGAATTAGAAAAACTTTTTATCGAAACACGACACTCCAAGATCTTAGTTTACAAGGAAAATATCGATCATATCATTGGTTATGTCCATCATTTGGATTTGCATAAAAAACCACATAGCATTCAATCCATTCTTTTACCAATTTTGATCACCAATGAGTCCAAAAGTGCGAATGATATGTTGAATGAGTTTTCCAAGTCACAACGAAGTATCGCTCTGGTCGTAGATGAGTATGGGGGAACAGCCGGGATTATCACTGTGGAGGATATTATGGAGGAAATTTTTGGAGAGATTGAGGATGAACATGATGAAGTGGAAGAAAATGAGATTATCACAAATGGGGGCCAACTTATACTCAATGCCAAACTTGAAATTGATTATCTCAATGAAAAATACAATTTGAATTTTCCTGAAGGGGAATATGAAACACTCAGTGGTTTTATTCTAGCCAATCTAGAGGAAATACCCTCGGAAGGTGAAATTTTTGTGATTGATCAGTTTGAAATTAAAATTTTAGCTGCGGCCGAACAAAAAATTGAAAAAGTACAATTGGTTCTTTTGGATTAATATCCATATTTATCCTTCCACAAAGCTCTGAGTCTATCTCGAGATTTATTTTCCAATGCATTTTCTCCAGGAGTATAGAGGACCTGATTTGCGATTTTTTCAGGTAAAAATTCGTGTGTAGCAAAATTATTGGGATAATCATGCGCATAGGGATACCCTTTCCCATAATTTAAATCTTTCATTAGTTGAGTAGGAGCATTGCGAAGGCTAAGAGGTATCGGTAGGTCTCCTGTTTTTTCGACCAATGACTGAGCTTGATTAATGGCTAAGTATGCACTATTGCTTTTGGGACTAGTGGCCAGATAAATGGCTGTTTGGGATAAAATAATGCGACATTCTGGATATCCCACATTAGCTACTGCACTAAAGCATTGATTGGCTAACAGAAGGGCATTGGGATTGGCATTTCCGATATCCTCACTGGCCGCAATAATCAGACGTCTAGCAATAAATTTAGGGTCTTCACCGCCAGCAATCATTCGGGCTAAATAATAAACAGTTGCATTGGGATCACTTCCTCGAATAGATTTGATAAATGCGGATATGATATCATAATGCTGTTCTCCATTTTTATCGAAATGGGCCAAACGTTGCTGTACAGCTTCCTCTACCAAGGAGTTGTCAATCGTGATACGTTGTCCCCCATCAAAATGGATAATGATTTCAAGAGCATTAAGTAATTTTCGTCCGTCTCCACCACTAATTTTAACTAAAGCATCCCATGCTTTGATGTGGATTTCCTTGGATTGGAGTAGACTATCTTTGGAACACGCTTGTTTCACAAGTTGTTTTAAATCATCAAGTTGTAAAGGCTGAAGTACAAAAACTTCACATCGAGAGAGTAAGGCAGCATTTACCTCAAAACTGGGGTTCTCAGTAGTTGCTCCAATTAAGGTGATCACGCCTTGCTCTACTGCACCGAGTAAAGCATCTTGTTGACTTTTGTTGAAACGATGTATCTCATCAATAAATAAAATAGCACTTCCTCCACTACCTAAAAATTTAGTTTTTTTTGCTTTTTCAATGGCTTCTCGTACATCTTTTACTCCGGCATTAATCGCACTTAGTTGAAAAAAGGGAGTGTGGAGGGTATGGGAAATAATCTGTGCTAATGTTGTTTTACCTACTCCAGGTGGTCCCCAGAATATACAAGAATACATCGTCCCTCCTTCTATCGCTTTTCGCAATGGCTTGTTTAGGCCAACCAAATGCTGCTGTCCAACTAATTCTTCAATAGTTTGGGGTCTTACTCGTTCAGCAAGTGGTTGTTGGGGTATGTGCGTGAAGTCATTAATAGCACCACAAATATGCTACTTTTTCATCGATCATAATGTCAAAATATTCTGTTAGAAGATGATTACTTTTGTTTGGATGAAAATCATATTTGCCTCACAAAATCCAAATAAGCTAAAAGAAATTCAGTCAAAGCTTTCAGCCTTTGAAATTACAGGATTATCAAACGCTACTTTCCCCGATGAGTTGAAAGAGACCGGCCTTACTTTAGAGGAAAATGCTAGGCAAAAAGCCCAGCAAGTTTGGGATAAAACACAGCATGCTTGTTTTGCTGACGATACAGGGTTAGAAGTAGAGGCATTAAATGGTGCACCTGGGGTTTTTTCAGCTAGATATGCTGGAGATCAAAAAAATGCAGAGGACAATATGCATCTTTTAATGCAAAATTTAAAGGGAGAAACTCACAGAATAGCAAGATTTCGAACAGTGATATCCTTGTGTCTAGAGGGTATTTTTTATACATTCGAAGGGATTTGCGAGGGGGAAATTATCCATGAAAAAAAGGGAAGTTATGGATTTGGATATGACCCTATTTTTGTTCCAAAAGGGAGTTCAAAAACCTTTGCTGAGATGACATTGGATGAGAAAGCGATAATCAGTCATCGGGCATTGGCTATGGATAAACTCGTGACTTTCTTGACTCAACGCTAGTTACTTTTTGAAGGCAGCTTCGTATCGATCAATCCAATTTTGAGGCGTCATTTTTTGCATAAGCTCACCAATCAATGCATAGGGGATATCGTCTATTTTTTTGAAACGAATACAGCTTTTACCCATATCTAGTTTGTACTTGCAATGCTTGGGATACTCGGATTGAAACCATTGAAGAAGTTCGGGGTCTGCATATATCCCCATATGATAAAGAGCTATAAAATTTTTTTGAGAAGCAATGCTTACAAAGGGTAAAGGGAGTTCTGTATTGCAGTGATAGCCTGCGGGATAGCGGGTTTTTGGCACCACGTATCCAATCATACCGTAACTGATACATTCTTCAAAACCAGACGGAATAGAAGATAGAATTTGGTTTCGAAGTTGCGTAAAAGCGGTTTTTCGTTCCTCTGGAATTTGATCCATATAGGCTCCTGGACTATTTGCTATTTCTTTCATGAAATGAATTACTATTCAAAATTAAACGATAAACCATAAAAAAGGGTCAAATTTGTATGCAAATTTTATGTCAACTAAATTAACAAAATGGGTGACTATCGGATTCTTCGGATTGCTGATTATCTGGGGTTTAATCGATGTATTGGCGCGCTATTTTTCAAAATCAGATGAATGGACAACAGATGATAAAGTTTTAATAACGCAGACTTGTTTAGATGATTTAGGTGGGCGTGCAGTGAGATTTCCTAATGAAAGTGAAGCATATTGTTCCTGTTATACGCAAGAGATTACGACTCATTATACAAAATCCAAGTATCAGTATTTAGAACAATTGAGTCAAGCAGAACAAGAAAAAGAAATGCTATCTGTGATATTAGATTGTATCAATACGTATCAAAAAGCAATTTTTGATGGGAGCAGATTGGATGATAATTTACAACCCTAGTTCTTTTTGTTGATCTTTATTTAGAGAAGCAGGAGCATCAATCATGACATCTCTTCCCATATTATTTTTAGGGAATGCGATAACATCTCTAATGGAGTCTGTACCAGCCAAAATAGCCGTCAATCGATCTAAACCAAAGGCGATACCACCGTGTGGTGGAGCACCATATTCAAAAGCATTCATTAAAAATCCAAATTGTTCTTGGGCTTCTTTTTCTGTAAAGCCTAATAAATCAAACATTTGTTTTTGAAGTGCCTTGTCATGGATACGAATACTTCCTCCTCCAACTTCCATTCCATTAATAGCCATGTCATAAGCATTTGCTTTTACGTTTCCAGGATCAGTATGCATAAGCTCCCTGTGGGAAGGAATCGGTGAGGTAAATGGATGGTGCATGGCATGCCATCGATTACTTTCGTCATCTTTTTCAACTAAAGGAAAGTCAATAATCCAGCAGGCTTTAAACTTAGTTTTGGGTCTTAACCCTTCTTTTTCACCAACAAATAATCGGAGTTCGTTCATTTGTTTTCGGACTTTATCTTTCTGACCACTTAATAGTAGGATTAGATCGTTAGGTTTGCTTTCGCAGACCAAGGACCATTGAGCTAATTGTTCTTGGGAGAAGAATTTATCAACGGAGGACTTAAAGCTTCCATCTTCATTGATGCGGCAATAGATTAAGCCCATTGCTCCTATTTGAGGTCGTTTTACCCAATCGGTCAATTCGTCCAATTGTTTTCGGGTATAGGTGTTTCCACCACTTACATTAATAGCAACAACACTATCTGCATTGTCAAATACACCAAATCCGTTTCCCTTTGTAACGGTATCCATATCAATTAATTCCATCCCGAAGCGCATGTCAGGCTTATCGCTACCAAAACGGCGAATAGCATCTTCATAAGTTAGTCTGGGGATTTCTCCCAATTCGATGTTCTTCACTTGTTTGAAAACAGATCGAATCATACCCTCAAATGTGGATAGAATATCGTCCCGTTCAACAAAACTCATTTCACAATCAATTTGAGTAAATTCAGGTTGACGATCTGCTCTGAAATCCTCATCTCGAAAACACTTTACAATCTGATAGTATTTATCAAATCCACTGACCATCAATAATTGTTTGAATGTTTGTGGGCTTTGTGGCAGGGCATAGTACTGCCCTTCATTCATTCTGCTGGGAACAACAAAATCTCTTGCCCCTTCGGGTGTTGACTTAATTAAAACAGGTGTTTCTACATCAATAAAATCAGCCTCATTAAGATAATCGCGCACCGCTTTATTTAATTTACTTCGAAGAATTAGCTTATCTTGAATAGGGGTTCTTCGAAGATCTAAATATCGATATTTTAATCGTATTTCTTCACCACCATCGGTATCCTCTTCAATGGTAAATGGAGGGGTTAGTGCAGCATTCAATACTTCAAATCTTGTAACTTGAATTTCAATTTCTCCTGTGGGTATATTGAGATTTTTATTACTTCGTTCGATCACATAACCAATCACTTTTATGACAAATTCACGACCCAATGATCGAGCTTCCGAATTCAGAGATTTGTCTTGATCTTCATTGAAACTCAGCTGAGTAATCCCATATCGATCTCGAAGATCAATAAACGTCATGGCTCCAAAATCTCTTCTTCGTTGAACCCAACCACTGAGGGTCACCTCTTCTCCAATGTGGGTAGATCTTAATTCGCCACAAGTATGTGTTCTGTGCATTAGGGCAAATTTAAGGGTTTGATTGGGATTTGAGATGAGGCTTGTAAAGATTTAGTATCTTCTATTTTTACTCAGTTAAATCATCCAATTCAAAATGATTTCGAACATATGGATATCGTGCTGTTTTGGTAAGCGAATAGTAGGTATTCAATCCCGATATTCCAGCTATATGGTGTGCTCCTAAATCAATATGTCCAAGATCATCCATGGTGCCTTTAGGGAGAAGAACATGTTCTACTTCTCCTACTATCAGTGAAGTTCCATTGGATGGGATAGCTATTTCTTCTTTAAATCGTAAACCCATTTTAATAGGACTTTCGGCAACAAAAGGTGCTCCGAAATCACTGAAATACTCAGGAGTTAGGTTGCTTTTTTGAAATTCACTTGTAGTGGAATCAAATTTTGCTGAGGTATAGTGAGCTTGCTGCGTGAATGTGGTAGACACAAAATTGATGGTATAGATGCCAGTTGTAAGTATATTTTCATGGGTATGTCTTCTCACCTCACCTTGAGGTCTCAGGATAAAACCAAAAAGAGCTGGATTGCTACCTAGATGAACAACCGAGCTAAAAATAGCTAAATTCTCTCTTCCAGTTTTGTCTGTGGTTCCCACAAGGTTAGCCGGTTTTATGCCTGAAAGTGAATTGATTAAATTCAGCCGTTCTACTTTTGACATTGATAAAATATCACTTTTGGAAAGATGCATCACTTAGAAAACAAGCCCTTGCGGTATTTTGTTTAAAGGTCCAAAGAAATATGTTCATCTCCTTTTTGGTAGGGTAACCATGTAATGATAAATTGGAGCATTTCATCAGTGGTACGCATGCCTGCTCCACCAAATTCAAAGCGTTCGCTGACTTGTTGGGGCGGATTGTACGGGTTGTTTGGATTATCTTTGGTATTATCAAAACAGGCATCTACATAAATGACACTTCCTTTGGGTATTTTTACCATTTTGGGGAAGGTATAAAAATACTGCCATCTAAAGTCCCATTTCGGAATATGAACTAGACGAATTGTATCTCCAGAAGGATTTATAGCATAGGCTTTGAAACTTTTTCCCAAAAGGTGCATGTGAGGATTAACCGTTAATACACTGATATCTTCAGGGATTTTTAAAAAGGAGGTGTGATTGGTAATCTGATTTGGGGGAATTATTAGTGGGGGGATAATTTTACTCTCACCGTTTGTACCCATCATTACTTCACGAATGGGGCGATTGGGAGGTGTTTTACTAAAAAATATATTTACCTTTCCAGTAGACCATTTATCTTGAGGAATAGGTCCAAAATGAATGTCATCAGCCACTAAAATAGATTTCGAATTTATGGTAAAACCACCAATTCCAGGAGGATATATTTGTCCTGTTGCTCCCGGCAAATAATTCACTGCAGAGTTAATTTGTGCTGGGCGAGAACCGTCATCATTAGCAAGTTTCAGATCATTAAACTGTTGAATGTAACTTTGCTCGTCTACTTCTAAGTCAAGAAGTCTTTTACCTGTTGTGATGGATGCTTTGTTATCCAATTCATAGTTAAGTAAACGTCCATTCATGTGATGGACTAAATTGTTTTTGCCAGGAATAAATTCCATGGCACGGACATATTTTTTTTGGTTAAGTCTTATAGGTAAAGTGGCAATAAAGAAGTGATCTCTACTATTTCCTTTTATTAAAATACTATCAAACCAAACGGTGGTATCTGGCTTTCCAATAGCGCTTACATAGGGGTGGTATGTTTGTGTGAGAAGATCCGTGTAATTCCCTTCTGGTGCGCCATTTTCAACCCATTTTTTAATGATATCTTTTTGTTCTGCTGTTAAATATTTTTCCCCTAAAAAATGGGTATAATCTCTATCTGCAGGCCAAGGAGGCATGAGTCCACTTTGAGTTACTTCGACAATGGTATTTTTTTTTCTAAATACTTGGTTGTAGTTAATTAAAGAAAATGGGGCAGCTCCTTTTGGCTGATGACATGGAGTGCAATTTTCAAGGAGTATAGGAGCAATATCCTTGGTGTATGTGTAGGAATTTGATTTTTGACAAGCCCAAATAAAAAACAGAATAAGTGCCATACACAAAACCTTTTTCATGGTTACAAAGTTAATCAGATGATAATTTAGTTTGTTAATGTTTCAATAGTAAAGTAAAACCTTATTTTCGTAACGAATGAATGATAAATTCATAGATGTAGAAAAAATTATTCTTGATAAAAATCCTAAACTGTATAACCGTCTTCCAAAATTTGTATTAAGTTACCTTAAGAAGATACTATGGGAAGATGAGGTAAACAGAATTATTGTTGATAATAAAGGAGTTTCTGGTGTTCAATTTTGTAGAAATGTTATCCGAGAATTTAACATCAAGGTTACGATTGATGGCATAGAAAATGCCCCTAAATCAGGAGGTGTGACATTTGCATCCAATCACCCATTGGGTGGTATTGATGCATTAGCTTTCATTGATCAATTTTCCCATTATCGCTCGGATATTAAATTTATTGCCAATGATATTTTGTTAAATCTAGAGCCGATGAGAGATATTTTTGTTGGCGTAAATAAGCATGGCAATACTCAATTCCCTTCATTGAAAAATATTGATTCTGTTCTAGCTAATGATGAATCTGTGGTAATTTTTCCTGCAGGTTTAGTTAGCAGAAAGATTAATGGAATAGTGCAAGATTTGGATTGGAAAAAAACGTTCGTTACCCGAGCAAGAAAGCATAAAGTTCCTATTGTTCCGGTTCATATTAATGGGGAGTTATCTCCCTTTTTTTATCGATTGAGTTCTATAAGAAAAGCTTTGGGGATTAAGGCAAATATTGAAATGCTCTATCTGGTTAATGAATTATTTAAGCAAAAAAATTCCAGTATAAAAATTATATTTGGAAAAGCGATTCAACCTGAGTCTTTAGATCCTAATTTAAGAAAAGATCATGCTTGGGCCCAATATATAAAAAATATAGCATTCAATTTGAAAGGATAACATGAATCTTAATTTGGATTATATTTCTGCTCCTGTACCTCTGGATTTAATCCAGAGTGAACTTACTTCTGAACGTTTTATACGTCATACGAACAAAGGGGGGAATGAAATATATATACTGAATCATCATAACAGTCCCTATACGATGCAAGAGATAGGTAGGTTAAGAGAAGTAACCTTTGCAACAGCTGGAGGGGGTACAGGAAAACCGTTAGATATTGATGATTTTGACACGAGTGAAAATTGCTATCAACAATTGATTGTATGGGCCCCAGAAGCAAAAGAAATAATTGGAGGCTATCGATTTATCGATTGTTCTAAAATAACTCATACCAATCCATTAGAGCTATCAACAAGAGCCTATTTTACCTTTTCTGAACTTTTCAAGAAAGACTTTCTCCCATATACGGTAGAACTAGGAAGAAGTTGGGTACAGCCTAATTTTCAACCCTCCAAAGATTCTCGAAGGGGTATTTTTGCATTGGATAATTTATGGGATGGATTGGGATCCATTGTTGTTGACAACCCGCATATCAAGTACTATAGTGGCAAGGTTACGATGTACTCGGATTATAATTCAGAGGCTCGAGATGCATTGATGTACTTTATGGAGTATTTCTTTAATGATCCAGATCAGCTTATACTCCCAATTGAGTCTGTAAAAAGTTCAACTCAAATTGAACAATTTAAAATAGACATCGATGGTTTAGATTATAAGCAAGCCCATAAAGTTCTGAATAGTTTTGTAAGAGATCGGGGGGAAAATATACCTCCATTAATCAATTCGTACATGAGTCTTTCTCCGACTATGCGATCTTTTGGTACAGCTAAAAACCAAGATTTTGGGAATGTAGAAGAAACGATGATCTTAGTTAAAATTGAAGACATCTATGATGAAAAAAAGGAAAGATATATCCGTAGCTATGTGCCTAATAGTTAATATTCTAAGCTGCACCCTATTGCTTTTGTTTTCTTGATTTTGAATGGTTTGTTATTGACCAATGCGTCTAAAACATCCATTAAATAGTGGTTTTTCCATTGCTGTTTGTATATCCCTAGTTCTTCCATTCGATCATCCATCATCCCTTGGTATAAAATATCACCCTTCTTATTCAGTACATAAAATTCTGGAGTAACAGTGGCATTCAACTGATGGGCAACGAGGTAGTCGTAATCTCTGAATAGTCTTCCTGCAAATTTTGTTTCTGTTGCAAATTGATTTATTTCCATGGGTGTGTAATATTTACCACTTATAATTCCCATGAATTGGATTGTTGGATATTCTTTAGAAAGTTCTGAAAATGGGGTAGATATAGTTCGACATAATGGGCAATCAGGTGCTAAAAACATAAAAACAGAGTAGTCACTTTTTTGGATGATATTTTTGAAACTGGATGATTGTGAAGTAGAGTTACACGAGATAAAAAAACCAAATATTATGAGGATATATTTATATATTTTCATGGTCTGGCTTTGGAAGTGTTACGCGGAAACGAGTGCCTTTATCAACAATACTTGTAAACTGAATATCTCCTTTAGAATTTTCAATTATTTTTTTTGAAAGAGCTAATCCAAGACCCATTCCAGAATTTTTAGTACTAAATTTAGGAGTAAAAATTTTAGAATAATTTTCAGGATGTATTCCTGTGCCATTATCTGAAACGTCAAGACAAATAGTTTCATAATCCTCAGATAAGGTAATCTCTATAATCCCATCTTTATCTTTAGGGATAGCTTGAACTGCATTTGTGATAAGATTAATTAAGACTCTTCTGATTTGTTCACTATCTGACCATACTTGAATGTTTTGTTGGATGGATGATATAATTTTTATGGATTCATCCTGTTGATGAAGTTCAATTACTTCTGAAGTTAGGGCAGATAAATCGAATAAAACAAATTGATCTTGAGGCATTTGAGCAAATGTGCTAAACTGCTCTGCCATGATACTTAAACTATCAATTTGCTTCAGAAGTATATTTGAAGTTTTCTGAATTAATTCCTCTAACTCTTCAGGACTTTTGTGACCAATAGATCTTTTGAGATGTTGGATGCCTAGCTTCATTGGTGTCAGTGGATTTTTAATTTCGTGAGCAACTTGTTTAGCCATTTCTTTCCAGGCAACTTCTCGTTCAGCGTTGGCAATTTGTTCCACACTTTCTTGCAACTCGATAGCCATTGTATTGTACTGCTTAACCAACTGACCTATCTCATCATCTCTATGATATTTTATAAGTTCGTTACTGCCCTTCAGAGCAGTTTTGGCAATTTTACTTCGAATGTATTCTATGGGTTTAGAAATCTCTTTACTAACAAAATAGGCGATTAAGCCACCCACAATTAAAAGCAGAAAATATACATTAATAATATTAATGATAAGGTCAGAAAGTTGCTTATTCAGCAATTCGTTTTTAGAAAATAAAGGCGTATTAACATAACCAATAACGGAGCTATTATCACCAAATAAAGGCACATAAGCACTTAAGTAATCGGAGCCTTCCAATTCTTCTTGGAGAAGCAATTGTGAATTTTCATCAATTTTTAGTTTTATAAAAGCCTTGGGATTCATTTGAGTACCCAATATTTCATTATCAGTTATGTATGGTTTCGAGCTTCCAAGTAGCAATCCATTATTATTAAATAAATTTATATCGACTTGATAGGTAGTGCTCTCCTCATTGAGTATGAGCATTCGCTCTTCTTCATTGCTTAATTTTTCGGCCAAATTTACTCGGTTTTGCAGTCGAGAACTGATGTTTTTTACTTTATTTAACAATTGATCCTCTAAAGCATTATTGTAATTAAGACTTTCAAAATGTACGATGGTATAGACAGACAGTAACAAACCAAAAATTAGAATTGTGGTGATAGATACTTGTATTCTTGAGCTTAAATACTTAGATAAATTGGGTAAAAACAAATATGTAATGGAATTCTTAGATTCAGAAAATATTAAAAAAACGAAAGAACAAAGTATTCCTGATAGTATAATTACAATCAAAACAAAAGTGAAAATTGTCAAAATATCTCTAAAGGGATGGACGGGTGTAGTTAGGATAATTTCATATTCATTAATTGAAATATACGTGTGTTTTGTGCCACCCAATAAAAGATGAATTGGGCTTTCTTTTGGCAAGGCATTGAGCTTATACGGGAATTCGCCTAATTGGCTAATTAGATATCCTTCGGCATATATACCATAAGAGTATTGATTAAGATCATAGGCTATTGGATTCCGTTGATTTTTAAATGCCTCTGGATATAAAAAATCGGATTGAATAATTCGTGGTTGTAAAAGAATATAGGTAGAACCAAAATGGCCTTCCACAGTACAATTTTCATACTTGGCTATATATCCATTTCGATTAGTTGGGATATCTAACTCATAAAAATAAGCACTATTTGTCCTTTGGGTGCTATGGTTGTAGATGCTATCTAAGTATTGTTGTGTATACTGTTTATTTTGGTTTATATTTCGACCATCAGCCCCAAAACTTATGATTTTAAGTTCATATTTTTCAAGATAATTGCTAAAATATAGCTGTTTTATTCTTCCCTCTATTTCATCTTTCCTCTGATTAAAATTGTCATTATTTTCGGGCGTTAAAAACTCTAATGCTAGTTGGTTTTCAATATTAACAAGACGATCAATAGTTTCCTCATCTTTATGACTTATGAGTTTGGAAGCATATTGTTGAAGGTAGATGGAATCCCGATTATTTTGAGCGTAATATAAAATACCCGTTATAAGAATCGCAGTAATGCTGAAATTAACATAAACCAATCGTTTAAAACTTTTGATATAGGTATTAGCTATAATAAAAGCCAATAGAAAAAGAGGGATACGCGCTAGTTCTAATAGATCTCGATTGGCATCTAAATATTGAAACAAAACAAATATTCCAGCACCAATCACGAAATAAATGAGCGGTTTTATGGATTTAGAATTCAATTTGAATTGACTAGAGTAACAAACTATCCAATATAAAATAAAACTTATACAGATAAATAGGAGTAAAATATATGATGCTATATTTAAATCAATAAGGCGATTAAAATCAAGTGAAATGTGAGCATGAGTGACCACATTGACACACAGAGTAATTATAAAATCAAGATTAAATAAAAGAATACTAATGATTATTGGTTTAGTCAGAGGTTTATGAATATTATTAATAACATTTATAATACTTAGAGTAACTAATGTAACCGTAATGAGGTGAATGAAAATGATAAAGAGTAGCTGATCATTTGTTAGTACATCATAGCTGTTTATCGAAATAAAAAAATAATCTTTAAAGGGGAGATGTAAGGCAATAAATAGTAAAAAATTAATAAAAAGTACACATAATGTTGTAGCATACATCCCAAATTGTTTTTGCTTCAAGTGATAAAAAAAAAGACCAAGGAACAGAAGAATTAGAATGATGGTAAATATAAAAATTTGATTCTTATGGGTGTTTTTTTGTTTGGCTAAAATAAAAAGATCCGAGGTTGTCTCTTTTACCAATGATGTATTAATAATCTTATTTTTAAAAGCAATATTATAATTAATTAGTCGTGGACAGATCTCCCCACCATTTACAATACGATATGCTAAAAAAGAGTTTCTCTGTTTAAATACTAAATAGATATCATCGCCAAAAGTGTAACGAATAGGAAATTTTTGTTGGCTAAATATGCTGGAATCAAAAGAAAGTTTGTTACTATTCCAGTATGTTAACTCACGATTGGAATATGAAAGTAAGTACCATTTATCTTTTTTGAGGTCTTGAGCAATAGAATCCTCCCGAGTATTAAATTGTATTGGAGTTATATTATTAAATATCTCATTTGCCTCGCTATATAATTCTTGAGCAAAAGAATTTAAATCAATAGATTCATAGGTTGGGTTTTTAATATTAGGCTGTAAACAAAAAAAACTAAAAGTAGCAATTAATACCACCCCAATAATCCATACTACTTTAGTGATTTTATTCAAAATATTTTTGTATCAATTAGATAATCGTTTATGTATTCATCAACTGCTTCTTCTAAAGTATAAAAAGAGTTTTTATATCCCGCACTCGATATTTTATTCATCGTGGCCTGAGTATAGTATTGGTATTTGTCTCGGATATCTATTGGTGTTGGGACATAATTAATTTGAGGTTCTATATTAAGCGAAGTAAATATTGCAAAAGCCAAGTCATTGAATGAACGTGCATTCCCTGATCCTGCATTATAAATGCCACTTTGATCAGGGTTTTCAAACCAAAACCACATGATTGATAGCAGATCCTTGATGTAAATAAAATCCCTCATTTGTTCACCATTTTTGTAATTTGGATGATGTGAGGCAAACAAATTGAGTTGGCCATTTTCTCTAATTTGATGGTAAGCATGCATGACCACGCTAGCCATTCGTCCTTTATGATATTCATTGGGCCCAAAAACATTAAAAAATTTAAGACCTACCCAAAAAGGGGGGTGTTTCTTCTGTTTTTCTACCCATAGGTCAAATTTGTGTTTGCTGTGTCCATATGGATTTAAAGGAGTAAGTTTACGAATAGCAGATGTATCATCAAATCCATTTTCTCCATCGCCATATGTAGCAGCCGAAGATGCATAAAGAAAAGGAATATTATTTTCTGTAGCATGTGTCCAAAGTAATTTTGAATACGAGTAGTTGAGTTGTTCAAAAATTGAATTATCAAATTCAGTTGTATCTGTTCTTGCACCCAAATGAAAAATAAATTCGATGGGGTATCGATGTAGATCATGTAAAAAAATACCACGATCAATTTTTGCAATGAAGTGTTTGTTTTGAAGATTTGGATATTTTTTTTTATGACTAAAATCATCTACCAAAATAAGGTCTCTATATCCTTTCGAATTGAGATACCCTACAAGACAACTCCCTATAAATCCTGCAGCTCCTGTTACAACAATGGCCATGGGTACGAATTTAAGGCTAATTATGAAATTGGATGCATACCCATATTTCTTTGTTATGAGTTAGTATGTACTTAAACTTAAGATTAAATTTGCATCATCAAAGAAATTTAGATGTCAAATAAGTTGGTTTTTGTAACCCGAAAAATGCACTTCAATGGTGCACACAAACTGTATAATCCTTCTTGGAGTGAAGCAAAAAATGAAGAAGTATTTGGTCGTTGTGCCAATAAAAATTGGCATGGACATAATTTTGATTTATATGTCACGGTCAAAGGACAGCCAAATAAGGATACTGGGTTTGTTATGGATTTAAAAAAATTGAAATTAATATTAGAAGACCGTGTAGTTTCAAAACTAGATCATCAAAATTTTAATTTAGATGTTGATTTTTTAAGAAATATTATGCCAAGTATTGAAAATATTGCAATTAAAATTTGGGAACAATTAGAGTCAGAGTTGCCCAAGGATGTGCAATTACATTGCATAAAATTATTTGAAACTGAAAATCAATTTGTAGAGTATTACGGCTAATTTCTACCTACTATCATATTTTATAAAAATAAGAAATTTTAGAAAGCAGGATTACTAGATACTGTTTTGTTTTGATCATGTCAGTAAATATGTTTCGTAAATAAGTGAGTACTTACAATTTATTATAAGTCCAGCTTACTTACCGTTTTTTAGTTTTATATATATTTGTAAGCAATTACTTACTTACATGACCAATAAAAAGCAATCAATTTTAGATTCGGCCTTATATTTATTTGCATATAAAGGCTATAATGGAGTTTCGACCAATACAATAGCTAAACACGCAGGGGTTTCTGAAGGTCTAATATTTAAACATTTTAAAGACAAAAAAGGCCTACTTAATCAGACATTAACTCAATGGAAGTTAGATTTTAATCAAATATTGGAGGATATCGGTAACATAGAATCTCCTCAAATACGAATTCAGCGTATAATGGAATTGCCCTTTTCTATCCCTGAAATTCAATTTCCATATTGGCAGTTGGTCTATGCACTTAAATGGCAAAATTTAGATCTAATGCATAATCATGCAACTTCGATGAAAATAATACTAATTGAAGCACTACAAGCATTGCGGTATCCTGATACGAATACAGAAGCTGAGCTTATTTTGTCTTATTTTGATGGTTTCATCTCATCTGCAGTTTTGAAGAAGGATTCTTCTTTATCCAAGAACCTACTAAAAGCGTTACAAAAAAAATATATCCAGTAATTTACGTATCAATTCCTCTTTCCTTAGGTTTAGTTCTTTTGGTTTATCCTATCGCTATTAGTCTCAAAAACGTATTTAATCTGGATAAAATAATGAAAAAAAAAAGCCCGAAATCTATTTTTGGATTTCGGGCTTTCAATACATTTATTTTAGTTAATGTTTCATTAATTTAGAAGATAAAACACCTTCAGATGTTTTAATATTTATGATATAATAACCAGATTTTAAATCGGATAAATTTATCTGTGTACTATTTGAAGCGGATATATTTTTCAAAATTCTACCGGTTAGGTCCATTACGGATATAGATTCAACACGATATAGATTATTTACAGTGATAGTTACTTCATCTTTAACAGGATTTGGGTAAATTGAAGCGGCATTAAGAGGTAGTTTGTCATCTGTAGATAATTGATCTACGGTATATGCACCATTAATTACTGCAATACGAGGACACATATAACCCATAATAGTATCTATGAACGTTCTTCCTTGTTCGGGTGACATTCCTGGATTTGACTGTAAACTATTCATGTGAGTAGTTATTCCAGGGGCTAATTCATGAGTTGCAAGGGGTGATTGAGGATCCCACCATTGCCATGGTCCTGCTTGATTAGTAAATACACTTGAAGCTACAGGTCTTAAAATTGGAAATAAATTTTCAACATCACTATTGATAGTCATTTTATCACCAGGTGAAGGGTATATGTAGTCAACGGTTTTACCATAATGTGAACGAGCAACTATGTTATATGCATTTCCTGCAGGCATATTTTTGATAACGTCATTATTTCCAATAGAATTCGCTTTTTGAATAAATAAGTTGGCCCCTTGTACTTCAACTACATTTCCATTGGTAGTCGGTACAACGACAATACCTTCATTAAATGGAGCAAAAGGATCGCGAACCGCATGGAAAGTTACCATTGGAGCATCTCCTGCTTCCAACCATGAGGTATCTGCTAAGGCACCACCTGCATTTACTACCGATTGTACCGCTACATCTGTAGATGGAGCACCATATAGATTTAAAAGACCACCTGATCCATCAATTCGGCCTACTGTTGTTGTATCGATGTAGGATTTATTTGATAAAGGGTTTAAAAATTTAGGTAACTCCATTTCTGTATACTTGTCTAAGGTAGCATACCCAAGAGCAATATAGGAGCCAGTACCTTCTCCATATAAAGTAATTTTACTTCCATCGATTCCATAGGAATTACTTCCTGCTGCATCTGTCCTTAAATTAGCAATACACTGTTTTACATCATGAATCGCACGGTATACGGCATTTAACAATTGTCCTTTTCGTTCTTCTTCTGTACCGGCTAAAGGATTCCATCCTAAACGATAATCAACAGAAACAGCAACATATCCTCTTTTAGCCCACTCCGTGCATAGTACAATTGCAGAACTGTCTGTTTTCAAACCTGTTGGTGAACCATTAATTGGCGGAGGTAAAAAATTACCAGTATGTAAGTATACAATAACAGGGCGATCTGTTTTTGAATCCACGCTACTTTTAGCACGATAAATATCCATTTTCAAATCGGTAACTTTTACATCGGTTGAACCGTCAGTTGGGTCAAAGAATTTTCCAGGGATGGCTTGTCCCGTAAAAATAGCAGTTTTGATTTCAGTGATATCTGCTCCAATTTGCATTGGATTATCTAAAGTAGAAGTTAAAAAATCAATGTTAGTCGCATATTTTACATTGCTAGTTACTTCGATGTCTGTATTTGAGTATACAGGATCTAAATATCTTTTTTGAGCTAACAATGAGCTTGATAAGAAAGATAATAGAAGGGTAAAAATTAAGTATTGTTTTTTCATTTTTAATTGGTTTTATTTTGCAAGATAATAGTTTAATTTTAAAAATTAATTTTTAGTAAATTTTAAATCAGTTTGAACAGAGAAGTAAATCATTCTTCCAACATATGGACCACCGTATACTTGATAATTTAAATTATTAAATACGGAGCGTTGCGTATTTTCATTTACCCCATCAAAAAGGGGCATAATTCCTAAAATATTTGAGGCACCCAATTTAAAGTTAGTTTTTAACTTTTGGTTTTGATAGTTTATTTGTACATCGACCATATCATAGGTAGGTACATTGCCTGTAAACTGAGGAGATCCCTCAAATACAAATCCTTGTATCCATTTGTAATTGATTCCAAATCCAAAATTTTCACCATCAAACAAGGGAAATTTTATTTTATCTCCAGATAGGCTGATATTGAATTTGTGTTCAGGTGTATTAAAAGCTGGAATAATCGGATCATCAGTCCCTTTTTTGTTTAATTGATTCCAGGAATAGTTGCCTCCCAAAGCCATTTTATTAAAATAATAATTTAGACCAATGGCTATTCCTTGAGTTGTGACTTTATTCTGAGCATTAGCAGCGACTCTGTATATGCCAATATTGGTGGGGAATTTATTAATTGGGTCAATGTAGGCATCTATACCAATATTATAGCCAATAAAATCCGTGTAGGAGGTAAAGTAGTAACCAGCATCAATAAATAAGGATTGATCTAAAATATTTCCCTTATAGCCAATTTCAATGGTTTTAGCTTGTTCAGGTCGAATAGGATCAACGTTGTAATATTTGAGTAAGGAGGGTTTAAATGTGGTGGCACTGTAATCTAAAAATGATTGAATATCAATCAATGAATCATATCCTTCCAAGTTTCCAATTAATCGAGCTCTTCCTACATCGTAATACAAATACTGGTCGGCTAAGGTTGGATTTCGGATAGCAGACGAAAATGAGGCACGGAATACATGATTAGTTCTATATTTATATATAAAGGAGGCGGCTGGTGAGGTCAAGAAATCAAAGTTTTGATTTTTGTCTACTCGAACAGTTACATTAGCGATGATTCTATCCATCAGCCATCTTTTTTCAATTCCACTATACATGCCCGCTTCGTAGTTAGTGATAACCACATCTCCAGTATCTTTAAGAATAGTGCCACGAGAGTTAGGTCTATATAAACGAGCATTACCTCCTAATGTTATTTTACCAATTTCAGGTGTAAAGATATATTCTCCTTGAGTGTGGTATAAAGCTGATCGATCAAAAAAACGAGTACCATCATTAGTAAAAAGTTGAGAAGTTACAATGCTGTATACACTGTCAAATGAAGCAGTTCCGGGCATAAATCGTGGGGGAGAATATGCCTCCTCCTGAAGCATCATTTCGTGATCTAATGTCATTATGCCATTTTATCAATGAGTCTTGGTTTTGATTTAAAAATGGATTCAAATAATTTATAATCCAGTTGGGAACATCTTGATGTACAGACTGAGAATAATTAGGGTAATTAGGTAATTGTTTTACTTTATATCCTGCAGAATAAGGTTGTCTCCACCAATTTGCGTAACTAGTAAACCACTGATTATTATCAATGGCTCTCTTATTCATTTCAAAACCAGTAGCAACAATATCATACGTATCTCCAGCATCTTCATTAGTAGAGTATAGCTCTCCAGAAATATTTTCCTTTTTTTCGCCACTCTATTTTATTTTGCCAAAAACGAATATTCTCTAATTTATAGCGGTTATCGCCTTGGTAAACGGTACTCCCCCCACTAAAATTGAATGCATACTCTAATTCTGATTCATCATTGATTTTATAAAAAAATGCTGTATTTATTTTAATATTATCAGTGTGGTAGTCAACAAGATCAACTTCACGGTATCCTGTTCTATAAAATGCTCCCAATCCAGGGTAGTCCAATTGCCCACTTGGATTAAGTCGATCTTCATAATTTTCATCACCATAGATATTTACTGCATCGTATCCGCCCGGGTTTGTTTCATCAAACTCAGAATCTTGGGTGGCTTGGTAGTTTTCAGCTTTCCAATCATTAGCCTGCATGTAACTAGCGGTTAGTTTATAGCCAAACTTTTGCTTACCTTCATCATTCAAAAAATAATCAGCTAGTCTAAACTGAACCTGCCCCATTTGGCGTTCACCAACCTTTACTTCTGCCATAACTCCAGGGAATAGGAAAGGACTTTTAGTTTCCATACTTATTACACCATTAAAAGCATTAGGTCCATAAAAAGCACTACTTGCTCCAGCAATCACGTTCACTCTTTGAATGTCAATATCACTAGCTCCAAGAAAATTTCCTAAACTAAAATTTAATCCAGGGGATTGGTTGTCTACTCCATCGATGAGTTGTAGAGATCTTACCGGACTAGTACTATTGAAACCTCGCGTATTGACAACTCTGAATCCTAAACTTGCAGCTGTTACATCTACACCCTTTAAATTTCCTAAACTTTCATAAAAAGAAGCGGAAGGAGCATCTTTTATAGCTTTCATCCCAATAGATTCAACGGTAAGTGGTGTTTCTTTTTGTTTTTCAGAAACCCTACTCGCCTTGACAACAGCACCAGTCAATACATCTATTTTGGTTTCAGACATGATGATTTTAAGATCAGAAATCGGAGATTTTACAGTCATGTTTTGATTAGCATATCCTAAATAGGATACTAAAATGGAAACTGGATATGATTCTATATCTAAACTAAATTTGCCAAATTCATCACTTATGGTACCGACTCCTTTTATTTTTGGAACAGTAATATATGCTCCAATTAGAGGATCATTATTTTTATCGATAACCATACCACTAAGAGTTTGAGCGTTAGATAGCGAAGAAAATGATAGGATAATTAGAGCGATAGCAGTTGCCTTTTTAGCAAATGGTTCAAATAAAAAATGAAACACGATAGATAGCTTTTTATTAGGTAAGTAATATTCGAAAATAAGATATAAAAATAATTGGCAATAAAATTATTATTAACTCCCCTATAAAATGTAATATCGAACCATGAAAAAAATACTTTTATATGGGTCATTGTCAATGGGTATTATATGTCTTATTTATTTCTCATGGACATCTAAAACAACTATTCAGTATTCCAGTATGATCGATTATACTGAAAATCCAATACGTGTTTTTGAGGTTGACTCTATTGTCAGAGCAAACAATAAATCTACTAGAATTAAACCTGGAAATCAAAGTTTAATCTATTGGAATGATTCTGTAGGTAAAAAAACAAAATATGTTTTGTTATACTTACATGGTTTCTCTGCGTGTCCCATGGAGGGAGACCCTATCCACTTAGAATTTGCAAAAAAATACAATATGAACATGTATGCACCACTTCTGGCAGATCATGGTTTGAATGAGTCAGAGGCAATGATAAATTTCACAGGCCAAAAATTTCTAAACTCGACTAAAGATGCGGTAAAAATAGCTCGTGCTATGGGTGATTCGTTAATTATTATGAGTACGAGTACAGGGAGTACTGCTGCTCTGTATTTAGCTTCAAATGATCAAAACAAGATCCATAGCCTAATTTGTTTTTCGCCGAATATAAAAATTGCAGATTCTAAATCTTTTCTATTATCTAGACCATGGGGTCTTCAAATTGCTCGAGCGGTAAAAGGGGGTAATTATCATAGCTGGTGGGCACCTGAAGCGGCTAGACCATTCTGGCATACCAAATATAGATTAGAATCATTGGTTGAATTGCAGTTTTTTGTTGAGAATACAATGAAAACTGAAGTTTTTAAAAAAGTTCAAGTGCCCGTATTTGTTGGCTATTATTATAAAGATGAAGATCATCAAGATAAAGTAGTTTCAGTTGATGCAATTCTGAAAATGTCTTCTGAATTGGGAACGAAAAGTGAGAAACTTCATGTTCAAAATATTAAAGATGCAGGATCTCATGCAATGGCAAGTAGTTTTTTTAATAAAAACACGAATACACTCTTTTACAAAATTTGCTTATTTGCGGACAAAGTACTTATATTTGGATTAATTAAAAGGGCAGATTGAAGGTCAATAACAATCTTAAGCGTTTTTTTTAGAATTCAATCCACCCTAAACTAAGCATTGAGCTGTATTTGAACGTAACTTACTAATACTGAGATACTCAATTTTTTTATTTACTGTAGAAACGCATTTCCTCGCTTCACCGTATAATTTACATTTTATTTCAATTCTCTCTTGTTTATCACAAAAGCATAGTACAATGTTAGCATGGATTTCATTTTCAAAATATGACGAAAATCATAAATCGATATGATTTTTATCATATTTTCATAACATACTGATAATCAGCTAAATATTTTGTAATTATTTTTAAATTTTATGTAGTTCACACCAATTACCTCAAAAATTAAGTTAATTTGCTTGCATGTGTTCACTTCAAAGGAATAATCCTTCTATTTCATTATTTGCTGCTTTAATACCCTTATTAGGCTTGATCATAATGCTTGCTTTTAATGTTTTTGTATTTGGGGATAATGCAATTGAGGGTAGTAATCAATTTATCTTATTATTGGGTGGAGTGATGGCTTGTATCGTTGGCTATTTTTATAAAATACCTTTTAGTTTCATGATTGAGAATATAGCTACAAATATTAAATCCGTTTCAGGCTCCATTCTCATCTTATTGTTGGTTGGATCTCTTGCGGCTTCTTGGTTAATTTCTGGAATAATTCCTGCAATGATTTATTACGGCATTAAATTAATAAATCCTACCCTTTTTTTACCTACAGCTGTTATTATTTCAGCTATCGTATCTCTTGCTACTGGTAGCTCTTGGACTACAAGTGCAACGATTGGTATTGCTTTAATAGCTATCGGTAAAGCAATGGATATTTCTGCGGGTATGGTTGCGGGAGCTGTTATAAGTGGTGCTTATTTTGGTGATAAATTAAGTCCACTCAGCGATACGACAAATTTAGCTTCGGCAATGTCAGGGGCCTCCTTATTTGATCATATTCGCTATATGTTGATTACAACTGTTCCAAGCCTGATCGTAACGCTTATTGTTTTTTCGATACTGAGTTCTTCAATAAACTCTGGAACGATAGCAGGTACGTCAACTATTTTATTAGCGATTGAACGTTCTTTTTTTATCACTCCATGGCTTTTTATAGTTCCAGTGATAGTGATAGGCATGATTATATATAAGGTTTCCCCGCTGATTGCTTTGTTTGCTGGCACACTTTTGGGCATGTGTTTTTCAATTTTTTTTCAACCTATGTTGGTTTCGGGTGATTTTTTTTCTCAATATAAATTTATATTGGGTTCTGTAACTACGGGTGTCTCTATTGAAAGTTCACATATCATATTGAATGATTTATTTATGTCTGGTGGGATGGAGGGAATGCTATCCACCATTTGGTTAATCATTTGTGCTATGGTTTTTGGGGGTGTGATGGAGTCTATTGGAGCCTTAACTAAACTGAGTTCTTTTCTTTTAAGTATAGGAGATTCAATATTTAGCTTATTTGCAGCTACTGTTGGAAGTTGTCTAACGATTAATCTTACAGCAAGTGATCAATATTTGGCTATTGTAGTCCCGGGAAAAATGTTTTCTAAAGCATATAAGGATCACAATTTAGCTCCTGAAAATTTAAGTAGAACTCTTGAAGATAGTGGAACCGTTACATCGGTTCTTGTGCCTTGGAATACATGTGGGGCGTACCAAAGTAGTGTTTTGGGTGTAGGAGTTGGTGAATATTTTATTTATGCAATTTTCAACTACGTCAGCCCTTTTATGACTTTACTTTTTGCAGCAATTCATTACAAAATCAAAAGAATTAATCCAAACGTAGAATAATATGATTACTTAAGTGTTGAGATTTCTTTTTCAAAGTCATATCTCAAATCTTCATGCATTTTATCAATATTTTTTTCAATGAGACTTATTTGTCTTGAAAACATATTCATCAATACTTGATTATTTAAATATGAAGGTTCCATTTTTTTTAAGTTTTCGCAAAAATGAATTAATAGGCTAGTTTCTGTTTCTAGCTTTTTACTGTATTTGATGAATCGTTTTGTTAGGCGTAATATTTTTCTAACACTTTTCTTTATGTAATAATAGGATTCTCGATTGATAACCTCAAACTGAAGATCCATATTTGTTTTGATATAGGCTATATAGCCATCTTCATCAGCAGCTTCAAATAGCAGATAGCTCAACAATTCCTTGTTCTCAACTTTATATTTACCCAATCGAAGGACTAATTGAATTAACTCCTCTTTGGAATTATGATGCAGTTCTTTTTTGATAGTGTGAATGGATTGAGTTTTCACTATTTTTTAAAATTTGGTATAGAAGCAATATAAAGTTTTTCTACTTTTTCTCTTGCCCAAGGTGTTTTTCTTAAAAATTTTAAGCTACTACCTACCGATGGATTACTGATGAAACAATTAATATCAATTTGCTTACCCAGTTTTTCCCACCCGTAGAACGTTATTAAAAATTCAAGTATTTCTTTTAATTTAATTCCATGTAACGGATTATTGGGTTGCTCCTCTAATTCCTCTTCATTTCGTTTCATATTAAATACAATAGTACCGTTGATTTTTAACATAAAAAAAGGCTATCACACAAGTGATAGCCTTTAATTTGTAAATTTTATCTGTAAATGATTATACTAGACTTACATTTACAGCACTCGGTCCTTTCTGACCGTCTTCTACCTCGTAAGATACTTGATCTCCTTCATTGATTCGAGTTCTTGTTCCTGTTTTGTGAACAAAAACATCTTTACTTCCATCTTCTGGTGTGATAAAACCATAGCCTTTCTCATCATTGAAGAATTTTACTGTTCCTTTATTCATTGTATTATATTAATTAAACCACAAAGGTATGTGTTTATATCCTGATTGGTTCTTTTATTTTTTTCCTTTGGAGCCACGAGTGATGGGTTTTTTATATTTTTTGGCTTTTTTTATTTTTATTTTCTGCCCACCACCCAAGTTATAGTGTTTTTTATTTTTATCTTTTTTCTCATGAAAGCTATCTCCTTTTGGTAGTTTATTTATTTTTTGTGGGTTTTTTTCAATAATTCGGGGTTGTTCATCCAGTGTGAGTTGCGTACTTATTCTAACTGTACTTGGTAATTTTAGAAGTGGAATTTTTTGTCCCATTAAGTCTTCAATTTGTTCTTTCCATTCTTTTTCATCCTCAGTAAATAGAAGAATCGACTTCCCATTTTTTTGTGCCCTTCCTGTTCTCCCTATACGGTGGATATAATTTTCTGCAAACTTTGGCGTATCAAAATTTATCACATGAGAGATATTATCTAAATCTAATCCTCGAGCTATTACATCAGTTGCGATTAATATTCGGGTGTGTCCGTCATTGAATCGTTCAATAGTTGATAGTCTATTATTTTGACTTTTGTTACTGTGAATAATTCCCAATTCGTTCCAAAAATCTGATTCAATAGATTCAAATAAGCGGTCCGCTTTTTTCTTAGAATCGATAAAAATGACAACTTTTTTGTATGTATGATCTTCCTTTAAAAGCTCGGTGAGTAGGTTTACTTTAGTATAAAAGTTCGGTACAGCATAGCTTGATTGAGATATAGTTTCTAATGGTGTGCCACTGACCGATATGGTGATATTTTGGGGATCAATGAAATTATCCAATATCAGCTTATGTACTTCCTCTGTCATAGTCGCAGAGAACATAATATTCTGTCTTCGTTCTGGAAGGAGTTCGAATATATTATTCAATTGGAAACGAAATCCTAGGTCCAGCATCACATCAACTTCATCAATAACTAGCTTTCTAGCATCTTGGAGCAGTAATGATCGATTCGCGGCTAAATCATATAATCTCCCTGGTGTGCCTACTACAATATCGGTACCTTGAGTTAGGGCTGCCTGTTGCGTTTTAATGTTTACCCCCCCGTAGATGCCAAGAATTCTGAGGGTCATATATGAAGTGAAACTTTCAATTTGTTCGACCACCTGAACGACTAATTCACGTGTGGGTACAATGATTATAACACGAGGTTTATAACTCTTAGAATAATTTAAATCCTGAAGTATAGGTAGCATATAGGCTAAAGTTTTCCCCGTACCTGTTTGAGCAATTCCAACGACATTCTTACCCGATAATATTTTGGGGTAAGCTTTTATCTGAATAGGTGTAGGTGTCTCGAAACCAAGATCTGAGATCGCATTTTGCAATGAATTTTTAATCGAAAATTCTTGAAATGAGTGCATAATTATGGGTTGCAAAGGTAAACTAAGCTTTTGCAATCACACGATGTGAATTATTTAGAGAATAGAACTAATGGTTTTATTCTTTTCTTTTTTTCCAATTTTCAGATGAATTATTAGCTATTACGGGTATTTTATTATCATTAAATTCAATATACGTAAATAAAGCAGCTGCCTCAAACAATGTTTTATCTTGATTTGCTCTTTCTTCAGCATTATAATGAGTAGCAATAAAATGGGTGTCAAAGTCACCATCTACAAACTTAGGGTGTTGCATTACAAAGCGACCAAAGTCTAGGGTAGTTGGGATTCCCTCAATTTCAAAATGATTAATAGCCTCAATCATGCGTTGAATAGCCTGATTTCTATTCTCACCCCACACAATTAATTTGGCGAACATATTGTCATAGTAAATGGGAATGGTATATCCAGGATACACAAAATCATCCAAACGAATATACTCTGCCTTGGGAGGATTATATACTTCTATAGTGCCAATAGCGGGCAAAAAGTCTGCTGTTGTATCTTCTGCTGTTAAACGTAATTCAATGGCATGACCATGGGGTTTAATGTCTGATTGAGTAAAGCTAAGTTGTTCTCCTCTAGCTACTCGTATTTGAAGCTCTACTAAGTCTAATCCCGTAATAAGTTCAGTAACAGGATGTTCAACTTGTAGTCGAGTATTCATCTCTAAAAAGTAGAATTTGTGGTCTGCATCCAATAAAAATTCAACGGTACCAGCTCCACTATAATTACAAGCTTCAGCAACATTGACAGCAGCTTCTCCCATAGCTTTACGAAGCTCGTCTGATAATACAACACTAGGAGCTTCTTCAATGAGTTTTTGATGTCGACGTTGAATTGAACATTCCCTTTCCATAAGGTAGACGACATTTCCGTGATTATCGGCAATAAGTTGGATTTCAATATGCCTAGGTTTGGTAACAAACTTTTCTATGAAAACGGATTGATCACCAAAGGCACTTTGAGCTTCACTTTGAGCTGTTTTCATTTGGCTATATAGATCACTAGGTTTGTGGACGATTCGCATTCCTTTACCACCTCCTCCAGCACTAGCTTTAACCAAAACAGGATACCCTATTTTATCCGCCACTATTTTAGCTTCTTCAATATCTATCACTGCATGATTAATCCCAGGCACTAACGGGACACCATATTTTTCAACAGCTTGCTTACTGGCAATTTTGCTACCCATAAGATGAATAGCTTCGGGACTTGGACCGATGAATTGGATACCAGCGTCTGTTACTGATTGAACAAATGCAGCATTTTCTGATAAGAATCCATATCCGGGATGAATTCCATCCACATTTAATTCTTTACTAATAGCAATTATCTTATCGCCTAGGAGGTAGCTTTCTGAAGATGGTGCGGCACCGATACAGAAAGATTCATCAGCAAGCTGAACGTGTTTGGAATTACGATCTGCCTCAGAATAAATAGCGACCGTAGATATGCCCATTTTTTTACAAGTTTTAATAACTCTAACAGCGATTTCTCCTCGATTAGCTATGAGTATTTTTTTCACGGTTTGTTAAGCATAGGGAGGCTGATGAACTTTTCTTCTTCTTCACTAATTCTTCCGATACCAAAAAATCCACCATCAGATTGAGCTACAGCTAATGCAAGGCTTTTTAAACTTGCATAAAGTTGTTTGGTGAAGGTCTCATCTAGTTTAGTGAAAATAGCATTTAACTCTTTGATTTTGTCCTCTAAATAAATGATACGTTTCAGTGCCTTCTGCAGGGATGCTCTTTAATGTTTCGTCTATTAGTGAATCGATATCAGCATCCAATTCTTTATATAAATCTCTTAAATCATTTTGAAGGGCATATGATTTAATATGAATAATTTCTTTGGCTCGATCAATCTCTGATTCTTGAATGTCATGGTCTGCACATGCGACTAGCAGTGTCACCCAAATGGGCGATTGTCGAATACTATTTTGCTCTTCTGATGATAACTTCTGTAATTGATATAACATTAAATGTACTTTTGCTGCAGCAAATTTATGCAATCGCAAATAACTAAGCAGATAAAACAACTTTTTCTAAAAGAACTTCGAGTTGAGATGAAAAATAAATATGCCTTTTGGTCTCTGGTTCTCTTATTAGTGGTTACAGTTTTTATTATTTATAGTATACAAAAAGAAGCAGAAAATCTGGTTTGGCATAGTTTGTTTTATGTTGTTTTAATTTTAGGGGTAGTTCAAAATATCACTCGAAGTTTTTTAAATGAAAAGAGAGGAACATTGTTATATTATAGGTTCCTAGTAAATAGTAAAGCGATTATCATCGCTAAAATTCTATATCAGTTTTTAATCAATTTGATTTTTCTTTTCATTCTCTTTATAGTGATGAATTTTTGGCTTCCACAGGAAATTCCTCAGCTTGTTCCGTATGGAGTAACTGCTTTTCTGTTTACCATGAGTTGTAGCATTGTTTTTACGTTTAACTCAGCTTTATCATTAGGGGCAAGAAATAGTAGTTTAGTTGCTTTAATTTTAAGTATGCCTTTACTTTTACCCAGTTTGTTGATTAGTTTGAAATCATCCTCAAAGGCATTAACTCATGTTTCCTCATTCAATTTTTATCCAGATTGGGGGGTCTTGATTTTATTATTGATTATTCAGCTCATTTTATCTATTTCTCTTTTTAGTTATATCTGGAGAGAATAACTAATAAGCTTTGGCAAATAAGGCTCTTTCTCTACTTGGTTTACCAGAGAGAATGCAAGTTCCCTTTTCTTTAGGATTATTAAGTGGAATACATCTTATAGAAGCTTTGGTCAGTTCTTTGATTTTATCTTCTGTTTCTGCAGTGCCATCCCAATGTGCAGCAACAAATCCGGTTTTGTTTTCCAATACATCCACAAACTCATCCCAGGTATTTACTAGGGTGATGTGATTGTCTCTAAAATTTAATGCATTCAAATAAATTTCTTCCTGCATTGCGCTTAATAAATGCTCTATTTTATGATCAATATCTATTAGATTTAGAATTTGTTTTTCTTTCGTATCTCTTCGAGCAACTTCTACTGTTCCATTTTCAATATCACGAGGACCAATTGCCATTCTTATAGGTACTCCTTTTAATTCCCATTCTGCAAATTTAAATCCAGGCTTGTGCGTATCTCGTTGGTCATATTTCACGCTAATTCCTCTTTTTTTCAATTTATCAATCATTGGCTTTATAGTCGTAGATATCTGTTCAAGTTGTTCTAGACCACGATATATAGGTACGATCACTACTTGTATGGGTGCAATATTGGGAGGCAATACGAGTCCTTCATCATCGCTGTGAGTCATAATAAGAGCTCCCATAAGTCGTGTACTCACTCCCCAGCTAGTTGCCCACACGTAGTCAAGTTTCCCTTCTTTATTAGTGAATTTCACATCAAATGCTTTTGCAAAATTTTGACCTAAAAAATGAGATGTACCCATTTGCAAAGCCTTTCCATCTTGCATTAATCCTTCTATACATAATGTTTCATCTGCTCCTGCAAAACGCTCGCTTTCAGTTTTAGTCCCCATTATCGTCGGTATAGCTAGCACAGTTTTGGCAAACTCTGCATAAACTTGAATCATTTGATTTGTTTCTTCAAATGCTTCTTCTTTGGTGGCATGAGCGGTATGGCCCTCTTGCCATAAAAATTCTGCGGTTCTCAAAAAAAGTCGAGTTCTCATTTCCCATCGAACTACATTTGCCCATTGATTAACTAAAATAGGTAAATCACGATAGCTTTGGATCCATCCTTTGTAAGTATTCCATATTATAGCCTCACTTGTGGGTCTTACAACTAATTCTTCCTCTAACTTAGCTTTTGGATCAACACGAAGTTTACCTGGATTTTCTGGATCATTCTCTAACCTATAATGGGTAACAACAGCACATTCTTTGGCAAATCCCTCCGCATTTTTTTCTTCGGCCTCAAATAAACTTTTAGGTACGAATAATGGAAAGTACGCATTTTCATGGCCAGTTTCTTTAAAACGACGATCTAATTCAGCTTGCATTTTTTCCCAAATAGCATAGCCATAGGGCTTAATTACCATACACCCTCGTACACTACTATGCTGAGCAAGGTCAGCGTTTTCAACTAAATTATTGTACCACTTGGAGTAGTCATCAGCTCTACTTACTTTATCAAATGCCATCGTGCAAAAAATTTTATTTAGTATGCAAATCTAATCGGTTAGAATCAATAATTTGGTTCCTAGTCTATCGTCCCGTAAACTATTATTAAAAGTGACATACGCTGAGTTTGTGATTATACTATTTAAATTTGCACTATGGAAGATGATAATCCCATTGATGTCAATTTATTGAAACGCATGATGATGGGTGAGTTTTCAAGTCTAGTGCAGGATAAGTTAGAGTGTAAGCCTACAAATTATAAACGCAGAATAGAGCTTGACTTACACTTCGAAAAACTTTTTCCTACAAAAGCATCTTTACCTTCCAAAGAAAAATTAAGATTACAATTGGATGTACTAAATGACTTTATAGAAGATGCAAAAACTACGAATATTCGTTCAGCATATATAATAGTTGGGAGAGGAAAGGGTGTGCTTTTGAAACATACTATTCAAGAGTTAAATAAAAAAAATATAACTCATTCAATTATTAGTGACCCACCTTATTTTGGGAATACACTAAAAATTAGCTTTTAAATGATAGCTATAGTGTTTCTGGATAGGTGGTAATTTTACCATCATGCCAAATGTCTTCAATACCATAAAATTCACGTATATCTTTTTGAAAGACATGAACTACTACATCTAAATAATCTAAAAGAACCCATTGATTTTCAGTTTGGCCTTCACGACTATATGGTTTTTCTTTAATGGCTTTTATCGTTTCATTTTCAACACTATCAGCAATTGCTTTTACTTGTCGATCACTTTCTCCATGACAAATCACAAAATAATCAGCAGCAGCTTCATTAATTGAAGTAAGATCAATTTTTAAAATATTTTTTGCTTTTTTTTCTTGCATACCCTTAATGATGATATCTGCAAGTGCATCTGTGATTTTACTCTTTTTTGCCATTAATTGAAATAACTTTGCTACGAAATTAGTTTAATAGTTCAAATAGGGGTCTTTTGAGTAACTATAATATAGAATTTGTTAATGAGCTTACATCCACTAATTCTTATCTTAAAGAACTAGTTAAGAATAAAGGAATTTGCGCTCCATACTGTGTATATGCAGGCGCACAGACAGCTGGCAGAGGACAACGATCTAAAGTATGGGAAAGTCAACCGTTCGACAATATATTATCTAGTTTTTTAGCTGAAGATATAGGCCCTATTCAAAAATTGTCTCATCTAAATAATGCGGCTATAATTTCCGTTGTAAATACATTAATAAGATTTGATGTAAAGCATGTCTTAGTTAAATGGCCAAATGATGTTTATATTTCAGATAAAAAGATAGCGGGTATACTCATTGAAAATATTGTATCCAACCAAATCATCAAAACAGCTATTGTTGGTATAGGTGTAAATATTAATCAACAAAATTTTGGACCACTCGAAGCAACTTCAGTAATACGTGAACTAGGCTACTCAATAAGCGTAATTGAATTTTTGCAAATTCTTTACACTGAATTCTATTCAAACCTGAATGAAGATCATGCCTATTTGAATCAACAAATGAATTCTTCTCTATATAAACAAGGAGAGATAGTGAACTTCGAAGTGGGTGACGATATACGGTCATTTACTATCGATAATATTGGATTAGATGGGAAATTAAATGTTATCTCATCTGATAGTAAACTAGCATTAGAACATCATAAAGTGAAGTGGGTAAAATGAATTTATGCATTGACATCGGTAATACAACAACAAAAGCAGCGATATTCAAGGATGACGTTTTGATTGAATTTTTCAAGCCATTTACAGCTGATGATTTTAAAAAAATAAAACCAGAAAATTTTCGTATTCTAGTTTCAAAAACTGGCAGAAATACTGAACTTGAAAAACTTTTAACCGAAGAAGTGTATTTAACAGACAAAACATCTCTTCCTATCGAATTAGAATATATTACTACAGAAACATTAGGTTCAGACCGAATTTCAGCTGCTGTCGGTGCGTTTGCCTTGAATGCTAAATCAACTTGGTTAATAATAGATATGGGTACATGTCTCACCATGGATTTATTGAGATATGATAGATTTTTAGGGGGTATGATTTCTCCGGGAATTTCAATGAGATACAAAGCGATGCATGAGTATACAGCCGGATTACCCTTAGTTGAACATGATGAGAATGTAAGTTTCCCTGGTAAATCCACAGAGCAAGCGATTCAGATAGGAGTTAGTCTTTCAATTAAATATGAAATAATGGGATATATTGGTGACTTAATGAAGACTAATCCAGATTTGAAAATTATCTTTTGCGACAATCAATGGATAGATTTTGATAAAGAAACTAAAAATGAGATATTCGCGCACCCAAATTTAGTGCTTGAAGGGCTTAATTATATCATACAACATCATGTTTAAATCAATTTTTGGTTGGATCATTCCTCTTTTATTTTTAACAGTAACTGCGGATGCCCAAACAAGTACAAGTTCCCCATACAGTATATTTGGATTAGGAGAGTTAAAATCTGGAGGTTTTACTCAACATTTAGGAGCTGGCGGAACATCCGTAGCATATAGAGATAGGAATAACTTTTCGTTTTCTAATCCTGCAAGCTATTCTAAAATAAAATTTACCGTCTATAATGCAGGAGCAAATTTAACTAATGGTAAAATTACGGATCAAGTTTCGGAATCAAAGGTAAATTCTGGTAATTTTAGCCATTTTGCCATGGCATTTCCACTAAATACATCCAAACCAATGGGAGTAAGTTTTGGTGTAAATCAATACAGTGATGTTGGGTATGAGATAAAAAATACCGTTAGTTCAGATACTCCATCGTACTTTAATTTATATAAAGGCAATGGAGGTATTAATCGATTCTATCTTGGATATGCTTTTGATGTGCTCAGAAATCTGAGTATTGGTGCTAACCTTAATATGAATTTTGGGAACATACAATCTAGAAAATATAGAGTTTACTCTAACACGGACAAGGTGTATAGTTTTAGCGATGAAACATTCTTTGCATATTCAGGAGTTGATTACGACCTAGGTGTTCAGTATTCTATACAAAACAGCTCAAAATCTCAAGGCAGTTTAGATCATGTCATAGGAGCTGTTATGCACGGAGGTTCGTCACTTTATGGGGACGGTTATCGTTATGCTGAAACTTTTTATGGGTCCTCTTTTAGTAGAGGTAATATTGTGCCTATCGATACTTTAATTTTTCAAGATAACAAGATTGATACAGCATATAAGCCAGTAAGTTTTGCTATTGGTTATACCATAGCCAAAGACAAGAAATGGGCACTATCTATGGAAACTGAACAAATTTTATTTTCTGGTGTTAAAAATAATGTGAATGGTTCACGCTACAATGATAATGTAAGATACTCAGCAGGATTTTGGATTGTACCATCGCCTAATTTTGGAGATAGGAGAGCTTTCTTTAAACAGGTAAGATATAGCATTGGATTAAGACACGAAAATTTATATTATAATTTTAATGACCAATCCTTCAAAGAGTTTGGCATTAGTTTTGGATTAGGTCTACCCGTAATAAAATCTGTTCGATTAGAAGAAGAAAAAGTACCTGTAGTAAGTCGAGTAAATTTATCGGCAGAGTACATCAAAAGAGGGTCGTCGAATAATGATTTTATTCAAGAAGATTATTTTAAAATTGGTATAGGTTTAAATTTAAATGACAAATGGTTTACAAAAAGAAAATATCGCTAAACATTAAATTGGTAACGTACTTATTAATTGCTTTTTTCTCATTTTTTTCTACAGCTATTCTTGCACAAGATGAAGGAGAGGATGACGAGGATTCAGAAACAAATTCACCTTGTGAAAATAAGTGGGGTGTGGATAGTGCAGAGACAGCTCGAAAATTATCTCTATTCAATCAATACTACCAAGAAAAAAACTACATAGGATCTTTTCCATATTGGAAATATTTATTTGAGAATGCTCCATGTATTCAAAAGAGAATTACATTTTCGGGTCCTTATATTATCAAACAAGTAATCCGTGATGAGGCATACAAACCTAGGTTTAATGGGTTAGTTGATACGCTATTATTGTGTCATCAGATGCGAATTTCTTTTTTTGGGAACGAAGGGTATGTCAAAGGAAAATGGGCAGATGATATGGCTAAGTTGCAACCTAAAAATCGGAACAAAGCATTAATGATGTTTGATGAATCTATTCGCCTTCAAGGTGACCAAACAAAACATGATGTACCCTTGGATTACATTTATGCTGGTGTTAAAGAATTTAAGAAAAATAAACTAACTTTAGATAGTTTATTTCTGATTCTGGATCAAGTATCTCCAATTGTGGATGCTAATATTGCAAAATATACTGCAACTGGTCTTTCTCAGAAGGATTCAATGATAGGTTTAAAGTGGATAAAAACTCAGAATGCGATTATAGGAATGTTGAAGCCATACCTAGATTGTGATCAATTGACAGACCTTAAAAAGCCCTATTTTGAAGAAAATAAAATGAATATTTCATGGTTATCTTCAACGGTTAAGCTTCTAGATAGAGGTGGTTGTGAAGGTGAAACTTTTTACCTCCAATGTGCTGAAGCATTATTTAACTTGGAGCCTTCTGCAGAAGCAGCTATTTCTCTAGCTAAAGCCTTTGGTAAAAAAGACGATGATGCAAAAGCTTCTAATTATTACGAAAAAGCAGTTGAATTATCTTCATCAGAAGATGAGAAATATGACATTTGGATAAAATTAGCTAAAACAGCTAAAAACAATGGTAAATTTTCTTCAACTCGTTCATATGCCAGAAAGGCTTTAGCGATTAAAGGGAATAGTGGAGAGGCATACATCCTTATTGGAGATGCATACGCTGCAAGTGCTAACAATTGCAGTTCAGGAGATTTAGGTAGAGGTGGAGTATACTTGGTAGCGGTGGATAAATATATTAAAGCAAAGAGCGTGGATGCTTCCGTAGCTAGCGAAGCAAATTCAAAGATTAAAAAATACTCTGAATACTTCCCTGGTAAAGAGGACGCATTCTTTAAAAATATTAAAGATGGGGATAGCTACACAGTAGAATGCTGGATTGGAGAATCAACAACCGTAAGAACAATCAGCAGATAAGTGATCTGCATGAAAAATAACGTAAATATTCTTAAAGCGATAATCATCATGATTGTCGCTTTTTTGTTGGGTTGCAACCCTAACCTTTCCGTTGAAGAACTCTCTCAAATTAGCAAAAATATAGACAGTATAAGTGTTGAAGAAGCCAGAAATGTGATCATAAGTTATACCGATTCTGCTCAATTAAGAGCTACCATTCGGGTTGAAATATTGAAAAGATATCCCGATGAGAGTAATCCAAAATTAGAGATGAGTCAAGGTGTAAGTGCGATATTTTATGATAATATTGGAGATACAACAAGTGTATTGACATCAAAAAATGCTACTCATTTTGAGAAGGAAGATCGAATTGAAATACGCGATAGTGTTTGTGTTTTAAATCGAAACGATGAAGAAATAAAAACCGATGAACTGATATGGCACAAGAAAAAAAGACGAGTCACATCAAATAAATCAGTAAGCGTAAAAGTAAGAGATGAAAAAATAATTAATGCAGAGGGATTTGAAAGTGACGAAGATTTCTTAAACTATAAATTCACCCGTGTTACAGGAGTGATATACTTAAAAGAGGATTTGAATGATAGCAAATAAATAGAATATGAAGAATTTATCACGAGTATTACAGATAATTTGGATGGTTGTTGGAGCAATTTGTTTTATTGAGGCATACACAAGTTTTACCTCTCCCAATCCAGATATGAATACGGTGTATCTTTTCTCTGGGTTAATGATGTTTGCATTTTTTCGCTATTTTATGCTTCGACGAAAGCAGTTTATTCAGAAAAAAAAGGATGGTAAATTTGATTAAAGAATTAAACTTTTTATACAGCATGATACCCATCCATTTGGTATAATTAAGCTAACTTTGCATTTGAATTATGACTAAATATTGGTGGAAAATAACGGCAATTTTATGTATTGTATATGCAATCATAGGTGGTTTTTTTATGCCTGCACCAGATGACATAGGTATTTTAGCTAAAACTATACGAAATCTTCATTTCCATGTACCAATGTGGTTTTCTATGATAATATTACTTTCGGTATCCTATGTGTATAGTATTCGGTTTTTATCCAAAGGGAATTTCAAGTACGATAGTTTATCGAGTAGTTTTGTAAAGGTGAGTTTGCTTTTTGGTCTGATGGGGCTCCTAACAGGTTCTTTTTGGGCAAGATTTACTTGGGGCACGTGGTGGATTGAAGATGCGAAGCTTAACGGAGCTGCTATCGGAATGCTGATATATCTGGCCTATTATATTTTAAGGAACAGTATTGAAGAGGATGTACAGCGTGCCAAAATTACATCTGTATATAATTTGTTCGCGTTTCCAATCTATATTGTTTTAATCATTATATATCCACGCATGGCTGAAACAAGTCTACATCCTGCGAGTGGGGATACTATTGGTTTTAGTTCATTAGACTTAGATAATAATCTCAGAAAGGTGTTTTATATCGCTAGTATTGGTTGGATATTATTGGGAGTATGGATTGGAACGCTAAAATTTAGAATAACTGAAATAACTAGAAAAAATGAGGAATTATAGTTGGATATTTTTTTTAATGGGGCATGAGGCCATGGCTCAGACAAATCTAGATGAATTCTTTTATCAAGAGGGTAAGTTTTATGTGGTGGTTGCTGTTCTAGTTATTATTTTTTGCATACTGGCAGCATACTTATTCCGTTTGGACAAAAAAATTTCAAAAATAGAAAAAGAAAAAAATGAAGCCTAAAGTTATCATTCTATTAGTGATTCTTGCTGTAGCTATAGCTGGAATTATGACAACTTATGCTGGAGCTGAAAAGAGCGCTACTTTTGAAGAAGCAGACGATAATCCGAAAGAAACTTTTCATATTACTGGGTTTTTAATGAAGGATATGCCAATGGAGTATAATCCCCAAATTGATCCTAATTACTTTAGTTTTTTTATAAAAGATAAAGCGGGGAATATTCGGAAAGTGGTATCTTTAGAGCCAAAACAACAAGACTTTGAGCGTGCCGAAACGGTCAATATGTATGGTAAATCAGATGGGGATGTATTTAGAGCTTCGAAAGTGATGCCTAAATGTCCATCTAAATATAAGGACGAGCAAAACAATAAAACTGCGCAATCGTCTTACTAGTATACCATGCAAGAAATAACTTACTTAGGCGAAAATTTATTTTTAGGGAATCTGGGTCACACGTTTGTGGTTATTTCCTTCGTAACAGCTCTTCTCAGTGCTATTTTCTATACTAGAATTTCATCAAACAATTTCCTTGGCAGGTTATTTTTTAGTATTCATGCGGCTTCGGTAATTGGAATATTTTCAACCCTTTTTGTAATTATTCAA
Organism: uncultured Bacteroidia bacterium; assembly: GCA_943787465.1. Taxonomy (GTDB): domain Bacteria; phylum Bacteroidota; class Bacteroidia; order NS11-12g; family UBA9320; genus UBA9320. Next base: position 64,996 of record CALSMN010000004.1, on the reverse strand, counting down.
GGGCACTATTATGAATATGCATATGCCTATGAGCATAGCAGTAATTCATTACCTCTTCGGTATATGGTTTCCTGTTTTTGGGAAGGACAAGAAGGTAGCTTTCTGCTCTGGATGGTATGGAATGCCCTACTAGGTATTGTGCTTATTTTTACTGCAAAACGATGGGAGCGAGGGGTATTGGCTATTTTAGCTTTAAGTCAAGTAGTATTGACTGCTATGATCTTAGGAATTAATATTTTAGATGTCTACACCCTGGGCAGCAGTCCTTTCGAATTGCTTAGAGATAAACTTCAGGCACCTATTTTTAGTTTGCCTAATTATCTAGAAAGAATAGTTGATGGTACGGGTTTGAATCCGTTACTTCAAAATTATTGGATGGTTATTCATCCACCTACGTTGTTCCTGGGATTTGCTTTAACAATTGTCCCATTTGCTTTTGCCGTAACATCACTTTTTCAAAATGATTATAGAGGTTGGATCAAGCCCGCCTTGCCTTGGGCGTTAGCCGGAGGTATGGTTCTCGGAGCTGGAATTATTATGGGAGGGTTTTGGGCCTATGAATCATTAAGTTTTGGAGGTTATTGGGCTTGGGATCCAGTAGAAAATGCATCTTTAGTACCCTGGTTACTTCTCATCTCTGGTATACATTTAATGCTTATTAAGAAGGCGACCAATGGGTCTACTATAGCTGCTTATACCTTAGTTATTTCCACATATATTATGGTATTGTATGCCAGTTTTCTTACCCGCAGTGGTGTGCTAGGAGAAACTTCCGTGCATTCTTTTACCGATTTAGGTTTAGCTGGACAACTCATGCAGTTTGTTGTATTATTTATTTGGCTGCCCATTATCGCTGTCACGCCAAGTATGTCTAAACGTTGGTATATGATTTTGCCTGTTAGTTTATTAGTGCTTGCCTTACCTTTTTACACCAAGATTAGTTTTTATCCATTATTGATTTTATCGATTCTGGGTATTATTTGGTTTGTTTTAAATCTTAACAAGAATATTGCTAACCACGCTAGTGAGGATAATGTATCGGGCAGAGAATTTTGGATGTTTATCGGTTCACTGATGTTAGTTTTATCAGCTATTCAAGTATTAGTTGGAACGTCAAAACCTGTTTTTAATAAAATTTTTGGTACAAGTCTCGTGCCTCCCGAGGATGTGATTGGGTATTATAATATGTATCAAATGCCCATTGCCATTGTCATTGCGTTGCTGATGGCTGTGACACAATTTTTTAGATACAAGAACACGCCGGATTTAGCAAAACTTTTCAAAGAAATTTTGATCACTCTTTTTCTATCGGTAGCCCTCACAATTGGTGGCATTTTTCTCTTTGAGATTTCTAATCCAATGTATATTATATTCATGTTGGCAGGTTTCTACGCCTTGGTTGGGAATATGGCTTATATTATCCTATATGTACGATCTATCAAGCTATCTGGGTCATCTATCGCTCATATGGGTTTTGGATTGATGTTGTTGGGAATTTTAGTGTCTAGTGCCAAGAAACAAGTGATTACTGCTGATTTTAGTGGTCAAATGGGCAATTTTGATGAAAAAGCTCGTCGGGAGAATATGCTTTTAATCAAAGACGAACCTACACGTTTGGGTGATTATATGGTGACTTATCAGGGCGATAGCATTGATGGCGATGATATCTATTTTAAAGTTAACTATGAATCCATTGATGGCGAAGAATCTTTCACCTTATTACCCAATACACAAATTAATGAAGAAATGGGAGGGATATTACCGAATCCAGATACACGGCATTATTTGACATATGATGTATATACCCATATTACATCTTTACCCAAACCCAATACAGATAGTATAGCATGGGAAAATGTCAAAGAGTATCCTATTGTGAAAGGGGATAGTATTCAAACAAATAATGGCTTAGTAATTTTTGAGGGCGTAGAAAAAAGTGATGGGAAGTCTATTGGACTGAAAAATACAACTTTGGCTAGAGCATTACTGACCATCAAGCAAGGAAATAAAATACTCAAATCTGCTCCTATTTTTGGGATTAATGAGAATACCTATTTTAGTATTCGAGATGAGAATGCTGAAGCTGGATTACGTTTTGGTTTTGAAATTAGACCTTCAGATTCTGAGGAGCCAACGGCGGTTCTGGAGATTGCAGAAACTACTCCTCAGCCGCAATTTATTGTAATGAAAGGTATTGTTTTCCCATATATAAATTTGCTGTGGTTAGGAACGATACTTATGGTATTAGGATTTGGAATAGCCACTTGGCATCGAATAGAGTATAAACGTGGGATATAAAATTGCTTTTATAGGTAGTGGTAATGTAGCTTCAAATTTAGCCCATGCCATGGATAAAGCAGGACATACGATTTTACAAATCATCAGTTCCCGCGAAGATCATGCAAAATTATTGGCCAGTCAATTTGGAGCTTATTATGGAACCGATATCGCCAAATTAGATGATCATGCAGATTTTGTAATCATTGGTGTAAATGATGAAGCCTATTATTCCGTTTTAGAAAATATTCCACCAGATATATCTTCCATTGTTTGTCATTCTGCAGGACCAGTTTCTATGGATATTCTGTCAAAATATGCTAAAAATTATGGTGTATTATACCCATTACAGAGCCTACGAAAGGAAGAAATTATTAATTTTAATTCGCTCCCATTGTTTATAGAGGCCAATTCGTTGCGTAACTTGGATGCGCTATCTAATCTTGCCGACTCTATTTCTAATGTGGTGAAAGAAGTAAGTTCAGAAGAGCGTGAGAAGTATCATTTGGCAGCTGTATTTGCAAATAATTTCACAAATTTGATGTACACTATTGCAGATGAGTATCTACAAAATCAATCATTAGATTTTAATTACCTATTACCAATCATAAATGAAACGGCTAACCGATTAAAATATGATAAACCAAAAAATTGGCAAACCGGACCAGCTAAGAGAGGGGATATATCCATCATTCAAAAACATATCGATATGTTAGATGATTCTCAACTCAAAACAATTTATAAACAATTAAGTGACTTAATTGGTTCTCGTTAGTTTTTTAACTAACTTGAGCACAATATGAAAAATCCAGAATCTATTACCAATACTACCAATAAGTATAGTCAGAATATTTTTGCTATTTGTGAAGATTTCAGGCAACGATTAGAAGAACTTAACCGTCTTAAAAGGACATTATTAAAGGATGAGTCAAAAAATAATCAATAGGACATACCGTCTATTTTTTTTGTGGGGGATTTTATGTTTATCTCAGGATTTGAATGCTCAAGTTCTAGAAATTAACCCCAATGTACAATGGAAATATGTTCGATCCCAGCAACTCGAGCTCAAGAATAAGAGTATATATCAGTATGAGTTTCCTGCTGAAAAAGGGTATGATTACATTTTTAGTGTTTCTATTAATGAATCCAATATTGAAACGTATGTTCAAGTGTTTGATATTCAAATGAAACCGATAGCTGGAGAAGGAGAAAAAGGAAAGACTAACCAGTTGGAATTTAGGGTGCCGAGTAGTGGAACCTACGTTGTTACTTTAGGATATAAAGGCCCTGATGATAATTCAGTTACGCCTATAGATTTTACTCTAATTCGCCGACCTATAGTCGATTAAGATAGATTATAACCAATGGTTGAATGTGTCACCCCTCAACCCAAGTCTAAGTGTTTCTAATGGAATAACTTCATTAGGAGCTATGTTGCCCAAGTTAACATTATGGCCATATAGGGTTAAGAACCAAACTTGTTGAACTTTTTGAGGTGCCTCCCAAAGAATAGTGTCTAAGGGGATGTGTTGCAATATTTCTTCGATTAAACCTGAACGAACTTCGCCCGAGTTTCTGAAAATTCCGACTGTTCCACTTTCTCTTGCTTCGGCAATCACCTTCCAAGCTCCGGCAGATATTTCGGCTTTCATCATGGCTATCCATTTATAGGGTGGAATGATTTTTTCAGCATCTTTACTCCCCACCTCACTAAGCACTGTAAAATCTTTTGCTAATGTTCTGATATACTCACATTTTTGATCTTCACTGATATCCATACTTCCGTCTGATACTTCTGTGTGCGTGATTTTGAATTTATCCAGAAGACGTTTATAGTCATCAAACTGATTACGAATCACATAAGCCTCAAATAATGTTCCACCGAAGTATACAGGAATATTGGCCTCTTTGTATATTTTGAGTTTGTCCGATAAAGAAGGAGTGACTGTGCTGGTTCCAAAACCTAATTTAATAATATCAGTTTTGTCTGCTGCAACTTCTAAAAAGTCTTCAGCTTGTCTACAACTCAAACCTTTATCCATGACCATTGTTAAACCAGAATTTCTAGGTTTTACTGATCGTTCAGGTAATTTATTGAGATTAAATTCAGGGTTAATCATAAAATTAATTAATATAAATGTCTATTATGTTAGTGATATTTTGGTTGTGTTCTAGAAAAGGAGCAAATTCATAGAGTAGTATATACTCTTTAGGGTTCATTTTTAATGCCTCATGAAGGAAATTATATCCTTTTTCATTCTCTCCTATAGTAAATGTATATGAAGCTATTCTGTAAAAAATTCTTGCATCATCATCATAGTGTTCAATATTATCAAGAAGTAGTTGAATAGCCTCTTTAATATCGCCAAGTTCGAATTTTGCGTGAGCAAAATCTAGTAAAATTTCTATAGTTTCTGAATCAATTTTTACGGCTTGATCGTAATAGAAATAGCATCGATCTTTATTTTCTAAAATTAGATATATTTCGGCAAGTTCTATCAGATACATTACTTCGTAACGATCAATCGAAATGGCTTTAAGTAGATTTTTTTCTGCAGCTTTCCACTCTTGATTCTTTTTATAAATGGTAGCTATACCAAAATAGGCATCAGATAAGTTGGGGTTTATTTCCAAAGACTTATGATAATTAAATTTGGCAGCGGTATAGTCTTTCAGGTTCTCGTAGCATTCAGCAATATTACAATGAACTTCAGCATCCGTTTCATCATTATCTAGGGAAGATTTAAGGAAGGTGATGGCCTCAGTATACTTACCTAATTCCATAAGGCAATTTCCTTTGCCAAGTTGCCCCATGGTATTATGTTCATCTATGGCTATGCAGTATTCGTAGGCATCTATGGCTTCGTTATTTTTTTCTTGACGTTGAAAGATTAATCCAACAAAATACCATGCATTATAGTTGTATGGGTCATGGTCAATTATTTTTTGCAAATAGGTATGTGCATGATCATACATATTTAGATCAATGAATAATTTAGTTAGCTCCTGAATACTCAATTCATCTTTAAGTAACTCCAAAGGAATAGAATTAAGGTAGGACATGGCTTTTTTATCTTTGCCTAATATAAAGTTAATTCGAATTAATCGAACGAGTATTTCTTCGTCAGAGGTATCCAAATTATTAGCAAATAAATACATTTCCATCGCTCTTTTGTATTGAAGGCTCATCGAATAGCAATCCCCAAGAAGTTTAAATATTTCGACATTTTGAGGTTCAATTTGTCTGTACTTTTCGAGTAGTTTAATGGCGCTATTTATATTTCTTTGAGCCATGTATAACTCAGATTTTTTTATTTGATAATAGCTTTCAAAAGGATAAAGTTTTTCACCGAACTCTATCGCTTTGGTAGCATTTTGTAGTAAATCAAAATCAAAATAGTAATCAATAATTCGGCTTAATTCATCGTTGTCATAAAAGAAATTATCGCCACTATTGAGCAATTGCTCAAAATTTTTGGCTTTTTCTTCCATTCCATCATCTAAAAAATCGTTGTATTCCATTGATTGATTATTTCCTATCCAAATGTAGTTATTTTGAATTTATTCTTGACTTCAAAGGTCGTTAATATGCATTGTTTTGCCAACAATATATTGTCATTAATCAAAAAACGACTTACTCCTAGAGCAAGCCGTTTTAAGTTTTAACCAAAATTACGTTTTTTTATATTATTGAATTCGTTTTTTTCTTCTTATGAATCTTCGGCGACGTTTTCTTTTTATGGGTTTTTTGTGTTCCATTTCTTTTGGGGTTTCATTTTCATGAAGTGCCATTTTATGAGAGTCGCAATCTGTCTTACTCCAATTTATACGACAAGTGTGTATGGAAGAATATACAGCGTTTGATGCATTTGCATTCGTTGGTTGGATCAAAAAAGACCAGCCAATTAGTATAGCTGTATATAACCCAAGGATGGATGCCTTTTTTGGAATTTTTGTTTTTATGGACAAGATTTTCATACTTCTCTAAATACAAAAGCTATTCCAAGCATAGATTATTTAATTTTCCTTCATCCGCAAAGGAGAAATATCCGGTATGCGCAATAATGATATGATCCATGATGTGAATGTCCAACGTTTTGCTGGCTTGGATTAATTTTTGGGTGAGTTTGATGTCCGCTTGACTAGGATTGAGATTGCCACTGGGATGGTTGTGGCATAGGATCATATTGGATGTGTTGTTTTCCAAGGCTATTTTGAATATTCGTTTGGGATCAGCTAAGGTCTGCGAAATGCCTCCATCACTGACACGGCAGGATTTTATGATCGTGTTATTTTGACTTAAAAGTAATATCCAAAATTCTTCATAATTTTTATCTTGAAGTAGAGGTTTGAAATACGTATATCCATCTTTACTGCTTCCAATCACGGTGGTGGATGGAGAGGCAGTTTCCCGACGATTACCCAATTCTATGGCAGCTATTAGGGTAATGGCTTTGGCTGGACCGATACCATTGATTTTACACAGTTGTGGGATGTTCATTTTAGATAATGTATTCAGATCATTATCTGCGAGTTGTAATAGCTCTCGGGCAAGATCAATAGCCGATTTGTTTTTTGTACCATTAGTTAGCAGTATGGCTATGAGTTCGGTTAGACTTAAGGTGTTTCTTCCGTGATTGGCTAGTTTTTCGCGAGGCTTATCGTCTTCGGCCCAATGTTTTATAGCGATGTATTTTGTCAATTTTCAGTCAATAAAAAAGCCCTCTGAGAGAGGGCTTCAAAAATATGGTTTTCTTTAAAGATATTATCCTAAAGATTTCACATGCTTGGCTAACTTACTTTTTAAGTTTGCCGCTTTGTTTTTGTGTATAATATTCTTTTTAACTAGTTTATCTAACTTTGAGAAAGTCTCACGCATGATTTGATCTGCTTCAGTCTTGTCTTCCGAAAGACGTACTTTTTTTATCCAAGTTCTAGCTGTTTTGTGCTGGTACTTGTTTCTTGCGGTCTTCGCTTCGTTGCTTCGTATTCTTTTTAAGGTGCTTTTGTGATTTGCCATTTCTTTCTTTTAAAAAGGTTTGCAAAAGTAATACTAATATTGATTTTTAAAACAGGTATTGGTATTTTTTTAAAACAGGGGGATTTTATCCTAATTCTTCTTGGGTGCAGTCCCATTCATAGTCTTTTGTTTTAGGGATAATTTCGAGACTTTGGTGATTCACTACAACGGTTGTATTGCTTGGTATCTCTCCTTTGATGAAGCATCCTGCTCCGATGGTTACATTATTCCCAATACTTGCTCCGGCAACAATACTCACATTCGCTCCAATCCATACATTGTTGCCGATGGTGATCCCCCGAGTATGGCTTTTCTTCCGATGATCGTATTTGTAATGATTCGTCGTGGTTAGGATGGTATTTTGTCCAATATTTACATTATATCCTAGTTTTAGTCCACCACTTGCGTTGATATATATCCCCGGATTATCACCTGGATCACAACAGATGCCCTTTTCAATCTGCTCCCAATCTACAATTTTACTTCTAAAATCTACCGGCCAAGGAACGGAACCATTAATACGTAAAAGTTTTTGGCTCAGAAAATATTGCCGTAAAACCTGGTGATTTTTCATATATCCTTTTCTGGGTCGTTTGTATTGCGGCCATAAGAATCTAACCCACATGCGAAGGATAGAATCATCCAATGTATTAACGATATATTTTAATCCTTGCTTCATTCAACTTATCAGGTCCCTTATAGTAAAGCCTAGGTAGCCTAGTCCACCTGTAATTAACACTGCAAATATGGTCTTAACAAACATGTTTTTACCAAATAAAACAAAGAAATAATTAAGGATGGCTAATCGTAGCACAATTCCTGTAATGGCAAACCATGTTAGGGCAATTCGAGTGCTTCCTCCAATGGTATATCCCAAATAAAGTGCGGTAAATGTGCTAATCAAAAATAAGAAGTTATAGCTCAATTGGAACGGTAACTTTTGATAGGTTTCAAAAGCACTGCTGAATGAACTGGTCAGAAACATCGTAAAATAAAATAGAATGATAATTTGGATATAAATCCCTGTTTCTTCCCATTGTTCTCCTAATATCATTGGGGCTATTTGATCTCCCCATACCCACAACACAAGTACAGGTACAATACCAATGACGTATAAGGTGTTAATCAGTTGGTGGGCCATTGATCCAGCTTCTTCTTTATTGTTTCGCAAGCGTGCTATGCGCTCAAAAAAAACTTGTCCCAAAGCAAGGGATAACATACTCATGGGTAAATAGGTCAATTTGTATGCATTGCTAAAATATCCGGTTGCTTCTTGTCCATCGAAGGAGGCGATTATAAAGACGGGCATACTCGTTGCTAAAATATTTAACAATGCAGCAGGTGAACTGAAATAGGGAAATTTCCGATAGGTTTTAGCTAGTGTTATCAGCTGGTGTTTGGTTGTACTGAAAATCTTAAATGGCAGCTGGTATACCATATGGATGAGTGCAATTCCTTGACCCAATAGTTGTCCCTGAAACAAACCGTTGCCCATCCACTGCATTAGGGGATGGATCAATTTATAGGTGGTGCCACTTAGAGAGAATATAATTCTATTGGTTGATATTTTCGGATAAGATTTTGTACGATTTCTCCATAACACAATGGACTCGGTGCTGCTGGTTAGCCATATTATCAGGGGCAAAAATAGAAGGAGTTGCTGATTTTGAAGTTTGAAAAAATGAGCAATAGGAATTTGAAATATACCAATGACAATGAGTAGAAGAAAACTGATGACGGCATTGATAAACAGACTTAATCGGAGCAAATCCGATGCGTTGTGGTTGTCTTCTTCAACAACAATGGCCATTTCGTATCGCAGTCCAGCGATAGCAATAAAAACCCCAGCAATTTTCATGAGCGTTTCTACTTCACCAAAATCTTCGGGGGAATACATCCTACCCAGAAAGTATAACGCTCCAAAACCAATCCCTTGAGCAATTAGAGAACCACTAAATAAGAGACTGGCATTCTTAAAAAAATCTGATTTGACTAATTTCAATTCAACAAATTAAAGGTATCTAAATGAAAATAGGATGTATTCATAAAAGGTTATAGATAACAAAGAGTATTTAAATTGTACACAAAAAAAATTGGAGGGTTAATTCTGTTAGGCATTCAAGTTTGTATCCATAAATTTGCAACATGTCTGAGGAGCATTTTAAAAATGTCATATCCCATGCGAAAGAGTATGGTTTTGTTTTTTTGAGTAGTGAAATTTACGATGGACTTGCTGCCGTATATGATTATGGTCAAAATGGGGTAGAACTTAAAAATAAGATCCGGGAGTATTGGTGGAAGAGTATGGTACAATTGCATGAAAATATTGTAGGGATAGACGCCTCTATTTTTATGGCTCCAGATGTTTGGAAGGCCAGTGGGCATGTGGATGGGTTTAGTGATCCTATGATTGATAATAAAGACTCGAAAAAAAGATACCGAGCGGATGTTCTCATTGAAGATTATCAAGAAAAATATCGGGTAAAAAATCAAAAGGAAATTCAAAAAGCCAAAAAGCGTTTTGGGGATACCTTTGATGAAGCACAATTTGTTGTCACCAACGCTAATATCCTTAGAAATAATAAAAAAATAGCTGCTATCGATGTTCGATTAAAAGAAGGATTAGAGTCTGGAGCTCTTCATTTGATTAAGGAACTTATCGAAGAATTAGAAATTTCCTGTCCTGTGAGTGGGAGTAAGAATTGGACCGATGTACGTCAATTTAACTTGATGTACAGTACACAAATGAGTGCTACAGACGGCGATAATAAAATATACCTGAGACCTGAAACAGCACAAGGAATTTTTGTAAATTATTTGAATGTTCAAAAAACAAGTCGACAGAAACTGCCGTTTGGAATTGCTCAAACCGGTAAGGCTTTTAGGAATGAAATTGTAGCTCGGCAGTTTATCATGCGAATGAAAGAATTTGAGCAGATGGAAATGCAGTTTTTTGTTTCTCCAGGAGAAGAAATGAAGTGGTACGATCATTGGAAGCAACACCGAATGAAATGGCACTTAAATTTAGGAACACAATCGTCCAAATATCGTTTTCATGATCACGTAAAGTTAGCCCATTACGCCAATGCTGCTGTAGATATTGAATATGATTTTCCTTTTGGATTCAAAGAAGTGGAGGGGATCCACTCCCGTACCGATTTTGATTTGAAACAGCATGAACAATATACAGGTAAAAAGATTCAGTATTTTGATAACGAAAAAAATGAAAGCTACACGCCATATGTGGTAGAAACCAGTATTGGGTTAGATCGAATGTTTTTGGTTTTAATGAGTAACGCATTGCAAACTGACGATTTAGGGGAAGGACAAACACGTACAGTTTTGAAACTGCCTCCAGCTTTGGCACCGTATCAATGTGCTATTTTACCGCTCGTTAAAAAAGATGGTTTGCCAGAATTAGCACGTAAAATTATGGCTGAATTAAGCTTGGATTTTAACTGCTATTATGAAGAAAAAGATAGCATTGGAAAGCGTTATAGACGGCAAGATGCGATCGGAACACCCATTTGCATTACCATAGATCACGAGAGTATTACAGACCAGGCTGTCACTATCCGATTCCGTGATTCTATGGAACAAAAAAGGGTAAGTATCTTGGAACTACCTGCAATTATTGAACAAGTGGTAAGTATGAAAACCCTATTGAGAGGGTTGCTTTAAGGGTTTATTAAACCTTGATATCCTCACTGATATTTTGTACTTTCGATATCATCTAATGCGTTTTTTAACACTGTTTTTTTGTTTTTTGGCTTGTTTTGGGTTCTCACAAGTACGTGTTCCTGCCTCTTCTCATGCAGCAATTATTTCCTTAGCTTCGAATCAGCACGTTTCTTTGATTCTAAAGGTAAATCAAGATTTTAATCCATTAGATGTGCAGGGACTGGGTGCAGAAATAGGATCTACTATTGGTAATATTGTTACACTTCGCATGTCTCAGAATAAGTATAACTCACTTTTATCTCTTACAGGAATTGATTATGTCCAAGTTGCTCATCGATTCGCACCCAATTTAAAACGAGTAATTTCAGATATTAAAGCAGATAGTGTATACAAGAGTACCCGTCTAACTATGGGGTACACGGGGAAAGATGTTTTGATTGGAATCACGGATTGGGGTTTTGATTATACTCATCCCATGTTTTATGATACGGCAATGCAGTATACTCGAATTTTAGCAGCATGGGATCAATTTAAGAAAAGTGGTCCAGCTCCTCAAGATTTTAATTATGGTACCGAATATATGGGCGAAGCAGCTTTGTTAGCTGCCGAAAAAGACACGGTTAATATTTATGGTTATGCTACCCACGGTACACATGTTTCAGGAATTGCTGGTGGAGGAGGAGCAGGTACGGTTCATCGAGGTATAGCCCATGATGCTCAATTATTACTTGCTACATTTCTAGTCGATGAGGCTGCAGTTATTGATGCTTTTGTTTGGATGCAAAAAAAAGCGGTTGAGTCTAAAAAGCGTTTGGTCATCAATATGAGTTGGGGATTGTATAATCTAGGTCCGTTGGATGGAAGTTCTTTGGTAAGTCAAGCGATACAAGAATTATCAGATCGGGGCGTTGTATTTGTTACATCAGGGGGCAATAACGGAGATGTAAATTTTCATATCAAAAAAACATTTGATTCAGATACCTTTCAATCTCTGGTTGAATTTTATAGCTACGGAAGTAATTCAGCTATGTGGGGACAAAGTATAGGGATGTGGGGTCAAAAAAATGAAACCTTCCAAGCTGGCTTTACGGTATATGATGTTGCTAAAAATAAGCTGGCAGAATCTGCGTTTTTTCGAACCAATGGTTCGTATTACATAGACTCTTTCTTGACGTTAGGAACAGATACTATTTTTTATAATGTAGCAGTAGATGAAAAACATCCCTTGAATGACAAGCCAACCATTCGTCTTCGAATTAAAAATACTCAGACTCAATTGAAAATTGGTCTAAAGGCTTGTGCAAAGCAAGGGCAGGTTCATTTTTATAATGTAACGGAGTTGACCACTGATGTGGGGAATTGGGGAATGCCATTTTCTGCCTATTTACCTGAATGGATTGCAGGGGACAATTTATACGGATTAGGGGAGCCTGCTAGCTCTCCATCGGTGATTACGGTTGGGGCATACCAATCTGAAGTCACAATTTCTAATGGGACCAAAGGAGGAGGATTTATGGCAGATTTTAGCAGTTTAGGTCCAACAATCGACGAACGAATGAAGCCAGACATTGCTGCACCTGGAGTGAATGTTGCTAGTAGTATCTCGTCTTTCACAGATCGTTCCTATAGTCCTCTGCTTCAAGCTTCCCATCAAGGTAAAAATTTTCCTTTTGCTCGCTTTTCAGGTACCAGTATGAGCAGTCCTGTGGTAGCTGGTGTAGTGGCGCTTATGTTACAAGCGAATCCTGATTTAAGTCCAGAGCAGATCAAGCTTATTATACAAAATACTGGTCGTCGAGATAAGCATACAGGAGAGATTGATGAAAATGGGAGTATACGATGGGGGTATGGGAAAATTGATGCTTTAGAAGCAGTAAAAATGGCTGAAAAGCTGCGAAATAATTCATGTTGTGAACCGACATTTTTATATCCCAATCCTACATTGACCTTGATTTACTCATCAAATGAGAAGATTCAATCAGCCGACTTATATTCCTATGAAGGTCAATTTTTAGGTTCGTATACTTTTGGTGGAGATATTGGAGTTTCGATTACGCATTTAAATCCAGGATTATACTTTTTTCATACCAAAGATGGGGAAATGCTAAAGTTTTTGGTTCAGTAGCGTTCAATGAAATCATAGGTAATATTTTCATGACTTATAGTTTTAATTTATAGGAAACCTATAGTTTTGAAGTGATGTTAAATATTTCACTTATTCAGGTTCAGTACTTGATAGCTCTCGATGAACATCGAAATTTCATTAAGGCTGCAGATGCTTGTTTTGTAACTCAGCCAACGCTAAGTATGCAAATGAAAAAACTGGAAGATGAATTGGGGGTGATTATTTTTGATCGAAGTAAACAACCCATTACGCCTACACCAATTGGTGTTAAAATTATACGACAAGCAAAAACAATTTATCGAGAAACTAGACAAATTGAAAACATTCTGCATGAATTTAAAGGAGATATCTCAGGCAGTTTAAAAATAGGCATATTACCCACGATAGCCAATGCGTTAATTCCAAAATTAATCCATGAGGTTTCAATGAATCATCCGGATTTAAAACTTACGATTAAAGAAGGGTTAACACATGAAATCATTGATGCCTTAGAAAATGATCAATTGGATATTGGAATTGTTTCTACTCCAGTTCAGAATAATGGCCTTATTGTACGTGAATTATATTTAGAAAAATTTAGAATTTATGCGCATAAAAATCACCCAAGTTTTCATAAAAAAGCATGGGAAGCCACTGATTTACTGGAAGATAAATTATGGTTATTATCTGAAGGTAATTGTTTTCGAGTGCAGACCATCAATTTATGCTCTCTTCCAGAGGAGAAATTAAATCATCTTGCATTAACATACGAGAGTGGAAGTCTTCAAACGTTGAAAAAGATTGTAGATTTTGAGGGAGGAGCTACCATTATACCCGAATGGGAAGCTAGCGAGTTAGATGATGTGTCATTGGATCATTTGAGAGCATTTAAAACAGATGATGCAGGTAGAGCTGTTGGCATTATTTATACCAAGTTTTATGCGAAAGAGCAAATCATTAATTCAGTTGAAGAAATGATCAAACGCTGTCTACCAAATCATGTAGCTGAGAATAAGGACCTGAAAATTATATCAACCTAATTAGAGTCCCATTAGTAGTTCCAAAGGGTCTTTACCCATCAGTAGCGTTTCTGGATTTTCTAAATAGTTTTTTACACTGACTAAAAACCCTACAGATTCTTTACCGTCAATGATGCGGTGATCATAACTTAATGCAACATACATGACGGGTCTAGCGACAATATTTCCGTTTTCAACAACGGGTCTTTCAACAATGTTGTGCATCCCTAAGATGGCACTTTGAGGTGGATTGATAATGGGTGTACTTAACATACTCCCAAATACGCCACCGTTGGTAATTGTGAAAGTGCCGCCAGTCATTTCAGGGATAGATAGTTTCCCATCTCTAGCTTTAATTGCTAATCTTTTTACTTCACTTTCAATATCCCATAACGTCATAATTTCTACATTTCTCATCACAGGTACCATAAGACCTTTGGGACTACTAACTGCTATAGAAACATCAACGAAGTCATTCATGACCATTTCTTCCCCATCTATGAAGGCATTTACTTTGGGGAACTTTTGTAAACTAAGTGCACATGCTCTGGTGAAGAAACTCATGAAACCTAAATTCACACCATGCATCTCTTTGAATTTTTCTTTGTATTTGTTTCTAGTATCGAAAATAGGCTGCATATTCACCTCATTAAATGTGGTAAGCATGGCAGTTTCGTTTTTAGCAGCAACTAATCTTCGAGCCACTGTTTTACGAAGATTGCTCATTTTTTCTCGATGTTGTAATCGAGAGGGTTCCACAGTAGTTGCATAGTCTGAGGTGTTAGTCTGAGCAAGAATCGCATCATACTTGGTTATTCTTCCATCTTTACCGCTTCCAACAACAGCATTTGGAGAAATACCTTTTTCTAATAATATTTTATGAGCTGCAGGGCTTGGTGAGCCTGTAGCATAGCTTGAATTTTTTACAATTGGTGATGTTTCTAATTTTTGCTCAATTTTAGTTTCTTGAGTGGGAACTTTCTCTTCTTTAACTGGAGCTTTTTGCTCGGGTGCAGCACTAGTGTCTATGGAAGCTACCACGGCTCCAATTTCTACATCCTCACCTTCTTCAACTAATATTTTTAGAACTCCAGCCTTTTCGGCATTTAATTCGACGGTTGCTTTATCACTTTCCAACTCAGCAACGGCTTCATCCATTTCTACATAATCACCATCTTCTTTAAGCCAACTAGCAATAGTGACTTGGGTTATTGATTCCCCTACGGATGGTATTTTTAGCTCTACAGACATTTTTATAAAATTAAACATCAAAGGTAAAATAGATTTTCAACTTCGATGCTGTTTATGTCAGATTTTGTATTTCATCTATTGATTTTTTAATTTAAGGCTATTTTTATGCTATAGTAGATCAACATTCATAGTGATAGTGTGTTATAACAAATAAGATAATAAGCGATCTATATATTTGAAGTTAAAATAGCTAAGGTTTAATTAATAAATGAGTATTCAGACTTGCATTCAGACACTGGTCAATAATCTCCCTGGAAATACAGCGGTCATATCGCCAGGAAGTAGAAATGCCCCTGTGATTTTTGCTTTGAATCAATTGAAGGAAAAATGCTACTCTATTATTGATGAACGCAGTGCTGGTTTTGTGGCACTAGGTATTGCGAAACAAAGCCAGTCCCCAGTTATATTATCTTGTACGAGTGGCACAGCTACGCTCAATTATTATCCAGCCATTGCTGAAGCTTTCTATGCGCGGATACCCTTGATAGTAATTACTGCAGACAGACCCTCAGAACATATCGATGCTTGGGACGGACAAGCAATAAGACAAAAAAATGTTTTTCAAAATCACATTAGAGCTTCTTTTCAAACACCAGAGATATACGATGATGATTCAGGATTTTTGAATGTTGCACACAATGTCTCTAAATGCCTCATTAATGATATTCCCGGACCTATTCACATAAATGTCCCTATTCGAGAACCTTTTTATGATTTTGAAGATACAATTACTAAATCTTTGACTAAAGTAGAAACTAAAAAGAATCATCAAACAATTTCATTAAAAAATCTAGCCAAGCATATCAATGTCCCAATTCAACACCAAAAAGTGATGATTTTTAATGGGATGGATGATGGACAACACATCACCATAGAAAATGATCATGCTGTCGTTTTATCAGATATTACTTCAGCTACAAAAAGTAATGTTTCATATTGGGACGCCATGTTATTCTCTTGTCTGTCTAAACCAAACGGATTTAAAGCTCTGAAGGTACTCCAACCAGATATTCTATTTTCTACGGGCACAACAACTATATCAAAAGGGTTGAAACGTTTTTTAAGTATTTATAAGCCAAAGCATCATTTTCATATTTCTAACTTTGAAGAAGTGGGAGATATGTTTGGTACACAACCCCAAATAGTATCTCCAAGTGATATTATACAGCATGTTTCACAAGAAAATGAAGATAGTCCTTCTTTAGCATATTTAAACTCATGGACGTCATTGACCATAGCTTTCAGGCATAAGTTCAGTCAATTGGATTGGACAGGCTATCACGAATTTGGGATAATAAATCATATTCTTGATCGAGCTAATACATCGCATATCATTCATTTCAGCAATTCCATGCCTGTTCGTTATGCATCGTTTTTGACAGATATTCATAACGCAAAAAATCGCGTTTATGCCAATCGGGGGACCAGTGGTATTGACGGATGTACCAGTACTGCACTTGGGTGTGCACTAGCTACCGATCAATCTGTACTATTGATTACAGGTGATGTCGCATTTTTTTATGATATCAATGCTCTATTCAATAAACATCTTCCGAATAATTTTAAAATCATTATTCTTAATAATCAAGGGGGTGGAATATTTAATATGATATCAGGTCCAGAAAATTTAGGAAATGCTAAACATTTTCAGAATACACCGCATTACATGAATGCGATTTCTTTATGTGAGCATTTTGATATTACCTATTTTGAATCTAAAGATAGTTCAAGTTTTAGAAGTCGTTTTAATGCGTTTATAGCCTTTAATGGATGTGCCATTTTTGAAGTAAAGACGGTAGGTTCTGATAACGAAAATGCCTTTAATGCATTCAAAAAATTATAAGAAAAAGTATAGCTTACTTTTGATTTTATGTCTATAAAAAACTTACATAAATAGGTTAAATTCGCACCATGACTTCTTCATTCAATGCTTTAAAGCAAACCAAACTTCATCAAAAACACATTGATCTAGGTGCTAAAATGGTTCCTTTTGCTGGTTATGACATGCCTGTTCAATATGTGGGGTTGGGAGTAGAACACAATGCTGTTAGAACGAGTGTAGGTTTATTCGATGTAAGTCATATGGGCGAATTTAGCGTTAAAGGTAAGGATGCTGAGGCATTGGTTTCATGGATTTGTTCTAATAGTGTAACCAAAATGATAAATATGCAAGCTCAATATAATTGTATGCCTAATGATCAGGGTGGTATTGTTGACGATTTGATTGTGTATCGTTGGTCTGATACAGAATATACACTGGTTGTAAATGCAAGTAATATTTCGAAAGATTGGGATTGGATAATGAAGCAAAAAGATCTCAAGGATTTTGATTGTGAATTGGAGGATATGTCAGATGATATTTCATTACTCGCTGTTCAAGGGCCTAATGCCCAGAAAGTAGTTCAAAAATTAACAACAATAGATCTTGATGCAATCAAATTTTATCACTTTGATGCAGGGAGATGTGGGGGAAGCGAAGATGTGGTGATCAGCAATACGGGTTATACGGGTTCAGGTGGTTTTGAATTGTATGTATGGAATCATGAGGCTGAAATGCTTTGGGATGCTCTCATGGAGGCAGGAAAGGAGTTTGATATTGTCCCATGTGGATTAGGAGCAAGAGATACCCTTCGCCTGGAGAAAGGATATTGTTTGTACGGCAACGAGATCAATGATTATACCTCTCCAATTGAGGCAGGTTTGGGTTGGATTACGAAATTTAGTGAATCATTTAATAATCAGGCGTACCATCAATCTATAAAGGAGAATGGGCCGAAGAAAAAACTTGTTGGATTTGAAATGCTAGAACGAGGAATCCCAAGACAACATTACACTATATGTGATAGCCAAGATCAAGAAATAGGGGAAGTAACCAGCGGTACCCAAAGTCCGAGTATAGGGAAAGCCATTGGAATGGGGTACGTTTACACTGATTTTGCTAATTTAGGTACGGAGTTCTATATTCAAATTAGAAAAAATCGGGTTAAGGCTAAAGTTGTTCGTTTACCCTTTTTAGACTAACTCAAATACATCCAAATTTTAAATTTAATTTTCCTAGTCATTTGTCCCTAAATTTGCCATATGAATCTTACAAATCAGATTAATGATCAATTGAAATCGGCCATGAAAGCCAAAGACCAAGTAACCCTTCGTGGCTTAAGAGCCATTAAAGCAGCTCTATTAATTTTACAAACCCAAGAGGGAGGAGGTGCAGTCACTGCAGAGGATGAAATGATTGCTTTGGTCAAAATGGCTAAACAACGGAAAGATTCTATCCGAATTTTTAAAGAACAAGGACGCGATGATTTAGCAACCATAGAACTAGAAGAACTCGCTATCATTGAAAAGTTTTTGCCTGCTCAATTGAGTGAGGCTCAGGTTGCAAATGAAATAAAATTGATAATTGAACATACAGGAGCAGCGGGTATGAAGGACATGGGTAAAGTGATGGGAATGGCCAACGGAAAGCTCAAAGGAAGAGCTGATGGTAAGTTGATTGCTGATATTGTAAAGGAGTTATTAACTTAAAAAAATAGCTCTTAAGTCCATGTATACATTATAGTTTTTTGCGTATAGTAAATCTATATTTTTTTGAAACAAAGCTTGTTTTTCCTCTAATTTATGATCGGTAGCGAATACTCCAGATTTTATAGGGGGTAAATTTTCATTTGGGGCAGCATAGCCAATCCATGTTTTTTTTCCAAAAATTATATCTTTAAGATTGTATAACATTTTTCTTGTTTTCTTAAATCCTATAAAAATGGGAAATCCAATTCCTAGAATGATGGCAATAGATAAATCAAATATCCTTTTTTGAGTTCGGTATTCTTTCTTACTTAAATTGAGTTCTATCTGTTCACCAAAATAAAGACCGTTGGTGTTTTTGGATTGACTGCCAATGACAAAATTACTCTCTGCTGGATTGATGAAATAGTGAATTTCAGGTCCCATCTCATTCATAATTTGAATGGTATATTGAGTACTAACACTGTCATTGCTGAAAATAACCTCATTAATTCCATAGATCTCAATAATTTCACGGAGTTGTTTTTTTGTGCCTAGCCAATGCGGGGATGAGCTTTTTTTATCGGAAACAAATCCTATTTGTTGGTATTTTTTATTGTAGCTATTTAATATTTCTGATAGCTGATTCCAATTTTTTTCGCTTCCAATCAATATACTTTTGACATTGTATCTTTGAGAAAAATCTAGGGTCTTGTATTTTATTAAATGGTAAAGTGTTCGCCATAAAAATAGTACAGCAGCCACCAATAAGGTACCAAATAATATGATGCCTCTACTAAAGTGTAAATGATTGGGGAGAAGTCCATAAATGATAAGTATGATAAAGGTTCCTATAGTAATACTTCGTGCCAATTTGCTAAAATTAAAAGGCGATTGATATGAGCCATTAAAACCAATTGTCATTATCCAAACCAAAGTATAATATGGTAAATGAATGCTTAACATCTCGGAGGGATAGGTTGTGATCCCTTTTATGTGTTCCTCCCAGTAATTTTTGAGTATAAATAAACTTCCAAATATTAAAATTGATTCTATGAAAGGGATCCAAAAACGCCTCAAAAATGTGACACAAATACTTATAATAGCTCGGGCATAAATGGCAGTGTTAATAAATAATTTGAATAATTTTTGGTGACCTCCCGTGTAATGCTTTTCGGCAAAGATGACCATGGCTTTATAAAAAATCTTTACATAATTGGTGCTAAGTTTTTTTGTACTCTCCCCTTTATAATGAATGATACTTGTTCCCGAAAAGTAATAATTTTTCCAACCTCCTTGAAGAATTCGATAGCTTAAATCAATATCTTCTCCATACATAAAAAAAGTTTCATCCAATAAGCCAATTTGGTCGAGTACTTTTTTTCGAATTAATAGAAATGCACCAGCCAATATTTCTACCTCATGATTTTTATCTGCGTCTAAATATCCCAAGTGATATTTTCCAAATTTCTTGGAATTAGGAAAAACTTTGTTGAGTCCTATCATTTTGTAGAACGCTACTTCGGGTGTTGGTAATCCTCGTTTACTTTCGGGAAGATATGTTCCCTGCCCATCAACCATAGGTACTCCACAGCCGCCAAGATCAGGGGTATTGTCTGCGAATTCAAGGATTGATTCAAAGCAGTTTTCAGGAACAACTGTGTCGGGATTAAGAAGCAATACATATTCTCCTTGAGATTTTTTAATTGCTTGATTATTTGCTGTACTAAATCCAGTATTTTTTGAATTAGCAATGAGAATAACTTTAGGGAATAAAGACTTCACCATATTTTGTGAACCATCAATAGAATTGTTGTCTACTACGAATACTTCTGCATCGATAGTACCAATGGCTTGATAAACAGATTTTAAGCATTGCTCTAAAAAATGCTTCACATTATAGTTGACAATAATGATAGAAAGTTTCACTTGTACAACAAACATACAACTCAAGATGATTTATTATAGAGTCGATGAAATTTTTGATTCTAACATCCCATTTTTTCTGTTCTTAACTTGTGCTGATTAACTTCGCATCAAAAGATGAATTTTATATTTCCTCAATTTCTATGGGCGTTAGGAGTATTGGTTATACCCATAGTCATTCATCTTTTTAATTTCAGGCGATACAGAAGAATAATGTTCAGCAATGTAAGGATGCTGAAAGATATTGAAACGCAAAGCCGTAAAACCAAACAGTTGAAAAAATGGCTTGTACTCCTAACTCGATTGCTAGCTATTGCTTCTTTAGTTTTGGCATTTGCCCAACCTTTTTTACCCCATCATGGAGGGAAATTGAAATCACAATTGATTAGCATTTATATAGATAATTCTCAAAGTATGCTTGCAGAAGGAGAAAATGGTCAACTTTTTGAAGTTGCCAAAAATCAGGCAAGGGAAATCATTCGGAACGTGCCTCAAAATTCAAAAATCCAGATACTTGATAATTCTCTAAACTATAACAGTAACAAGATATTCTCACCAGCCAATGCCATACGGTTAATTGATGATTTGGAGGTTGATTATCGCCCTAACAAACTAGGCCATGTCATTCAAAAAATACAAAATATATACCAGTCTCAATTATGGGGAACCAATCATGCGTTTTTGTTGAGTGATTTTCAAAAACAGGAGGATTTGAGTGTATTGGATTTAGATAGTAATTATAATATCTATATATATCCTTCTAAATCTCAAGCCAATCACAACATTTCAGTGGATTCAGTTTGGTTGGCGTCACCCATTACGCATCCTCATGAGCCTATGGAGTTGATAGTTAGAATTAAAAATCATGAAAAATCAGATGAGGTTTCTTCTACATTAACCCTTCATTGCGATGGAAACCAACAACTTGTTAAAAGCATTCGTTTGCCGGCGAATAGTTCTGAAGACTTTTTACTGACCATTAATCCCTCATTTTCTGAGTGGATTTCTGGGGAGATTATTTTGGATGATGTTCCCATAACTTTTGATAATTCATATTTTTTTACCATTCCTACCAATCCTAAAATTCGTGTTATTCAGTTAGGAAAGTATGTCCCAGAACTAGCCCGAATATTTGAGCAGGATTCAACTTTTCAATATGCGCATTATGAAGTGGATCAATTGGATTATTCATTAATTAACACCTGCGATTTTATTGTCCTAAACCAAATTGATAATCTCAGTTCTGGACTGATAAAACAACTTTTAGAATTTGTTAATTCGGGAGGAGTACTGTCTTTATTTCCAGGTCGTACTAATGATGTTTACGCTCCACTATTAGATCAAATGGGCTTGTCAAGGTACGGTAAATTGTCGATTCAGAAAGCCAATATCTCCCCCAGCTGTCTTAAACTGGACTTTTATAAAGATGCATATAAACGGATACCCCCCAATATCTTTTTGCCATCTATTAATGCTTTCTATTCATTAAAATTGGATATGAAATCAGAGGCCATATTATTTTTAAAAGAGGGTTCCCCCATTATTACACAAACTCCTTTTGGCTCGGGTACGGTCTTTCAATCAGCAATCCCTTTGGATTCTAATCAGAATTATATTTCTAGTGAATTATTTGTGATTACTCACCTTAAAATGGCATTTGGTAATGGCAGAACTCACTCTTTATCATATGAAGTTAATACAACCAATCCAATATATTTACCGATTAACTATTCTGGTGTAATACAGCTTGAAAAATCAGATATGAAAGTTTTAACGGATGCTTCATTGGATAATTCAGGTGTACGTTTTTGGTTGAATGATGAATTATCTGAGGCAGGAGTTTATACTGTTCGTCAGACCAATAATGAAATGCTCTCAAAAGTGGCACTAAACTATTCTCGAGATGAATCACATTTTACTTTTTTTTCGGATAAAGATTGGAGGTGTTATTTTCAAAGGCAAGGGTAAGTTTGGCTATAAATGATCGTTTCTCCATTTTGAAATCGATACAAGATATGCAAGAAGGAACTCATTTGTGGAAACTCTTTGTTTTACTATGTTTGATATTTCTTCTGATAGAGATACTTTTGTTACGATTTATAAAATCATAATTCTTTTCTATGTCTTATATCATTCGTCAAGCTACTCTGCTTCAAAAAGGGAACACTCAACATAAAAAAAAGGTAGACGTTTTTATAAAAGATGGTATTATCCAGCAAATCAATCAAAATATTTCCGGGGTTTCTGCAGCAGAGATTAAGGGTCATGAACTATTCATCAGCTCAGGTTGGGTAGATATGCGATGTAGTCTAACCGACCCTGGTTTTGAACACAAAGATGACTTGAGTAGTCTTTTGGATTCAGCTGCCTCTGGTGGTTTCACAACGGTCATTACACTGCCCAATAGTTTACCCAAAATCATAGATAAATCAGGGATTTCTTATCTTAAAAATGCATCCAAAAATCATTTAGTGAATTTGAAACCTACTGGATTCATTGAAGATCCAGATAGTAAAAATAATTTGACAGAAATGTACGATATGTTCCAAACTGGAGCGGTAGCTTTTACCAATGGTGATGAAGAAATTTCGAATGGTTTGCTCCGAAAAGCGTTATTATACACTAAGCCACTGGATGCATTTATTATCTCTCATCCTTCTGACAAATCACTCGAACACGGTGGTATGGTTCATGAGAGCAGTACCTTAGTCACTACAGGACTCAAAATGGCTCCATCTATATCAGAGTATGTGAGTTTAAGTCAACAACTAGCTGTTGCCGAGTATTGTAATGCCCCAATTCATTTTAGTTGTATTTCTACAACAGAATCGGTTTCGTTAATCAGAGAAGCAAAAAAAAGAGGGCTTAAAGTAACCTGTGATGTATCTATCTTTAATTTATGTTTCACCGATGAACGGGTATTGTCGTTTGACGAAAATTTCAAAGTATACCCCCCATTAAGGTCAGAATCGGATCAAAAAGCTTTAATCGATGGGATTCTAGATGGGACGATTGATGCTATCTCAAGCAATCATTCTTCTCAAAATCTTGAAAGCAAGGTGGTAGAGTTCGATTATGCAGCTTATGGAGTGCTATCACAACCTTTCATGGTTGCATGGTATGAAAAATATTTAGCCAAAGCGATATCCATAGATTGTTTTGTAAATAAACTAACTAGTGGTCCATCTTCTATTATTAATCATCAAGAAGCAAAGATTGAAGAAGGTTCAACGGCCAATCTAACGGTTCTAGATTCTCAAAAGAAATGGATTTTTAATGAAGAAACCAATTATTCAAAATCAAACAATACCCATGAATGGGAAGCAGAACAAAAAGGAGCAGTGGTAGCCGTATTTAACAATAACTGCGTTAATTTGTATTAGACGAATGATAGATTTATACAAACCATCCATTGATCAAGGGTTACGCATGGGCGTAATCTCGATACTCATCTTTCTGGGGATATACGCCTATGACCCAATGTTTTTTGCAAAACCTATGGGAGTTTTGACCCTTTTGACCGTTAACTTTTTGGCACTTCCCATTGTTTTTATGATTTTAGGAGCTAGAAATTCAAAAGATAATTTTTCACCATACACATTTGGAAATGCATTCAATGCCGCTTTTTTTACAGGCATTGTATCAGCTATCATTGTATTGGTTTTTAATATCTTTTTTTTATCGTTTATCGATGTGACTTGGGAACAAGAAATTTTTGAAGAATCGATTCGAAGTACAGAAACTTTTTTAAGCGACATGGGAACACCACAAGAAGAAATAGATAAAGCTATAGATCAAGCGAATGTCGCATACGCCAATCAACCCAAAGGTATTTTAGGAGCAATAACCAATACGGGGAAAGGTCTGCTTTGGTATGCTATACTAGCACTCATTATCGGAGGGGTGCAAAAAGATAAAAAAAAGGAGGAAGAAATCGTTTAAATTGAATATTTCTGTCATCATACCATTACTCAACGAAGCGGAATCTCTTTCAGAGCTTCATGCTTGGATCAAACGTGTTTTAGATCAAGCCAAGTTATCGTATGAAATTATATTCATAGATGATGGTTCTACGGATGATTCATGGGTAATCATTGAAAAATTAAAAACTACTCATCCAGAAGTTAAAGGGATACGTTTTAGAAGAAATTATGGTAAGTCTGCAGCTCTCAATGAGGGTTTTGCTTTAGCTCAAGGAGATTCAGTATTTACAATGGATGCCGATTTACAAGACAGTCCGGATGAGCTCCCAGCAATGCATGCCCAATTGTGGGAAGATAACTATGATCTAATTAGCGGATGGAAAAAGAAGCGATACGATCCCATCACCAAAACATTACCTACAAAATTATATAATTGGGCTACTCGAAGGATGAGTGGTATCTATTTGCATGATTTTAATTGTGGGCTCAAGGTATACCGCAATGAGGTTGTCAAAAATATAGAAGTATATGGCGAAATGCATCGGTACATACCTGTGATGGCTCATCGTGCTGGATTTAAACGTATTGGGGAAAAAGTAGTTATTCATCAATCCCGAAAGTATGGAGAGACTAAATTTGGGCTTAGTCGTTTTATCAGAGGACCATTGGATTTATTAAGTATCATCTTTGTTTCAAAGTTCGGGAAACGTCCCATGCACTTTTTTGGATTAGGTGGTGCTCTTGCTTTTTTGATTGGTTTTTTCTTAACAGCCTATGTGTTGATGGATAAATTGATTGCTCTTCAATCAGGTGTTCGTCAATCGTTGGTTACAGACAACCCTTTATTCTATCTGGCATTGGTCATGCTCATCATTGGAACACAATTATTTATGGGTGGATTTTTAGCCGAAATGCTCAGTAGAAATGCACCCAATAGAAATAAATACGAGATTTCTGAACGATTAGGCTTTGAGTAAACGAGTCATTATAATTGGTCCTGCATACCCTTTGCGTGGAGGATTAGCTACCTACAATGAGCTATTAGCAAAGAAACTGCAAGAAGAGGGGCATCAAGTTAAAATCATCACTTTTAGTTTACAATATCCCCATTTTTTATTCCCAGGCAAAACACAATATTCGGATGGGTTACCCCCAGAAAATACCGATATAGAAATCAGTTTAAATGCTATAAATCCAATCAACTGGATACTACTTGGAAGAAAAATTAAAAAGGAAAAGCCTGATGTTGTTATTTTTCGATATTGGATGCCGTTCATGGCACCATGTTTAGGTACATTAGGACGAATTATTCGTCAAAATAAACATACCAAAGTGGTAGCGATTACCGATAATATTATACCCCATGAATCACACGTTGGGGACCGATTATTGACCTCCTATTTTATTCAATCCTGTGACGCTTTTGTTACCATGAGTAAATCGGTATTGGATGATTTTAAACTTTTTAATCAAACCAAACCAATACTCTTCAATCCGCACCCCATGTATGAAAATTATGGGGATGCCTTGACTAAAAAAGAAGCCAAACAAAAGTTAGGCTTGGATGAGAATACCTCTTATGTCTTATTTTTTGGTTTCATTAGAAAATATAAAGGGTTAGATACCCTTCTTAAAGTATTTGCAGATCAACGTATAAAAGATCGAGGAATCAAATTAATTATCGCCGGGGAGTATTACGAGAATCCATCTACCTATGAAAAAATCATTTGTGATTTGGGTTTAGAGGATAGTATAGTTCGAGCAAATCATTATATAAAAGACACCTCAGTTAGTCTTTATTTTAATGCGGTAGACATAGTGGCTCAAACGTATAAAACAGCTACACAAAGTGGGGTTACTCAAATCGCGTACTATTACCATACCCCCATGCTAGTTTCTGATGTGGGTGGATTGGCAGAACTAGTGCCACACCAAAAGGTGGGTTATGTTACTTCACAAGAACCACGAGCTATCGCAGATTGTCTGATTGATTTTTATGAAAATAATCGGGAAGATACTTTTGTAAAAAATATTAAAACAGAACGACTGCAATTCACTTGGGATAGGATGATTAAGACTATTTTTAGTACGATAGATTAATACTGACTTTCAAAAGCACCTATATCGGGAGTATTAAGTCGAGGTCTATCAAGGAAATCATCGGAAATATCGGGAGTCAATCGAACGCCAAGATCTTTTGCTGCAGATAAGGTGTCCAAATCAAAATTGTAATTATAGGCATCCTTAAATAAAGGATTTTGATTAATGATATTGTTGGAACCTGTGCTGCTATATATTGATTTATTGGTTTTAAGTAGATTGTAATCTACCACAGAGGGTGTTATCACTTTTGAATAATCAATATCCTCTCCAATTTCGGAGTCTTTGAGTATACCATCAATGATATTATTAATGAATTTAAATTGAATATCATAGGTTTCTAAAATAGAGCCAAATTCATCTCTTCTTCTATTAAGGTAAGCAAAGGTAGGCTCTTGTCTGAAAAAGTCTCTACCGCCCGTGTAGAAAGTACTATTTAAAACGGTGTAGTTCCCGCCATTGGCTCCTAAGAAAGTAAATCTACCGCAGTTTGAACTCACACTGTTTTCTACATGAATGGTGCTTCCTTTTCCGCTGATGCCATCAAATCGCATATTTCGAATCATGGTTTTTTGGATGGTTACATTGGGTTTGGATAAATCGCCAGGGACAGAATCACAATATACGCCGACGGTTCCATTTTTTATAAGCGCATGTTCTATGGTATTACTATGACTGGGATGACTAATCCAAATTCCTCCCCATTGCCCACTTTTCTCTTCCCAACTTGGCTGTAAGCGGTCTCCTTGCATCATTACCGGTTTGTCTTTACTCCCTTTCATAGCCAAGGTGCCCTCCACAAACAACCAACTTCGTGGGGCAAAATGGATATTCATCCCTGCTTCAATGTTAAGTTTCACATTGGGTTTTACGTAGCAATACCCGTAAACGACTATGGGTAATTTATCGTTAGCCCAAGTTGTATCTACCTCGATGCTATCTCTAAAGATATAGTGCGCATCCTGTCCCCATCCAATAAGCATGGTTTTGCTTTCATTTCCATTGGTATTAAATAGAATAGAATCTCTAATAATGAGGGGATTAAAATCTGGACTATTGTTGTTGGGATTGGGATGTACCTCAACAAAAATAAAAATACTATCGTTGGGGAAAAGTTCAATATCGGTAAAGGAACTCCCTGGCTCTCCGTCTACGTTCAACCGAAAATGGGATTGGTCACCACCACCTAGACGAATGGATGTTTTGATACGTTGGTCGTAGGGATTGAAGATTAAAATCTGTTTGTTAACGGACTTGGGAGTTGTGCCATTGACTTTGGTAAATACCGTATCAAACCAAAGGGTGTCTCGATTGATTATTATTTGGCTACCTGAATCGGTATTGAATGTATCTTTTTGACATGACGAAAAAAAGGCATACAATCCGAAAACAATCAAGCTGTATTTGTATAGCGAGGGCATGTGTCGATGTAAACGCGTGTACAAAGGAAATATTTTATTCGAGGCAGACCAATAAAATACGGTGATTATCTAAAACTGTCTACAACAATTGTATTATCTTCATTATAGCATTCATGTGTAAACATTTCTCATTTTTTATGGTTATTAAAATAAAACACTTTGCATATTCGCACTATATAATCAGATGAAATTATCAGAAGTAAAATCCGCTTTGCGTCAGCTAAATGAAGTTCATTTTAAGTTGCCTGACGGAACAAATATACCCCAACATTTTCATGTAACAGAAGTGGGGAAAATCACCAAGCATTTTATTGATTGTGGAGGAGTGGAGAGAAAAGAAGAGGTTATTAATTTCCAACTTTGGACGGCTAACGACTATCACCATCGGTTACATCCCGACAAAATGAGGTCTATTCTCCAACTTGCAGAAAATACGTTGTGCTTAAATGATTTGGAAATTGAAGTAGAATATCAATCTGAGACTATCGGAAAATATGGGCTAATGTTCGATGGAAAAAATTTTGTACTCGTAAGTTCACTAACGGCTTGTTTAGCTCCAGATCAGTGCGGTATACCCGTTGAAAAACCGAAAGTAAAATTAGCGGATTTGAACGCTTCGGGATGTTGCCCACCCGGAGGAAATTGTTGCTAAGGGACGGATTTATCTTGGACCGACATGTCTTTAAAATGCCTGTAATGGCAATCTAATAATTTCCAATCGGATAGAATCTTTAAAAAAAAGACCCACAGTTATGTGGGTCTTTTAGCGCCCCTTATTATACAGAGTTGCAGCCAAAACTCACTTTTTGAGGGGTTGTATTCAGGCGAATACTTTAGAAAATAGTTGTTTGAATAGATTAACTAAAGTCAGTAGTGACTGAAGTGGTAAATTGAAGAAGTACTACTCAGATTATATATTTATTAAATCCTCTATCTTAGCATTAAGTCTTAAAAAGTTTAGTTATTGCTGACAACGAACATAGCACCCTAAAGGCTATATTTAAAGGCCGTAAAAAACTAATTTAATGGCAGTTACGGCCTTTTTAATGCGGGAGTAAATATTGGTGAAACACGCATATGTTAGCACAGCCATCGAACTTGATAAGGTATTGAAGTTCTTAACATCATTAGAAGGAGTTAAATTAAAAATTGATTTAATTCTCTTAACCTATTTAGCTGTGAATATAACGCACTAAGCAGGCTTTATACTTTTTACCTATATTCGCGGACGTGAGTTCAAAGCAATCATATGTGAAAAGTGTAGCATTACTACTATGTAGTATCGTACTGTTTAGCTCGTTTGGATTTACTCTCAATATGCACCTATGCCAAGGTGAAGTAAAGACTATCAGCTTTGTTGGTGAGGCTCAGAAGTGTGTTGAGATGAAAGAAAGTGACATTTGTGAATTCTAAAAACAGTCCAGTTTCTCTCACCAAGAAGAAATGTTGTTCTGATGCTTCAATTAAAGCTGAAACTTCAACTCAAAACATTCCCGTTATTACTAACCAAGTTCAAAACCTTGTATTAGGAATAAAACCATATGCAAAATTAGTTGCAACGATAATTCCTGAAATCAAAAGTGATATCATTCACTATAATCCTCC
Organism: uncultured Bacteroidia bacterium; assembly: GCA_943787465.1. Classification (GTDB taxonomy): domain Bacteria; phylum Bacteroidota; class Bacteroidia; order NS11-12g; family UBA9320; genus UBA9320. The sequence continues at coordinate 35,165 of CALSMN010000004.1, read as the reverse complement.
ACCAGATGAACAAGCTGGCAGAGTACTTCTGGTATTACACCAGACATTTCTAATATAATACCACTACTTTTTCCTTGATGCCATTTGGCATTTTTCAATTATTGCAGGCTGCAATGCGTCTGTTTTCAATAAAATCAACGATAAAAAGTAATGAAATCAATAATTTTTAAAGCATCAATGATGCTACTTTTAATAGGCTCTCTGACTGCCTGCTCTTCAAATAGTTCAGAAATAGATAAAACAGGTAAAGAATACACTTCTGCCTATGTATGTCCTATGCACTGTGAAGGAAGCGGCAGTGATACTAGCTGGTGCATGCCCTGTTTGTGGGATGGACTACGTAAAAAATGATCAACATAAACATTAAACAATCTTTAAAATGAAAAAATCAATAACACTAATTACCGTGCTCGTAATGGCACTAAATGTTTCCGCACAGACGGATGTAAAACTCACTATCAATCATCTACTTGGATCATCTCCGTTTGCCTTTAACAGCTGAGGCTGAAAATGACTTAGGTGACAAAGTAAAGCTGCAACGACTTGAATATTACATTTCAGGTATAAGCATAACTCATGATGGAGGAACTGTAACCGATGCTTCAGATGTTTATATTCTTGTAAAAGCGAATCAAAACAGATACTATTCGACTTGGTAATTTTATATTACCAACGTTGAGTCAATTAACTTTCTCTGTTGGTGTTGATCCAGGTGTAAATAATGGTGATCCAGCAGCTTGGGCTTCATTTCATCCCTTAGCACCAAAGTCTCCATCGATGCATTGGGGTTGGGCTTCTGGGTACCGATTTGTTGCTTTGAAGGGAAGTCAGGATCGAAATTTTGCTCAAGACTTTCAAATTCACGCTTTAGGAAATAAAAACTATTTTAAGCAAAGTATTCCAACTTCAGCAACTGATGTTAATGGTGCTTTAGTAGTTTCTATTAATGCAGATTATACAAAAGCTGTTTCTCAGATAGGGATGGCCAATGGTCTTAATTGAGCATAGTGAAAATAAAGAAGCAGCATGTATGCTTAAGAAATTTTCAAACTAAGGTGTTTTCTTCTCTTTCAGGTGGCAGTGGCAATACCCTTTCCGCCAGGGACATAAACGTTCCCAATGCTTTTGGTATTAATCCAGTTCCAAGTAAAGGAGAGGTAAACATAGTTTTAAAAGATAATAGATTCTATCACGGCAATATGATTGTAACTGATATCGCAGGAAGAAAAATTCTTAAGTAGTCCAGTAGGAACATCCAACACTATTTCCATAGACAACGAAAGGTTTATACTTTTTGACTATTTATGGTGATGGTGTTAAGAGCACAAAAAAACTAATCATAAACTAAAATAACTTGAGGTCTCGGTACATTATACTATTATTTTTCTCAGCTACACTCTTTATGGGTTGTACTGGGGAAGACGGTGAGGTTCTTATTCAGCAGAATTTCACTTCTAATTTACCGAGTCCTTTTTCTACCATTAGCTTTCCAGAAGACAATGGTTACAGTGAGGAACGTTGGGAGCTAGGAAAAAAGCTATTTTATGACAATGTCCTTTCTATAGATAGCACTTTAAGTTGTGCATCATGTCATAAATCAGAGCTTTCTTTTAGTGATAATGTCGCTTTCAGTAAAGGTGTAAAGGATAGAGACGGAGTAAGGAATGCACCAAGCTTAGCTAATATAGGGTATCATCCATATTTTACCAGAGAGGGCGGAGTCCCTACTTTAGAACAACAAGTATTAGTGCCTTTACAAGAGCATAATGAATTTGATTTCAATATTGTCCTGGCTGGTGAAAGAATAGCACAAGATTCAATGTATGTAGCAATGAGCCAAAAGGCATACAATAGAATGCCAGACTACTATGTTATAACTCGAGCCTTAGCCAACTTTGAACGCAGTTTAATTAGCGATAATAGCTATTTTGATCAGTATCATTTTGATGCACAAACTGATGCATTATCAAATTCACAAAAGCGAGGGATGGCACTTTTTTACAGTGAAAAAACCAACTGCTCGAAGTGTCATAGCGGGCCTAATTTTACAGATTATAGTTTTGAGAATAATGGACTTTATAAAACTATAGACGAAGGAAGAAGACGCTTAACCGAATAGATGCAGACGAGGCCGATTTAAAGTTGCAAGTCTTGAGAAATGTAGAAGTTACGGGGCCATATATGCACGATGGCTCATTAAGAACACTTGCTGAGGTAATAGAACATTATAATTCAGGAGGTAAAGACCATCCAAATAAGAGTAACTTATTCAGCTCTCTAAATTTAACACAACAAGAAAAGGATGAGCTCTTGGCTTTCCTTTTATCATTAACCGACAATGAGTTTTTAACAAACAATCAATTTAAAAAGTAAAATGAAATTAAAATCAATAATACTAATCGTACTTAGCAGCTTCCATTTTCGTGGCAAGCTGCAAAGACGATGATAATGAACCACAAGGGATAGTGCAAGATGCAACACCTTACGAAATGAGTATCGGAGGATTCCCTGTACCCAATATAGCTGTCGATAATCAGCTTACAGAGCAAGGTGTAGAGCTTGGCCGTATGCTCTTTTATGAGAAGATGCTTTCTGCAGATGGTACACAAGCTTGTGCAAGTTGCCACTTTCAAGCAATTTGCTTTTACTGACTCTGCTCGGTTTTCTACTGGTATTAGAGGTGAAAAAGGTGGAGACATGCCATGTCTGTATTTCAACATGGCTTGGAACGAAAATCAATTCTTTTGGGATGGGCGTGCTCACTTATGCTCGAGACCATCAGTCTTTACTTCCTATTCAAGATGAGCTAGAAATGGATGAATCATTGGAAAACGTTGTTGCAAAATTATCTGAAAGCCAAATGTACAAGGACCAGTTCATCCGAGTATTTGGTATCGGATGAAGTGACAAGTGAGAAGGTATCTCTGGCACTTGAGCAGTTTATGAACTCTATTACATCCACTAACTCAAAGTATGATGAGTTTCTAAAAGATTCCACTGTTTTCACGGCAAGCGAGAAGCGTGGTTTTAAGTTATTTAATACTGAGTATAATCCATTCTTTCCAGAGCTAAGTGGAGCTGATTGCCAGCACTGCCACAGTGGATTAAACTTTGAAAATGATCAATATATGAACAATGGTTTAGATGCAACTTTTGCAGATGAAGGCAGGGGGAAGGCAACTCAAGACCCCGCAGATAATGGAAAGTTTAAGGTGACTAGTCTCAGAAACATAGCACTTACCGCACCCTACATGCACGATGGGAGATTTAATACTTTGGAAGAAGTAGTTGAACACTACAACTCAGCAATTAATAGCATCATCTACTTTAGATCCTGCATTAGAGCAGACTCGAGAGAAAGGACTTTTTCTTACTGAGCAAGACAAAAAGGACCTAGTCGCTTTCTATGAAAGACACTTAACTGATAAGGATTTGACCACTAATCCAGAATACTCATCACCATTTTAAAAATAAAAAAACAATGAAAAAAGTAAATTTAATAATTGCAATGACCCTCGTACTCTTAGTGGTTTTTCTTCCTGTAAAGATGATGATGAGTAACACCAAGCGAAGTAGTTCGTAAAAATGATGTTCCTGAGTTTTACTTAGAAGCCAATGAAGGAGATTGGGGTATCAATCAACCCAACATTTTAAAAATATCTTCAAGTGCTTCTAGGATATTGAAACCTACAGATTTGGATTTTAACCCTACTAGAAATGGAGAACTATGGATTACCAATGAGGGTACTGATAATACTGGAGGTACAACGTGTAGGATACCAAACATTACAGCTGAAAATTATGAGTATGACTACAGAAAAGATGGCAATTCTTGGCATTTTATGGCATTCCCCACTGCATTGGCATTTAGTGAAAATGGAGACTGGGCCACTTCTACGGGTATATTAGATGCCAACAGACAAGGTGGTTCTTTTACAGGCCCTGCGTTATGGTCTGGAGATTTAGATATATATGCTAAACCTAGTGGTGGAAATGGCAGTCATTTAGATATGTTACATGGCAGTCCATATTCAATGGGAATTGCATCTGAAAATGACAATGCTTATTGGGTTTTTGATGGTTATAATAAACATATCTGTAGATATGATTTTGGTGGCGACCATGGTCCTGGTAATGCAGATCATGATGATGGAGTAATTCAGCGATTTACCAATATTTCTGTAAAGAAGAACGGTACTGTTCCAAGTCATATGGTAATGAATGATGATCGCACAATTCTATATGCTATAGACGGCGGTAACAATAGAGTTCTAGAAATAGATGTGAATTCAGCTAATAGATTAAGATCACTCGGTTTAATCAATGAACAATTAGCCGATCATTCCGAGTGGAATGCTGACTTTGAGGTACTAGCTTCGGATGAGAACTTCAATTATTGTGGAATGGCCATTAATGGAAATCGTCTTTTTGTTGGAGATTTTGACAATGGTAATATTAGATGTATTGATTTGATTACCAATGAAGAACTTGGTCGAATAGAGACGGGTATAGAAGGAATGACTGGTTTGGCAATATATGATGATCAACTTTACTTCGTTTCTTACACTACCAATTCTCTATATAAAATAGAAGCAAAGTAAGAGTATGAGAAAGTTTTTAATTCTAGTATTGTTTGGTTTGGGCAACAGCTTAAATGCTCAGAACCAAATTATAATTCCTGATACATTATCAGGTGACCATATTCAATTAGAATTAAAAACGGGTACTCATGAATTTTATTCAGGTATCCAGACAAATACAATGGGAGCTAATGGTAATATTTTGGCTCCCACTTTAATTCTAAATAAAGGCGATAAAATAGACTTTGAGGTTACTAATAGTTTGAGTGACACTACAACTATTCATTGGCACGGTTTGCACGTAGCACCAAAAAACGATGGAGGTCCACATACTATTATAAAACCAGGAGAAACTTGGAAACCAAGTTTTAAAATATTAGATAAGGCTGCTACCTATTGGTATCACCCTCACTTACACCACAAAACTGATCAGCACGTTTCAAAGGGGATTGCAGGATTAATAATTGTAAGAGACGAAGAAGAAGCTAAACTTGATTTGCCTAGAAGGTATGGCAAAGATGATTTCCCAATTGTTCTTCAAACAAAAGATTTTGATGCTAACAATCAAATTCTATTTCATACAAATTCAGATGATGTAGCTATGGTAAACGCTACTATAAACGGCACGTTAGATGCCCCAGCACAAGTTATCAGGCTCAGAGTGCTTAATGGATCATCACAACGAGCATTCAATGTGGGTTTTAGCGGTGATAAGGTCATTCTACCAGATAGCCTCAGATGGCGGTTTACTAGAAAAACCTATTGAGCTAACTAGACTACTTTTATCGCCAGGGGAGCGAGCAGAGGTTTTATTGGATCTCAGTGAAATGGCAGGAGACAGCATCAAACTAATGAGTTTCGCATCAGAATTACCAAATGGTATATATGGTGCAGCTATTCCTGGGATGATGGCTCAAATGAGTATGACGGGATATAATCCTAATCCACTCAATGGAGCAAATTTCAGTATGTTGACATTAAATGTGATTGCTCCAACAAGTAATCCTGTTACTGTAATTCCCTCGAGCTTAGTTACTGTAAAGAGGTTAAATGCTTCCGATGCTAATTTGATTAGAAATCTGACCTTGAATCCAGCTTCAATGGGAATGAATCAATTGAACGGTGACTTTACAATAAGTAATACACCTTTTGATATGAATACAATCAATCACACAATAAGGTTGAATGATACTGAGATATGGTCTATTCGAAACATGTCAGGGATAGCACATCCTTTTCATATTCATGATGTGCAATTTAATATTTTGGATAGAAATGGTGTTGCACCTTCTGCATCTGAGATGGGTCGAAAAGATGTAGTATTCATTAAACCTCAAGAAACAGTAAGGTTTATTGCTAAGTTCGATAACTTTTCGGATTCTATAACTCCATATATGTATCACTGTCATCTACTCACTCACGAAGATGGTGGAATGATGGGGCAGTTTGTTGTTGTAGAAAATCTTGAAGTAGCCGATATATTTAAACCCAACAAGATAAAATTTAAAGTATATCCGAATCCAGCTTCTGATTATCTCAATATAAATTTTAATAAAATTGTAAATCTAGAGTCGATTAGCATTTATGATGTTAGAGGAGCTAGAGTCTTCTTTGAAGAGTATTTCGAACCTGCAAGAGAATATAAATTAAATTACGATTTGTCATCGGGGTATTATCGAGTTCATGTAAATGCAGATACGGAACATTTTATAAAAAAATTGCTTATAAATAATTGAGAAAAATTACATCTATATTATTAATTCTATCCCTTTTCTTGTCTGAGATAGGAGTATCATTCGCAATGCATTTTTGCGGAGATGAGCTAGTGTCTGCCCAATTAAATATGGGTCAAGAAAATGGTGGTTGTGATATGGATAATAGTGATTGCGAATCTACAAACAATACGATTAGTAAATCAAATTGTTGTGTAAACAGTGTTGTTAGCCTTGAACAAACAAATAGTTATGAACTTTTCACGTTTAATTGGTTGATTATAAGAATACCTGTTTCCCATTATCAATGGGAGCAGGTATATTATTATGATAGTTTTGAAGACCTACAATGTGATTTTATTGAATCTCCACCCACGTTACGCCAAAACTTAATGAGGTCTTACCTTCAAGTTTATGTAATATAGAAAGCATAGTTTTTTATCCCAATTGTCAATTCTACGGGATGTCTTTTTTTTAGTTTTTAGTTCAAAGAAATTTTATGCTTAACAGAATAATTAAATATTTTTTATATAATAAATTAGTGACGGTAATCGTCATAATGCTCTTCGTTGCTTGGGGAGTAGTTACTTCTCCATTTGGTTGGGAAGTTGGGGCTTTGCCCTCAGACCCCGTTCCCGTAGATGCTATACCTGATATTGGTGAAAACCAACAAATAGTCTTTACTAAATGGCAAGGAAGGTCACCTCAAGATATTGAGGACCAAATTACATATCCTTTAACGACTTCATTGCTTGGGATTCCCGGAGTAAAATCTATCCGTAGTTCATCAATTTTCGGAGTTTCGAGTATTTACGTAATCTTTAATGAAGATGTGGAATTTTATTGGTCTAGATCCAGAATATTAGAGAAACTTAATTCTCTTCCAACTGATCTGCTGCCTCCTGAGGTAAGCCCAGCTATAGGGCCAGATGCTACCGCACTTGGTCAAGTGTATTGGTATACTCTTGAAGGTACGAGACGAAAACAATAACCCTACTGGCGGTTGGGACCTCCATGAAATACGATCTATTCAAGACTTCTTTGTAAAATATGGACTGAATGCTGTGGACGGTGTAAGTGAAGTAGCGTCCATTGGTGGTTTTGTAAAAGAGTATCAAATAGACGTAGATCCAAATGCCCTACGAACCTATGATATACCGCTACATAAGGTAATGCTGGCGGTAAAAAATTCCAACAAGGATGTTGGTGCAAAAACCATAGAAATCAATCAAGCAGAATATCTAGTTAGAGGACTTGGGTACATTAAATCTATTGAAGACATAGAATTAGCTGTAGTGGCTGTTCATGATAATGTTCCTATTAGAATAAAGGATATCGCTGTAGTCTCAATTGGCCCAGCAACACGAAGAGGGCTACTAGATAAAGATGGTGCTGAAGTAGTGGGCGGTGTAGTAGTAGCTCGATATGGGGCTAATCCGCTAAAGGTAATAAATGGTGTTAAAGATAAAATTGGAGAGATTAAAGGTGGACTACCTTCTAAAACATTAGCTAATGGAACAGTTAGTCAATTAACTATAGTGCCCTTCTATGATAGGACTACGGTCATTAAAGAAACGCTAGGAACACTTGAAGAAGCTCTATCCCTTGAGATCTTAATTACCTTTTTGGTTGTAATCATTATGATGTTCAATATACGTGCATCATTGCTAATCTCTAGCCTGTTACCGATTGCAGTACTTATGGTATTCATAGCCATGAGATACTTTCATGTAGACGCCAATATAGTTGCATTGTCAGGTATTGCTATCGCTATTGGTACGATGGTCGATCTGGGAATAGTTCTCTCAGAGAACATTGATAAACATATGACTTCAGCTCCCAAAGGTCAAAAATTGATAGAAACTATATACAATGGAGCAGCGGAAGTAAGTTCGGCAATTGTAACAGCTGTTTCTACAACTATAATTAGTTTTATACCTGTATTTACAATGCAAGCTGCGGAAGGAAAATTGTTTAGACCACTCGCATTTACGAAAACCTTCGCATTGTTAGCAGCTCTAGCGGTAGCCTTATTCATTTTACCTACGTTAGCTCATTGGGTGTTTGGATTTAAAATATCTAAGAATAAAAAAGGAGTGATTTTTAATACTTTACTAATCATAATTGGAATTATATCTATCATCTGGATTAGTACTTGGGCAGGCATTACACTCATTGCTATTAGCATAGCTTGGTTTGTACAAGAGTATAGCCCTATACAGAATTGGTTTGCAAAAAATCTAATTATTATAGTATCTGTAATCTCGATTACTTGGCTATTAGCTGACTACTGGATGCCATTAGGTGCAGGAAAGTCTGGATTGCTCAATTTTATATTTGTTGCTCTTATCATCGCAACTATTCTTGGACTGTTTGCTTTGCTAGAGCATTACTACTCCAAAGTACTTGCTTGGTGTCTGGCTCATAAAAAGACTTTTCTATCCATACCTATTTTTATCATTCTATTAGCTTCGGTTATTTGGATGGGATTTAATTCTGTTTTTGGATTTGTCTCATCTGGATTTCAGAAAGTGAATGTCTCTATAGAAAATACAAGTGTATGGTCTTCTTTATCAGAAAGCTTTCCCGGCATTGGTAAGGAGTTTATGCCATCATTAGACGAAGGTAGTTTCCTGCTAATGCCAACATCAATGCCGCATGCAGGAATAGAGCAAAATAAACGTGTGGTTCAGCAATTGGATATGATTTTGGCTAACATACCCGAAGTAGAGCTAGCAGTAGGTAAAATGGGTCGTACAGAATCAGCTTTAGACCCAGCTCCAATATCCATGTATGAAAACATTATTAACTATAAATCAGAGTATGCTCTAAATGAACAAGGGCATAGGCAACGATTTAAAACAGATAATGACGATCTCTTTGTCTTGACTAATGGAGATACTATCTCTAACGCTGATGCCATAACTCAAGGGATTACGACGTGATGATCTGATTTCAGATGAATCTGGACAATACTTCAGAAACTGGAGAGATCACATTCAGTCGTCGGACGATATATGGAATGAGATTATAGGGACCATTAATCTACCTGGAGTTACATCAGCTCCTAAATTACAGCCTATTGAAACAAGGCTAGTAATGCTTCAAACTGGGATGAGAGCTCCTATGGGAATTAAAGTCTTTGGTCCTGACCTTCCTACAATCGAAAAGTTTGGAATGGAGTTAGAGCAAGTTTTGAAAGAAGTTCCATCCGTAAAGACAGAAGCCGTATTTGCAGATAGAATAGTTGGCAAGCCCTATATCCACTTGAATATAAATAGAGAAGCGATATCCAGATATGGACTGAGTGTCGTTGATGTGCAGCAAACTATAGAGACAGCTATTGGTGGTATGCAAATTACTACAACCGTAGAAGGTAGAGAGCGTTTTCCTGTAAGAGTTCGTTACCCTAGAGAGCTACGGGACGATCCTTCAAGTCTTAGCAAGATAGTTGTGTCAACAGCAAGTGGAGCTCATATTCCGCTCGGAGATTTAGTAGATGTGGAGTACGTGAGAGGCCCACAGATGATAAAAAGTGAGAACACCTTTTTAGTAGGTTATGTACTGCTGGATAAGAAAGACGGCTTTGCGGAGGTAGATGTAGTAGAGGCTGCACAAAATCTTATCAATGAAAGGATAGATGAAGGCTCTATTGTAGTTCCTAAGGGAGTAAGCTATAAGTTCTCTGGAAGCTATGAGAACCAGATTAGAGCTGAGAAGAGGCTTGCTATTGTAGTACCTCTTGTTCTAGTTATTATTTTTCTTATTCTCTATTTCCAATTCAAATCTATCTCTACTTCATTGATGATATTTGGAGGAATAGCGATGGCATTTAGTGGTGCATTTCTAATGCTTTGGTTTTACAGCAAAGGATGGTTTCTCAATTTCTCATTATTTGATACTGATTTAAGAAATCTCTTTCAGATAAAGACCATCAACCTAAGTGTAGCAGTTTGGGTAGGTTTTATTGCCTTGTTCGGAATAGCAACAGATGACGGCGTACTCATCGGAACCTATTTGGACTATAGTTTCAAAAAGAATAAGCCTAAGACCATTTCCCAAGTACGTGCGGCTGTTTCTGAAGCAGGATTGAAACGAATAAAACCTGCAATAATGACTACAGCCACTACCATAATTGCATTGCTGCCTGTTCTTACCTCTACAGGCAGGGGAGCAGATATTATGATTCCTATGGCAATACCTGCTTTTGGTGGGATGATTGTCGCATCTATCACTTATTTCATAACTCCTGTACTGTACAGTATGCGAGAAGAGTATAATCTAAAGAGAAATCAAAATGAAAAATAGAATCTTATTACTTTTCATTCTTGGAATGGTGGTTAGACCACTTACCACGCAAGCACAACACTTAGAATCTTACCTAGAATATGCTGCTACTAACAATCCTGGTTTAAAAGCTAAATATGCTGAGTTTGAAGCTTCAATGCAGCGAATAGAGCAAGTTAATACATTAAATAATCCTACATTTTCGTTTGGTTATTTTATTAGTCCGGTTGAAACAAGAGTCGGACCACAACGAATGAAGTTTTCGTTAAGTCAGATGTTCCCTTGGTTTGGAACACTTGATGCCAAAGAGGATATAGCGAGCAAACTAGCAGAAAGTAAATTTCAAGAGTTCCTGGCTCATAAACTAAGTTTATTTAGAGATGTAAAAGAGGCGTACTTTCCACTGATAGAGTTGAATGAACATATAAGATTGCAACAAGAGAATTTATCCTTGCTTACTTCTTATAAGGAACTAGCGACTATTCAATTTGCCAATGGTAAAGGAACAATGGTGGATGTCCTGCGAATAGATGTTCGTATAGAAGATGTAAAGAGTGAATTGCTTCTGCTGAATGAAAAAATGAATCCTTTGCAAGTTCGTTTCAATCTACTACTAAATAGGTCTTCTGATGAGGTTGTTGCACTAGATTCATTGGACAATTTTGCTGGTAATAGGTCTTTTAGTGCTGATAGTGTTTTTGTGAATAACCCAACAATTGCGTCGTTTGATTTAAAAATGAATGCAATAACCAAACAAGGTGAGCTAGCAAAGTTGTCAGGCTTACCTAGCATTGGGTTAGGGTTAGATTATGTTGTAGTCAGTAAAAGAAACATCTCAACTGTGGCTGACGATGGTAAGGATATTTTAATGCCTATGGCGACCATATCTTTACCAATCTTCAGATCACAGTACAAAGCCGCTGCTAGTGAGGCTAACTACCTTAAAAACGCCTTAGAGCTAAACAAAGAGCAATACCAAAACAATAGGAATAGCGAATTTTTCCAAACGGAGTATAAATTAACCGCAGCGACCGAATTAATAAAACTTTATGAGTCAGAAATAAAGACCCAGACTAGGATATTAGACCTACTCTATACTTCCTATAGCACTTCGGGAAAAGACTTTGTAGAGTTAATTAGATCTCAACAATTGCTTATAAAGTACAAAATGAGACTTTCTACTGAGATAAAGAACTATCACGTTGCAATTTCGCAATTAGAATATCTAACTAATAAATAATGAAACATACATATCACATACATGGAATGACCTGCAATGGCTGTAGAAGCCACGTAGAAGAAATACTTTCTGAAGTGGAAGGTGTTTCAAAGGCAAGCGTTAATTTAGTGAATGCAGAAGCTACTTTAGAGATGGAATCACATATTTCATTAGCGACTTTTCAAAAGGCCCTTAAAACGGATAATAGCAGGTATAGCATATTTGCTCTAGGCGAAGGATATCAATCTAAAGAAACACCTGAACAGAAACAACCTAAAAATGGTACAGGCACATTTTACTGCCCTATGCATTGTGAAGGTGATAAAACCTATAATTCGAATGTAGGGTGTCCAGTTTGTGGGATGGATCTCGTAGAGGAACAAAACTTATCTAAAAATACCTCTGAACAATGGACTTGTCCGATGCACCCAGAGGTTATAAAAGAAGAATCAGGAGCTTGTCCTAAGTGCGGAATGGATTTAGTGCCTATGGAGGCAGATAGTTCAGCAGAAGAAAAGAGTTATAAGAAACTTTTTAAGAAATTCTGGATAGCTACCGCATTCACATTACCAATTTTCTTAATAGCTATGAGTGAGACGGTTCCTGATAATCCATTATACAATTTAATGGAACAAAAATGGTGGAACTGGATTCAATTTGGACTTTCCATTCCAGTTGTCTTCTATGCTACTTGGATGTTTTTTGAACGAGCTTATAGAAGTATCAAAACTTGGAATTTGAATATGTTTACGCTTATAGGTATAGGTGCAGGTGTTGCTTGGTTATTTAGTGTTTTTGGTATGTTGTTCCCCGATGTATTTCCAGAGCAGTTTAAAACAGAATCTGGAGCAGTACATGTATATTTTGAAGCTGCAACTGTGATTCTAACCCTAGTATTATTGGGACAGTTACTTGAAGCAAGAGCACATAGCAAAACTACCTCGGCAGTAAAGGAGCTATTGAAACTAGCACCAAGTAGTGCTACCAAGGTAGTTGATGGGCAAGAGGTTGCAGTCAGTATAGATAAAATAGAATTAGAAGATATCTTAAAAGTAAAGCCAGGAGATAAAATACCTGTAGATGGAAAGATAACAGAAGGTGAAACTACAATTGACGAATCTATGATTACAGGAGAGCCAATCCCTGTAAATAAATCAAAGGACGATAAAGTCAGTAGCGGTACAATTAACGGAAATCAAACCTTTTTGATGAAGGCCGAAAAAGTAGGAAGTGACACGCTTCTTTCTCAGATAATTCATATGGTAAATAATGCGAGTAGAAGTCGTGCACCAATACAAAATCTAGCAGATAAAGTTTCAGGCTACTTTGTACCTGTAGTAGTCTTTATTTCAATAATTACCTTTGGTGTATGGGCTATTTGGGGACCAGAGCCAGCTTATGTATTCGCACTGGTAAATGCTATTGCAGTATTGATTATAGCTTGTCCTTGTGCATTAGGATTAGCCACACCCATGTCTGTAATGGTAGGTGTAGGAAAGGGTGCTCAAAACGGCGTTTTAATCAAGAATGCTGAAGCACTAGAAAAACTAAATAAAGTCTATATTCTAATAGTAGATAAGACCGGAACTATAACTGAAGGGAAACCAACAGTTGAAACCGTTGGTGCTTTTTATGCTGCTTTAAGCGAAAAAGAAGTGTTACAATACATCGTTTCATTAAATACCAATAGCGAACATCCTTTAGCAGAAGCAACAGTTAAATACGGAAAAGAGCATAATGCTGAAATACTAAACTCCGAAGATTTTAGTGCAGTTACAGGAAAAGGTGTTGAAGCCAAAATTGATGGAAAAAAGGTAGCATTGGGTAATCCTAAAATGATGGAATATGCTAAAGCGGACATTACTTCTAAAATGAAAGACGAAGCTAAATCTCACCAAAAACAAGGCAAAACTGTTTCTTATTTGTCAATAGATAAAACCGTTGTTGGGTATGTAGTTATAGGCGATAAGATAAAAGAAACAAGTGCTAAAGCCATTAAAGCACTTCAAGATAAAGGTATTGATGTAATAATGCTGACAGGTGATAATCACGATACTGCAAAAGCAGTAGCATCAGAATTAAATTTGGCAGATTTTAAAGCCAGTATGTTACCAGAGGACAAACTCAAAGAAGTTGAGAAATTACAAAAAAACGGAAAAGTAATTGCTATGGCAGGTGATGGAATTAATGATGCACCAGCATTGGCAAAAAGTGATGTAGGCATTGCAATGGGAACAGGAACAGATGTAGCAATAGAAAGTGCTATGATTACATTGGTAAAAGGTGACCTGCAAGGAATAGTAAAAGCTAGAAATCTAAGCGAAGGTGTGATGCGAAATATTAAGCAAAACCTATTTTTTGCACTTATCTACAACACTTTAGGTGTACCTATTGCAGCAGGTGTGTTGTTTCCATTCTTCGGAATACTACTCTCACCTATGATAGCGGCTCTAGCAATGAGTTTTAGCTCAGTATCTGTAATAGTAAATGCCCTTAGATTAAGAACAATAAAAATTTAAAAATAGAAAATCATGAAAAAAATAATTTTAACAATTTGTATAACCGTTTTAACAATTGGAACTCTAAAAGCACAGACTGTGGCTGTACAAGACTCAATTGTAATAAGTGCAACTGACTCTGCACGCTTTACCGTAAGTGGTAATTGTGGTATGTGCCAGAGAACAATCGAAAAAGCTGCGATGATTTCTGGGGTGACTAGTGCCGAATGGAATATAGATTCTGGCAAGATGAGTGTCACATATGATCCTGTAAAGACTAGTATCCTTAAAATACATCAAGCAATAGCTGCATCAGGATATGATACAGATAAAGTAAAAGCTGAGACTTCAACTTATAATGGATTACCTGGCTGTTGTCAATATGAAAGAACCTCTAAAGAATAAATGTAAACAATGAAAAAGTATATTATTTACATAGGAATTTTGCTTGGAGGATTGCTTCTTGGTTGGTTGATATTTGGTACACCATTGTCTGGTGATAGTGGGCACAATCATAATGAGCTATCTGAGAACGGACAGATTTGGACATGCTCTATGCATCCTCAAATCAGAATGAATGAGGCAGGAGACTGCCCAATATGTGGCATGGATTTAATTCCACTTAAAGATTCTCAATCTGATGAGAACCCAATGAGTATTAAGATGTCTCCTAAAGCTATGCAACTAGCCAATGTTCAAACGGCCATAGTAACAAAAGGAAGTGCTCTCAAGGAATTAAAGCTAAATGGCAAAGTGCAACCAGATGAGAGACAAGTTTCTACTCAAACGAGTCACATAGCAGGCAGAATAGAGCTACTAAAGATTAACTACACTGGAGAGCAGGTATCTAAAGGTCAAGTACTAGCCTATGTGTATTCTCCCGAACTTATAAGTGCACAAAAGGAGTTGTTTGAAGCCCAAAAGCTTATTGAGTTACAACCGGCTTTATTTAATTCGGCCAAAGAGAAACTCCGGAACTGGAAACTCTCTGCTAGTACAATAAATACAATAATTGAAACAGGAAAAATAATAGAGAATTTCCCTATTCGTGCAGATATTTCGGGTGTAGTTACAGATAAATTAGTCAATGTTGGAGACTATCTAAATCAAGGAGAACCTTTATATAAAATCTCCAACTTAAATAAACTTTGGATCTTGTTTGATCTGTATGAGTCTGATTTGGGTTTTGTGAGTAAAGGAGACAATGTATCATATTCTTTAAATGCAATTGCAGGCAAGACTTTTAATGGACGGATAGCTTTTATCGACCCTATTGTGGACCCTAAAACAAGAACGGCTAAAGCTAGAGTGGAGGTGAACAATTCAAATAATAAATTGAAACCTGAGATGTTGGTGAATGGCACTATTAAATCTGTGATTTCTGCTAACGAAAATACTATGGTAGTTCCTAAGACTGCTGTAATGTGGACAGGCGAGAAATCTATAGTTTATAAAAAGATGGAGACCGCTAGTGGAGTTAGCTTTATGCTCACAGAAGTAGTTTTAGGCCCTTCTCTAGGGGATTCGTATGTAATAAGTAGTGGATTAGAAGAAGGTGACGAAATAGCCACTAATGGCACGTTTAGTATAGATGCCGCCGCACAGCTGGCAGGTAAACCCAGTATGATGAATCCTGAAGGAGGTAAATCGTCAACAGGTCATAATCATGGAGGATCATCAAATGAAATGAATAACAAGCCAAATAAGGCAGTTTCATTAAGTTCAGAAGCTAATAAAAGCCTAGGTAAACTCTTTGATTCATATTTGAAAGTAAAAGACAATTTAGTAAAAGATGACTTTGAAGGAAGTCAAGAATCTTTAATAGCGTTTAAAACACAGCTTAGTCAAATCAGTATGAGTCTATTCAAAGGTGAGAATCATGATATATGGATGAAACATTCTGGTGCACTAAAAAAACTCGCAGATAAATACACAGCATCAAAGGATATAGCGGAGGCCCGAGACAATTTTATTCATATCTCCGAGCAGATGATAATGGTTAGTAAAAGTCTTAAACCAAGAATGGATAAGTTGTACGTGCAGTTATGTCCTATGGCAGATAGAAACAATGGAGCAAGATGGTTAAGTAAAGAAGAAAAGGTTTTGAATCCATATTTTGGAGAGGCTATGTTGAAGTGCGGTTCGGTTAAGGAGGAGTTAGAATAAAAGTTAGTTTAAGATTATATTTGATTCTTAGTATGAACGATGCACTTGATTATAAACTTGCTCAAAGAGATATTAAACCTACGGCAATGCGAATACTTGTTTTGCAACACCTTATGGAGCAAGACAAAGCCATTTCTCTTCAAACTATTGAAAGTGCTTTTGATATTGCAGATAAATCTACATTGTATCGAACATTAAAAACATTTGAAAAAAACAAACTTGTACATACTATCGATGATGGCACGAAACAACTCAAATATGCCCTTTGCTTAGAAAGTTGTGAGTGTGAGACCATTGACCAACACTACCATTTTCATTGTTCCAACTGTCAGAACACTTTTTGTCTGACCAACCAAAATATACCTAAAATCGAGCTACCCAAAAATTTCAAAATGTACCAAGCCAATATGGTAATAAAGGGTTTATGCGAGAATTGTAACAAGTAAAAAACTTTGCAAGTGGGTTGCAATAAACTTGTTCTATCTTTGAACTCAGTAATGAGAATATTTGCATTAATAACTTCTATTTATATTGCAGCACTTTCGGTAGTGCCGTGTACAGATGGTATGCCGCAAAGTTCCATTCATACAGACATTGAGGTTTCAGCAGCAGAGCACGACCATGATCATTCAGAACACCAGGATGATTGCACTCCTTTTTGTGTTTGTGCTTGTTGTGGCTCTATAGTTACTTTACCTACCGATAAAGCGATGTTAGAGACTAAAATAGAAATTTCTACTGACTACCTTTTTCATTACACATTCGACTATTCCTTT
The DNA here is from genome assembly GCA_943787465.1 of uncultured Bacteroidia bacterium. Taxonomy (GTDB): domain Bacteria; phylum Bacteroidota; class Bacteroidia; order NS11-12g; family UBA9320; genus UBA9320. The sequence continues at coordinate 17,927 of CALSMN010000004.1, read as the reverse complement.
GACTACAGCGAAGGAGTTTGGCATCCGCCAAGCCTTAGTTAAACCACTTTCCAAGGGACAACTATGCCCTTTCCATTCATAGTTTAGGTTTAACTTTTTTATAAAATAAAATATTAATGTTCGATAATTTAATCGCTTATTCGGTTAAGAATAAGTTTGTCATAGGGCTATTTGTAGCAGCCCTCATAGTTTGGGGGTTATTTTCTCTCAAGCAGCTACCCATAGATGCTGTACCTGATATAACCAATAATCAAGTACAGATAATCACTATTTCGCCCACACTTGCTACGCAAGAAGTGGAGCAGTTTATTACATCTCCTGTTGAGCTTGCTCTACAAAGTCTGCAAAAAACAGAAGAGATACGTTCTATATCTCGCTTTGGGCTTTCAGTAGTTACCGTAGTATTTGAAGAAAACTACGATATATACTTAGCTCGACAGCTAGTGAATGAAAGACTCAAAGAGGCTCAAGGCAATATACCTGATGGCTTAGGTGTGCCAGAAATGGGGCCCCTCTCTACTGGATTGGGTGAGATATATCAATATGTAGTTCGACCAGATCAAGGCTTTGAAGAAAAATATTCCGCTACTGAGTTACGAAGCATCCAAGATTGGATTGTCAAAAGACAGTTGCTTGGAATCGAAGGAGTAGCTGAAGTCAATTCAATGGGTGGATTTTTAAAACAATATGAATTAGCCGTAAATCCTAATCTTCTTAAATCTGTAGGCATAAGTATTTCAGATGTATTAGAGGCCTTAGAAAAAAGCAATGAGAATACTGGTGGAGCATACATTGAGAAAAATTCCAATGCCTACTATATCCGTTCTGAAGGATTAGCAAAGTCTTTAGATGATATTGGAAAAATAGTGGTTAGTGATAGAGGAAATATTCCAGTTTTAATTAGTGACATAGCTACTGTGCAATATGGTAAAGCTCCTCGATATGGAGCGTTAGTTCGAAATGGTGCAGAAGTAGTAGGTGGTAAGGTAATGATGTTCAAAGGAGCAAATTCTGCACAAGTAACTGAAAGAATTAAAGAACGAGTAGTACAAGTTCAAAAATCATTACCCGAAGGCGTAATCATAGAACCTTACTTGGTAAGAGATAAACTGGTGAATACTGCAATTGGTACGGTTAAAAAGAATCTAATTGAAGGTGGTTTAATAGTCATCTTTATATTAGTTCTTCTACTTGGTAATTGGAGAGCTGGATTAATTGTGGCTTCGGTCATTCCTCTGGCAATGCTGTTTGCCGTTTCTATGATGAACTTATTAGGTATATCAGCTAATCTTATGAGTTTAGGTGCTATTGATTTTGGATTGATAGTAGATGGTGCAGTTATAATAGTGGAAGCTATAGTACACCGCCTACAAGTCAAAAAAGCAGGAAGTCTGCTTTCGCAAACCGAAATGGACACAGAGGTAATTGCTTCCTCACAGAAAATAAGAAGTTCAGCAGCATTTGGTGAGATTATCATTCTGATGGTATACATACCTATTTTGGCTTTGGTAGGTATAGAAGGTAAAATGTTTAAGCCTATGGCTCAAACAGTAATGCTTGCTATTGCAGGTGCATTGATACTTTCATTGACGTATGTACCTATGATGGCAGCCTTGGTGCTCAAGAAAAATGTAGTCAATAAAGAAACTTTTGCAGATAAAATCATTGCCTTTTTCCAAAGAGGCTACACACCAATTTTAAATGCAGCTCTACGGTTCAAAACAGTTTTTGTAAGTGCAACTATACTTGCTTTTTTAATCAGTCTGTTTGTATTCAGTAGGATGGGTGGCGAGTTTATTCCTACATTAGAAGAAGGTGACTTGGCAATGCACCAAATCTTAGTGCCGGGCAGTTCACTGTCTCAAAGTGTAGAAACTGCTAAACTTATTCAAAACAGATTAAAAGATAGTATTCCAGAAATCATCGATGATGTGGTAATTATAGGTTCGGCAGAAGTGCCAACTGATCCTATGCCCACAGAAATAGGCGACCATATTTTAGTTATGAAACCTAAATCTGAATGGACCACAGCCACTACTAAACAGGGAATGTTTGACGCTATAAATGATGTCTTGAAAGATATTCCAGGAGTGACTTATGAATACTCACAACCAATTCAAATGAGGTTTAATGAATTGATGACAGGAACTCGGTCTGATATTGCCATTAAGCTATTTGGTGCTGACTTAGATGTGCTTTATCAAAAAGCAATAGAAGCTCAGGCTATAATCGAAAAAGTAAGTGGTGTTGCTTCTGCCAATGTAGAGCAAACGATTGGAATGCCTCAAATTATCGTTTCATATAATTATGATAATATGGCACAATACGGTTTACATATTCAAGAGGTCAATCAAGTTGTTCGTTCAGCCTTTGCTGGAGAAAAAGCAGGAATTATTTATGAGGGTGATAAAAGGTTTGATTTAGTGGTTCGCCTAGCGGAAGAAAATAGAACAGGTATAGAAGATGTCGAAAATCTATTTATAACGCTGAGCAATGGAAGTCAAGTGCCGCTTACCAGTGTAGCCAATGTTGATTTGATAGATGCACCTATGCAAATTTCAAGAGAAAACACTAATAGAAGAATTGTAATTGGTGTAAATGTAGGTAATACAGATGTAGAATCTTTAGTGGAAAAGATCCAAACAGAATTAGACACTAAAGTTAAGTTGCCGAACGGTTATTATTTTACTTATGGCGGACAGTTTGAAAACCTAAAAGCAGCCAATGCGAGATTATCTATTGCCGTTCCAATGGCCTTAGCCTTAATCTTCATTTTGCTTTACTTCACCTTTGGTTCAGTTTCACAGGCAGCTTTAATTTTTACAGCCATTCCTTTGTCTGCCATTGGTGGAATATGGGCTTTGCAGCTTAGAGGGTTACCATTTAGCATTTCAGCTGGCATTGGTTTCATAGCTCTTTTTGGAGTAGCTGTGCTCAATGGCATTGTACTTATTGGCTATTTCAACCAACTTAAAAAGGAAGGAATGAAAAACATAAAAGAAAGAATTACAACAGGAACAAGAGTAAGACTTAGACCAGTAATTATGACGGCTGCAGTAGCTTCACTTGGTTTTTTACCAATGGCTATATCTACTTCGGGTGGAGCAGAAGTTCAAAGACCATTGGCAACGGTAGTTATTGGTGGTTTGATAACCGCTACTTTTTTAACATTGATCATATTGCCTATTCTTTACTATTGGTTAGAAAAATGGAGCGAAAGAAAAACCAACAGAATTAATGTATCGAAAGGTGGTGTATTAGGAATCTTGTTGATTTTAGGTTTGTCCTTTTCTGCCCAAGCACAAGAGCAAGCTCTTGATTTGGATAGTGCTATTTCTATGGCAATCACTAATCATCCCAATTTAAAAGCAGCAAGTTTGGAAGTAGAGAAAAACAAGTCTTTACAAAACCTAAAATATAACTTGGGTACTACAGATATATCCTATCAAGGTGATGGATTAGTAGATAGACAATTTGGACAGCAGGTTAATCAATTTGGAGTAGTTCAGAATTTCCCAAGTCCAGGTATTACTAAGGCTCAAAATAAATTGCAAGATGCGTATACAAGTCAGAGCAGCACCCAACAGCAAATAACGGAGAACGAACTGAAATGGAAAGTCAAGCAATTATACTTTGAAATTCAGTACAAAAAGGAATTGGAAAGGCTTTATAGCAATCTTGTTTCTACTTATAAAGAATACCATAGAAAATCAACTGTAAGAGTACAAGCAGGAGCTGCCAGTCGTATCGAAGAACTAACTTTACAATCCAAATGGAAGGAATACGAACTGCTCTATAACCAAGTGAAAATAGAAATTGCTAACTTAAATAAGCGGTTTCAATTATTACTAAATACCAAGGAGTCTATTACCACCATAAATAGTCTATCAGTGGCAAACTATTCTCACTCAGATAGATACAGCTACAAACCCACTTCTATTAAAAAGTCAGCAAGAAATTGCCGTAGAAAATGCCAAAGTAGATGCTATGAAGGCTGAATTAAAACCCAGCTTCAATGTTGGCTATGCTGCACAAAATTTCAATCAAGGAGGTTGGCTAAATGCGGCACAAGCAGGCGTTGCTATTCCGCTATTTAATGGTCAAACTAAAAAGAGAATAGCGGCTCAGGAAAAGCAGATTGAGATAGGCAACTATCAATACCAAAGTACACTTTTGAGTTTCAAACAAGACCAATTAGAGATACAAAACACATTGAACTTGTATCAAGCAGGAGTGGATTTTTACAAAAACCAAATAGAAACCATTAATCCAGAAATTATCAGAATAAGTGAACTAAACTACCAAGCAGGAGAAATCTCTTACTTAGAATTATTGAACACTTTACAACTGATGACAACCAATAATAAAAATTATTGGGAGCAGATTTTAGCCTACAATAAGGCGGTAGCTGACTTTCAATTTCTTACAAATCAATAAAAGACATTTAAAAATGAATCATACAAAATATTTCATAGCTATAATTACAATACTTTCACTTCTTGTATTTTCTTCTTGTGGTCATAAACATACCGAAGGAGACGGCCATAATCACGGAGCAGAAGAATCTACTCACTCTGAGGATGATGAACACGACCACGGAGGAGAAGAACAACACGAAGAAGGACTACACCTTTCAAAAGCACAAGCCAAGACAATCGGTTTAGAATTTGGAACATTGTCCTCTATCAAAGTCAATGACTTTGTTAAAGCAACAGGTTCATTGGGTCTGCCGCCAAATGCTCATTCTTCTGTTTCGGCAAAAACTAACGGTATCATAAAAGGAACAAAAAAATTCGTAGAAGGTGATTACATAAAGAAAGGAGCAGTAATTGCTTATCTCGAAAATGCTGATTTAATAATTACACAGCAAGATTATTTAGAAGCAAAGGCTCAGCTTAACCTCAAGAGATTAGAGGTAGAACGACAAAAAACCTTAGTGGAATCCAATGCTGGCGTAACCAAGAATTTACAAAATGCTCAAGCAGAAGTGGCAGTATTGGATGCTAAAACACAAGGACTTGCTAAACAACTGTCCTTCTTAGGAATATCAACTTCTAATCTGTCACCAAGTACCATAAAACAGCAAATAGCTATTGTAGCACCAATGAGTGGCTATATTTCTAAGATTAATTTTCACAATGGTATGTATGCTCAATCTTCGATTTCATTAATGGATATAATTTCTTCAGAGCACCTTCATTTAGAGTTAGATGTATTTGAAAAGGACATTGCTCAATATCAAGAAAGGGCAAAAGATTAGCTATACGGTTCCTGCACTTGGCCAGTCAGTTTATTACGGAACAGTAGAGGTAATTGGTAAAGAGTTCAACACCAATTCTAAGACTATACGTGTTCACGGTCACTTAGAAGGTACAAAGCCAACCTTTCTAAAAGACTTATTCATTAACGCTAAAATATATCTCAATAATGAAGAGTCCTCAGCTTTACCAGAGGAAGCAATTATCAAAAGATGGAGCTAACAGTTTTATATATGTAGCTAATGAAAAGCCGAATGATAAAGAAATAGAATTTGAGAAGATAGCAGTTGTTACAGGTGCAACAGACAATGGTTTTACAGCCGTGAAATTAATCGATACAATTCCAGATGGAATGCAGATAGTAACGAAAGGAGCTTACTATGTCTATGCACAATCTAAAGCAGGAGAATTAGAACACGAACATTAATACTTTGAGATATGAATAAGCAACTAAAAAAAGCAATTAAGTACTACGATAAATTTGCAAAAGTCTATGACCTATTTTCACCAAAATGGTACTACGGCAATGCAAGAAAATACGCTATTCAGCAGATGGCATTGAAGGAAGGTAGTACGGTTTTAAATGTCCCTTGTGGCACAGGTCAAAATTTGGAATATTTCCAAAAGAATATGAATAATACAGGTCTTATAATTAGCATTGATCTATCAGAAGGAATGCTTGAAAAGGCAAAGGAAGTAGTAAATAAGAATGACTGGAAGAATGTCCATATTGTAAAAGAAGATGCTACAAAAGTTAATACCACTTGGCTTGCAACCCAATATGACAATACGCTAAGAGCAGATGCTATACTTTGTGATTTAGGATTATCTGGATTTCCTGATTGGGAAAAAGTAATTGATAATCTATATGAGCTTTTAGCACCAAAGGGGCGGTTGGTAATTATGGATTGGTATTTACCCAAACCTACTTTAAGAGGAAAACCTATCAAATGGATAGGAAAAGGAGAAGTGGATAGACCTATTTATCAATATCTACAAAGTAAAACCAATGACTTTAGTGTTGATACCTCTTTTAATAGAGGAGGTGTGTTTGTAGCAACAGGAATCAAATCTTAACCAACCGAAAATCATTATGTATCTATTCATATTTTTTATCTTTATTTCCTTTTGGTCTTTGTTCTAAGATCATTTTTACTTTGGAAGAAAACCAATATCAATCCACTCACCTTTAACAAGGGTGATGATGCACACGGCTATAATGGTAAAGTCTTTGGCATTATTTCTATCATAGAATTAATCGTAGTTTCTATTTATGCCTTTATTCCAAGTTGGCACAAGTTTCTATTGCCGTTTTGGTATTTAGAAAATGATACTTTAGTATATGTCGGTTGGGCATTACTATATCTTCCTTACTATTTGTATGGTTTGCTCAGTCCAATATGAGGGAATCTTGGCGTATTGGTATAGATGAAGTAGACAAAACAGAATTAGTAACCAATGGCTTTTTTGCTATTTCTCGTAACCCTATTTTCTTAGGTATAATGATTGCCAATGTTGGACTATTCTTAGTGCTTCCCAATGCCTTTACACTACTAATCATAGCACTATCTACCGTTAGCATTAATACACAGATTAGACTTGAAGAAGAATTTCTTGTAAAGGAATTTGGAGAAAAATACACTGAGTACAAGCAAAGAGTTAATAGATGGATAACCTTTAAAAGTTTAAATAATGATAAATAAAAATCATACCCATATCTATGACGACAGTGGCAAGCAAATATGTTGTTCTCTTGAAGAAAAAATAGATAGAAAGTACACCACCACCATTGGTGAAATTCGGATGATGATGGTCATAATCATGCACACGACCATTCACTTCGGAAATGAAAGTAATTGGAAGGTCTATTTACCTGCTATTAGTCAGCTTTGTTTTACTCATTTCAGGTATTGCCTTAGACTATTTTGATGTAGCTTTCTTTAAAGGTTGGATCAGGATATTATGGTTTGGAGTTGCATATATTCCTGTTGGGTTACCTGTAGTCAAGAGGCATTTGAAGCTCCTAATAAAAGGTGAAATATTTACAGAGTTTTTCTTAATGAGTATAGCCACTATTGGAGCTTTTGCCATAGGTGAATATCCAGAAGGAGTTGCCGTAATGCTTTTCTATGCTGTTGGAGAATTATTCCAAAGTGCAGCAGTAAGACGAGCAAAGGACAATATCACAGCCCTTTTAGATGTACGTCCAAAAATAGCCAATGTATTGAGAAACAATTCCTTCCTTGAGGTCAATCCAAATGATGTTAAGGTAGATGAAACCATACAAATAAAGGTTGGAGAGAAAGTACCATTAGATGGCACTTTACTTTCTGCCAAAGCCAGTTTAAATACCGCAGCACTAACAGGTGAAAGTAAACCACAAAGTATAGTAAAAGGAGAAAACGTATTGGCAGGCTCTATCAATATGGATGGAGTAATAGAAGTAAAAACGACAAAACTATTCAATGATAGTTCAGTATCGCGAATATTAGAGTTGGTACAAAATGCAACTTCCAAGAAGGCAAAACAGAACTTCTTATCAGAAGATTGGCAAAAGTTTATACACCCATTGTGGTCTATTTAGCCATTGCCGTATGCTTTGTTCCTTACTTTTTTGTAGATGATTATGTGTTTAGTGAATGGCTATATAGAGCCTTGATTTTCTTAGTAATTTCTTGTCCTTGTGCATTGGTCATTTCTATTCCTTTGGGATATTTTGGTGGCCTTGGTGCAGCTTCTAAAAATGGCATATTGTTCAAAGGAGCTACGTATATGGATAAGCTAAAAGAGGTAAATACAATGGTGATGGATAAGACGGGAACAGTTACCAAAGGAGTGTTTAAGATTAAGGATATTGAAGTAATAGGCAACTATTCCAAAGATGAGTTTATGACTTTTCTTTTAGCAATTGAATCTAAATCTACTCACCCAATTGCCAAAGCAATTATGCGAATACCCATTAGACAATGAGGTTCCAGAAGCCACAGATATTAAAGAAATTGCAGGTAAAGGATTGCAAGGTATTATCAACGGCACTCAGGTTGTGGCAGGGAATAAAAAGCTAATGTCTCATTTCAATATTTCCACACCAAAGGAAATTGACAGCATTGTGGAGTCAATAGTATTGGTTGGTATTGATAATCAGTTTGCAGGTTATGTAACTATTGCAGACGAGTTGAAAGAAGATGCCAAGGCAACCATTGCTGCCTTCAAGAAAGAAGGTATTGATTTAATAATGATGCTTTCAGGTGATAAAGACAGTATCACTCAACAAGTAGCAAAGGAATTGGGTATCTCAAAGGCAAAAGGAGGACTATTGCCTGAAGATAAATTGAATGAAGTAGAATTACTCAAACAAGATCTTACAAAAACAATTGCTTTTATGGGTGATGGTATCAATGATGCACCCGTATTAGCAGCAAGTGATGTGGGTATAGCTATGGGAGCAATGGGAAGTGATGTAGCCATTGAAACAGCAGATGTAATCATTCAAACCGACCAACCTTCAAAAGTCGTCACTGGTATTCAAATTGCTAAATCCACTCAAAAGATTATTTGGCAGAATATATTTCTTGCTTTCGGTATTAAAATCATTGTTCTCATATTAGGTGCAGGTGGTTTAGCCACAATGTGGGAAGCAGTTTTTGCAGATGTAGGAGTAGCACTATTGGCAATACTGAATGCAGTAAGAGTGCAGAAGATGAAGTGGTAAGCAATTAGTTGAAGTATAAAGAAGCGATGCACAGAGGACTTAAGCCAAGAATAGATAAGTTGTACCTGCAGTTATATCCTATGGCAGATAGAAACAATGGAGCAAGATGGAGTTCTGTGGCATTAACTCGAACGTTTTTGCTAAACGTTTAGATTTGCTGATTCAACCTACACTTATGCTCGTGCGTCACAGATACCCATAGCCATCATTCTTCAAGCGGAGTACTTCAAACTCATATTCACATTGAGTTATAGAGATAACTAGGAGCTTTTGAAAAGCAGAGGGGCACAAGTAGATCACTCCACACTTCAAAGGTGGGTGTTCAAGTTCAGTCCAATGATTGAAGCAAACATGCTTTTCAGGGGTGAGTTTCGTGTCGCAGTTGGGAACGTATTGACAGGGGTCATTTAAAATTTAAGGAGGTTGTAAGCAGATAGAGTTTCTATTTATTGAATTTTTTTGGCATAATATTTTTTTCGGTTTTTCACCATTTTTTTGAAAAATATTTCATTCGCGCCATCGAGCCCCCTATATCTAAGTCCCTAAACGATATATAAGGTGGGATACCCCCTACATGATAGGAGGGAGCGGATCCCCGGATCTAATTTTGATTGGCGCCATCTCACAATATAGAGTGTCGGTTTCATAGGAACTGAGTCTGGTATTTGTATTTCGAAACAGGAGGAGGAATGGTTTGATCCTGGAAGGGATCATGAATATTGATTGGCATATCCAGAATTTGAGATCTATTTCCAGGTAGTTATTGATTGGCCCAACTAAAACATCACATTTTGGGGTATACTTTTTTTTGTGATGTCCATTTTGGTAAAAAACATAGATTTTATGCTGCATATGTGTGTTTTGGCTATACTTTTAGGGTGCATACATAATAACCCTAAAAAAATGAGTAATTCAATACTGTATACGAGAGTTTCATCCATAGATCAAAGAACAGATCGACAGAGAGTAAATGAAAAGAGTTATGACCTAGTTATTGAGGATAAATGCCCAGGGGATTTGGAAATATTTCTAAGACCAGAAGGTTCTAGGTTGAAAACTATGATAGACAGGAATTTAGTTGGTTCGATTTCTGTTTGGTCGATTGATCGTTGTGGCCGTAACCTTCGGAACATTATTGACTTTATCTATTACACAACCGAACGCAGAATTCCAGTAACCTTTATTTCTCAAGGTTTATGTACGTTAGATGAAAATGGTGATGAGAATCCAATAGCTAAGATGTTCATATCCATATTAGGTTGTGTTGCAGAAATGGAGAGAAGTCAGATAAAGGAGAGGCAAAGGCAGGGAATCGACTTAGCCTTGCTAGATCCAAATAAGTATTTAGGACGTAAACCTGGAAGTCAAGAAACAGTTCTGCAGTTTCTTTCGAAGAAGAAAAACAAACAGGCCATGGATTTACTACAGAAAGGATATAAGAATATTGAGGTTTCCAAAATCGCTGGATTACACCCTAATACAATATCAAAGATTAAAAAGTACCTTAATGTCTCAAATCCCGGGTGAACATTTTTTAAACTGTATTACAAAATACCATAACTTGAACCGTATGAGTCTCGGTGTTGAATCACTCCTGTAATATGTCGGAAGTGTATTCAAACCTAATTCACAAATGGATTTAGTCCGCTTGATAGCTGTTAAACAGGGTTTGGAGAGATTTATTAGATAAGAATGAACTTACTTTAAACGGAGGTCAATTCCTTAGACTTAATTGCCAATCAATATTTCCACACTATCCAGACCCAGAATTCCGTCTCAGACCATTTCAATGTGGAATTATTGCCATCAGATTCTAGTTCTGATTAGTAATAAAACCATAGCGTTCCTTACGACAAATTCTGCGAATTGTTTTCTATAGAATCATCAGTTTTGCTTTCAGGTAATTCAGATATGTTAGGTGTTTTTATTACTATGGATTGAAGTAAACGCCTGTATTGTTTTCTGTTTAAGCCAAGGGATTTCATAATTTCTTTGTTCATGATTGAGGTTTTATAATAAGTATGTGATACTTCAAAAACTATTTGCATAAGGAGTTCTCTGTTGCTACTTTTATACCCAATCTTTAAATATGGATATTAAAATAGCATACCTCTCGCATAGGGGACGGTCAGATATGGAAGATGTGGTTGCTATGTTTTCTAAGGATGTAGGGCCAATCACATTTCAGTTAATTGATCATACGAATTCTTCAGAGTATTATTTACTGCATCGTGAACTTGAAAATATAGACTCGGAAAACTTTAAGAGACTGAGTAAGCTGATAAGGGAAGAAGTTGGATTAAAGGACGATGATGTTCTAGTTATTGTTTCACCTCGAGAACTTAATTCTCCATATAAACTTGAGAACTCATTTAAAAACTGGGTGAGTTACTATATTAAGAACAATATTATTATTAGGTCTAGCGGCTACGATAAGGTGACCGAGGGTAAGCCATATCTCGGCAGGATGTCACAAGAAAGACTGAAATCAAGCGATTAAATGAGTCAATTGAAAACTATGGTCGTCGACAATTAAAACTACAGAATTCTTTTCTTGATGGAGATATTACCTCCGTTGATTACAATGGGATGAAGTCCAGAATTGAGTCTGAGATTAGTGAAAAAAAGGATCAACTATCAAATTTGAAGTCTGTAAAGAGTCCTTTTAAGGTGTATCTCAATAAAACTCTTCCAATGATTGAAAACCTAAGCCAGTATTGGGATGAGGCGGATGGTGAGACTAAAAGGAAAATTCTTGGTTGCATCTTTAAGGAAAACTTCGAAAATTTTGATTTTGAGAGTTGCAACCAGATATTCACTCCAGAGATTGAATCTATTCTGTTGGCCAGCAAGGTTTTGAGAAATGATGTAAATAAAAAGGAGGTCAAAAATGACCTCCTGTCTATAATGGCGCCCTCACCTGGACTCGAACCAGGGACCTATTGATTAACAGTCAACCGCTCTAACCAGCTGAGCTATTGAAAACCAGTGTTTTACACATTAAAATAAGTTTAACTGTCTAAGCACTGCCTAATGAAATTACAATTTCCCAAAGTTCACACTGATTCTATAAACAAAGTATTTGTATCATTTTATATTAAAAATAAAAGATACAGGCTTTATAACGGGAAGAGAATCAACTCAACCACAGATCCCAACTCTTATCCTATTGACCAAAGATTATCCATTGCTAAAGTCCTAGCAGCTGAGATCTACAGCTATCTGATTAATGGGGGTGTTTTATTGTCTCACAGGTCTAACAATTTGGTAATGTGGTAAACTCTCAGATCTTGATTATATCAAACAAGCCTTAGAATCAAAACTAGCTAGGTGATTACTCTGACAAGTACAAGTCTATGCTTCAGTTTAGTTTTAACTGTTTAGAGCAAGAAATAGGTGCTTCAAAACTTGACGTTAAAAGCCTTAAAAATATTCTTGCAAGGTATTGCTCTGGAGTTTCTCACAACACCCTTAAAAGACACCTAAATGTACTTATAAATGAGGCTGTTTCCTCGGAATGGATGGCAATCCAATGACTGAGATAAAAAGTAAGAAAGCTAAGGCTGTTATGCACAAACCCTTTGATGATATTGCTACTATATTAGAAGATATAAAAGCTTTCAATGAGAACCTTCACCTTTGTTGTTTATTAACTTATGGCTGTTTGCTCAGACCACACAGAGAGGTGAGGGAATTGACTTGGGGTGATTTCTCAAAGGACTTAAGCTACATTAAACTCTCAGGGTTTAGAAATAAGTCAGGAAGAAATAGAATTGTACCAGTTCCAGGTTTTATCAAACCCTATTTAAATCCAAAAGGTTTAAATGATAATATCTTTACTAGGGAGCAGCGAAGTAGGAATCCAGACTATTTCAGTACCCTTTGGAGCAGATATAAGAATCAAAGTAATGTTTTGAAGGAAGGACAAACCTTGTACTCATTCAGACACTCTGGTGCCATTGATATCTTTAAGAGAACAGGCTCTATAACCAAGCTTCAGAAAGCTATGGGACATTCATCTATAAATGTAAGTTTAACCTACTTAAGAGGACTTAGAGATAGCTGAATTGAAAGAAGAAGATATGCCTATGGTCTAGAACTATTTTATGAAAGTTATATTTATTGTTTTTCTTGTGTGCAAAGAAAATACTTTACTTTATGTTTTACTGATGCAATTATTTTTAATTGGCTATTTGACGTTGTGGATTCACGCATTAAAAACTTTTGGTTTATCCCTTCTTTAGCTATATTTACACTTTACGATATTATATTCCTTTTCTAAAACTTTTTCTTAGTTAAATCATATGAATGAGATTCAAATTCTTGTTTTTTTAGGTCTTCCTGGTATAGGCAGGATAACAGTAAAAAAAATCATAGATAAAAAGCCACTTTTAAATGACAATAATAATTATGAGGATTATGTACAAACTATAAAAGATATCGTTCCTAATGCTGCAAAAAAAATAAGCTTGAATGATGTTGAGAAGTCATTTTCATATGCAAATGGTATCATAGAAGAGTGTGAAAAATTAAAAATTATTCCTATTGGTTACAATAATAAATTTTATCCAGAGCAGTTAAAAGATCTTGGCAAAAAATCTCCTGTCCTTATTTATGCCAAAGGGGATTTATCATTATTAAAATCCAAAAAAAATATTGCAATAATAGGAACTAGGAACATATCTGTAGAGGGATTAAAAGCTGGCAGCTATATAACTAAACAATTTGTTAATAAGGGTTACACAATTGTTTCTGGTCTGGCAAAAGGCTGCGATACTGTAGGGCATAAAGTGTGTCTTGATAATGGAGGAAAAACTATTGCAGTATTAGCAAGTGGATTAGATATAGTTTATCCAAAAGATAACATTGCGTTGGCAAAAAGAATTCTTAAAAATGGATGTTTAATTTCTGAGTATCCCCCAAATACTGAAGTTATGTCAAATTATTTTATAGAACGAGATAGGATACAATCTGGTTTATCTAAAGGAATTGTGGTAATAGAGACTAACACTAAAGGAGGTACTATGCACACAGTTAAATTTGGATTGGAGCTGGGAAGAAAAGTAGCATGTATTAACTACAAAGAAGATTTAATTCTCCCTTCTAATGCAGGCAATAGGATGTTAATTAATGATAAGACTGCTTTTTCCTTGAGCTCCGAAAATATTGATCAATACATTGAATTACTTTATAAGTCCAACAATTTAAATGATGTTATCGAACAGGGGGTGTTTGATTTTTAATTACTACAAAATGCAGATATTCATCAATTATAGAAAATATTATAAATGAAAAATATGCAGAAAAAAGACATGGTTAAAGATTCCTCTGAAATCAAAACTTTTTTATTCATTTTTGATTTTGATCAAACATTAGTAGATAGTGATCTTGTTTTGGAGCTTAGGTCCAAGAAAAAGTGGTCTGAAGTCTATAAAATGATACCAAAAATTTCTTTCTTCCCTAATATTAAAGAAGTTTTTGAGCTTATTAAAAAAAGTGGTCATCAAATTGCTATTGTCACTTCATCCCCAAAGAAGTACTGTGAAAAGATTCTAAAATACAATAATCTAGAAATTAAAAATGTTGTTGGATATAATGATACTAAAAATAAAAAGCCTCATCCTGAACCAATACTTAAAGCTATTATTAATTCAGGAATTGATAAAGAAAATGTAGTTTCCTTTGGTGATAATATTGATGATATTATAGCCTCCAACAAAGCCAATGTTATAAGTGTTGGATGTGCCTGGGGCTTGAGTGATAAAACCTATGATTTTAAAAATGAGGCAAATTATATACTGGCTAACACATTAATGTTACATTATTTTATACGAAGACACTACATTGATGACAGAGATTCTACTTTAGAAAAAAGAACTATAAAGTACGTTGATAGAAAATATTTAGGAAAGTGTAAAAAATCTAAACCTCATGGATATGGCTTAATGTTTTATGATTACAGAGACAAGTATGAGGGGGAGTGGAAGGATGGTAAAGAACATGGTCAAGGTACTTATACATGGTCTGACGGAAGTAAGTATGAGGGGGAGTGGAAGGATGGTAAACAACATGGTCAAGGGACTATTTATACTCCTCATGGAAGTTTATGGAAAGGAGAGTTTAAGGATGATAAACTAAATGGTCAAGGGACTTATACAACATCTAATGGAAGTAAATATAAAGGAGAGTGGAAGGATGGTAAAAAACATGGTCAAGGTACTTATACATGGTCTGATGGAAGTAAGCATGAGGGGGAGTATAAGGATGGTGAACAACATGGGAAAGGTACTTATACATGGTCTGATGGAAGTAAGTATGAGGGGGAGTATAAGGATGGTAAACAACATGGGAAAGGTACTTTTAAAAGACCTGATGGAAGTAAGTATGAGGGAGAGTGGAATGATGGTGAATTAAATGTGGAAGAGACTATTAATGATGTTCATGGAAGTAAGTATGAGGGGGAGTATAAGGATGGTAAAAGACATGGAAAAGGGACTTTTACAGCGCCTGATGGACGTAAGTATGAGGGGGAGTTGAAAGATGATAAACAACATGGTCAAGGTGCTTATACGTGGCCTGATGAAAGTAAATATATTGGAGAGTGGAAAGATGGTAATAGACATGGTCAAGGTACTTTTAAAAGGCCTGATGGAAGAAAGTATAAGGGAGAGTATAAGGATGGTGAACAACATGGTCAAGGTACTTATACATGGCCTGATGGAAGAAAGTATAAGGGGGAGTGGAAGGATGGTAAAAGACATGGTCATGGTACTTATACATCTGATGGAAGAAAGTATAAAGGAGAGTGGAAGGATGGTAAAAGACATGGAAAAGGTACTTTTAAATGGCCTAATGGAAGAAAGTATGAGGGAGAGTGGAAGGATGGTTCTAGTACACAAGGAACTTTAACATATACTGATGGAAGGAAATATACTGGAGAGTATGGATTTTTCTCTCGAAAAAATGGTCAAGGAACTTATACATGGCCTGATGGGAGAAAGTATGAGGGAGAGTGGAAAAATGACAAAAGACATGGTCAAGGTGCTTATACGTGGCCTGATGGAAGTAAATATAAAGGAGAGTTTAAGGATGGTATAAGACATGGTCAAGGTGCTAATACGTGGCCTGATGGAAGTAAGTATGAGGGGGAGTATAAGGATGATAAACTAAATGGTCAAGGTGCTTATACGTGGCCTAATGGAAGTAAATATAAAGGAGAGTGGAAGGATGGTAAAAGACATGGAAAAGGGACTTTTACAGCGCCTGATGGACGTAAGTATGAGGGAGAGTGGAAGGATGATAAACTAAATGGTCAAGGTGCTTATACGTGGCCTAATGGAAGTAAATATAAAGGAGAGTGGAAGGATGGTAAAAAACATGGTCAAGGTACTTATACATGGTCTGATGGAAGAAAGTATAAGGGAGAGTATAAGGATGGTGAACAACATGGTCAAGGTACTTTTACATGGCCTAATGGAAGAAAGTATAAGGGAGAGTATAAGGATGGTAAAATTATTAATTCAGACGATAATCAAAAACAATTAAATAATCATTTAACTAATAATAATGTTGACCTTGGTCTTTTGGAATCAACTTTCAGTTTTTATTACATACCTAAAAAATATTTAGATGATAGAATTGATAAAGTCTCAACCCAACTTCTACAATTTAAAAATGGAAATATTAATAGTATTATGATATGGAAAAAAATTGCTTTGCAACATTTTGAAAATAAGTCATATGATTATGTTGTAAGAGTATTATCAAGTTATGAACTGAAGGCTCAAGAAGCCAACCCACTTGATACTTTAGGAGAAGCTGTAGCTAAATTGACTGGAGCTAACTATGTAAAAGAAATATTAAGTAAAATTAAATCTACAGAGCCATTAAAACGAATGAATAAAAAGGAAAGAAAAAATGAAATATCTGGTGTTTATCAAGTTTCAAGTAATTTAGATTTATTAAATAAAAAAGTATTAGTTATTGACGATATTACAACTACTGGAGCTACAATAAAAGAAGTTGCAAGAGCTTTAAAAAATCAATATAGTACTGTTAAGCTATATAGCTATTGTTTATGTAAAACATCTGAAGATCATCATGCAATTACTACGCACAATAATCATTTTGATGACTTCCTATAGAATAATAAGGGGGATTTTTTTTAATTACAATTAAATCTGTAAAATACTTAATATTAGTTGGGTTGAATTCATTAATATCATTTATATAGGCATAAAATTAATCTTGATTTACTTATAAACACTCTCTTGTCCATAATATTTTAAGGTAAGTTGCTTTTTGTTTAGAGTATAAGGTATGTTGTATACTTTCCCAGTAGCAAGTCCTGCTGCTGAAAACGTAACTTTTAATTTCAAAGTATCTGGAGTGATTTTATAATCAAATGAAGAAGGGAACTGCCTAGCACCTCTATAAGTGCTCTCGAACATCACACCTTCTCTGTTCCTGTCTTTATTATACTCTTCTAGCAAAATCAAGCTCAAAACCCTTCATTTGTATCCCGTCTATCACCAGTGGTGCTTTTAGCTTTCCACTCTTTTTTAAATAAGGGCTTGTGGGGGTGTAAATTCTAAAGGAAGTAAACCTATAAAAATAGAGAACAGCATTATTTTGAACATAATCAATATAGTTAAAACTAACCTCTGGTAAATACTACTTTTTTTGTGTAATTTGCATTGTAAATAATTAAAACCAATTTCAACTTTAAAGAACCATGATAGGATTAAATAAAGCAATTAATCAGCAGCTATTTTTAAGTCTAATTCTTTTTTTAATGTTAAATTGTTTTGGTTGTTCAAATAATCACAATATAGAAAATGAAACAACAGAAAATATTCCAACTGACACATCTAGTAATGATGTAAAAGTAACATCAGAATATAATGAAATGGGTTGTCATATGTGTTCTGGTTATGTCTATTTTGAAAAAGGCATTT
>CALSMN010000003.1:202500-257590 GCA_943787465.1 uncultured Bacteroidia bacterium | reverse complement strand
ATGTTCTACTACGATAACCGAATTCCCAATATCACGTAATTTTTTTAGAGATTGTATCAGTTTATGATTATCTCTTTGATGCAAACCAATACTTGGCTCATCAAGAATATAAAGAACCTCTTCTAGCTTTGATCCAATTTGTGTTGCTAATCTGATTCGCTGAGCTTCTCCACCACTAAGTGTCTTGGCAGAGTTATTCAAGGATAAATAGGATAATCCAACATCCATTAAAAACTGAACACGCTCCCTAATTTCTTTTAAGATTTCTTTTCCAATAACCTTTTGGCGATCGCCCATAGAGGCTTCTGCCGTTTCCAACCAGTGATGTAAATCTCCTATACTTTTGTTGGATAGATCTGCAATTGATAAATCACCAATTTTATATGATAGAGCTTCTTGATTGAGTCTCCCACCTTTACACATTGGACAAGTAACTACCGTCATAAACTCATCAGCCCATCTACTAAGACTACCAAAGTTTTTTTCATGATATGCTTCCATTAAGGAGGGAATTAGTCCTTTCCAGTGTGTTTCAAAAACTTGAGCATATCCCGAGCTCCCTCTATATTCTACTTCAAAATTTTCATCTGAACCATTCAAAATGACACTCATTGCACTTGAGGAAATTTCAGAAATAGGCTTTGATAAACTAAATTTAAGTTTTTTGCCAATAGCTTTTAAAACGGCAAATGTCCAATTGCTTTTAACATCACCTAGTGGAGCTAGTCCCCCTTTATTAATACTTAATTTAGGGTTGGGTATGATGTCCTTTTCAAAAATATCAGAAGCTGTTCCCAAACCATTGCAAGATTTACAGGCACCATATGGAGAATTAAAAGAAAAAAGATTGGGCTGTGGCTCACTATAGGACAATCCTGTTTCAACATCCATTAAAAATTTACTGAAATGGGTTAATTCTTCTGTTTCAGAATCTAATATACTGACTATACCTTTACCCATTTTCAACGCAGTCTTTAAGGATTCTATCAACCGTGTACTTCCCAAATCCTCTCTTGAAATTCGATCGACGACTAACTCAATATCATGGACTTTGTAACGATCAAGTTGCATGTCAGGAAGCAACTCTTCCAGTTTTCCATCGACTCTTACTTTAGAAAAACCTCTTTTTCTGTATTGATTAAAAAGATCACGATAATGCCCCTTCCTTCCCTGAATCAGAGGAGAAAGAATGACCATCCGATCATAAGACAAATCATTCACAGAGCGAATAATTTCTTGCTCTGTAAAACTTTGCATTCGATTTCCATTTATATAGGAGTATGCTACCCCTGCTCTAGAAAATAGTAGTCTTAAAAAATCATATACCTCTGTGATTGTTCCAACAGTACTTCTAGGATTTTTACTTACCGTTTTTTGCTCAATTGCAATTACAGGACTAAGTCCTTCAATTTTATCAACGTCAGGACGCTTTATCTCACCTATAAATTGACGAGCATAGGCAGAAAATGTTTCCATGTACCTTCGTTGGCCCTCAGCAAATATGGTGTCAAAAGCTAAACTTGATTTTCCGCTACCACTTAATCCTGTAAAAACAACAAGTTCGTGTCGTGGGATTTCTAAATGAATATTTTTTAGATTATGTTCCTTAGCTCCTACAATCTGAATAGTATTATTTTTTTTGATAATTTTGGTTTTTTAGAAGTTTGCGAAGTTACGAAATACATATATAATTTAGACTTATGTTCTTGAATAAAGATTAAAATACGGATACGGGTAATTAACACTTATATATTGAAAAACTAGAAATACAAGAGTGTCAAAAAATATAGTGATGCAATACACTTTTTTGTATTCTTTTGTAGGCTAGATTTAAGTCATTGAAAAATAAATATGCGGATCTCATTGAACAAACGTTCAATTTTCCTACGGAAGAATTTGAGATCAACACCGATGGTGAATTGATGTATAGGGAAATTCCTATGATGAATTTAATTGAAAAATACGGAACTCCACTTCGTTTCAGTTATTTACCAAAGATTTCGGACAATATCCAGCGTGCAAAGGGCTGGTTTAAAGATGCCTTTCATAAACATAACTATAAAGGCGATTATAAATATTGCTACTGCACTAAAAGTTCACATTATAAATATGTCATAAAAGAGTGCTTAAAAAATGATGTTCACATTGAAACATCTTCCGCTTTTGATTTAGATATTATAAAAAATCTCTACCAAAATAATGAAATCAATATCAATCAATACATCATCTGTAACGGTTTCAAAACTGCATCATACATTGAAAAAATTATTGAACTAATTAACTTAGGTTTCGAAAACCTTCATGTTATCATTGACAACACAAAAGAATTTGAATTATTAAAAAGTACAACAACTAAAAAAATCAAAGTTGGTATTCGAATAGCATCTGAAGAAGAACCAAAATTTGAGTTCTATACGTCTAGACTAGGAATAGGCTACAAGGACATTGTCCCGTTTTATGAAAATCAAATTAAAAACGAACCTAATATTGAGCTTAAAATGCTTCATTTTTTTATAAACACTGGCATAAGAGATACCGCTTATTATTGGAATGAACTTCGTAAATGTTTAAATGTTTATGTACAATTAAAGAAGAGTAGCACTCATTTGAACTCTCTTAATATCGGAGGTGGTTTTCCAATTAAGAAAAACCTAAATTTTGATTATGACTACGCTTATATGGTCGATGAAATTGTTGGTCAAATCAAACAAGAATGTTCTACAAAAAATATTGAAGAACCTCATTTATTTACAGAATTTGGAAGTTATACCGTTGGTGAAAGTGGTGGTGTCATTTATGAAATTATTCATCAGAAAAAACAAAATGATCGTGAAAAATGGAACATGATTAATGGTTCATTTATGACTTCATTACCTGACGCTTGGGCTATAAATGAGCGATTTATCTTACTTCCCATTAACAAATGGAATTCTAGTTATGAACGAGTTTTGTTAGGAGGACTCACTTGCGATAGTGATGATTATTACAACAGCGAGCAACATGTAAATGCTATATATCTGCCTGAATTTGAAAAAAAAGATCCTCTGTATATTGGATTTTTTAATACCGGTGCTTACCAAGATAGCCTAAGCGGTGAAGGAGGAATAAAACATTGCCTAATACCCAGTCCACAAAAAATTTTAATTTTTAAAAATGATAAGGGTGAACTAATCGACGAGTTATTTACCGAAGAACAAACCGCTGAAAGTATGATGAAAATATTAGGATATTAAAGCAAGAAGTATAAAACAATGAAATCAATTACTAATTTTTTAGAGACTTACTTTTTACATTTTAATGCAGCTGCATTGGTCGATGCGGCTGATGAATACAATTTACAACTAGCAAAAGGCAATAAAATGATGATTACCCTTGCCGGAGCTATGAGTACAGCAGAAATAGGGAAAATTCTTGCAGAAATGATCCGACAAGATAAAGTTCATATTATCAGTTGTACAGGTGCCAATCTAGAAGAAGATATCATGAATCTAGTAGCCCACGATCATTATGAACGAATCCCTAACTATCGTGACTTAACACCTGAAAATGAGAATGATTTACTGAAGCGTCAGTTAAATAGAGTTACCGACACCTGTATTCCTGAAGAAGAAGCTTTCAGAAGAATTCAGGGTAATATTGAACGATTTTGGAAAAGAGCAGAAGACCATGGAGAACGATATTTACCACACGAATACATGTACCAACTACTTTTAGATGGCTGCTTGAAAGAACATTATCAAATAGACCCTAAAGACTCATGGGTGCTAGCTGCTGCAGAAAAAAATATACCTATGGTCGTACCTGGATGGGAAGATAGTACATTAGGAAATATTTTTGCTAGTAATTGTATTTTAGGAAAACTCACAAGCACTACTATGAAAAGCGGAATCGATTATATGACATTTTTAGCTCAGTGGTATACCGACACATCTAAAAGCTCATCCATTGGCTTTTTTCAAATTGGTGGTGGTATAGCCGGTGATTTTCCAATATGTGTAGTGCCAATGTTAGAACAAGACTTGGAAAGACCTACTCCGTTGTGGAGCTATTTTTGTCAAATTAGTGATAGCACAACGAGTTACGGATCATATTCTGGCGCAGTCCCCAACGAAAAAATAACATGGGGTAAATTGGCGATTGAGACTCCAAAATATATCATTGAAAGTGATGCAACTATTGTTGCTCCTTTAATTTTTGCTAAAATTTTAGGTTGGTAAAACTAATTAAATTTGATCCGTATCTTGTTGGTTAATAATGCGTATCAAATTTTCTACTTGTTCTTTTTTACTTAGGTTATTTTCTTTTGCATAAGAAATTTCCAGATTTTTTAATACTCTTTTGACCATATCCAAATTACTACACACATTAAAATATTCACTTTTAGCCTCTATATTCAATTGTTTTAAAAATGTATAGATGTGATCCTGGTTAAAAATTAAACCGTTGTTAAAAGGATTGATGTAGAATAAAATATCTGAGTGATTGTCATCCTTTACGATTGAAGGATCATTAAAATTTAGTAAAGGTGGCCACTCAAGATCCTTTACATAGCCCAAAATAAAATGTTGGGGTAAATTCACCCCATAAATAGGAATATTTAGTCTTTGTGCTACAATACTATAAATGATAGCTAAGAGAATAGGATTGCCTTTTTTACGCTCTAGGACTGAAGATAAAAACGAATTTTTACTATGATGATAGGAGTCTGTATCCCCTTTAAAATCATGCACTTCAAAAATGATACGATTGAGAATTTTAACTTTTTCGAAAGAAGTTAAATCATAATTCAACTCCAACCATGCATCTAGTTTAATTTTATTAATCTGATTCTCAATATACTGTCTATCAACCGTAGGATCTAATATTTTATTTATAATGAATAAACCCTCCATTAAATCTTGATCCTCTGAATTATACCAATCTCTAAAATCCTCAGCTAAAAGATTTTTATTAATTTGATTGATGAGATTTATTATTTTTTCTTGTCTTTGAATTGATTTTTCATCTGGCCACAATGATTCCAAAATGGGGATGGACTCGTAACCCATAGCAAGAATTTGTTCTTCGATGTGGCGAACAACTCGTTCGTCAGAATCATCTAACAAATACACCATATTTTTGAAATCTTCAAATTTCATTGAATAATCTTAAATGAGAATTAAGTTTATTTTTTTGAAACTTTTTTTACTTTAGACTTCCCCTTTGTTGGTTGATTTTCAATAATATGTTTTACCTCCTCCAAAGAGAGTTTTGATGGATCCTCCAAATCTTTAGGAATTTTAAAATTTTTCTTTCCAGACTTAATATAGGGTCCCCATCTTCCATTCAAGATTTGAATATCTGTATCTTCATCAAATTTTTTGATAAGTCGATTTGCGTCTGCCAATCGTTTTGCTTCAATCAATTCGATGGCTCTTTCTAAACCAATGTTCATCACATCTTCCTCCTTGGGAATAGATACAAACATTTTTTGATGCTGAACATAAGGTCCAAACCTTCCAATATTTGCTTTCACATCAATATCTTCATAAGTACCAAGAATTCGTGGCATTTTGAATAGATCAAGTGCTTCCTCTAAAGTAATTGAATTTATATTTTGACCTTTAGTTAAACTGGCAAACCTTGGTTTTTCTTCATCATCCTGTTCTCCAATCTGAACCATAGGACCAAATCTTCCGATACGTGCAATAATAGGTTTTCCTGTCTTTGCATCAACACCTAAGGCTCGTTCACCAGTAGCCCTATCGGCATTTTCAAGTGTTTTAATAACATCCTTACTAAAAGGTTGATAAAAATCATCAATCATCTTGGACCAATTCTTTAAACCCTCAGCGATATGATCAAATTCCTTTTCTACGCTGGCTGTAAATCCAAAATCCATTATTTCACCAAAGTGTTCGATTAAAAATTTAGTAACAACACGACCTATGTCACTAGGGTGCATTTTATTCTTATCTGCACCATAGTTTTCAGAGAGTGTACTTGTTTTGATTGAACCATTTTTGAGGACTAATAAATCATAATTTCTTGACTTCCCTTCAATTACATCCTTTACTACATATCCCCTTTTTTGAACGGTAGAAATAGTTGGTGCGTATGTTGAGGGGCGACCAATACCTAATTCTTCAAGACGCTTTACAAGACTTGCTTCGGTATATCTTGCTGGAGGTCTAGTGTATCGTTGAGTAGCTTTAATCTCGTTTAGTTCTAATATTTGACCAATCGTAACCTGAGGTAACAAGGCACTTTCATCCTCCTCATTTTCATCATCTGTACCTTCTAAATAAACCTTAAGAAAACCATCAAATTTGATTACCTCTCCTTTCGCTCTGAAAACATCTTCATTTTTATCATTAACTATATCTATTGTTGTTCTTTCCAATTCAGCATCACTCATCTGGGAAGCTATTGCTCTTTTCCAAATCAATTGATATAACCTCTCTTGGCCATCATCATCACCAGCAACGTTGATATCGAAATGGGTAGGACGTATGGCCTCATGAGCCTCTTGAGCACTTGAGTTTTTCGTAGTATACGTTCTTGACTTAGCATATGATTGGCCAAATTCAGAAATTATACTTTGCTGTGCACTTTGTCGGGCAAATTCGGATAAATTTACGGAGTCAGTCCTCATGTATGTGATGTGACCATTCTCGTATAAGCGTTGAGCCAACATCATTGTTTTGGAAACATTATAGCCTAATTTTCGACTTGCTTCCTGTTGAAGGGTGGAGGTAGTGAATGGCGGTGATGGATACCTTTTGGCAGGAATTTTTTTAATGTCGCCTACACTAAAATTAGCTCCTTGACAACTCATCAAAAATTCATTTGCTTCTTCTGAAGTTTTAGGTCTTTTAGCTACATCAGCTACTATTATTTTTTTATTGGCATTAAAAGAGCCTTGTAATTTAAAACTTGAACTTGTATTGAAAGATTCAATCTCTTCTTCACGATCTACAATCAAACGAACAGCTACACTTTGAACTCTTCCTGCACTTAGTGAAGGTTTTACTTTTCGCCATAAGACAGGAGAAAGTTGAAAACCTACCAATCGATCTAAAACCCTTCTTGCTTGTTGTGCATTAACTAAATTGTCATCAATATTTCGAGGATTTTCAATGGCGTGAAGTATCGCTGTTTTGGTAATTTCATGAAACACAATCCGTTTGGTATTTGCTGGTTTCAAATTTAACACCTCTGAAAGATGCCACGAAATGGCTTCCCCCTCACGATCCTCATCCGAAGCCAACCAGACCATGTCAGCATCTTTTGCAAGTTTTTTTAACTCAGTAACAATTTTCTTTTTATCGGGAGATATGATGTAATTAGGTTTATATCCTTTTTCAATATCTATGGCACTATCTCCCTTAGCCAAATCTCTTATATGACCAAAACTTGATTTAACCGTATATCCTTTCCCTAGGAATTTCTCTATTGTTTTTGCCTTAGCTGGCGACTCGACAATGACTAAATTTTTTGACATTATTTGCTTATGGTTAGCTTTTTAGACCAAACACCTTCAGTGGTTTTTATTAATAAAAAATATAATCCATTGGGTATTTCTTTAGTATCAATAGTCATGTTACCTGAGTCTAAATTTTGCTGCAAAAGTAATCTTCCAGTTAAATCTACCATAGAAAGTTCGGCAGACACTTGATTTTTTTCAGATTTAACCTTAAATTGATGATGAGCTGGGTTTGGGTATACTGACCAAATTTTTGAATCACTATAATTAGGAGTTGACAAGGCAAATTCACCGATATTAATATCATCAATATAAACTGAATTTCCTTGTTGGCTTATGACATCAAATCGGATAAATAAATTCGTGGCATTTTTGAATTTATCTAGGCTAATAGACGCTTTCTTCCAATCATCTTTACTACTTGGTTTCCAATCTGGTGATGTAGGACCCGTTACTAAATTGGTACTATTATATGCTTTTAAGTTAGACCATGAATCTCCACAATTTTCAGATGCCATCACGATTAAAATCTCGGATGCGTCACTCAATCTTCGAGCGTAAGCATATTTAAAATGTAAATTCAATGGAACTTCGTAACTACTAACATCTACAGGTTTAGAAATAGCCGTCATACGATAAGATGAAGCTGTATTTTCATCAATATCTGCTTCAATACAACTAAATCCTGAGAATCCAGTCGTGGTGTTTCTTGACCACCCATTCCCTGCTAAATCTTTTTCGAACTGCCATTCTTCAACCGAATTAGATAATTCAAAATCTTGGCCAAAAGGAGCTTTCGAAGGAGATACAGAGGGGACTACAGTTACAAAAAAAGGTCTACTGAGTGAATTTGTTCCTGCTGAGTTTACTACATCAAGTTCCACCTTGTAAACCCCTGGAGTATTATACGTTATCGTTGGATTTATATCCGAGGATGTGGCAGGAGAACCTCCCTCAAATTTCCAGGTACGTGTAGTTACATTTCCATTGTAAGTGTAATTTTTAAAAGTCATGGAACTACCCGCACATATAACAACTCTTTCAGGATTTTCGTACCAAAAATCTGCTTTAGGTATTGATATAGGGTTCGTATTTACTCCTGTAGCTACTAAATTACTATTTGCGATGTTTTTTGCTCGTCCATTTGTTGAACTTAGATAGCCATTGACACGAGCTAACTGACCATTTGTAAATGCGTTCATGCATGCTCCATTAGCATAATCCATAAAATTTTCGACCATATCTACTTCATCGGGTGCGTCATTGGAGCATGTATTCGGATTTTGACTTGCAGTGCATCCATAGGAAGGTTCATTTACTGGAGGTGTGTCCGCAACTCCATCCCCACGAAAACATCCTCCTTGAAAAGGATGATATAAACCTAACCAATGGCCAATTTCATGAGTAAGTGTTCTTCCATTACCTGACGAAGTAGCTGTCCCAATGGTCCCTACACGGTCATGAATCATGACAATACCATCTGTAGATGCTTGCTGATCCGGAAATTGGGCATATCCAAGTATGGTTCCAGATCCACTACTTTTAATTTCCTTGACAACCCAAATATTTAAATATTTATCTCTATCCCAGGCAGGAACGGCATTCTTAGCTTCATTATCATTATCCTCATAATCTTCAATCATATTTATTGGATCATACGTTCTTGTGATTCCTTCTGTATAGGAACCATCGGGTGCAATACGAGCAAGCTTAAACTCAATATCAAAATTTGCCGCTCTACTTTGAAACATAGAACGTGTATTGGATGCATCTGCATTTTTACGCTGAAAGTCCTCATTCACAACGCGTAATTGATCTTCAATTTGTGCTTTACTTATATTTTCTTCCCCATAGGCATGAATGATGTGGAATACAACAGGAATAGTGCGAATCGCTTTTTTAGTTTTGGTATCCACAGTTTCAGAATACTCAAAATCACGTTGACTTTCCAAAAACTCAATATAATCTTGACCTTCAACTAATTGAGATTCGACCAATCTTCGATTGTATTCATCTGTTCCACATTGTGCAAACGTTCCCAGGGAGATGCTTATTAAAAAGCATACATATATTATTTTTCTCATTTTATTCATTTACAAAATACAAGTTTATACTTACAACAAACCAATTAATAGAACCATTTTTTAGTCATAATGTTCGAATTTATCATGCTTTCTGTTCTTCAGAGGCAGAAACAATAGCTGACACAGTTGCATCACCTGTTACATTTACTACAGTTCTACACATATCTAAAATTCTATCGACGGGTAGTATAATGGCAATCCAAACTGGATTTAATCCAACGCTTTCGAGAACTACGATCATCAGGACTAAACCCGCACTTGGAACGGCTGCTGCACCAATACTTGCTAAGGTAGCAGTCAGTACTATCATAATTTGTTGGGTCACATCCAAATCAATCATATGGAACTGAGCCATTGCCACTACTGCCACAGCCTGATATAAACTTGTTCCGTCCATATTAACCGTTGCTCCAATAGGAAGAACAAAGCTAGAAATAGGTTTAGGAACTTTTAAATTATCATGTACGCATTCCATGGTTACAGGAAGAGTTGCCATACTACTAGAGGTAGAAAAAGCAGTGAGTTGTGCTTTACTGATCCCTTTCAAAAATTCTTTAATACTTAGTTTTTTTACAAAAATTCGAATGAGTAAAGGGTAAAAAACAAAGGCGACAACAAATAGAGCTAAAACAACTACCCATGAATAATGTCCCAAAAATAGGAGCTGTTCTCCTAGTTTGTCCAGGTTCTCTCCTGCTGCTTCTACCAAACTTCCAGCCATCAATGCAAAAACAAAAAATGGCATTGTTTTAATAATGACATTGACCATGGCAACAAATAAAGCGTTTAACCCTTCCATAAGGTTCCGAACAGGCTTTGCTTGCGCATCAGGTAAATTCACTAAAACGACTCCAAAAAATATAGCAAAGAAAATGATTTGTAACATTTCCATTTCTGCAAGTGCGACAATCACATTTTTGGGAACAATATCAACCAGTGGAGCAAGTGGTCCTCGACTTTGGGATTGTTTGGCTTTGTCTATTTTGTCTCTAACTACAGCACTTATATCATTCGAACTAATTCGTTCCTTGACCGATGCTATCTTCTTACTGTATTTTGAATCATGAAGAATGTGAGTGTCATCAAGAGCGAGTACTTGAGGGTTCTCTTCCAACCACAATTCATATTCAATTCTCTTTTCAATCCGGGAATCATCTGAAGAGAATGTCCCTGGTTTTATCGTATTTACAAAAAATAAACCAATCATGATAGCACTCATGGTTGTAGCAACATAGATGAGTAGCGTCTTTAGTCCAACTCTACCCAGTTGTTTGATATTTTTCAAACTTCCTATTCCTGTAATGATGCTGAAGAGTACTAGTGGAACAGCAATTAGTTTTAGTAGGTTAATAAATATGTTACCAAATGGAGAAACATAAGCCTTTGTGAAATCTTGCCAGCCTAAATTAACTGCGAAAAAGGCAAATACAATACCAAGGAATAAGGCTATGATCACTTGCCAGTGTAACGCTACTTTTTTCATTGCTTCAATGTTAGGGATTTTTTTTTACTCCATCATTTAGACTACCATGATGAACTTTGATTTTTATATATTTGCATGGTGATAATT
This sequence comes from uncultured Bacteroidia bacterium, assembly GCA_943787465.1. Lineage (GTDB taxonomy): Bacteria > Bacteroidota > Bacteroidia > NS11-12g > UBA9320 > UBA9320. The sequence continues at coordinate 246,471 of CALSMN010000003.1, read as the reverse complement.
TTTATCGCAAACTATGAAAACGTTTGATAGATTATATTTCTCAATTATTATTCCTGTTTATAACCGACCGGAAGAAATTCATCAGTTATTAAATAGTATTGTAAATCAGACATCAAAAGTAGACGAAGTCATCATTGTTGAAGATGGCTCAACGAATACATGTAATCATATTATCATAGATTTTGAAGACAAACTAAACATAAAATATTTTTATAAAGAAAACTCAGGTCCTGGCTCAAGCAGGAATTATGGTTATGAAAAAGCTAAAGGAAATTATTGTATTTTTTTGGATTCTGATTGTATTTTACCTCAGAATTATATTAAGAATGTTCAAAAATCACTAGTCAAAAATTATGTAGATGCTTATGGTGGACCAGACAATGCAAATCACGATTTTAGTCATTGGCAAAAAGCCATCAATTATTCCATGACATCGTATTTCACAACTGGAGGTATTCGAGGAAAAAATGAAAGTTTGTGCAAATTCCAGCCTCGAAGTTTCAATATGGGATACTCTAGGGATGTTTTCAATGCTACAAAAGGATTTTCAAACATGAGATATGGAGAAGATATAGATATGAGTATTCGAATCATAAAGCATGGTTTCAAAACAGGCCTTATTCATAATGCGTTTGTTTGGCACAAAAGAAAAAGTAACATAATCCAATTCATAAAACAGACGTATAATTTTGGATGTGGAAGAGTAGAAAACATTCTAAGACATCCTGAAACCATTCATATCATACATTTTTTACCCACCTTTTTTCTGCTCTTTACAATTACGTCAATCATTATTTCGATTTTTACATCCTGGTTTTTTATGTTTCCTTTGATTAGTGTAACCATCATCATAGCTGTGGATTCATTCATTAAAAATAAAAATCCATTGATAGCATTATTGTCTATTGCCACCAGTTTCATTCAAATCCTTTCTTATGGTACTGGATTTTTTGTAGCGATGCTATCACACTTTTTTAAGCACCTGCAGTTGGCCAAAATAAAAGACAAGAAGGATTAAAAATTAATCTTCAAAAAACTGAACTACGCAATCAACCACCGACTGATCTCGTAATTTATGTCCTAATCTTTGCGTTGCTATAAATTTAGCATTCTTCCATAACTTGGCCATTTCCCTGGCATATTCAAATGGGACATCCTGATCATGTTCATCATGAATGATAAGTCCTTCCGAATTCTGATGTTTAGCAAACAATTTAGTATCAAAATCTGAGGGATCTAATTTCGAATAATCTTTAAAATAACGTACAAGATTGTCCCTAACCGTGTTTGAAACTCCCAAAATTCGAATATACTCGTCAATAAAAAAATGAGCTGAACTGGGAGTGCCTAGCGCTGCTATTTTACGAGGAGCATAATGAGGTTTATGGGCAAATAAGTACATAGAACTAAATGCCCCCAGACTATGAGACAAAATATAATCTGATGGATGTAGGGTTAAGTAATGCTCTATTAATCGAGCGTACATGAGTACATTAAAAAGTTTTCCATCTGATTTTCCATGGGCAGGAGCATCCAGACAGGTAATGGTATATACATCATGATTGAATGTTTGAATGTATTTACGCCAACGATAACTACTGCTTTGCCAGCCATGAAGGCATAGAATTTTCTTTTCTCCATATCCCCATTGATATTGAGCTATCTTCTTTCCTTCAAAATCAAAATAACTTGATCGACCTGTTGATAAAAAAGCCGACTGATGTTTTTTTAATTTGAGAGGGAACGGGTAACAAAAAAGTAAAAAAGCATGTTTTCCCCCCAATTTTGGGAAAAGCTTATTTACTAAGGTAATATACCATTTAAGAAAAAACAGTATCAACTTAGCAATTATTAATTAGGTAGTCTCCAATTACAAGAGCAGCCATGGTTTCTACAATTGGAACTGCACGAGGAACCACACAAGGATCATGTCTTCCAGTTGCACTTAACGCTACAGATTGAAATTCTGAATCTACCGTTTGCTGAGTTACCCCAATTGTAGAAGTTGGTTTAAAAGCAACATTACATACAATATCCATCCCATTACTGATTCCACCTTGAATACCTCCAGAAAAATTACTTTTTGTTTTTATATCGCCACCATCATTAACAAAAGAATCATTAACTTCTGATCCTTTTTTTGAAGATAGTGAAAAGCCACCACCAATCTCGAAACCTTTCACTGCATTTATACTCATCATAGCATGAGCTAAAGATGCAGACAATTTGTCGAATACTGGATTGCCAATGCCGGCAGGAACACCCGAAATTACTAATTTAATAACACCTCCCAAACTATCTTTTTGAGCTTTTGCTAACTGTACAGCTTCAATCATCTTTTGAGTTGAATCTGCATTTGGGCAACGTACGATTGATTCATCAATTGATGAGCGTAAGAATGATTCATCATACGATTCAAAATGGATAGAACCAATTTGCGTAACATAAGCACTCACATTAATTTGATGATTTTTGAATAAAAAGTCTTGGACCATTGCCCCCCCTGCAACCCAGCCAGCAGTCACTCTTGCACTACTTCTTCCTCCACCCCTGTGGTCTCTTGTTCCATAACGCATAGCATAACTGTAATCTGCATGACTTGGTCTATAAATATTTTTTAGATGATCATAATCATCGGAATTGGAATCCTTATTTAACAGTTGAAAATGTATAGGTGCACCCGTTGTTTTTCCCTCAAATACCCCACTTTGAAGTGTCACTATATCTGATTCGTTCCTAGTAGTAGTAAGGGCTGACTGTCCGGGTCTTCTTCTATCCAATTGGCGTTGAATAAAAGATTGATCAATTTCGAAGCCAGCTGGAAACCCATCTAAAATAGCACCTACCGCAATGCCATGAGACTCCCCATAAGATGTTAATCGAATATTTTTTCCAAGGGTATTCATTAGATCAAAGATAATTAATTTGAAACCCATGTCTGTCTAGATCATCCCAAAAGTGAGGATAAGACTTTTTCACCACGGATGAATCAGAGATACAAATAGGTTTTATTAAGGAAAGTGGAGCAATGCACATGGCCATCCTATGATCATCAAAAGAATCAAATAAGGTATTTTCTTTTACATGAAATTGAGTCGAATCCATGTGCCATTTTTTATGGACAAATTTAAATTCTACCTTCATACTTTGAAGATGTTTCTTTAGGGCATGTTCGCGATTGCACTCTTTATATTTCAGACTTTCAAGTCCTTTAAATTTCATATATTTACAGCCTAATGCAGGTAATAGACAAGCAAAAGTCATTGCCATATCAGGGAAATTAGAATAATTTAGTTCTTCTGGAAAATCATAGGGTTTTTTGATTTGTTTTTTAACTATTCTAATCCCATCTCTGTTTTCTTCGAAATGTATACTCGGGTGGCCGATCTCAAATAACTTCTTTCTCTCTTTCTGCATGTTGTTGAGACGAATTCCTGGAAAAATTAAATCCGATTCTTGCGACAAATGAACCATACTTACCCAATAATAAAATGAACTCCAATCTGGTTCTATTTTAAAATATTCACCATCAAATTTTTGTTTTTTGGATACTTTAATATACCCACCTTGAACCCATACAGAAAATCCCATTCTACGCATACAAGCAATGGTTAATAAAACATAGGCATAGGAGGACATTTTGGTATTTACTTTAAAGTTGAATTCTCCCTCTATCAAGGGAGCTATCATTAATAAAGAAGATGCAAATTGACTACTGTTGATATGGGAAATATCAATCAAATTGGTGGGAGCTTTAAGTTTTGTCCCTTTAATTTTTAATGGACCACATCCTTCCTTATCCAAATAAGTAATATCTGCCCCTAAGGTTTTGAGCACATCTACCAAATGAGCAATTGGACGCTGATGAAGTCTTTGCGTACCTTTAATAACCCAATCCCCTTCAGAGACAGCACAATAACTTGTTAAAAAACGATACGCAGTTCCAGCATCATGAACATACATATCTGAATCACTGTTTGTAAATATTGATTGTAATATCTGAGAATCATTTGCTGTAGATATATTCTCTAAAGACAAATCCGGTTCATAAAGTTTACTTAAAATTAACATTCTATTGGTAATACTCTTTGAACTAGGTAAATTCACTTCCCCTTTTAATTGCTTACTCGTATGTGAAAGCTGAATCATGAAATATTTATTAAATAGATTAAACCTTCACAAATAATTTGTTCTTGAATTTCAAAGTCTTGTCGACTCACACCTATAGAACTAATCAGGGAAAAGTTGATGGTTTCATTATTATTTTTCTTATCCTTTTTGAGATAGGGCAATAAATCCTCAAATGGAGGAACATCATCCAAAATTGGCCTAATAATATCTCTTAAGGTATACGTTATGTTTTCTAATTCTTCTGAAGACAGCCCAGCCACAATAGTACTTAAATAACTTTCTACTACAATTCCTAACGCCACTGATAAGCCATGAGATAAGGCCTCATTTTCATCATTTATATGCAAGCTGTAGGCCTCTATAGCATGCCCTATCGTATGTCCAAAATTCAACCTTTTTCGTATCCCATGGTCATGAAAGTCTTGACTCACTATATTTTCTTTGATACAAATAGAATCTTCCAATAAATTAAAATCGATCTTGGAATTTTTGTTTAAAATTAAAGCCTTAATAGATTCAAAATGAGACGGGTCCGCAATTAATCCATGCTTAAGCATTTCGACTAAACCATTGACTTTCTCAGCGTATGGAAGTGTATCTAAAAATTCAGGACAAACGAATATGTGCTTAGGTTGATTAAAATGACCAATATAATTTTTTAGTCCTAAAAAATCAACGCCATTCTTACCCCCTATGCTTGCATCTACCATAGCCAACAATGTTGTGGGTACTAATACTACTGGCATCCCTCGCTGAAAACACATACCAGCAAACGAACCCATATCGCATAATACACCACCACCAAGACAAATGAGTACCGTGTCACGATTAGCTGAAAGTTCAATGAGTTTTTTCCAAATAAATTCGCAGCTATTTAAATTTTTATAACTCTCCCCATATGGGACAAGAATATAGGGAATATCTGATTCTAACAATGGATAGCACAAGGCATACGTGTGCTTATCAACCAAAATGATCGCATTTTCTTTATTTTGAAGAATAAATTTTTTTAGATGCTTAAGTCCGTTTTTCACAACTTCAAAGGTAAAACAAGCAATTAGAATTAAAGATTTAAGTTATTTTAATTCATTATTCAAGAGCATTAAATAAAGATTTGATTATGGATGCTTGAATTTCAAAATTTCGATTGTTACTTTGAGCAATAAATATGAAGAAGATCGGAATAGTTAGTTTTATAATCATCTTGGGAATTTTAGGATATCTTGCTTATCAAAAATGGAATAAACCAGTTAAATCAGATATCACTGAAATTGCTGTAAACGATCCTTCCATTATTACCAAAATAGAACTAAAAGATCGAGAAGGAAACGAAATTATATTAACAAAAAAAGAAGGAATCTGGTATGTTAATGACATGCTGCCCGTTTTTCTCCCAAAAATTGAATCACTACTTAATGAGACTCTAAAGAATATAAGAATAAAAGGACCTGTTGCTAAAACTGCGCAAAAAAATGTAGTCCGAAAATTAGTTGGTCATTCAATTCATGTGCAATTATTTCAGGGATCTGAACGAATTAGAGATTATTATGTAGGTTCTCCTAATCCAGACCGATCATCTACATATATTTACATTGAAGGATCTGAGACTCCTTTTGAAGCTCATATTTTTGGGTTTGCTAGTTTACTAGAACCCAAATTTAGCACCAATCCACAAGATTGGTTTAACAAAACTATTTTTGATTTCAAACCTGATGATATTTCATCCATTGAAGTCATGAATAATGAAATACCGGAGGAATCATTTCAATTGTCAAAGAAAGATTCTTTTTACAATATTTCTCCTACACTGACCTCTCTTTCCCAGTCAGCATCACGCAGCTATTTTTCGTTATTTTCATTTAAAAATTTAGAAGGTTATGCTAATTATTTGAGTGTAGAACAAAAAGACTCCATTAAAAATACACAACCATTTATAACCATAAAAGTAAATCCAATCCAGGGAAAATCCATAGCCCTAAATCTTTATCGTAAAGGTGATTTTAAAATAGGAAATAATTTATATGACAAGCAGGGACAAGTCATACTAGAAGATACTGAACGATATTTTGCTACATTCACAGACTTTCCTTATTTAGTAACAGTACAGGACTATACTATGGGTAAATTACTAGTTAAACGAAGTTATTTTAGGAGTGATTTTTAGCATGATTTAAAAACCATAGGTAATAGCTGCATTTCTCCATTTTTCTACAACGGTTTGCATGTCATGAGGTAATTCTGATTCAAATTGAATAAACTCATTTGTAGAAGGGTGCACAAAACCTAAAGATTTAGCATGTAGACCCTGTCTGGGCATAAGACTAAAGCAATTATCAACAAACTGCTTATATTTACTAAACACGACTCCTTTCAAAATACGGTTTCCACCATAGTGATCATCACTAAAAAGTGGGTGCCCAAGGTGTTTCATATGTACACGTATCTGATGTGTTCTCCCCGTTTCTAATTTACATTCTACCAAACTGGTATATAAAAAATCTTCTAAAACTTTATAATGTGTAATGGCGTGTTTCCCTCTATCTTCATCCTCAGACAAAACCACATATTTTTTGCGGTCATATTTATCCCTCCCTATTATTGAAGATAGTGTCCCCTCAGACTGCTTTAGACTACCCCATACTAATGCTTGGTAAGTTCTCTCTATGGTGTGATCTTTGAACTGTTTGGATAGATGAGCCATTGCTTCATCATTTTTTGCAATCACAATAAGACCACTTGTGTTTTTATCAATACGATGAACAAGCCATGGCCTCTTCCCTCTATGTGTCGCTTTTTTATCTAAAATAAAAGCTAATGCATTAAGTAATGTTCCAGATTGATTACCAAATCCTGGATGAACAACCATGCCAGCTTCTTTATTGATTATCATAAGATCTCTATCTTCATAGATAACATCAAGTGGGATATCTTGAGGTAACACTTCCAGTTCATTTGGTTCCTTATCAACCAAAACCTCAATATAATTTCTAGGCTTTACTTTATAATTTGATTTAACAGCTTTACCATCAACCATGACATGTTTTTGATCAATTGCTTCTTGAAGTTTATTTCTACTTGCTCGCTCAATTTTATTGACCAAATACTTATCAACACGTAAGGGTTCTTGACCCTCATCAACAGTAAATGAATATTTCAAATACAACTCACTTTCTTCAACTTGAACTTCGTTTTTGGATAAATTAGGCATTATCTTGAATTCTCTTAATGATAGAACCACAAAACCGTGAATCTGTTTATTTTTGCAGCCACAAAAGTATTAAGAATAATAATGATTACACATGAATCTTCTCTCGATAATTTTACAGAGCAATTTGACTTTGTATTAAACAACTATTCCAATCACGGAATGAGTATAAGTGAATTTGAAAATATTATCCTGGGAGGTCTTGGTGGGAGTGGCATAGGTGCTGTATTAGCGAAAAATTGGTTCTACGATAAATGTCCCCTACCTATTGAAACAGTTGCTGATTACCATTTACCAAAATTTGCAAACAACCGTTCGTTAGTTATTTTAAATTCTTATTCAGGAAATACTGAGGAAACCCTCCAATTATTTTCAGAAGCAAAAGCTGCTGGATGTTCAATAATTATTCTCACTGGTGGTGGAAAACTCAAAGAACTTGCGACAATACATCATCTAAAAACCTATGACCTTAAAGGTGGATATCAGCCTCGAATGACTGTTGGTATGGGCCTGGGATTCATTAGTATGATTTTGGGAGAATTATTAGAAGACGACCAACAACCTGTAATTCGAGCTATCCGTGATTATTTTGAAGAAAATAGAAATCGTCAAAAAGAGAGTGCAACCCAAATTTTTGATTTTTTCAAAAAAACAATTCGTAAAAAATTCGTTATTGTGGCTGACAGAGAATTTGCTCCTGTTGCTATCCGATTTACCCAACAACTTCAAGAGAATTCCAAATTGGAAGGGTTTGTCAATATTCTACCTGAAGCAAATCATAACGCAATTGAAAGCTATACCGATCGCATGGATACCAACTTCATCATGCTATATTCCAATAACAACGAACGTGTATCTGCTCGATTTGACTTCTTAATATCCCATTTGGAACTTGAAAATAATATTATTTTACCCATGCAAATTCCTTCATTCACCTTGCAGTCCATATTTGACGTTATTTACCGATTAGATTGGGTAAGTGTTATGTTAGCCAATGAATTGGGTTCCGATTTAATGAATGTTCCTATCATCATGAATCTAAAAGGCTTTTTAAGCGATTTAGAAATTACTGAAGGATAAAGAGAATATTTATAGATACATTTATTTTAAAACTCAGCTTGCTGGGTTTTTTTTTAACAAAAACAGCCCTTGGTTAAACAAGGGCTGAAATTTAGAAAAAAATCAATTTTAATTGGTATTTAACAATAAATCAGTCAGGTTGGTTAACAACAAGCTTTTAAATTATGAATTAAAAAATTTATTTCAACCACAAAGTTGAAGTAAAATGAGCTTAAAAAATCCCTCTAGAATATGATTTTTATCATAAATGGATATGATTTTTATACAAAAAAGCCTCCCAACTAGTTTTGGGAGGCTTTTGATCTAATATAATTAGATTTCTATTTCTTAAATCGTTTCATGAAATCTACAACTATTGGTGTTGCCACACAAACAGAAGAGTAGGTTCCTACAGCCACCCCTACTAACAAGGCAAATGTGAATCCTTTAAGTCCCTCACCTCCGAAAACAAATAAGATTAGTATTACCAACAAGGTAGTAATAGATGTAATCAGCGTTCTACTCAAGGTTGAATTTATTGCTCTATTTATGACAGATGACTGATCTGATTCTCTTCTGTTCATACCTATATACTCTCTTACACGGTCAAAAACAACCACTGTATCGTTGATTGAATACCCCACTACGGTTAAAATAGCTGCAATAAATGCCTGATCAATTGATAATTCGAAGGGAAGAATTCCCCACAAAATTGAATATAATGAAAAAACAATCAGAACATCATGGAATATAGCTGTGGTAGCACCTAAACTAAATCCAACATTCCTAAATCGTATTAAGATATATAAGAACATACCTATGATAGCCAAAGCAATAGCCCATGTAGATCGAACGGTAATGTCTTTCGCAATGGTTGGACCAACTTTACTGCTAGAGAGTATATTATCGGCTTTCACGTCAAACTTGCTTAGTGACGAAACTAATATAGATTCAACTTGAGATCCTGCATTAGCATCTTTACTATCAATTAAGTAGGATGTAGTCACTTTGTATTGATTATTACTTCCATATGTTTTCACTTCAGTGTTGGCATCTGTAAAACCAGTTGTTAGTGCTTTTTTGACTTCAGCAGTTGACGCTCCTTCAACGCTAATTACATAACTCCATCCCCCTTTAAAATCTACACCAGTAGAGACACCTTTTGTAAATAACGATGCTAAACCACCGGCTATAATCAGGATAGAAATGATGTAAAATACTTTTCTTTTACCAATAAAATCCCAGTTGATAGCATTCAATTTTATTCCAATAGATTTTGAAATCCCTGAATAGAAGGATGTATCTTTTCCTTTTTTCAAATCATTATCAATCAACAAACGAGTTAAGAATATCGATGTGAATAGAGAAGAAAGAATACCAATAACCAGAATAACAGCAAATCCCATTACAGGGCCTTTACCTAAAACCCAAAGTATGATACCGGCAATTATGGTTGTGATATTTGCATCAATTATGGACGAATAAGCACCAGAATATCCATCTTTAATAGCCATTTTTAAGGATTTTCCTGCCTGAATCTCTTCACGAATTCTCTCAAAAATTAGTACGTTAGCATCCACGGCCATACCTATAGTAAGAACCAATCCTGCCATACCAGGAAGAGTAAGAGCCGCATGAAGTCCGGCTAATACTCCTATAATGAAAACTAGATTGACAAGCAATGCAATGTCTGCATATAATCCAGCCTTACCGTAATAGATAATCATAAACAAGATCACTAATAGAAAACCAACAGCTAATGAAATAAGGCCAGCATTTATCGCTTTAGCACCTAAAGTTGGTCCTACTGTAGTTTCTCCAGTAATTTTGGCTGGAGCAGGAAGTTTACCTGCTTTTAAGATATTAGCTAAATCGGTAGCTTCGTCTAATTCGTAATTACCTGTAATTACAGAACTACCATTTGGTATCTCACCTTGTACTGTGGGTGCACTGTATACTTGATCATCTAAAACAACAGCAACACATTCCTTAGGATTATTCGATGAAGCTTCTTTAGTAATTCTTCTCCATACTGATGTTCCTTCTTGGTTCATCTGCATACTTACGGCTAAATTTAGATCATCTTGACGAGTAGGGCGTGCGTCTGTAATTACATCACCAGCCAGTGCAGGCTGTCCACCTCTTCCACTTTTTAACGCATAAAGTGCAATAAAATCTTTACCTTCAATTTTTATAGGTTTAAATCCAAATTTGAAATGGAGATTGGATGGCAAAGATGCTTGTACATCTTTCCGGGCAAAATATCCTTTAAAATCATCAACATCATTTACATTTATGTACCCAATTTCAGCAGATTGTGCCCAGTTTTTACCTTCGTTAGCCACATTTGGAATTAGTTTACTTAGAACCGGATTCTCTTTTTGAATTTGTTCCTTTGATTGTTGAGAAGAATCTGAATCAGAATTTACCGATGCAAATAAGTCATTCTCTACCTTTTTATTATCTTTAATATTTGAGGTATCATTTAATGTTGTATCGCTAATCGTAGAATCAGACCCATTGACTTCGTCTAATTTATTAATGCCATATACAATTTTATTGACTTGCTCTAAATATTCAAATCCTTTATAATTTGGAAAAACTTTCCAAAATTCTAATTTAGCTGAACTTTGTAATAAATCTCGAACACGTTGAGGATCATCAACTCCAGGAAGCTCAACCAGGATTCGTCCGTTATCAAGACGTTGAACGTTAGGTTGTGCAACCCCAAACTTATCAATACGAGTGCTAATAATTTCAAAAGCTCTGCTGACTGCACTTTCGCTTTCTCTTTTGAGGTAATCGTATATCTCTTGATTGGTTGAATTGTACTCATTAGGCAGTTCAGCTTTCAGACCTTTACCGTAAAAAATAGGAGCTAATTTACCATTTGGATTTTCGGCATCATAATTTTTGGCTAATAGATCCACAAAATTTTGTTGACCTAAATATTCTTTGTTAGTTTTTTCAAAAGCGGCTAGAAACGCTTGATCTGTAGTATTGTTAGCCATTATTTTGATAACAGCTGGAATTTCAACTTCTAGAGTTACGTTCATACCCCCTTGAAGGTCAAGACCAAGATTCAACTCATTCTCCTTACATTCTTGATAGGTAAATCCTAAAACAGGATAAATTGCTTCTTGTGACATTGAATCTAAATATCTATTCTCAAAGCTATCTCTTTGTTCTGGAGAATCAGGATAAAGTGAGCTGGCTTTGGTTGCCGCTGTTTTTTCAATAGAGTTCGTCACAAATGTGAAAGAAAGTTGGTAAGCACTTGCCAATAATAGAAGTACTGTTACAAATTGGATAAATCCTTTATTGTTCATATTTATCTGTTCTTAGTAGATTTTTCTCAAAAAATTTAAGGTCTGCAAATTTAATAGTATTGGGGTAACTTAACAATTAAAGTTTAATGTGACTTTTTACAAGACAAAAAATTGAAAAAAAAATAAAAAGCAATCAGATTATCGATTTAAACTTAGAGATTAAATGATCCATACAGGCATTAAAATCTATCGTATTCTGGATGATATAATCGGCTTTATCTTTGTAAGGCTTCAAAAACGAATCATAGGCTGGTTTTACATGATTATTCCATTGATATATCACTTCCTCCTGAGTCATTCCTCTTTCTGTAGTATCTCTTTTCAATCTGCGTTGAAGCGTCACAGCCTCATCAGCATCTACATATAGGCGATAATCAAACATTCTATCTAGACCTTTGTCTACATAAACAAATAGCCCTTCTAACAAAATAATAGGTGCTGGTTCATATATAATCTGTTTAGGGAAAATAGTTGGATTATTAAACGTATATTCCACAATACTAACTGGATTTCCTTTCAGTAATTTTCGTAAATCTTTTTTAATACGATTAAAATCTATACCTGATGGATGATCAAAATTCACCATCCCATTTTCATCCCTTAACTGTTCAGAAAGGCCTTTGTAATAATGGTCTTGTGAAATGACACAGATCTGATGCTTTCCAAATGTTTCACTTAATTGGTTGATAAATGTGGTTTTGCCTGAAGCACTACCTCCTGCTAAACCAACCAAATAGGGGGATTTTTTTTGCACAGTACGAAAATAGACAAATGTCACCGGATGTAAAAAACTTCAAATCAGTATATAAAACTAAAGAAACTTTTTTTGTATTTATAGTTTCCAGTATTATATATTTGTTGCTCTCATTGGAAGAAACAGTTAAAATATTAAACGGGGCCCGACTTTTATTCATGAGAATAGGTATCAAGAGTGTGAGCATGGATGATATTGCTCAAGAACTCCGTATGAGTAAAAAAACAATTTATAAATATTTTAAAGATAAACGAGATTTAGTTGGCAAAGTCATTGACACAAAAATCAATGAAGATAAAACCGCTTTAAAAAAATTTGCCAGCCAAAATAGTAATGCTATTCAACGAATGATTGATTTTAGTCGTTATATCAGTCAAACCAAAAAGGATTTAAATCCAACCATAATCTACGATATGCAAAAATTTTATCCAAATCAATGGAGAAAAATGGATGAATTTAGAAGTATATATATAAGAAATACCGTAAAAAATAATATCAAGATGGGTATTAAATCTGGATTATTTAGAACAGATATCAACGCCGATATTATAGCGATTATGTATATTACTCTGATCAGCGGTATGATGCAACAGTTAGTATCATCAAAAAACAATTATCAGTTTCAAACGATACATTTTCAAATGGTAAGTTATCATTTACATGGTATATGTACTGATAAAGGAAGAATATATTTAAAACAACACATTAATGAAATATCCAATATAATATGAGAAACGTTGCAACCATTATACTCATTTTATTTTCTTTAGTTGGTTTAAGCCAGGATAAAGAAATATCACTTTCTTTATCTGAAGCTATTGATTTAGCTTTTCAAAAAAATACTCAGATATTGAATTCAAATCTGGATATTCAATATGCTAAAACACAAGTCAACGAAGTCAAGGCTCAGGGATATCCCCAAATCAGTGCTAATACTGACATTAGCAATACTTTCAAAATTCCGACTCAAATCATTCCAGGTGATTTTATTGGTCAGCCAGGCACAACTATACCTGCACAATTTGGTGTACCATTCAATGCCAATGCTAGTGTGGGAATTAGACAATTACTTTTTGATGGAACATTTTTTTTAGGTTTAAAGGCTGCATCTGAATTCGTGAAAATCAGCGAACTAAATGCAAAATCTACCGCTACTGAGATAAAAATGGGAATCATAAAAGCCTATTATATGGTTTTGATTGCGGATAAAAACCTGATTGAATTAGAAAAAAGCTATGTTAACATGCTACAACTTCAAGAAGAAACTAAAGCCATGTATACAGCTGGTATTCTAGAAAAATTAGATGTAGATCGAATAACTCTAGCAGTATCTAACCTAGAAATAAATATCAATAGCATGAAAAATCAAGCTATTTTATCTAAACAACTATTATTAAACAGCATTGGAATTGATGTAAATCAAAAACTTATACTTACTACAAGTTTACCATCTGAGATTAATAAGGATTTATCCCTAAGTACTTTTAATCCAGACGATCGCATTGAAATTCAACTTCTTAATCAACAACAGCGCTTAAACCATCTTGACTTAAAACGTTATAAAGTGGGATATATGCCCAGTATTTATGGTAATTTTTCCTATGGTTCAAGCACATTTGCTAGTGAAGATAATTTTTCTGACATAGGTGCCGACTGGTACGGTAACGGTCGCTATGGATTGGGACTGAGCGTTCCTCTTTTTGATGGATTTTATAAAAAATCAAAAATGAACCAAATAAAAATAAAGATAGAACAAACCGAAAACTATAAAAATCAAGCATTAAGAGGCGTATCACTTGAAATAAACCAAGCTAAAATAAATTATGATGATGCACAAAGAACATTAAATATCCAACAGAACAACAAACAACTAGCTGAATACATATATCATACCACCGCCATTAAATTTAAAGAAGGCATCGGAAGTAGTTTTGAATTAATTACATCTGATAATGATTTAACTCAATCAAAAATTAATTATTTAAATGCTTTGTATTCATTAAACATAGCACACATCAATCTTGAAAAAGCATTAGGAAAACTATAATCCATAAAAATACATCATGAAAAATATACTTACCATTTTTACTATCATAAGTTTAGCTGCATGCGGAGGTAGTCCGTCGGGAGAATTAGAAAAAAAACAAGGCGAACTTGTACAAAAGGAAAAAGAATTAGCGTCAATTAAAAAAGAAATTCTTGATTTAAAACGGGATATCGCAGCTTTAGATACATCGATACAAGATAATGCCATTGCAGTTATGGCTCTGGAAATTAAAGAAAAGGCATTCAAAAATCCGTTCGAAGTTCAGGGATTGGTAGAATCAGATAAAAATGTTTTGGTATCTCCTGAAGTTCCTGCAAAAATTCTTAAGCTTTATGTGAAAGAAGGACAACAGATAAAAAAAGGAGAAATTATCGCCTCACTTGATGGAAGTATTGCAAAAGCTCAAATCTCTGAGTTAGAAGGATCACTTGAACTCGCCCAAGCTAATTTTGAAAAACAACAGCGATTATGGAAACAAAACATTGGAAGTGAAATGCAATTTCTTCAAGCTAAAAATCAATATGAAAGTCTAAAAAATAAAATTAAAACAGCAAATACTCAGCTAGGTAAATACGCTTTAAAAGCACCTATCAGTGGCACCGTGGACGAGATAATGGCAAATGAAGGAGAACTAGTTGGAAGCCTCACTGGAGGACCTGTTGTCCGGATTGTAAATCTGAGTGATATCAAAATTGTAGCTTCCGTCTCAGAAACATATTTGGATAAAATACAAGTAGGGCAAAATGTCGAAATACACTTCCCATCATTACAAATTAACTCCAAAGAAAAGATTAGTGCAGTTAGCAATATTATCAACTCTAATAATCGGACATTCTCTTTTTATATCAAACCAACTCAGCATATTGAATTGATGAAACCTAATTTACTAGCAATGATTACTGCTTATGATTATGTAGATGACGAGGCTATCAGTGTGCCCACAAAACTTGTTCGAATCGCTAATGAGGAATATTTTATCTACACCATTAAAAAAGAGGGAGATAGAAATACAGTTCAAAAAAGTATCATTGAAATCAAACAACAGTTTCCTAATGAAACCATTATTAAATCCGGTCTTAAACCAGGGGATTTAATTATCACTGAGGGAGTAAATTCAGTTATAGTGGGCGATCAGGTAAAAATTATTTCAGAATAATAAAAATAGAAATTCAATGTCAAAGAGAATTCAAGAAATAATCAAGGAGTTTAAACTCTCATCGTGGGCAGTTAACAATAAAATATCAGTATATGTCATAATTGGAATCATTAGCATCATAGGTGTTAGTAGCTATAAATCGATGCCTAAAGAGAGTTTTCCAGAAGTAAAACAACCCATCGTATATATTAATACGGCATATCCGGGCAACTCTCCTATAGATATGGAAAATTTAGTTTCCCGACCCATTGAAAAAGAATTAAATACCATTTCTGGACTCAAAAAACTTACCAGTACTAGTATTCAGGATTTTTCGATCATCGTTGCTGAATTTGAATTAAGTGTAGAAGGTGAAAAAGCCGTACTAGAGGTAAAAGATGCTATTGATCGTGCAAAAATTGATCTCCCCAATGACCTACCCGCAGATCCAAGCGTAATGGAAATGGATTTTTCAGAGTTTCCCGTAATGAATGTCAATGTTTCTGGAGATTACCCTCAAAACAAACTCAAAGAATATGCTGAATATCTTCAAGACAAAATAGAAAATCTATCAGCAATATCTTCAGTTGATATTACTGGATTGTCTGAAGATGAAGTAGAGGTTTCTATTGATCGTGTCAAAATGGAGGCACTTCAAATTTCATTGTTTGATATTGAAAATGCCATTCGTAATGAAAATGTAACCATGTCGGGTGGTGATATTAAAAGTATTGAAAATGAATCTATTACTCGACGAAATATTCGAATCGCAGGTGAATTTAAAGATTGGAAGGATATTGAGAATATTATTGTTAAAAATGAATTCCAAAACATTGTCTATCTCCGAGATATCGGAAGTGTGAAATTCGGTCAGAAAGAACCAACGAGTTTTGCTAGACTCAATGGAAATCCAGTAGTAACGCTTGATATCAAGAAAAAAAGT
Organism: uncultured Bacteroidia bacterium; assembly: GCA_943787465.1. Taxonomy (GTDB): domain Bacteria; phylum Bacteroidota; class Bacteroidia; order NS11-12g; family UBA9320; genus UBA9320. The sequence goes on along the minus strand of CALSMN010000003.1, from coordinate 229,868 downwards.
GGTGGAAATTTAATTGAAGCTGCTGCGAGTATTCAGGACATTGTCAAAAAAGCTAAACAAGGAATATTTCCAAAAGACTTGGAAATTGTCATCACAAATGATCAAAGTAAAATGACCAAAAACATGATTACTAATTTGGAGAATAGTATCATCATGGGAGTATTACTTGTAATTGGTGTTCTTGTTTTCTTCTTAGGTGTTAGGAACTCCTTGTTTGTGGGAATTGCCATACCACTTAGTATGTTGATGGGAATTGCTATTTTGAATTTTAGTGGAACCACACTCAATATGATGGTCCTATTTTCATTAATTCTTGCTTTAGGTATGCTGGTTGATAATGGTATAGTTATCGTAGAAAATGTTTACAGGCTATACTCTGAAAAAGGCAAGACTAGAGATCAAGCATCCAAAGAAGGAACAGGTGAGGTAGCAACGGCAATCATAGCATCAACGGCAACTACTGTAGCGGCATTCATTCCTCTCATGTTTTGGCCAAGCCTAATGGGCGAATTTTTTAAATATCTCCCTATTACCCTAATCATTGTACTCTCCTCATCATTGTTTGTGGCCTTAGTAATTAATCCTGTATTAACCTCAGATTTAATAAAAATTGGCAATTCTGAAAAATCACCTAATAAGAAATTTTGGATTCGTAATGGCTTATTAATTCTAATCTCCGTTCTTTTGTACGTATCCTCTTTTAATTTATTGGGAGGTCTCTTTATAACTGTAATTCTGATTTCGGTCCTCAACCGTTATGCACTAACACCATGGGGGAATTGGTTCATGAAAGAGACCATGCCACGTATAGAAAATAAATATGCTCAATTTATTAAATATGCATTATCTGGATGGAAACCCATTCTATTTATGATTGGAATGATTATAGTTTTTGTCGTTTCTATCATGACATTTGCCATCAATCCTCCCCCAATTGTATTTTTCCCAGACAATCAACCCAACTATGTCAATGTATTTATCGAAACACCATTAGGCACTGATATTAATACCACCAATGAAATATCGAAAGAATTAGAAAAGCGTATAGCAAAAGCTGTTCAGAAAGATAGTGTCATAGTGGAAGCTATTCTAACTCAAGTAGGTGAAAAGACTGCAGACCCTAATGGAGGTAGCCCAAGCATGGGATCTTCCCCTAACAAAGCAAGAATTACCGTTTCTTTTTACGAATACGAAAAGCGAGTCTTTTTATCCGATATCAATACTTCAGAGATTATGGGCAATATCAAAGAGGCCATAAAAGATTATCCTAAAGCTCAAATCACTGTAGGTAAAGATAATATGGGTCCCCCAGTTGGAAAACCGATCAATGTAGAAGTTAAAGGTGAGGATTACTTAGTTCTGATTGAAGAGGTTGAAAAGATCAAAAAGAAAATGGAAAATGCCAACCTCAAAGGCGTAGATCAGCTTAAAACCGATCTAGAATTAGGTAAACCCATGTTAGAAGTAACCATTAATCAAGAAGCCGCAAGACGTTTTGGACTTAGTACAATGCAAATTGCAGGGACAATCCGAACAGCCCTACTCGGTAAGGAGATTTCTAAATATAAAGAAGGTGAAGATGATTACAAGATTCAACTTCGATTTAAAGATAAGTACCGATATAACCTCAATAATTTATTGAATACGCGAATCACGTTCCGTAATCCGGCCAACGGAAAGATAAGCCAAGTACCCATATCAGCCGTTGTAACAGCAAACTATAATTCGACCTATGGATCCATTAAACGTAAAGATATGGATCGTGTTATTTCCATATATTCAGAAGTTGAAGAAGGTGGAAATGCTAATGAAATAGTGGCTCAGTACAAAGATATATTAGCCGATCACGATATCCGAAGTGGCTATGAATTCAAATTTACAGGTGAGCAAGAAGAACAAGCAGAATCATTGGCCTTTTTAGGTGGAGCTATGATGATTGCCGTATTCTTAATTTTTTTAATCATTGTATCACAATTTAATTCCATTGCTGGACCATTCATCATTTTGTTATCAGTCGTTATGAGTACTGTTGGTGTTTTTCTAGCTTTCTCACTTACACAAACTACTTTCTCTGGAATGATGACCGGAATTGGTATTATTTCTTTAGCAGGTATTGTAGTAAATAATGCGATAGTACTTATAGACTACACCAATCTGCTTCGAAAAAGAAAAAAAGTAGCCAAGGGTATGGATGCAAAGGAAGTACTTACTATTCCAGAAATTAAAGAAACGATTGTAGAATCAGGCAGAACACGTTTGAGGCCTGTATTGCTTACAGCTATAACTACTGTTTTGGGTTTATTCCCACTCGCCATTGGATTAAATATCAATTTTGTAGGACTTTTAACTCATGGGAATCCGGAGTTATATTGGGGTGGACAAAATGCTGACTTTTGGGGACCCATGGCGTGGGCTGTAATCTATGGATTGATTTTTTCTACGTTCTTGACTTTAGTCATTGTTCCAGTGATGTACTACCTCACTGATCGGCTAACTATTTTGGTAAAAGGATGGGTTAATAATAAATTGAGTTAAAATATGCGTTCAATGCTCTTCTAGTAAAATCCATCCAGTACCATCTGAAATAATTTTAATATAGACACGAGCAGTCCATGTATTTTGACCACTAATAGGACGAGAAAAAATCATAGAATTGGTATTATTAGTCTTATAAATTTCATAAACACGACCTCTACATGAAGTCGGGTCTGGGAGAGTTATATTAGCATCAACCATCTGAGCATTTACCCGAAGTATATAATCATCATCCCCCAAAGTGGTTGTTGAAATAGATGGATCTGATGCTATAAATAACCTCATAGGGTAAGCTATAGAAGTATTTATATGTATTCCTGATGTAGGGTCTGTAGTTCCCACTCCAAGTCTGTGATGATCTCCATCAACGCTAAAAGTTGCACCATCTATGTTAAAACCGTTAATAGCATTGGATATGAAACTTACAGTGTCTGTTCCCAATGTTACTGTTCTATGTTCATTGATTGAGCCATCTTGAGAATAAATATTAGATCCCGTTGGATCCGACCAACTTGCTCCTCCATCGACTCTAGTTAACACTTGACCATCCGTTTGGGAAAAGGCCGAACCTAAAATACTTATCAAACTAAAAAACAAAACAATTCTAAACATAATCATATCTATATTTTTTTTATCCTCACAATGTTCGCTTATGTGTGAACGAAATTCTATCGTTAAAATATGATTTTCGTCATATTTGGATATGATTTTTGTTCAATTTTTGAAGTGATATAATTATTAGAAAACAATCATTGTCCAACTTCTTTCAATATAATAACTTTGACACCCATGAGAAAAGAAAGTAAAACGTTTTTAAAAGACTACCTCAATGCAAATTCACCTACTGGTTTTGAAACAGCAGGTCAAAAAGTATGGTTAGAATATCTTAAACCATATATTGATGAATATGAAGTAGATGTGTACGGATCAGTAGTAGGGGTTATTAATCCTGGAAAAGAATATAAGGTAGTATTGGAAGCTCATGCAGACGAAATAGCATGGTTTGTAAATTATATAGATGATAAAGGGTATATCTATGTCATACGAAATGGTGGAAGTGATCACCAGATTGCTCCCAGTATGCGTGTCAAATTACATACTGAGAATGGAAAAGTAGATGGTGTATTTGGTTGGCCAGCCATTCATGTTCGCAACAGAGAACGAGAAGAAAAGCCGTCACTTAAAAATCTGACGATTGATGTGGGAGCATCGAATAAAAAAGAAGTACTTGCTATGGGTATTGATGTAGGAACTGTCGTAACTTTCGATGCAGAAATGATGGAACTCAATCAAAAGTATGTAGTAGCTAGAGCAATAGACAATAGAGGTGGTGGATTTATGATTGCAGAAGTTGCTCGATTATTGAAAGAGAATAAGAAAAAGCTCCCATTTACCCTATACATTGTAAATTCAGTACAAGAAGAAATTGGTCTAAGAGGAGCTGAAATGGTCAGTAGAAGATTAAAACCAGACGTTGCTATCATTACGGATGTAACCCACGACACACAAAGTCCAATGTATAATAAAAAAGAGCAAGGAGATACCTCCTGCGGAGGCGGACCTGCGGTAACAACTGGACCTGCAGTTCAAAACAACTTATTACAACTCATCCTAGAAGTAGCAAAAGACCAGAATATCACCCTTCAGAAACAAGCGGCAAGTAGAAGTACTGGTACCGATACAGATGCCTTTGCATATAGTGATAAGGGAGTTGCATCTGCACTAATTTCTTTGCCTTTAAAGTACATGCATACAACTGTTGAAACAGTGGCTTATTCAGATATTGAAAGGTGTATTCAATTGATGTATCATACTGTTTGTAGCATAAAGGCCGGACAAGACTTTAGATATTTTACATAATCAAATTTGATTAAATAAAAAAGCTCAAACCGATACGGTTTGAGCTTTAAAATCTATTAATATAGAAAAAGATTATTTTTCTTCGTCTTTTTTCGTGGCTGCTTTTTTAGGTGCAGCTTTCTTTGTTTTGGCAGCTGGGGCTGAATTTTCAGGTGAATTTTCAACAACAACAGCGTCTTCGATTGCACTATCTTCTACCACTGGTGTGTCTGTAGTTTCCTTGACCTTGTCTGCGACCTTATCCGTTTTCTTGCCACGGCGTGTACGTTTAGCACCAGATTTGGCAGAAGTTTTAGAAGATTTGGCCTCAAGCATAGCTTCATTGAAATCTACTAACTCCATCATACACATGTCTGCATTATCACCAAGACGATTATGGGTTTTTAAAATACGTGTATATCCTCCTGGTCTATCAGCAACTTTAGGAGCAATGGCAGTAAATAATTCGTTTACAGCATCTTTACTTTGCAAATAACCAAAAACTACTCTCCTAGAGTGGGTTGTATTATCTTTAGATTTTGTAATCAATGGTTCTACATAAACCCGCAAAGCTTTAGCTTTTGCTGTTGTAGTAAATATACGTTTGTGTGTAAGAAGCGAAGATGCCATATTACTTAGCATAGCTTCTCTATGACCTTTTTTTCTACCTAAATGGTTGAATTTTTTTCCGTGCCTCATTTTTGTTTACTATTATTCGTCTTCAAGGTTATACTTTGAAACATCCATACCGAAATTTAATCCTTTATCTTTAACAAAATCTTCTAATTCTGTTAAGGACTTTTTACCAAAATTTCTAAACTTCAATAGATCTTCAATGTGGAAACTTACTAACTCACCCAGAGTTCGTATTTCTGCAGCTTTTAAACAATTGTATGCTCTCACTGAAAGATCCAAATCAGATAAGGAGGTTTTTAATATTTTACGCATGTGAAGCATATTCTCGTCTACCTCACTTTTTTGTGATTGAACTTGAGTATCTTCTAAAATACTCTCATCAGAGAATAATACTAAATGTCTCATCATAATTTTAGAAGCCTCTTTGAGTGCTTCTTCAGGATGTATTGATCCATCAGTCTTTACTTCAAACACTAATTTCTCATAATCCGTTTTTTGCTCTACTCTAAAATCCTCTACATGATATTTCACATTTTTGATAGGTGTGAAAATCGAATCAATAGCGATTTCACCAAGAGGAGCAGTATCTGAACTGTTGTCTTCAGCCGCAACATAACCTCTACCTTTTTCTACCGTAAGTTCAATTTCAAAATTGACATAAGGTTCCATAGAACAAATGACAAAATCAGGATTCAATATTTCAAATGCGTTGGTATACCTTGAAATTTCTCCAGCTTGAAATTGCTCTTTTCCTTTGATGGAAACAAAAATCTTTTCTGAATCGTTTGAATCGATTAATTTTTTGAATCGAACTTGTTTTAAGTTTAATACTATTTCAGTAACATCTTCTAGCACCCCTTTAATTGTAGTAAACTCATGATCTACACTAGGTATTCTAATTGATGTGATTGCCCAACCCTCCAAAGAAGAGAGTAGAATTCTTCGCATAGCATTACCAACGGTAACACCATAACCTCTTTCTAATGGACTGAATTCGAACATACCATAATTGGCAGTTTCTTTATGCATGATAACCTTATCAGGTTGTTGAAAATCTAATATTGCCATTTTATTACTTGGAGTAAAGTTCTACGATTAATTGTTCTTTTATATTCTCAGGTATATCCGCTCGTTCGGGATAGTTTAAGAATGTACCTGTTAGTGTTGTCTTATCAAAATCTAACCAATTAAAAGATCGGTTAGCTGCAGTTGAATCGCTTATAAGCTCTAGTGATTTTGACTTCTCTCTTACTTCTACTATATCCCCAGGCTTTAATTGATATGAAGGAATATTAGTAATCACACCATTGACGCGAACATGTTTGTGACCTACTAATTGTCTGGCACTTCTACGCGTTGGAGCGATTCCTAATCTGAATACTGTATTATCTAATCTCGCCTCCAAAAACTTAAGGAGGTTCTCTCCTGTAATTCCTTTTTTACGAGCAGCTTTATCAAAAGTTAGCGAAAATTGCTTCTCAAGAATACCATAGGTATACTTCGCTTTTTGTTTTTCAGCTAATTGCATTGCATATTCTGATTTCTTTCCTCTTCTTCGGGAATTTCCATGCTGACCTGGAGGGTAATTTTTTTTCTCCAATGCCTTAGATGGCCCAAAAATGGGTTCTCTAAATTTACGTGCAATTTTTGCTTTGGGTCCTCTGTATCTTGCCATTATATTTCTATTTTATATTACCCTAATAATTATACTCTTCTTCTTTTAGGAGGTCTACAACCATTGTGTGGAAGTGGTGTTACATCTCGAATAGCAGAAACTTCAAGACCAGACTGACTTAATGTACGAATAGCTGATTCTCTTCCTGCTCCAGGTCCTTTGACAAGTACTTCTACTTTTTTGAGACCTAAGTCAACAGCAACCTTAGCACAGTCTTGAGCTGCAACTTGAGCTGCATAAGGTGTGTTCTTTTTAGAACCTCTAAAACCCATTTTACCTGCACTACTCCAAGAGATTACTTGTCCTTGGCTATTTGTAATAGATACTATGATGTTATTGAAAGTAGATTTTACATATGCAAAACCATTTGCATCAATAACAACTTTTCTCTTTTTTACTGTTTTTTTACTACCTGCCATGTTTTAATTATTTCGGTGCTTTTTTCTTATTAGCCATTGTTTTTTTCTTTCCCTTGCGTGTACGAGCATTATTTTTGGTACGCTGTCCTCGCAGTGGCAATCCTTTTCTGTGTCTGAGTCCTCTGTAGCATCCAATATCCATGAGACGCTTGATATTCATTTGAACTTCAGATCGAAGTTCACCTTCAACTTTAAAACCTTTTGATATAACATCACGTATTCCTGAGATGTCACTATCAGTCCAGTCTTGAACTTTTTTATCTTCACTTACTTTAGCTTCAGATAATATATATGAAGCTCTACTGCTTCCAATACCGTGAATGTAGGTAAGTCCTACTACTCCTCTTTTACCTTTAGGTAAATCTATTCCTGCTATACGTGCCATGGTTTATCCTTGTCTTTGTTTAAATCTTGGATTTTTCTTATTAATGACGTAAACACGCCCCTTTCTTCTAACAATTTTACAATCACTAGACCTTTTTTTAACTGATGTTCTAACTTTCATTATGTTATTTATATCTGTAGCTAATTCTACCCCTTGTCAAATCATATGGTGACATCTCAACTTGCACTTTATCGCCAGGAAGAATACGGATATAATACATGCGCATCTTACCACTGATGGTAGCCACTATTTCGTGTCCATTTTGTAGCTTCACTCTAAACATCGCGTTGGACAATGCTTCGGTGATTACACCATCTTGCTTAATTGCTTGTTGTTTTGCCATTTTTAAAGGGCTGCAAATTTACTTTTTTTTATTCTTTTATACAAACTAACCTGTCATGGCACCTCCAACAGAGGATCTGCCTTTAATTCTTCCTGTTTTCATGAGTCCATCGTAATGTCTCATGATTAAATACTGTTCTACCTGTTGCAATGTATCTAAAACAACACCTACCATAATGAGTAATGATGTACCGCCATAAAACTGAGCAAATTGATCATTTACACCTACCTTAATTGCAAAAAATGGTGTAATAGCAACTATACCTAAAAAAACAGAACCGGGTAATGTGATGCGAGACATCACTGAGCCAATAAAGTTTGCAGTTTTTCTTCCGGGTTTTACACCAGGAATAAAACCACCATTTCTTTTTAAGTCATCCGCAATTTGATTTGGATTAATGGTAATAGCAGTATAGAAATAGGTAAATAATACAATTAAAACAAAAGTTAAAATATTATACCCAATTTCATCGGGTCGAGATAGTGATGTCAAAAAAGCAGAATCTTCTAAACCTGGAATTCTAGCTGCAGACCCAGGAAGAAACATCAAAGCTTGTGCAAAGATAATAGGCATTACTCCTGCAGCGTTCACTTTAAGGGGCAAATATTGTCTAACTCCTCCCATTTGTTTATTACCTACAATACGTTTTGCATACTGCACAGGTATTCTTCGAGTTGCTTGAACTAAAGCAATAACAGCTAATATTACAACTACCCAAATCACCAGTTCCACAATAAGTAACATAACCTGACTACCTCCAAAACGATCAATAATTTCAGCTAATAATGTTGATGGAAGACGAGCTATAATACCAACCATGATAATAATCGATATACCATTTCCAACTCCTCTATCTGTTATCCTCTCCCCTAGCCACATGGTAAACATCGTCCCGGCAACTAATACTAGAGTTCCTATAATAAGAAAAGTAGTCCAACCTAGGGCATCAGAAGTCTCTGACATTAATGCTAATGGTTTACCAGAACCTGAATTTGATTTCAAATTAATCAAATAAGCTATACCTTGAACAGAGGTTATGGCGATTGTCAAATAACGAGTGATTGCATTTATTTTTCTTCTACCATCCTCTCCTTCTTTTTGCATTTTCTGGAATGTAGGCACAGCAACCGTTAGGAGCTGTATTACAATGGATGCAGAAATGTACGGCATTATACCCAAAGCAAAAATAGACACTCGATCAAAAGCTCCACCTGAAAAAGTGTTAACAAGACCTAAAAAACCACCCGACTCCTTATTACCATAAAAATTAGGATCATTCAGAATCAATGGATCGACACCAGGGATTACAATAAATGTACCTATTCGATAGATTACAAGTAGAAGAAAAAGATTAAGAAGCCGTGTTCTTAAATCCTCAATTGAAAAAATATTTTTTATAGTACTTATTAACTTTTTCATAAATCTATATCACCTCAGCTGTTCCTCCAGCTTTTTCTATTGCAGCTTTCGCCGTTTTGGTAAAGGCATTCACCTTCACATCTACTTTGCTAGTAAGTTCTCCTCTACCCAAAATTTTAACAATTTGTGTCTTTTTAATAACATTAGCTTCAATGAGAGAAGCTGTTGTTATTTCAGTAGCCTTGGTTTTATCAACAAATTCTTGAAGCCTATCAAGATTAATTCCAACATATTCAATGCGAGTAGGATTTTTAAAACCAAACTTTGGAATCCTTCTTTGAAGTGGCATTTGTCCTCCTTCAAAACCTACAGACCGACTATATCCTGTTCTAGATTGAGCACCTTTATGACCTTTAGTTGAAGTTCCCCCTCTTCCAGATCCTTGCCCTCTAGCTATTCTTTTTTCTTTTTTAACCGAACCTTCAGCTGGTTTCAAACTATGCAAATTCATAACTATACTTTTTCTATTTTTAATAAGTGTTCAACTTTACGAATCATTCCATTAACAGCTGGTGACTCTTCAACCACTCTTGCTTTGTTTAATTTTTTTATACCTAAAGCAATTAAAGTTCTTTTCTGATCTTCTGGTCGTCTTATCGAACTTTTAATTTGTGTTATTTTTAACTTTCCCATCATTTTATCCGTTAAACACTTTATTCAAATTCGTTCCACGTTGCTCAGCAACTGTATAAGCATCTCTTAGTTTAGACAAAGCGTCAATGGTGGCTTTAACCACATTATGTGGATTAGAAGATCCTTTAGACTTTGCTAACACATCATGTACACCCGCACTTTCAAATACAGCACGCATAGCACCACCTGCGATTACTCCAGTACCATTCGAGGCAGGTTTCATGAATACTTTTCCCCCAGAATATTTACCATATTGCTCATGTGGAATAGTATTGTTATTTAATGGAACTTTGATTAAATTCTTTTTCGCATCTTCAATACCCTTTTGTATTGCATCAATAACTTCACCAGCTTTACCTAGGCCGTGACCTACAATACCGTTACCGTCGCCTACAACTACAATTGCGTTGAAACTAAATGTTCTACCCCCTTTAGTAACTTTAGCTACTCGGTTGATATTTACTACTGTTTCTTTTAATTCAAGATCTGTAGTTCTTACTTGTTTTAATGTTTGTGTTGCCATTTTATTAGAATTTTAAACCACCCTCACGAGCTCCTTCTGCTAAATTTTTAATTCTCCCGTGGTATAAATATCCATTTCTATCAAATTTAACAGATTCTATACCGTTTGCAGTTGCTTTAGCTGCTATCGACTTCCCTACTTCTCTTGCGATTTCAGATTTAGTCCCTTTATCCAGTCCTGAAGATGAGCTAGACAATAAGGTAGTACCCTTTGTATCATCTATAAGTTGCACATAAATGGCTTTATTACTTCTAAAAACACATAATCTAGGCATATCAGCTGTTCCCTGAACTTTGCTTCTTATTCTAGCTTTGATTTTAGCTCTTCTGGTTGCTTTACTTTTAATCATAATAACCTAACTTATTTTGCTGCAGTCTTACCTGCTTTTCTTCTTAATTGTTCTCCTTTGAACTTGATTCCTTTACCCTTATATGGCTCAGGTGGTCTTAAACTTCTCAATTTGGCAGCTACTTGTCCAACTAGTTGTTTATCAATACTTTCGAAAGTAACTAGAGGTGGTTGCCCCTTCACAGCCTCTGTTGAAACTTTAACTTCATCAGGAATCTGCATGAATATGGTGTGCGAATATCCTAGATTAAGCTCTAATAATTGACCTGTTACATTAGCTCTGTAACCAACTCCAACTAATTCTTGTTCAGTTTTGAAACCATTACTAACTCCTTCTATACAGTTACTGATAAGAGATCGATATAAACCATGCTTTGATTTCTCTTCTTTACTTTCACCATTTCTTGTGACGAAAACTTGATTTTCTTCAACTTTAACCTGAACATGAGTGTAATCTTGGCTAAGCTCCCCTTTAGGTCCTTTGACTATAACCACATTATTTTCTACCTTAACTTCAACTCCTGATGGAATTGCTATCGGGTTATTTCCTATTCGTGACATCTTTCTTTAATTTATATAATTAGGATACGAAACATAATACTTCTCCTCCGACATGCTGTGTTCTAGCTTCTTTGTCTGTCATTACACCTTTAGAAGTAGAAACAATAGCAATACCTAATCCATTCAATACACGAGGCAGTTCTTCTGCATTTCTGTATTGTCTTAATCCAGGTTTACTAACTCTTTTAAGCTCACGGATAGCTGATATTTTGGTTGTAGGATGATATTTCAAAGCGATTTTGATGGTCCCCTGTGGACCAGAAGTTTCATCAAATTTATAATTAAGGATATATCCTTTATCAAATAAAACTTGTGTAATGGCTTTTTTAATATTTGAAGCAGGTATATCAACTATTCGATGGTTAGCTTTGATACCATTTCTTACTCGTGTTAAAAAATCTGCGATTGGATCTGTAATTTTACTCATAATATTACCAACTTGCTTTAGTTATACCTGGGATTAAACCTTTGGAGGCCATTTCCCTAAATACGTTTCTAGAAATACCAAAATCTCTCATGTAACCACGCGGTCTTCCCGTAGCTGAGCATCTATTTCTTAATCGAGTAGGTGATGCATTTCTAGGAAGTTTTTGTAAACCTTCGTAGTCTCCTGCTTCTTTTAGAGCAGCTCTTTTATCGGCATAGGTTTTTACAGCATGTTCTCTTTTTCGCTGTCTTGCCTTCATTGATTCTTTTGCCATTTTCTTTTATTTTTTTATGAATGGTAGTCCTAATTCTGTTAATAAACTGTGGCATTCAACATCTGTTTTTGCAGTTGTAACAAACGTGATGTCCATACCATTAATTCGAGATACTTTGTCAATGTCTATCTCAGGAAAGATTATTTGCTCAGTAACACCCATGGAGTAATTACCTCTTCCATCAAAACCCTTATCGCTAATTCCATTAAAATCACGTACTCGAGGTAGAGATACTGTTATAAATCTATCTAAAAATTCGTACATTCTATCTCCTCTTAGTGTCACTCGACATCCTATGGGCATATCTTCTCTCAATTTGAAATTAGAGATTGCCTTTTTGGAATATGTTGGCACCGCTTTTTGACCAGCAATTATCGACATTTCTTCAACCGCTGTATCTACTAGTTTTTTATCGGCAACTCCATCACCTACACCTTGATTAAGGCATATTTTTGACAATTTAGGAATTTGCATCACATTTTTATAGTTGTGCTTTTCCTTTAATTTAGCAACCAACTCCGTTTCGAATCTTTCTCTTAATCTTGGTTTCATATTAATTATTTATAAAATCACCCGTTTTTTTAGAAAATCGTTGCAATTTCCCATTTTCGTTAACTTTTCTTCCGATACGTGTAGCTTCACCGTTAACCATAAGTTGAAGTTTAGACACTCTTACTGGAGACTCTAACTTAACAATGGATCCATTTGGATTGTCAGCATCAGGCTTTCTGTGTTTGGTCACCATATTAACACCATCTACAATAGCTGTTCTTTCTTTTAAGTTAATTAGTTTAACCTCTCCTGTTTTATTTTTATCATTTCCTGATAAGACTTTAACAGTATCTCCTTTTCGGATATGTAGTTTAGGTATTTTATTGTATTTCCTTCTCATGATTATAATACTTCAGGTGCTAGTGATACAATTTTCATAAATTTTTTATCTCTCAATTCACGTGCTACAGGACCAAAAATACGTGTAGCTCTAGGCTCATCATTGGCTGTTAGTAAAACACAAGAATTATCATCAAAGCGAATATAAGAACCATCTGGTCTTCTAAACTCTTTTTTGGTTCTCACCACAACTGCTCTTGAGACAGTACCCTTTTTGATATTACCTGCAGGCATGGCATCTTTAACCGTTACAATAATTTTATCGCCAACAGAAGCATATCTCCTTTTTGTACCTCCAAGTACACGTATGCAGAGCACTTCTTTAGCACCGCTGTTATCGGCAACTTTCAGTCTTGATTCTTGTTGTATCATCTTATTTTGCTCTTTCTATAATTTCTACTAATCTCCAGCGCTTATCTTTACTTAATGGCCTAGTTTCCATAATACGAACGATGTCATTTTCATTGCATTCATTTTTCTCATCATGAGCCTTGAATTTTGCCGTAGATTTTACGAACTTCTTGTACTTCGGGTGTTTCATTTTACGTTCAACGGATACCGTGATCGTTTTTTCCATTTTGTTACTCTTAACAATCCCTACAATTTCTTTTCTAAAATTTCTTTCCATCACTAAGCTTTATTTTCGTTTCTACGTCTATTTATCTCTGTTAAATATTTAGCAATAGTCTTACGAACCACTCTAATTTTATGAGGGTTTTCGATAGGAGACACTGCATGACTGAACTTCATTTTTTGAAGTTGAGCTCTTTCATCCTTTAGATTAAGGTGAAGTTCTTTTTCAGTCAAATTTTTTATATCTTGATATTGCATAATAATTAAGCGCTATAATCTGGTCTAACAACAAATTTGGTGGTTACTGGAAGTTTTTGAGCAGCTAATCTCATAGCTTCTTTGGCAATTTCCTCGCTTACACCATCTACTTCGAAAATGATCGTACCTGGTTTAATAACAGCTACCCAATACTCAGGTGAACCTTTACCTTTTCCCATACGAACTTCAGCTGGCTTTTTTGTAACAGGTTTATCAGGGAATATACGTATCCAAACCTTACCTTCTCTTTTCATGTAACGATTTAGAGCAATCCTAGCTGCTTCTATTTGTCTGGAAGTTATCCAATGAGGCTCTAATGATTTCAAACCGAAATCACCAAATTGAACACGATGACCTCTACCTGCAATACCTTTAACTCTACCTTTCTGACGTTTTCTATATTTTATTCTCTTTGGAGATAACATAATGATGTCTTATTACTTTTTAATTCTTCTTCTATCGTTCCCGCCTCTTTTATCTCTTTGTTGTTTGGGTTCGCCCATACCCATATTGATGGATAAATCACGCTTACCAAAAACTTCTTCTTTAAATATCCAAACTTTAACTCCGATTTTACCGTATACCGTTAAAGCTTCCGACAATGCATAGTCAACATCAGCTCTAAATGTATGAAGTGGAATTCTTCCTTCTTTAAACTGTTGAGTTCTTGCCATCTCAGCACCATTTAAACGACCAGATACCATTATTTTGATACCTTGAGCACCCATTCTCATTGTAGATCCGATTGCCATTTTAATTGCTCGTTTAAAATTAACTCTGCCCTCAATCTGTTGAGCGATAGACTGACCTACTAACATGGCATCTAACTCCGGTCTTTTAACCTCAAAAATGTTGATTTGAACATCTTTTTTGGTTAATTTTTTAATTTCTTCTTTCAGTTTATCAACTTCCGATCCCCCTTTTCCAATAATTATACCTGGCCTTGAAGTATGGACCGTGATAATGATTCGCTTGAGCATTCGCTCAATAAGTATTTTAGAAATACCTGCTCTCGGCATACGTGCGTTGAGGTATTTACGGATTTGATTGTCTTCTGCAAGTTTTTCGCCAAACTCTTTTCCTCCGAACCAGTTGCTTTCCCAACCACGAACGATACCTAACCTAAGACCTATTGGATTTACTTTCTGTCCCATTTATTATTCTTCTGAATTTGATTCCTCTGTATTAATGTCTGAAGTCACACTATCCACTTTTAGGGTAATATGATTTGATCTTTTTCGTATTCGATGAGCTCTACCTTGAGGTGCAGGTTGAATACGTTTAAGCATTCTCCCAGAATCCACAAAAACTTCTTTTACTATTAGGCCGGTGGTCTCATCAACACGTTCGTCATTTACTTGTTGCCAATTTGCAATCGCTGACTTTAAAAGTTTCTCAACTTTTTCAGCATATATTCTCTTTTGACTGTATTTTAAAGTATTTAACGCATCCTCAACACGCTGACCTCTAATTTGATCAACAACAAGTCTCATCTTACGAGGAGACATCGGACAATTATTTAATTTAGCAATTGCTTCCATGATTACTTTTTAGCTTGATGACCTTTAAATGTTCTAGTTGGAGAAAATTCACCTAATTTATGTCCTACCATATTTTCGGTCACATAAACGGGAATAAATTTATTACCATTATGAACGGCAAAGGTATGTCCAATAAAATCTGGAGTAATGAGTGAAGCTCTACTCCAAGTCTTAATAACTGACTTCTTGCTTCCTTCGTTCATCGTATCAACTTTACGTTGAAGTTTATAGTGAACAAATGGTCCTTTTTTTAATGATCTAGGCATACTTATTTACGTTTTCTTTCTAAAATTAATCTAGAAGATATTTTCTTTTTATTTCTTGTTTTTAAACCTTTAGACATCGTTCCTTTTCTGGTTCTTGCTTGCCCTCCTTTAGAACGACCTTCACCACCACCTTGAGGGTGATCTACAGGGTTCATTGCGGCAGGACGTGTACGCGGCCTTCTACCTAACCATCTACTTCTACCGGCCTTCCCCGATATTTCTAATTGATGATCACCATTAGAAACTTCACCAACAGTTGCTAAACAAGTTGTTAGTATCATTCTACTCTCACCTGACGGTAACTTTATGACAGCATATTTACCATCTCTTGCTACTAATTGGGCACTAGTTCCAGCACTTCTGCACAATTCAGCACCTCTCCCAGGCTTCATCTCAATGTTATGAACAGTTGTTCCCAATGGTATTTCTTTTAAAGGTAAAGCATTACCATTATCCGGTGAAGAACCTGGACCAGATGAAATTTTTTGACCAACCTTAATCCCTTTTGGAGCAACAATGTATCGTTTTTCACCATCAGTGTATTGAACTAATGATATAAATGCGGTTCTGTTAGGATCATATTCTACAGTGAGTACTTCTGCTGTTTCATATCGATTACGTTTAAAATCAATAATACGGTATCTTCTTTTGTGTCCACCACCACGATTTCTCATGGTCATTTTACCTGTATCGTTTCTACCCCCAGACTTTTTTAGTGGAGCCAAAAGACTCTTTTCTGGTTTACTTGCTGTTAACGCTTCAAAGGTTACAGCTAATTTAAAACGCTGACCAGGTGTTACTGGATTTATTCTTTTAATTCCCATTTTTCAGCTTATATATTTTCGTAAAAATCTATGGTTTGTCCGACTTTTAGACTAACAATAGCTTTTTTATAGTTACTGGCCTTTCCATTAGACACACCTGATTTGGTAAATCTGCTTTTTCGTTTACCAGCAACGATTAACGTTCTAATTTTGGTAATCTCAACAGCATACATTTTTTCTATCTCTGCTTTTATCTCAGGTTTAGTAGCGTTAAGAGCTACTCTAAAACCATACTGTCCTTTACCTTCGCTTAGTAAGGACATTTTTTCGGTTATAAGGGGTTTTACTAATGTTGCCATCTTAACTTAATGTCTCTTTTAATTTATTAATAGAACCTTCAACAAGGATGATATTGGATGCGTGTAAAATACTATAAGTATTTACATCCGTAATATTCATTACTTGTGCATTGGGTATATTTCTTGAAGACAAATAAACATTTTTGTTGTAATCCGGAGTAAGTAGCAATGTTTTAGAGTCCGCTACTTTTAGATTATTTAAAACATTTAAATAGTCTTTAGTTTTTGGTGATTCAATAGCTATAGAATCAATAACCATAATACCTTTATCTTTAGCTTTATGGGATAGAGCTGATAGACGGGCCAATTGCTTTAATTTTTTATTTAATTTGAAGCTATAATCTCGTGGACGAGGTCCATGCATACGTCCACCACCAACAAAAACACCAGATTTAATTGATCCTGCTCTGGCTGTACCCGTACCTTTTTGCTTTTTAATTTTACGAGTAGAGCCTCTAACTGCACCTTTTTCTGTTGAAGAGTGTGTACCTTGTCTCTGGCCCGCTAAATATTGTTTTACATCAAGATAAATAGCATGATCGTTAGGCTCTATTCCAAATATTTCTTTTGGAAGACTTACTTGCTTTCCAGTGTCATCACCTGATGTATTTAATACCTTTAATTTCATTTTATTTTTCAATAATTACGTATGAACCTTTATGCCCTGGTAAAGCACCGCCAATTACCAATAAGTTTTTTTCAGCATCTACTTTCAAGATTCTTAAATTCTGCATTTTAACTCTCACATTACCCATCTGACCAGCCATACGGGTACCTTTAAATACACGAGAAGGAGTTGATCCCGCACCCAGTGAACCAGGAGCCCTTAATCTATTATGTTGACCGTGAGTTGATTCACCAACACCGCTGAATCCGTGTCTTTTAACAACACCTTGAAAGCCTTTACCTTTTGATGTACCTACGACATCTACAAATTCACCTTCTTCGAATATTTCTACTCCAAAAGAATCTCCAAGTGATACTTCACCTTGAAAGTCTCTTACTTCAACAGTAACACGTTTAGGTGTTGTTTTAGCTTTGGCAAAATGACCTTTCTCGGGACTATTAGAACTTTTATCTTTCTTCTCAATCGAAGAAATCTGAATGGCATTATACCCTTCTTTTTCGTGCGTTTTAACTTGCGTAATTACGTTTGGCTCAAAAGCAACAACCGTACAAGCTTCCTTTTTACCATTTTCAGTAAATATGGAAGTCATTCCTATCTTTTTTCCTATAGCACCTATCATTTCTTTATACTTTAATTTCTACATCAACACCACTTGGTAACTCAAGCTTCATCAGAGCGTCAACTGTTTTTGAACTAGAGCTGTAGATATCCATCAATCTTTTATATGAACACAATTTAAATTGCTCTCTTGCTTTTTTATTGACATGAGGAGATTTTAAAACTGTAAAAATTTTCTTTTGTGTAGGCAGCGGAATAGGACCACTTACAATGGCACCCGTTGCTTTCACTGACTTCACAATCTTATCAGCAGATTTATCGATCAAATTATGATCGTAAGATTTTAGCTTTATTCTAATTTTTTGATTAATCATTTTAAATTATGCTTTTACAGTTGTTCCATTAGCTTTTTCTATGATTTCAGTAGCCATGTTTGCAGGTACGATATCATAATTATTAAATTCCATGGTAGAAGTTGCTCTACCAGAGGTAATTGTCCTTAAGTCTGTCACATATCCAAACATCATAGATAAAGGAACTAGGGCTTTTACAACTTGTGCACCACCTTTTTCCGACATACCTTGCATTTGCCCTCTTCTTCTATTTAAGTCTCCAATCACATCTCCCATATTTTCTTCAGGGGTAATTACTTCTAACTTCATGATTGGTTCGAGTATCACAGGGCTTGCTTTTTTACAAGCTTCTCTAAATGCAAATTTAGCTGCAGTCTCAAATGAGAGAGAGTCTGAATCGACTGCGTGAAAAGATCCATCAAAAAGTCTAACTTTCAAGTTTTGAACTTCATATCCAGCCAAGGCACCATTTTTCATGGCATCCTTAAAACCTTTTTCAACGGCAGGAATAAACTCTCTTGGTATTGCACCCCCAACTATCTGGTTGACAAACTCTAATCCATCTTTACCTTCGTCACCTGGACCAATTTCTACCTGAATATCCGCAAATTTACCTCGACCACCAGACTGTTTCTTGTAAGTTTCTCGATGAGTTACGGATTGGGTAATTGTTTCTTTATATGCTACTTGGGGCTGACCTTGGTTAGCCTCCACATTGAATTCTCTTTTCAATCGATCTATAATAATTTCAAGATGAAGTTCTCCCATTCCTGAAATAACTGTTTGACCAGTTTCATCGTCCGATTTTACAACAAATGTTGGATCTTCCTCCGCTAATTTTCCAAGAGCCATACCTAATTTATCGACATCAGCTTGAGTTTTTGGCTCAATAGCAACACCAATTACCGGGTCAGGAAAATCCATAGACTCTAAGACTATAGGCGCGTTTTCGGCACATAGCGTATCTCCTGTTCGTATATCTTTAAATCCAATTAATGCAGCAATATCACCAGCTTGAAGCTGTGGTATTTGATTTTGTTTGTTAGCATGCATTTGGAAAATACGAGAAATACGCTCTTTTTTCATAGTTCGTGTATTGTAAACATAAGAACCTGAATCTAGGACACCAGAATAAGCACGAGTAAAACAGAGTCTTCCCACAAAAGGATCTGTTGCAATTTTAAATGCTAGAGAAGCAAAAGGCTCATCCACTGATGGCTTACGAGAAGTAGGTTCATCTGTTTTTGGATTTATTCCTTCGATAGCTTCTTGATCGATAGGTGATGGTAGTATTTCCATAACCATGTCAAGCATAGCTTGAACACCTTTATTTTTAAATGCAGAACCACACATCATAGGAACCACTTTCCCAGCTATAGTAGCCTCTCTGAGTGCATTTAATATTTCTCTCTCGGTAAGTGATTCTGAATCTTCAAAATATTTTTCCATTAAGGATTCATCAAATTCAGCGACAGCCTCAAGTAATTCTTCTCTTAATTGTCTAGCCTCATCTACAATATCTGCAGGAATATCAATTTCTTGGAAGGTCATCCCTTGATCTTCTTCATTCCATGTAATTCCTCTGAAGTTAATTAAATCTACAACTCCTTTGAATCCATCCTCTGCACCAATATTTAATTGAAGTGGTAATGCATGACTACCTAACATTTCTTTAACTTGATTGCATACATTAATGAAATCAGCACCTTGACGATCCATTTTATTTACAAATCCAATCCTTGGTACATTGTAATTATTAGCTAATCTCCAATTGGTCTCTGATTGAGGTTCTACGCCATCAACAGCACTAAACAAAAATACAAGACCATCTAGTACTCGTAATGAACGATTTACTTCAACCGTAAAATCAACGTGACCCGGGGTATCAATTATGTTAACATGATAATTTTGATCGCGATATTTCCAAGTCAGGGTAGTTGCAGCAGAGGTAATTGTAATGCCTCTTTCTTGCTCTTGCTCCATCCAATCCATAGTAGCTGCACCATCATGCACTTCACCTATTTTGTGACTTACACCACCATAGTATAGTATACGCTCAGTAGTCGTCGTTTTTCCTGCATCTATATGAGCAGCAATACCAATATTCCTTGTGAATTTTAAATCTCTTTTACTCATTACCTTATACTCTGAAATGAGAGAATGCTTTGTTAGCATCTGCCATCTTATGTGTATCCTCTTTTTTCTTAACAGCAGCACCCTCACCTTTAGACGCTGCAAATATTTCTCCTGCTAATTTGTTAGCCATTGATTTTTCATTTCTTTTTCGTGCATAATTAATCATCCACTTTATTCCAAACGAAACTTTCAAATCTGGCTTAACTTCCATCGGAATTTGAAATGTTGCTCCACCAACTCTACGACTCTTAACCATAACCGATGGCATCACATTATTTAGTGCTTTTTTCCAAGTTTCTATACCTGACTCTTCCTCTACTTTTTGATCAACAATCTCAATTGCATCGTAAAATATCTTTCGAGCAGTTTCTTTTTTACCCTGCAACATCATGTTGTTGATGAATTTAGAAACTAAAACATCATTAAATCTTGGATCAGGAACGATCTCTCTTTTTCTTGCCTTAGACTTTCTCATTATTTCTTCGCTTCTTTAGGTCTTTTTGCTCCGTATTTACTTCTTCGTTGGGTTCTACCTTCTACACCAGCAGTGTCTAATGCTCCACGAACAATGTGATATCGAACACCAGGTAAATCTTTTACTCGACCACCTCTCACAAGAACAATACTGTGTTCTTGCAAATTGTGACCCTCTCCAGGTATGTATGCATTAACTTCATTCCCATTGGTGAGTCTAACCCTAGCCACCTTTCTCATTGCTGAGTTAGGTTTCTTAGGAGTAGTAGTGTATACTCTTGTGCATACACCTCTTCTTTGGGGACAGGAATCAAGTGCTCGAGACTTACTTTTCTTAGTAAGCTCCTTTCTTCCCTTACGTACTAACTGTTGTATTGTAGGCATATATTTTATTCCAAATTTCTAAAAAGGTCTGCAAAAGTAGTATTTAAATATAAGATTACAAACGGTATTTATAAAAAAATCAAATATTATAATTTAAGCGTTTTTTCATTCTAAGATTAAGTAGATAAAAGAGTCTAAATCTGATTATCATTGTGGTATATATTGGTCCAATTTAATGACACACCTCCCAGAATATATTAGACATCATCAAATTGATTTCAATAAGTGGGATAATATGATCAATACCCATATTAATGGGCGTGTATACAACCAATCTTTTTTTTTAAATCAATTTTGCAGCTGGGATGCCATTATCCTTGGTGATTATTCAGCTGGAATTCCATTACCCATATCAAAAAAAATTGGTGTACGTGGCTTATTACAACCTAACTTTATTCAACAATGTTTGTGGGTTGGTCAAGTTCCAGACAAAAGAACAATAGCAAAAATTTGGAGCATAATTATTGCGAAATTTAACTACATTCAATTTAATACAAACTTGCCTTTTGATACAGATTTAACTGATAGGTCTAATCTAATTATCCCAAGTGAAAAAATCCATAATATTGAATCATCATTTAGTAAAACACTCAAAAAAAACTTAAAAAAAGCACTTTCTAAACATACCATTCATCCCAATCCTAAGCCATCTCAAACCGTAAAAATATATCAAAAAAATTATGGTCATTTAGCATTTCATCTTAAAAACGCAGATTATCAAAAATTACTAAATATTTCAGGAAATTCACCTGAATATTTTGTGCATATTCATGTGCTTCATAACCAAAATTTAACTGCCTGTTTGATGTTTGCAGTAGGTAACGAACGCGCACACTATATTTTAGGAGCTCCCAGTAAAATTGGCAGAAATTTAAATTCTTTGACTGTAGGTATCTACGAAATGATACAGTTTTGTAAGGAACATGATCTAACTTTTGATTTTGAGGGATCTAATATTCCAAGTGTTCGTGATTTTTATGCTTCGTTTGGTTCTATAAATGAGCCATTTTATGAAGTTAGATATGCCCCACCAATAATTCGTTTTCTAGTTGACATTTATAAAAAAGTGTTTAAGTCTAATTGAAGTGGGACATCACTCAAAAATCCTTCCCCATGTTCAACTTGGATGCTCCCTCCCATTTCTCGTGATCTTCCATCTAAAAAATCTAAAAATTTTTTTGAACTGATGAGTGTATTTGATTCTTCATCAGGGTTATAAAATTGTGTTTTAAAACACTGTACTGCTTTCATTTTATCCTCATAGTAGGGAGTGACATCAACTACAAAATCAGGTTTAATATGCCTGTATTGTATATAGTGAAAAAGATATTTTGTTCTGTGAATATCTTGTACGACTCCTCTCTCTTTAGTTATAATTTTTTGTAATCCAGCCAAAAATACTGCATCTTTAACTAGTGCAGCAGCTCTTGGATGGTCTGGGTGTCTATCATCAATGGCATTTGCTAGAATTATACTTGGCTGATACAATCTAATCTTTTGAATGAGTTTCATTTGAGTATCTTTATTATTTTGAAACCAACCATCTTCAATTCCTAAATTTTCGCGAATAGACACCCCTAATACGTGTTGGGCTGCGGCGGCTTCATTCGCACGAATAGAAGCACTTCCGCGTGTTCCAAGCTCACCTTTTGTTAAATCCAGAATCCCAACTGTTTTCCCCGCTCTAATACTTTTTATAAGAGTACCTCCACACGATAATTCTACATCATCTGGATGAGCACCTATTGCTAAAATGTCTAATTTCATTTCTTTTAATTTTAGATAATTTTATTCAAGATTAGCATTTTTTATGATATACTCTATTTGATGATCTGCTATTGGATCATATTTTACATCTATATTGGCATTATACATTTTGGCCCATAAACCATAAAAAAGTGTGCTTGCACTACCTCTATATTGTTTTAAGATTTCATACGTAGTATTTCCTGTCTCACGATGGATTAACTTTATGAGTAACTTCCCTTGAGATACCGTTAAACTTTTTAACTGCTTAATAAATTCATCTTTAATTGCATCTTCGGTATCTTTAATATATTTCTTTTTAGCCCGATTAGTGGGCATTTGATTTAAATTATCATCCATCATTTGTAATCTAAAAGCTGCTAATTTGGCGTAAGGCATTACTTTTTTTACATCTCTAACCAATCTAAGATATGAATTCTTTTCTTTTTTTGATTCAAATTCTTTCAAAATAAATTCATCAAAAGTGTACAAAAAGAAGGTATCTCCGTCCATATACACCTTTCTCATTAGTGCAGAAGATTTTTGATTAATTTCTTCTTGAGCTATTGTATGAACACACAATACCAACAGACATATGCCTGTAAAAACTATTTTCATTCTTAACATTTTAATGCTTTATTCTATTTAGTTTAGTATTTCTCTTAAAATATCGACTGATTTGATTTTTTTATTGCGCGTTACATGAAATTGATAATATTTAATAATCTGATCAAGAGCATCTTTTCTAACACTTCGATTAAATTGTTGATTATTATTTATATCTAAAATAAAATTAGAAATCAGAAATGATGTTTCAATTGATGAAGTATATAAGCTGGATTGACTTACAAATCCTCCACTTTCTATGCAAAAAAAAGGAGTCGTCTCATTATGGGATCCTTGTGGATATACCCCTAAATAATTGGACAACTTAATCAAAAAACGTATGGGTAAATCAGCTGAAAAATTCGAGTGATCCAACGCAATAATTTCGTTTTCTAAAAAACCGAATAAAGCCTCATCACTCTCTTCTTCGGTCAGGCACTGATTTAATACTTCTGTATAAAACATAGCTACTGTCTTTTTAAAAATATTGGAATGTATTTCATATAAAACAGGTGTATTTTTAAGTTCTTTTACATTGAATATTGTTGTATTCGGTTTTTGAAAAAAATCTAAACTTACAATGGATAAAGGTTGAATCATTGATGTTCTAATTGAAGCTTTTCCCTTGCGAACACCCCTAAGCATAAATGTCTTTAACCCAGATGTTTGAGTATAAATTTTTGTTATTAAACTAGACTCGCTATAATTCGTATTTTTAAGAATTATTCCCTTAGTTTTAACATACATTATCTTACAATTAAAAGCTTTGATACCAATGAATCTTCATCTTCTTTATTAGCACTAAAAATAAGATAAACACCCGTTTGAGGTTTTTCACCATCAAAATTTAGCCCATTCCATACAGCTGTGCCTCCAACTGCTATAAGTTCATAAACCACTCTACCTGCAATATCTACAATTTTTACTGTTGCATCCTCAGGCAGTCCACTTATTGTGATAGGTCCGTCATATGTGGGATGTACCGGATTTGGGAAAACTAATGTATTCTCGTGAACATCATTTGCTTCAGTGGCATCACTTCTAAATGAAGCAATCCCATTTGTTGATCCAAAAAAAACTTCTCCTGTATTGGGGATTATACCTATACAATTAATTAAATCCCCCGGAAGTGGACTATTGGCTGATGTTAAATGTTGAACCACTTCAGATCCATCTTCTTTAATCAGCCAAGCTCCATTATTAGTTGCAACCCATTTTCGATTTCCTCCATCAATTTTGATATCATTAACAACTTCATTTCCCAGAAGATACCCGATATCGTTTCCATCATCTATTATTATTTGTTGTGCATCTGCATTGATTCCTCCGTCAAAAACCAAACTTGGATTATAAAAAACCGCTATCCCAGATTCTGTTCCTACCCATATTTCACCATCTTTATCCATGGCTAATGCATTGACATTGTTACTTGGAAGTCCTCCATTATTTTTTGTTGTACTCAAAAATCGAGTGCGAATACTTCCATTTGAAAGCTCTTTAGCTACAACTATACCATTCCCAGATGTTCTTGGAACTAAAATCCATAATTGGTCATTTTGATCTATAATCATTTCACCTAATCGTTTGGTACCAAGGTTGAAATCTTCCCAAGTCCCGTCTGCCCTAAAAACAACCAATGCTTTATCCGTTTCATAATTAGAAATCCATAAATTACCCTTACTATCATAGACCATACCAGAGACAATTTCGTTGGCACCTACAGAAGTTTTTAATGAACTATTTGAACTATTATAGCGTTTAACTGGATTTCCATTTTCAAGTTTTAATAATCCACTTCCAAAACTACCTAGCCAAGTTTCATTTCTGTTTTTAGGCACATATATAGACGTAAAATCCAGCATAGAACCTGCAAAAGGATCTGAAACATTTCGATTAAACCAATTACCATCTTCATAGCGATAATAGCCATAGCTATTATAAGTAGGAGCATAAGCAGAAGTGTGACCACCTGAGCTAACCCATAAACTATTATCCTGTCCTATCATTTCATAATTAGTTGATGCGAAAGGTCCTTGTGGCGTATAATAGCTAATCTCTCCACTAGGTGTTTTCTTGATTAAACCTCTATAAAACCCACCAAACCATAAATTTTCTTGAAAATCTTGAATAGCATACTGCATTGCAACTTCTCCATACTCACTTATATCTCCATTTTTCTCCATTAAGGCAATTCCTTCATACCTGCAAATAATTAAATGTTCATTACTTACTACCATACTTTGGTATCCTTTCTTCTGAGCATTTTCGACATAAATAAATTTATTATTTTTATATCTGTGAAGTATGCTATCTGATACAAAATATAGAGCATCATCGTATACCTCCATTAATGAAGCAGAATCAAATTGATTGTATGATTGCCAACTCGCATAATTTTTTAAGTTGACGTTGCTACTTTGTGATGGTGCATACTTTATTCCCTCTGTAGTACCAATGAAAATTGTATCCTTGAGAATAGCCAATGAATTAACAGCTAATGGAACACCTCCACTCCCTAGATTCTGATAATCATCAATAATTTCCTCGGCATCTAAATCTAATACAACTATTCCAAAAGCAGTTGAAAGATACGCTAGATTATTATATATTTTTATATCATAAATTTCCTTAGATCCGAAAATAGATGAACGCTTAATCCCAGGTATATTTATGATGACATTATTTTTAAGTAGATCAATGTTACCACTTTTATATGCAATTACTAAGGTACTATATGCAGATGAATAGCCCATTCTAACGACATTCGATTCAGAGAATCCATTAACTTTTGTTAAAAAATTAGCTTCTCCACTTTTTAATCCAAACTCATATATCCCCACATCGGCTAGTACATATAATTTTTGATTTGCTTCAATTATTTGACGAACGCTATTATAGGGCAAATGCATTCTCCAGGTATACGTTGGTGTGTTGTTCTGACCAAAACTAAATGTAGAATAAGCTATTACCAAAAGGAAAATGGATCTGAACATGTTGAAATATTTGCACAAAACTAACGATTGATATCCATGTTTTATTACCGCAAGACATTTAAAACTATAATAATTTTAAAACCCAGAATCTACACTAAATTTGTATTAAGAATGGCAAATAATATTGAAAATAAACCTGCTGTAAAAATCAAGCAAAATAAAAGAATTAAGCCTGATTGGTTAAAAACTCAAATTCCAGGAGATGGCAAGTATGCTGAAATGTTAAAATTAGTAAAAGACAATAAACTACACACCATATGTGAAAGTGGAAAATGTCCAAATATTGGTGAATGCTGGGGAGTTGGTACTGCTACATTTATGATTTTGGGTAACACATGTACACGAAGTTGCCAGTTTTGTAATGTTGCTACAGGAAAAGGAGATATGCTTGACAGTCTCGAACCATTTAAAGTGGCTCAGTCCATCAATATGATGGGTATAAAACATGCTGTCATAACAAGTGTTGACAGAGATGATCTTGCCGATGGGGGCAGTAACCATTGGGCAAAAACAGTGCAAACTATTCGTGAATTTAATCCAACAACTACATTAGAAACACTTATTCCAGATTTTCAAGGTAATCAAGAACAACTTGATACGATTATTCGTGTAAAACCAGAAATAGTATCTCATAATATTGAAACTGTAAGGAGACTTACAAAAGAAGTTCGAGTTCAAGCTAAATATGAACGATCTCTGTTTGTATTAGCGTATTTAGAAGAAGGTGGGATGAAAACTAAAAGTGGTATTATGTGTGGAATGGGAGAAACAG
The DNA here is from genome assembly GCA_943787465.1 of uncultured Bacteroidia bacterium. Classification (GTDB taxonomy): domain Bacteria; phylum Bacteroidota; class Bacteroidia; order NS11-12g; family UBA9320; genus UBA9320. Next base: position 202,549 of record CALSMN010000003.1, on the reverse strand, counting down.
AAGAAGAAGTTATTGAAACGTTAGAAGATCTCAGAAAAGCAAATGTATC
>CALSMN010000003.1:0-195000 GCA_943787465.1 uncultured Bacteroidia bacterium | reverse complement strand
TGCTTCATATTGTTCTTGACTACTAATAATAGATGTATAGGCATAATTTTTTGCAGCTGCCCTAATTAAAGATATCCCACCGATGTCAATTTTTTCGATTATTTCATCATGGTTAGCCCCAGAAATTACCGTTTTTTGGAATGGATACAGATCTACCACGACTAAATCTATAGCTGGAATATTGTGTTGTTGGAGCTCTTTATTATCAGATTCATTGTCTCTGCGATAGAGTATCCCCCCAAATATGACAGGATGAAGTGTTTTTACTCTTCCTCCAAACACTTCGGGATATAATGTATAATCTTCAACAGCCAAAACAGAAATTCCTAATTGTTCCAAATATTTTTTTGTCCCACCAGTAGAATATATGAGCACTCCATTTTTTGATAATTCGTAGGCAAGTTGATCGATTCCAGTTTTATCAAAAACTGATATTAATGCGGATTTAATTTTCATTGGTTAATTTTCCTAATTTTTGGACAAAAATATTAATTGGTTAATGAGTGATTCTTTTAAATTTATTTTTATTCATACAAATTGTAAACATTAGAAATGTTTGCCAATTCCAATATGAATTACTCCTTGGTTTATCCTTTGATCATCTACACCTATGGCATAATCTAGATTTATTGAATATCCTATTAAATTGGTGCCAAACCCTCCACCAAAACTATAAAGTGTTGGATTTCTATATGAATTCACCTGAGTAATTACAGAACCCGTTGATGAAGAAACTATAGATTTTCCTAGCATATTTTGACTTGCAAAAATTCCATTACCGTAAAATGCTGTCCCTACATCCATAAATAAATGGATGTTTAAATTAGTAAGCCAACTTGAATGAATCGTATTTTTAAATCCCAACTTCATAAAATAGAATTCTAACTGATTGTTAATAATTAACGCAGTATTCCCATTTCTATAATTAGCATTAAACCCTCTTATTCCAAATATGTTATCATACATCATTGGAGTATAAAAATCAGATACTGATGGGAAAGATGTTGCTGATAAAATATCATTGATCATTCCACCTAATAAATAAAATGTAGGACTTGTCCCTTGTGAGGTGGTTGCTTTTAATTTTGATTTCAATAGCAATGTTTGACTAATATTACTATTATTTTTTATTGAATAGGATAATGACAAATTCCAACCTTTACTGATCAAATTTAAATTTGGATTTATATGTAGATTCTGTATCGTGTAATTATTTTTGTGATAGGCCATATTTCTTAAGTTGGATTGAATAGAAAACACCCAATTCCCCTTTGGAGCCAATCCAATACCCTCTTTATTTGTATATAATTCTCTAACCTGATCATATCTTAGTAAAATAGCTCTATCCCAAAAGAGTGTATTGCTTTTTAGCATTTTAGTGTTATTTATAGTAATTTGATTTGTACTAAATATGTGATCTTTTGCATTAAGAACTGTAGACCGTTCTCTGTGTAAGAGATTTAATCCAACTTGATTTTTTTTTCTGACATAATAGGCAAAATGTATATCTCTAGCCCCTCTCTGAAATAGTCCCGTATAATCGAATCGTACTTCTTTTTCTGATAATCGATTGGTGAAAATACTACCCACATGTAAATTGATATTATTGGGAGTCAACAACCCAATATTTTGTAACCAAATTGGATTAGCTTCATCATATTGATTGGTTATATTACATTGGATTTTTGAAAATTCGAAGAAATCCAATTGGGGTGTATTTAGACTATTCTGTTTATATTTTGCGAGGGGGTATTGGTCTTTTTCAAAGGGATAGTTACTCAATACTGGATAAATGGGTAATTGATACGAAACAACATGTAGTGAATCTACCATGTCAAATATAGATTCGTCTATAGCTTGATTCATAAAACTACTTTTAAATTCGCTCAAGGATGAAGTTGGGATAAAGTCGTAGACATAAAATTCGTTTACCAATCGGTTTTCTACCACAAACATTTCTAAATGAGATACTTTATTGATGATTTCTACAAAATAGTCGTTATCAAAAGAATGATGTAAAATATTATACCTAAAGTTGGTCAAAGGATGTATATCTGAGCTTTTAATATTCAGTAATTTACTGTTGATTATTCCATTAGCTCCATGATTGAAAAGAATAGATGTATCGTCTGCAAACAAAATTTGATGAATAGGTTTTGCTGTCTCCCATATTACAGAAGAACTTTCTGCTGAGTCCAGATGTATTTGATAATTAAAAAATGAGATTACAGATTTGCAAATCTTTTCTTCCTTAATATCCATACTTGACACGAAGTCATCTGACTGGCTAAGGAGCTCAAATTCTGAAAAGCTACACCTATAGATAGTACTTCCGATTGCATTAGCATCTACAATATAGAAATGAAAATCATCTGCTGCTACAAAACTTACTCGTTTCATTGGTAACACAATTCGCTTCTTGACATTCAATATGTCTTGATAAAGTATCACTCCTTGCTTACTATTCAGAATCATGCAAAGCTGATTCTTGTACTCAAAAAAGGATTGCCCAAATGATTCGATTGGGATTTCTTCTGGGGGTATACGTACTATTTTTATTCGAGTAGGATTCTCCACAACAAAAAAACCTCGGGATGATTTTTCAAGACTGATGTAATTGGTGTCTGATTCTGCCCAAACATCAATCACCCTATTATGGTCTAATTTTATCCCATCTACTGGAAGTGATTTATTTTGGTCTAATTGATAAGCATGACCGTAATACTTTAACCAATCATCAATAATATTATTAGGTTTATCATAACAAGTGTAACTAATTGCAATTTTGAATTTTCTTGTTAAGCGAATCATGTATAGAAAATTTGGAATTGCCTTTAATCCATATTTATATTCCATAAACCTCCAAAATGATGCGCCCAATGCCTGATGATATTTGGTTGAGATCGTTTTGATATTTTTATTAAACTTTTGCTCAAATATGTAGCGAAGGGTATTATCCAATTCATCGGACCAATTATTAGCAATATATCCATAAAGACCTGGCATTAACCACGAAGGCATTTTCAATACATTAGCATATTTAATCTTATCTTCAACGACTTGTCCATAAAGCATTTCATCAACCAATATTTGAGTGATTTGATACCTATAGCTAGACAAAAGAACATCTGGACTTTGTTTTAAATCCAAAACTATTTTGGGTTTAGCTAAATCAACCTGTCCAGTTGTGGTTAAGTAATTTGAATGAATGGCTTCTGATAAATTGAAAGTTAAAAAAATGTCAACAGTTTCATTGGTTGTATAATTAATTCTATTTTCAATCTTTTTAAGCTCATCGTCAAAAATCGATTCTAATTTATAAATTTTTTTTAATTCAAGAGAAGGATGATAAATGCTAATTCTATTGAATGAAACAACCTCCCAGGCATGAGCAGAAACATATACGCAACATAACGTCAATACTATAACTATTCTGTTTTTAAACCCAAACACTAAATCGCAATATACAACCAACTCTAAATAAAAGATGTGATTTAGAAATGCCATTTCAATTATGATAACTAATTAATTGATTTGAACAAAATGAATTAAATCAATAAATTCTTTTAGTTTGAATTCAAAATCATTTGATTTGCCTGATGCAAAATTCCCAACAATATTATATAGATCTTGAGAGTAAATATGGAGCTCATAATTATCATCCTCTTTCTGTTGTATTAGAAAAAGGAAGCGGGATATACGTTTGGGATACCGATGGCAAAAAATACTTTGACTTTTTGAGTGCATATAGTGCTGTAAATCAAGGACATTGTCATCCTCGCATTATTCAAGCTCTACAGGAACAATCAACAAAATTGACGTTGACATCTAGAGCATTTTACAATAATGTACTTGGAGAATATGAAAAATACATCACTGACTATTTTGGATACGATAAAGTACTCCCCATGAATACGGGTGTTGAAGGTGGAGAAACAGCAATAAAGCTTTGTAGAAAATGGGCGTATGAAGTAAAAAAAGTTCCTGAAAATGAAGCTAAGATTATATTTGTCAATGGGAATTTTTGGGGAAGAACTATAGCGGCGGTCAGTAGTAGCACAGATCCAGATAGTTATAAGGGATTTGGGCCCTATGTGCCTGGATTTGAGCTTATCCCGTATGATGATTTGGAGGCACTCAATGCAGCACTTCAAGACCCAAACGTTGCTGGCTTTATGGTTGAACCCATACAGGGTGAGGCTGGAGTTATTGTTCCACAATCCGGTTATTTAAAAAAAGCTTTCGAACTTTGTAAACAAAACAATGTACTTTTTATTGCAGATGAAGTTCAAACAGGGATTGCCAGAACTGGAAAACTGACCTGTTGTGAACATGAAGATGTAAAACCGGATATTCTTATTCTTGGTAAAGCATTAAGTGGTGGTGTTTTCCCTGTCAGTGCCGTGCTTGCTAATGATGACATTATGCTATGTATTAAACCAGGTGAACATGGATCTACTTTTGGAGGGAATCCACTAGCATGTAAAGTTGCAATGGCTGCTTTGGATGTAGTTAGGGATGAAAATTTAGCAAAGAATGCAGAAAAAATGGGTGAAATATTTAGAATTAGGATGCAAAACATAAAATCACCATTGATAGAAATTTGCAGAGGTAAAGGGTTATTAAATGCGATTGTTATTTCTCCATTCAAACATAAAAATGAAACAAAAACAGCGATGGATGTTTGCATTCGATTAAAAGAAAATGGGTTGCTCGCTAAACCTACTCATGATCATATCATTCGTTTTGCTCCACCTCTTGTTATTAATGAAACTGAACTTCATTCAGCTTGTGACATTATAGAGCAAACTATTTTATCATTTAATTAAATTCTTTTTTTACAAGAGATATTCCTCTACCTATTAGACTGGTTGTCGTACTCCTGTCAATCATTACCTTGACAAATTGACCCATATTAAAGTTTTCTTTTGGGAAAATAACTTTAATATTTTGTTCATTTCTTCCCATCCATTCATTTTCATTTTTCTTGCTTTGCATTTCAATGAGTACCTCATGAATTTTACCTACTTGAGTACTGTTTAATTTATTAGCTATTTCATGCTGTATTTTAATAACCTCGGCAAGTCGTCTTTTTTTAATATCTTCTGGGACATCATCTTCAAACTTTCTTGCGGCTAAGGTACCAGGACGTTCAGAATAATAATACATGTAACTAAATTCAAATGGACATTCACGTAACAAACTCAATGTATCTTGATGTTCATCCTCTGTTTCAGTACAAAACCCCGTAATAATATCACAACTTACACTGCACTCAGGAATCAATTCTTTAATTCGGTTGTACTTATTGATATACCATTCCCTTGTATAGGTCCTATTCATCTTTTCTAATATTCTACTATTTCCGCTTTGTGCTGGGAGATGAATGTGCTTGGCTATGTTGTCATATTTTTTCATTACATGAAGCACTTGATCGTGAATATCTTTTGGGTGGGAGGTTGAAAAACGTACTCGAAGATTAGAGTCAACTTGGGCCACTTTTTCTAATAAAGCTGCAAAATTTACACTCTCTTTTTTTTCATCGTCTGTTAGTTTATCAAAATCTTTTCGTGGTCCTCCACCATACCAAAGGTATGAATCTACATTTTGACCTAACAGAGTTACTTCTTTATATCCTTTTTCAACTAAATCCCTTGCTTCTTCAATAATGCTCTCAGGATTTCGACTTCGTTCTCTACCTCTAGTAAAAGGCACAACACAAAAACTACACATATTGTCGCATCCTCGAGTTATACTTATAAAGGCAGTAACTCCATTGGAATTTAAACGTGAAGGTTGAATTTCAGCATAGGTTTCTTCTAGACTTAGTATGACGTTCATAGCTTTATGTCCACCCTCTACTTCTTGGAGTAATTGTGGTAACTCCCTATACGAATCTGGTCCAGCTACAATATCTACTAATTTCTCCTCCTCTAATAATTGTTTTTTTAATCGCTCAGCCATACAACCCAATATTCCAATAGTGAGATTTTTGTTTTGCTTCTTATTGTGTCTTAAATGTCTAAGTCTATGGCGGATTTTTTGTTCTGCATTGTCACGAATAGAACAAGTATTAATAAAAATAATATCCGCTTCCATTTCATGCTGAGTAGTCTCTATCCCTACTTCGTTCATAATGGATGCTACAACCTCACTATCTGCAAAGTTCATAGCACACCCATAACTTTCTATGAATAGTTTTCGTTTTTGTATAATAACTTCTTTTGTCAAAACATTGCAAAACTATTCAAACCTGAGTTATATTGGTTTGAATGTACTATTTCTTTAACTACATTCGTAAAAAATTAAAAAAATGAAATTCAATTCACCATTTGTATATGCAATTCTGCCATTATTTGCTGGCATGTTCATGCAGTCCTGTTCTGAGGAAGACACAACTCCTCAAAATTCATCTAACTCATCACCAACTTGTTATGTAACACAAGAAGTAATCAATGACGGCGATGAAATAGAAACAATAACATATAATTATAATAGTCAGAATCAAATCATTTCTGCTACAAGTATGTATGAGGGAGAGGATCCAGAAACTACGTATTTTGAATACTTTGACAATAAGATTATTAAAGCTAATGATTCTTATCTCACCTTTGAATTTGATTATATCGACAATAATTCAATTCCATCACGGATAAGTTTAAAAGAAGGAAACGACTATGTTGGTTATTATGCCATTCAATCTCAAGGTTCTAATATTACAGAGTTTGAAGAACATTCATTAGTAGATGGAGAAGATTTTATAGACGGATTAACGACTTTCCAATATGATAACAATAATAATGTATCAAATTCTGAGTATAAAGAATATGACGAAGAAACTTCATCCCTCGAAACACTTTACACGTTTAAGGCAACATCTTATGACAAAAAGAATAACCCTTACAATAAAAGCTTTGTATTCTTTTTTATGGATACAGGCAATCCATCAAAAATAGGGAATGAAAATTTAGTTAGTGGAATGTTAGACTTAGGAGGTGTTGAAATGCCGTATACCGCAACTTACGAATATAATAGTAATGATTATCCAACAGATATTTCTATTTCAGTCTTAGGGTTGGCTAACCAAACTACAGTAACTTATGACTGTAAGTAAAAAATGTTCTTTACCAAAAAAAGCTGCTACGGCAGCTTTTTTTGGTTTAAAAATATGAAGTATAATACCTACTCGCTTCCATTAAAATTAGATTTTGATATTCCTCGTCAAGAGTTAAACGATTTATGGCCTTCATTTTTTAGCATAGGGTCATGTTTTGCTGAAAATCAATCTAACACTCTAAAAAAACTTGGATTTTCGGTTTATTCTAATCCCTATGGCATAATGTATAATCCTTTAAGTATTGAACGATTTTTTTACAGAATAGCTTATAAAAAGGAATATACCCCTCAAGATTTTATTCATGAAAAAAGTTACTTTTCATTAGAACATCATGGTCATTTTAAATACACAGATGAAGAAAAAGCAATTGCCAAGAGTAATGAGATATTATTCAAAAGTTGTCAAGCAATCCATGAAGCTAAAACGTGTATTATTTCACTTGGGACCTCCATTGTATATACGCTAGATGATACCCCTGTTGCTAATTGCCATCGATTACCCAACCATATATTTAAAAATAAACAGCTAAGCTATAATCAAGTATTAGCTTCATTATCCAATATAGTAAAACATTGCAAAACTGCTAACCCAAACCTATCTGTAATCTTTACTGTAAGTCCAATACGACATCTTAAAAGTGGAATCATTAATAACAATAGAAGTAAAGCAATACTTATTGCTGCAATTCATGAGCTTATTGAACGATTAAAACATGTAGATATAACCTATTTCCCTGCCTACGAGATATTTATCGATGAACTTCGAGATTATCGATTTTCTCAAGAAGATTTAACACATCCTACTTCACAGGCTCAACATTACATTTGGTCTAGATTTACTGAAACCTATTTCAGTAAATCAACTCGAGAGGTAATAAATTCAGTTGAACAGTATCTCTCCTACAAAAATCATGTGCCTACTGACATTGAAATTCATTCAGAAAAATTAAGAAAACTCAAGCAAAACCTTCAAAAAAAATATTCTTTCTTGCACCTATGAAACTAAAAAAAATTCTAATAACAGGCAGTAACGGATTGCTTGGACAAAAACTCATTGATTTATATCTTGATAATAAAGACATCGAATTTATCGCAACAGCCAAAGGTAAAAATCGTCATCCTACTCAACAAGGATATGTATACACATCACTTGACATTACTAATCCAGATGAAATAAATAAAATAATACCTTATCATAAACCCGATTGCATTATTCATACAGCTGCTATGACCAATGTTGATCAATGCGAGGAGGATCGTGAAGGTGCTAAATTACTGAATATTGATGCTGTAGAATATTTAGTTTCTGTAGCTAATTCAATTCATGCTCATTTCATTCACTTGAGTACTGACTTCATATTTGATGGAACATCAGGTCCGTATACTGAAACAGATACTCCCTCACCATTAAGTTTTTATGGTGAAACAAAACTAACTGCTGAAAATATAATTCGAACTCAATGTAAAAAATGGAGTATTATTCGCACAGTCCTTGTCTACGGAATTGTTCATGATATGAGTAGAAGCAATATTGTACTGTGGGCAAAAGGTGCTCTGGAAAAAAGACAACCATTAAATATCGTTCATGACCAATACAGAAGCCCAACACTTGCTGAAGACTTGGCCATAGGTTGTCAATTAGTAGAACAAAAAAATGCGGAAGGTATTTTCAATATCAGCGGTAAAGATCAAATGAGCATCGTAGAATTAGTAGAACGAGTTGCTGATTTTTTTGATTTGGATAAATCTATCATAAATAAAGTAAGTTCGAATACGCTGAATCAGCTGGCTAAAAGACCACCCATTACAGGATTTAACTTGGAAAAGAGTAGAGAAATATTGGGCTATGAACCTCGAAGTTTTGAGGAAGGGATACAACTGATTATGCAACAATCTATAACCAAATAATTCCCAGGATATAAATCAATATCAAAAGTTGCAACAGCCTATGAATCGGCTTTCTATCTCTGTTTATTAATAGTAATAATATCAACTTCAATATCCCTAAAATTAGTATGATCCAAAAAATTGCATTTCGGGGTAAATACGTATACAGGATTATGTCAAATGTACAACTTGATAAAAGTAATATTTGGAATACTTGGGAAGAAAAGTGAATGCCTTTTGTACTGGCTACACTTTGATAACCCTGAATTATATCACCTTTAATCCAAATAATATCTTTATACAATTCTCTAGCAAACAACGTAAAAAAAAGACTAGTACCGTAAAGTATAAAAGAAACATTGATTATTTTAAAATAAAGAGCCAAACTAAAGAATGCCAATACTGTTAAAAAACTTGCGGTAAGCTCTCTAATAAAGACTATTTTGCTCATTTTATGTGAATACAACCATAACAAAAATGTATAAAAAATAAAGAAAGTGAATATTCTCCATGAAGCCAAATAAGCAATTGATAAACCAATAAAATTTAACAGAAAATAGAACTTTAACTTAAAACCATTACTAATCAGATTTTGGAATCGAGTACGAAAAGGTCTATTTATTAAATCTTTTTCAAGATCATAGAAATTATTGATGATGTATCCTGCTGCTAAAATAAAGGCAGTAGATAGAATGATAAGATGAACTTTTATTTCGAGAATTGAAGTTGCAAGCGTGGTTCTATTATTGAATGCAAATAGGAAGGATAAATACTGAGCCAATCCAATAAAAAGAATGTTTTTCCATCGAATCGTTGATAATAATGCTAATACTTTAAGAGAAAATGAATTTCGTTTTTGAAAATGATTTGTTTTCAAATTTTCAATTTTATATCCGCTGTACCAACTCTAATTGGTAACCTTTTAATTGAGATTGAGCACGTTTATAATCCCTGGTAAAACCTAATATAAAGCCTCCACCACCACTACCACACAATTTTAAATAGTAATCTCCAGAATCTATACCTTTTTTCCAAACAGATTGAAATTGATTGGGGATCATAGGACTGAAATTTTGAAGAAGAACTAAAGAAAGTTGTTTCAAACTCTTAAATAATGGAATAAAATCACCCTTTAGGAAAGATGTAATACACTCGTCATTATACTTTTTTAATTCGGTTTTTACCATATTACGAAATCCCTGTTCCTTCATCTTTTCCATAAATATTTGAACCATTGGTTGTGTCTCCCCTGGCTCATTTGTATTTAATAAAAAAATCGCTCCTTGACCCGTTTCCTGAGAAGGTAACCCAACGGTATCTAATTCTTCTTTTGACTTGATGATAACAGGTAAGTTAAGGTAGCATATCAAAGGATCTAGACCCGAGCTTTCTCCATGAAAATGAGATTCCATTTGACCAAATATTTTCTTCAATTCAGATAAATCACTTTTGGTTATATTTTCTGGATCGATTTTCTGTACTGCATATTTGTCATAAATTGCGGCTACAAGTGCTCCACTACTACCTACACCAAAACCTTGAGGAATAGAGGAGTCAAAACTTATACCCTTTTTTATATCTTTTTTGAATTGTTCTAAGTCTAATTTAGCAATAATCTGATGCGTAACATCTAAATACGACAGGTAGGTATAATAGGTTCGAAGGTGTTCATTAGACTCTGAATACATATCCTTTGAGAAATGAAACCTCCCTTGGTATGAGTTGTAAGGAATAGATAACCCCATAGCATCCTGAATAATGCCATACTCTCCAAAGAGAAGAATTTTACTGTAGAATGAAGATTCTTTAATCATTTAAACGAATGATTATGTTTGATATATAAACGCAAATGTATCAAAAGTTGTTTTGATTTGAACTTAATTGTGTTTAATTGTTTTATAAAAAATTCGATAAACCTGCTACACTTTCTGAGGACCTAGGCCAACTTGATCATGGATGAAGGCTCCATTCTCACAATATTGTTTTAATGTGGTTTCTACAAATAGGATAGCTTCAGCTTTGTCTGTTTGAGGATACAAAAAGTGGACATTAGCCCCTGCATCAAGGGTAAAACACCACAGCACTCCATCTTTTTGTCTTTTCTCCCAGATGGCTTCGATAATTTTTAGCGTATTGGGTTTCATCAGTATAAAATAGGGATCGCTACTCATCATTAGACTATGTAAAGTCAATGCCTCTCGCTCTACCAATGAAACAAATGAGACTAAATCTCCAGCCTGTAATATGTGTTGCATATCAGACATATGTTCGGTTGCTTGATCAAATCTATTTGCTGAAAATGGATGATTATTAATTAAGTTGTGACCAACAGAACTACTAACCGTTTTTTGTCCTTTGTGTACAAGTAAAATCGTGTCACAAAAACCCCTGAAAATAGGAGCTATATCCGTAAAAGCGATTGCAAAGTCATCATCACTTCCGCTGTAGGTTTGATGTTTACCCCAAACAGCCATCGGTCCATAGACCGATCGTGATGCACTTCCAGAACCTAATCGAGCTAAAATTGAAGCTTGACGAAAAAAATCATCTTCTTTGAGTAAACCTTTAGATTTTGCTATATCACAGATACATAGTGCCAATGCACTCATTCCACTAGCACTACTTGCTATTCCGCTACTATGCGGAAAAGTATTGGAAGTTTGAATCTCATAGCGTCCCTTCAATACGAAGGGATAAATGGATGCGACTCGCTCAAAAAATTGGGTGATTTTAGGGATAAAATTCAAGGCTTTCTTTTGATCCAATAAAACCTCAATTTCTAAGGGTTCACCTTCAAAAAAAGTAAGCTGTGTAGATGTTTTACAATGGCTGAGAGTGAAACTGATCGATGCGTTTGCAGGCCATTGAATTCCTCCATTTTTTTTACCCCAATACTTTACTAGTGCTATATTACTTGGACTCTCCCAGGTGGTATTGTATTCCATGCTAATAATTTAACAAAGGTATTCGCTCTTTAGATTAATCAAAATTTGAATATAACCTATTTTTTTATCAGTTCTTGATAAGAAAGAACAGTTTTGTATCCTCTTTGATCAAAATAGCCCGGTGTTTGTTCATCCCCGCAGGCTAAAATAAAATCTCCTCCCCAAGCTCCTAATGATTTGATAGCATATGGATAATCACTAAATAATACTTGCTTGATGGGTTCTTTTTCAATAACTGAAGCAATTATCCGCTCATGCTCCACTACTAATTTTTGGAACTCCTTAAAATCTGTACACAAAATCATTTTTTCAGTTATCGTTGAAATTGAGGTCACTGTTTGTTTTGAAACCTCTTTTTCTCTGTACATATGTATTCCAGATCGACTATCTTGTTTCTGATTAAGATGAACGAAATACAATTGGCTCTGGAAAGAAGGATTAAATACGAAACCCTCCCATAGTTGTGAATTCCGATATAGTATGTCGCCTCCCAACATCCCTACCGCAATGTCATACCCACTTCCCCCAAAACTGGCTTGAGAAAGTTCAAAAGCATCGACTTCTGCCCACTTAGCAATATTACAAATCAATGTACTACTACTGCCTAATCCCCAGTTACGGTCAAAATCAAGTTTTGTTTCGACTTCATATGCACCTCCAGATAAAAAATCTGGATTAAGCATACACGCCTTATTTAATATTTGAATTAATTTGTTGGCAATATCCTGACTTCCCATGTTGCCTGATCGAGGATAGACTAAAGAAACTGAAGTGGAATAATTTTTGGATTTTTGAAATATTCCCTCAAACCAACAATCACCATCTGATGTATAACTTTTCCACAGGAGAGATTCAGAAGTTGAGTCCTTATATTCTTTAACAGAGAGATGTTGTCCTAATGTGGTGGGCAAAGCTAAGGATAAGGCATCATCAAGCACCACATATTCTCCAGTTATAAGCAATTTACCATGTGAAAAAAAATGCCTCAATTTGTTACTTGTATTTACTGGATTAATTTCTCACCTCGTCGTATGCTGTTGAATGCTTCAACTACTTCTGCATGGTGAGGTGTATGTGTAATAAAATACTTGACAATTATTTGTTTTTCAGATTCATTGGCTCCCAATTGATTCAATATATTTAGCAAATGCATTTTCATATGACCTTGCTGTATACCTGTTGTGGTAAGACTCCGGAGTGCAGAAAAATTTTGAGCCAATCCTACACTTGCAGTTATTATCATGAGGTCTTCTGCACTTGGATTTCCAAGCAATTGATGTGAAAACTTCACTAATGGGTGCAATCCCGTAATCCCTCCAACTGTTCCTAATGCTAAGGGAATTTCTAGATAAAAACGAAATATTCCATCTGAAATTTGTGTATGAGTGAGACTCGAATAGGTTCCGTTTCGAGATGCATAGGCATGAGCTGAAGCCTCAACAGCTCTAAAATCATTTCCAGTAGCTAGTACCACAGCATCTATTCCATTCATGATTCCCTTATTATGCGTTACTGCTCTATAAGGCTGTGTTTCTGCAATTTTTACAGCTAATGCAAAACGCTCTGTGAATTCTTTGGATGAGAGCTGGGTTCCTTCAACCATTTTTTCTACTGGGCATGAAACCTCAACGCTAACAATGCATTCAGGTGTGTAGTTACTCAATATACACATGATTATCTCCACCTGATTGGGTGCGAGGTCAGATGTCATTATTTCATTTTTAAGCACTTCAGCTAACTTTTCTAAACAAGAATTAATGAAATTAGCACCCATACTATCGCATGTTTCAAATTTTACCTCTAATTGATAGTAATTGGGTATATCATGGGTCTTATCGATTAAGTTTACACTTAATATGCCGCCGCCTCTTTTTTGCATATTGGCTGTTATAGCATCCGTCTGCTCAAAGAAAATAGGATTAATATGTGCTATAAATTGTCTCAATTGAGCTTTTTCACTCCCATTCCAGATGAAATGAACATGACCCATTTTGATAGTGCTTTTTACGGTAGCCTTAAATCCACCTTTATCTAACCAAAAGTTGGCCGATTTTGAAGCTGCTGCAACCACAGAACTTTCTTCAATGACCATGGGAACTGCATATGTTTTTCCATTAATTAAAAAGTTAGGGGCTATTCCGAAGGGAACATAAAAATTGGTGAGTGTATTTTCTATAAACTCATCATGCATTTTTTGAAGCTCCTGGTCCTGATGCCAATAGGAAGTTAACGTGGTTTTTGCTTCCTCACTTCCATTAAAATAATGATTGACTAACCATTCAATTTTATCATCTTTAGATAATTTGGAAAATCCTGAAACATGCATGATTTAAGGTCTGATTTTTAAATACGTATTTGCTAATTTTAGTCCGTTTATTTGAAGTTTAGTATAGTCTTCTAATACTTCATAATCGCCACGTGCATACTTTAAAAAAGCGGATGCCTGACCATAAACAGCATTAGCTTGTGATTTATTGATTAGAAAAAAACCATCCATAAAATCTTGAACGCCACCGCTTATTATAATATCATTATGATTAGATTCTTGTTGTAGTTCTTCCAATAAACAATTATGAAAACCTACCATTTCTGCTGCAGAATGTCCCCAAGATGCAATCTTATCAAAAGCATCTTGTTTAATGGGTTGGCTGCGATGCATTTCTAATTTACTAAAATTTGTACCACCGTGTGCCCCGAAATCTATGGCTGCAAGTGGAAGTTTCATCAAAGCTCGAAGACTTTCTGGACCAAATCCTTGACCAACCTCTTTGACAATAACCTTTATATTTAAATCTATCGTTTTTTTAATGGTGTCTATTGGAGAAAAATTAATGATGTCACCCTCAGGCTGGAGCCATTCTTGTAAGGGATTCACATGAATAATCAACCCATCTGTTTCTGTTTTTTTAATGAGTTCTGCAATTAGATACTCTTTTTGTTCTTTAAAAAGAGTTTCAAGTTGAGCTATTCCCAAATTGGCATAAAGTGGAGCGTCTAAAGCAAATTTTCTTAATTGAAAATCAGAAAGATATTCATTATCATCTATTATTATTCTACAAGACCCTAAGCCCATACCTAAACCAAATTGACCGCATGCTTTCGCTAAATTTTTATTGATAATACTCGCCTCCTTGGTGCCCCCAGTCATACTACTTATCCAAATTGGTGCTTGCATGGTTTTACCAACAAACGGGACTGGTGTTAATTCTTCGGAAGGGTGTCCCGAAAAAAGTGGTTCGTAATAAAATCTTGAATCTTGATTTGATAAAGCTGATTTGAAAGCTAAATCAATGTGATCTTTTTTTCGGTCTGATGTTTGTTGTTGTCCCAATGATGCGAAAATAAGGGTTAGTTTAGTAAAGCTATTAACAAATCTATCCGCACAAATGTTTCCTTATCTCAAAAGTTAATCACTACCCGATATCCAGCATGACTTCTTACATTTAACACGCCATCTTTAAAAATGAGATATTGTCCTTTAATGCCCATTAGTTTTTGCTCAATGATATGATCTCTCTCTAATTTCAAACTTTTTACTTTCTCTGGAAATGCTAATACTGGATAGTTGATATGGCATACCTCGTTTTTGTTTGAAATAAAAGATTGATATTCTAGGGGAACTAAGGCGCTCATTTCTGCTTTTACCTCCTCAATATTTTTTTCTTCATCTATCACACCTTTTAACATTTTTTGCCACGCAGTTTTATCACGTATGTGCGATTTCAAACTTACCTCAATAAGGCCCGCGAGTTGTCGATATGGAACTTCAGCCAAAATAATGGCTTGCGTTGCTCCTTGATCTATCCAACGGTAAGGTCTATTCGTAGTTCGTGTCACCCCTACTTTGTAATTGCTGGTAAGGGCAATATATACATAGTGGGGTTGCAGGTGATGCTTAACCTCCCATTCATAATCACGTAATGCGATACCATTATGGATCTCACTAAGTTCTGGTCGCATGATACTTGGACTTGCTATAGGACTTTCCATAAATTCCTGGTATGTAAGACCCTCACCAAATACCTTATTCATCTTTTTACCTGATAAGATCGAATTAATGTATCCTTTATATTCTATTCGAATATGCTCTCCAATTAACAAATTCATATCCACATGATCTTGAGGTGAAATGATATCATGTATAGGTAAATGATATTGTGGAATATTATTTACCAGCTCATTACTCATTTTTCTAAGATTCCCTTCTATTTGCATAGTCACTTATTCATTTTTTTTCGTTCTATTCCTTTGGTGATCCCTGCTAAAATGAGTAAAAAACATAAAGAGGCAGAACCCGAAACAAATAATGTGTCTGTAAAGGCTAAATGATTCATTTTAAAAATACCAGCTAATCCAAACAAGATGATAGCAAGATAATTTAAAGGGGTAAGAAAGGGAATATTCGAAGTAGCCAAGTAATTTTTTATCAATAAATGAAAGGAAACGTAGATCCACAATAAGCCAAATACAACATAGGTAAACCAGAGACCCACCTCGATTTGAAAAGTATTGAAAGCAATACTACCTACAAGTAAAATAAGTGGATAAATGATTCTATCATCTTTGGGATTAACAAAAAAAGAATACCCCAAATAGGAGCCAACATGTAACCAAAAAACACCTTTTGACAAATCTGCCAGTCCAGGCCAACTCATCAACTTAAATAGATAGACTAAAACTAATAAGCTCAACGAGGAATAGATTAAAGTTATGAGTGTCTTTTTCATATCAGTTTAATTGTTGTGATAATTGAATAGCTGCTTCTTTTGGATCATTTTTCTGATAGATAATTTGATACACAAAATCTAATATGGGCATTTGTACCCCAAAATTGAAGTTAAACTTATACATGCTTTCTGTCGCGTAATAGCCTTCAGCTATCATTTCCATTTCTAATAAAGCCGACTCCACTGAATAGCCTTTTCCAAGCATGGCTCCTAATGTTCTATTCCTGCTGTATTGAGAATAGGCCGTAACCAATAGATCCCCGAGATATGCGCTATCATCTGTATCGCGATCAATAGGATGAACTGCAGCAATAAAACGCTTTATCTCACGAATGGCATTACTGACTAAAACCGCCTGAAAATTATCCCCATATCCAAGACTGTGACACATTCCACAAGCGATGGCATATACATTTTTTAATACAGCAGCTATCTCTGTACCATAGATGTCTGCACTTGGTGACACGGAAATATAGTCACAGGAAAGCATCTCGCAAATAGAATCAGCAAAAACCGAATTCGTACTCGCAAAAGTTAGATAGCTTAATTTTTCTAAAGCTACCTCTTCGGCATGGCATGGACCCGTAATGACCCCAAAATTGTTTTCCTGAACTCCTTTATGTTCAAAAAAATATTCACCAATAATTTTAAGTGTTTTTGGCTCTACCCCCTTAATAGCAGAAATTATCTTTTTATCCATAAGATCTTCAGCAGAAACATCTTTGAACAAATCAGCAATGAAAGCTGAAGGTGTAACTAGTAAAATAGTAGAATTGCAAGCTATAAGCTGTTTAATATCTGAACTTGCCCTAACACGTTGGGTGTCCAATTGAACCGGACGCAAATACTTTGGATTTTTTCCACTAGCATTAATTTTTTTGGCCACTTGTTCATTACGAACCCACCAATCCACGTTAAGCTGTTTATTTTCCAATATAATTTTAACGAGTGCTGTTCCCCAACTTCCGCTTCCTACTACTAATATTTTTTCCATCGAGCTTTCTAGTTCACGCTTATTTTTTGAGTATTTAGTTTTTCTCCTGATTGACTGTATAAACTGAGAACATATTGACCTGGACTCAAATCAGCGGTATTTAATAAAAATTCATAATTGCCTTGTGTCACATGCTCATCCTTAATTTCTTTAACTATTTCCCCCAGCATATTTACTAATTGAAAACTAACCTGATCAACGGTTGGAAAATTAACACTAATTGTGAGTGATGTATTTACAGGATTGGGATAAGCAATAAACTTATCCAAGACGATGACTTCATTCTTGACCCGTAATTTTGATATCCATACGTTATTTTTTCCTAAACTATCTCCATAACTTCCGCAGAGCCATACCACACCATCCTCATTATATTTTCTTTGGATATCCGTATAATCACCCCATCGTTCAGCGGTATCGTTTACAAAAGTATTGATCAAACTATCTCCCGATTTAACCTGAATGATTTCAGAGTACAACCGTTCTAACCCTCTTTTTTTGGTATGGTAAATCGCACTTGTTCCTGCAAAATCTTGCTCACCGACATGTGAAAAAGTGATGACCATAGCATGCTCATCGAAAGAATCTTTTCCAACATATGTTATAGAAGGATAGGCAAAATCAAGCACATCTGAAGAAATAATCTCACCTTTGAGTTCAGGCTTTCCCTTGATTGAAGTAATAATACCGTGGTAAATACCGGAACGGATATCATCGGTTAATATTGAACTTTGAACATAATGAATGGTATTATTATGACATACTGCACTCAATACCCGGGTGTCATTGGTCTGTAATCTAAAACCTTCAATCGGTTGGTAAGCTGAGGGAGGAACTCCGTATGGAAGATCTGCCTTCAAAACCGTTAGTTGGTGATCAGCCTCCGGTGATAATGAATTATGGGTAATTTTATGTAAGAATACCGTGTCGTTGGATGACGCATCTGGTCTCACAGATAAAAAATACATATAATCTTGATCAAAATCTAAACCTGGCTGAACAGGGCAAATACTCCAAACTGGTTGCCCTCCATATGTGATCCCAGAAAATAATCGTTGTGTTAAATTCGCTTGGTTGTCGTAACCATCATTTTTATTCACTTGCCAAATAAAACTTTCTACAAAACCTTCCTGCCAACTTTCATTATCTCGAAGAAGGTTTACTGTAATATAAAGATCGGTTTTATTATGAGCAATAATGGGATAATCACTCCATGTCTTACCACCCAAAGGTTTGCCATTTAATGCATAAAAATTCCAAATCTGGGTTGGATCATTGGTTGCAGTAAAACCTATGACTATTCGGGTATCAGAACTTGTGCTTCCCTCTAGAAATACTAATATAAATCGATCGGCAACCGGATCATAGATTACTTTAGGATCATAATAACGATCCAAGAGCCCCAGTTGTCCACCTGTCATTCCATACAAGGTTTTGAAACCCAGTCTTTCTCCCGCTTCATTCAATATGGTAACGGTACTATTGATGGCAGAAATAATGATTCCATCATTACTAATAGCCATGGTATTATCGTTAGGAATACCTGCATTTCCTATTGGCTTCCCATTGAAGCTAGCATCCTTACGTGGATTGAGATCTTGGGGTTGTGTTTGGTAGGAAGTTTTAGATTTAAGATGCATCCTTTTTCGCTGGGCATCAATTTTCTGTTTTACCATATGGCTTCGCATAATCGGAGCAGGTGCTACAGCGTTATCTTTAAGTTTGCTAAGCTCTAAACCATTATTGGATTCACTAAAATGAATATTCCAGTGTTTGTAAACCTGAATATCCGAGGTTTGCTTTACCTCTGTTTGGCAAAAAGCCGATGTAAAGATACCAAAAAATACGATAAATAATGACTCTCTCATAAAGCGTCAAATATAATCATTGAGGAATTAAGGCTTTATTTTGGGAAGATTTTCCTTCGTAAAAAAAGAAGAAGGAATGGATTGATTGAAAATAATACGGGTATACTCTATCGTAGTTTTATAGCCTGTTTTTTTTTGTGGAGTCATTACGATCTTAGAAGCTAATTTTCTATCCCCAAAGACTTTTATTTGACTCGCAACCAATGTATTCACTGCCACTAAATCTTCATCGTAAAACACTGTCTTCAATTGTATATAATCCACCTTATCGATATATATAATTAACTTCCCCCACAATACATCCGCATCTTCTTTTGGTGTAAGTAAAATTTCATAACACAACCGCCCTGACACATTTTGTGAGCCGGTAATTCTTGCATTATAATCTTGTGTAATGTTAGTTAATTTTATTAAATCATCCGCACTCAGGTCGGTTCCCATCCAACTTTGATTCAACATGGTTACTGGCAATTGGATCGACTTCTTTATTTTAGGTAGATAGTTGTATACGGCATTTTTTGATTTGAGATAAACAGTCCCTTTGTCCTTTTCCGGGCCAATAACGTACGCTGCTGCATAATCTTTTCCTTTTGACCATGTCTTAAGTTCCATTTGTTTTGTCCATCGAGGCCTCTCAATAGTGATATTCATCGTTGTAATCATGGATGAAGAAAGCAGTTTTTGCTCTGCCTTCTGAAGCACTTGTATCGCATTGGGTTCGTCAGCTTTAGCTAATTGGCTCCATAAAATAACTATGACTAACAAGGTCAATTTATGTAAAGAATGAATCATTAATAAATAAACCCACAAGAACAGATTTTGATTGCCAGAGGATTATTTCTAAATTCGCCAACGATATGACCCGAGAAGAATACATTGAAAACAACCGAGATAAATTTTTAGAAGAACTGTTTGACTTACTCAGAATCCCAAGCATCAGTGCAGATTCTGCATACGCTAAGGATGTCCTTCGTTGTGCCGATTATACAGCCATGAAACTCCAAGAGGCTGGAGCCGATAATGTGAGACTTGAGCAAACTGCAGGCAACCCTATAGTCTATGGAGAAAAAATAATTGACCCAAATAAACCCACAATTTTAGTCTATGGTCATTATGATGTACAGCCCTCAGTCCCAAATGATCTTTGGCACACCCCTCCTTTTGAACCTACCCTAAAAGAGGGCAATATCTATGCCCGTGGTGCGTGTGATGATAAAGGGCAATTTTATATGCATTTAAAAGCATTTGAAACCATGATGCAAACCAATACCCTTCACTGTAATGTGAAATTTATGATCGAGGGGGAAGAAGAAATTGGCAGTTCCAACTTGGGTATCTATGTGAAAGAAAATAGCGAAAAACTAGCTGCCGATGTAGTACTCATCTCAGATACAGGTATGATTGCCAACGATATCCCCAGTATAGATACCGGTTTAAGAGGGCTAAGCTATGTAGAAGTTGAGGTGACTGGGCCTAAAATTGATTTGCACAGCGGAACTTTTGGAGGTGCTGTTGCTAATCCCATTAATGTATTATGTGATATGATCAGTAGTTTGCATGACGAAAATAGACATATTACTATTCCTGGATTTTATGATCAAGTAGATACAGTGAGTGAGGCAGATCGAGAAGCCATGGACAAAACTCCATTTGATTTAGAAGCATTCAAAAAAGAATTGGATGTGAATGACGTAATGGGAGAATCCGGATATTCAACCATTGAACGAACTGGGATTCGCCCAACATTGGATGTCAATGGTATCTGGGGTGGATACATTGGAGAAGGTGCCAAAACTGTGTTGCCAAGTAAAGCCTACGCTAAAATTAGCATGCGATTGGTACCCAGTCAAACATCTGCAGAAATTACGCAACTTTTCCAAGATCATTTTAAAAAAATAGCTCCTGAATCCGTAAAAGTAAAAGTAACTCCACACCACGGTGGAGAAGCAGCCGTAACACCAACAGATAGCCCTGCATATCGAGCGGCAAGTCGAGCCATGGAAAAAACATTTGGGAAAACACCTATCCCGACACGAGGGGGAGGTAGTATTCCGATAGTTGCTCTTTTTGAAGAAGTATTGGGATTAAAAACTGTTTTATTTGGATTTGGATTAGATAGTGATGCTATTCATTCTCCTAATGAAAAATACGGGTTATTTAACTTTTATAAAGGCATTGAAACCATTCCTTATTTTTACGAATACTTCGCTGAAGAAAATTAATTTATCGTCAATACAAGGTAAATATGGTCAATTTCAGACCGCTTAATTCTGTCTATATTTTTCAAGACCATATATTTGCACTGTTTATGAATAACACATTTATGCCAACATTCAAGCTACTGTTTATCCCTTTTTTCATTTTTGCACAATTTTTGACCTCCGCACAAGTGAGAGAATATAAAAAAATGATGGCAGACAACTCCTACCACTTTTATGAGGTTGTTGATGCTGCCAATACTTATTTTGATATACATGGACGTGGTAAGGGTTCGGGGTGGAAAAATTTTGAACGATGGAAAAACGAAAATGAAAGTAAATTTTTTCCAACAGGAGAACGCCATACTGTTGATTTCTATTTACCTCAAAAGGAATATGCATCCATCCTAGCCAAGCAATCCCATTTGAAAAATAAAACTTCTTTTGATAATGGCTGGGTAGAGCTTGGTCCATGGGATGCTAATACGGTGACTAGTCATTACTCCCCAGGCATTGGCAGAGTAGAAGATATTTGGATAGATCCAACTGACGCTAATCATTTGTATTTGGGAAGTCGAAGCGGTGGTTTTTGGAAAACCAGTGATGGTGGTAAAAACTGGAAGAATACGACCGATTTTCTGGTTGCATGTGGTGTGCGTACATTTGATGTAAATCCTTTCAATAAAAATGAGATTCTTATCGATGTTCAACACGGAGGTGCTGAATTTACACATGGAATATACAGAAGTACGGATGGTGGTGATACTTGGATAAAATCCAATTTTAATCCTGATATTTTAGGTTGGGGAGGGTTAGGCAATACAGACAGAATATACAAAATCGCCTATCATCCAAATGTAAATAATCAAGTCTTTTTGGGTACATCAAAAGGTCTATTTGTATCCAATGACAACTTAAAAACTTGGACTTTAGCCTTTAATGGAGCCGCTACAGATATTGAATTTCCATCCAACAAAAAATAATATTATTTATGCCTATAGAAGCTATTTTAATGATAGGGATTTATTAAAAAAATCTACTGATTCAGGAGCGTCTTTTAGTAATGCTGGAGCATACCCTAACAACAATTACTCAAGAATTTATCTTTCTGTTTCGCCTGCCGAACCTGATCATGTCTATGCAGCATCCTCCAATGGAGTATTTAAATCTACCGACGAAGGAGCAAACTTTACGGCATTAAGTAATCCCAATAGCAGTGGCTTCGCATTTGCCGTATCAGATATTAATCCCGATTATATGATCTATGGGTATGTGGACCTTTTTGCCTCTGCTGACGGTGGTCAATCATTCAGTCAAAAAACGGCATGGGCTAATCAAAATAATGCATACATTCATGCTGATTTGCGGATAGCCGAATGTGTAAATGGTGTATTTTATGTAGGTACAGACGGGTATTTTGCAAAAAGTACTGACAATGGAAACACTTGGACTCGCCTCAATGACGGAACCGCCATTCGTGAATTTTATGCCGTTGGGCTGAGTCAAGGCAACTACGACATCAATATGGCTGGATCACAAGACAATGGAACCAGTATTTTAAATAAAGATGGCTGGATAGAATGGAACGGTGGCGACGGTATGGAAGCTTTAGCTCATCCCCTCAATAAGGATTGGATGATAGGCAGTTGGCAATTTGGGTCAAGAAATTATACCCAAAATGGAGGACTAACCCGGAACGGATGTAACAACCCAAATGGAGGCAGTGGAAATGCTGCTTGGGAAGCCCCTTTATTACAAAATCCTCAAAACAGTATGCAAGTCTACCATTTTAGTGATACCATGTATCGTGGAAATGATTTTGGAACACAATGGACTTTCAAATCTGATCCAGGAATAGGGGCTACCATTACGGAAGCTGCTATAGCCGAATCGGATTCTAATGTTATCGCTGTTGCCCGAAATAATATCCTTCGTCTAACCACAGATGGAGGACAATCGTGGAAGAGTATCCATTCGGGTTTGCCCAATTTTTCGATTACAGATATTGCCTTTGATCCAAAAAATAAAAACACCATTATGGTTACATACAACCGGTATCAAAAAGACAATCAAAAAATATTTATCTCCTTCGATCAGGGGGCTACCTGGACTAACATTACATACAATCTGGGAGACATGCCACTTCGAACCGTAGTTATGGATCATAGTGATTCGTCTTACCTGTATGTAGGAGGAGAAATTGGCATCTATTACAAAAGCAAATCGGCTACTATATGGACCCTTTACAATGAAAATTTTCCCAACGTTACGGTTAAGGATTTAGAAATTCATTACGGAAGCAATACATTAAGAGCTGCCACTTGGGGACGAGGTTTATGGGAATATACTTTGGTAGGTCGAAATAATTATCCTTCCATCACACATACTACTCTGACAAGCACACCCACCATCAATTCCCCCAAAGATGGTATTGATCAGTATGTCACCGCAACCATTGATTATGATGGTGATTTAGATGATGTAAATGTATTTTGGAGTGCTAATAGCGTTACATTGGATAGCACCATAGCCATGGAAAAAACGGGCACGAACACTTGGAAATCTAAGAGACCCATTGGTGCAGACACTTGGAATGATCATGTTTATTTCAAGGTATTGGCTCATTCAAAAAATGGCAATTTATCTGAAACATACACCTTTGATTACCTGGTTAGAGAATTCAAATATTGCGTTCCCTCCGGTGAAGGAGCTACACAAGATTATATCAATTATGTAGATTTAGAGGATATTAATAACACTTCCAATCAAGAGTTTTATGGCGATTTTACAGATCAATCTACGGAGCTTGAATTAGGCGAGAACTATACCCTAGAAGTGGGTATGAATTACGTTTTTAACGGTAGAGATTCTGTTACTGCTTGGATTGATTATAATCGTAATGGCGATTTTGAAACAACAGAACAACTTATTTTTTCCACCCTATCTAATGAAACAAAAAAGGCGACGAGCACTTTCACTGTTCCAACGGATGCAACGATCAATAAAAATTTACGATTGCGGGTAAGAAGTCAGTACTTCACCAATCCAATGTCGCCATGCAGCAATACTCCTGGTGAAATCGAAGATTACACAATTCGGCTCAAAGAACCAGAAGTTAATCGTATTGCAACACCACTAAAAACTTCCTTTCAATTGTCTCCCAACCCAGCACAAGGTCCTTTTGTCATTCAATTGGATCAACAACAGGCCGTTAGTATTGAGATCCTCAATATGGCTGGAAAAACAGTATTTACATTTCAAGGAATAACCAACGAAGTAAGGGTAAATGACACGTTAGCTAGTGGCACTTACCTTGTACAAGTGCACACTTCTGCAGGTACGTCTTCTGAGAAAATAGTTATACATCATTAATGGTTATTTAAACCAAGCTTCTACAAAGTTCCGATCGTTGATTTGATCCACCTTATCCTCAGTGATGAGGTCGTAAACGCGTTTTGTATTTTTTGCACCAACAGATAATGCCTCACTATATGGAATGGTACTGAATGTTACCATTTCGTATTGAGACTTAAACAAATCGGGATGCAGTTCACATAACTGATGTTCCACTTTTTTGTAATGTAAAAATTGTTCGTCTCCCACAAGATCTCTCATTTCAATAAAATTTTGCAAAGCAAGATCAGCAATGGCATCTGCATTGGGCTTTCGTCTTTTTTGGTAGGCGTCCATGGCGATATCCCAGTCACCAAATTCTTCCAAACAATGATCCAATTCTACACAATCTTCGAAAGCACAATTCATACCTTGTCCATAAAAGGGAACAATCGCATGACAGGCGTCCCCAATCAAAGTAGCCTTTTTCATGTGCCAGGGATAACACCGAACTGTAACTAAACTACCCACCGGATTATTCTTAAAATCTTCTAATAATTCAGGCATTAGCGGCACTGCATCGGCAAAATAGGTGTTCATGAATTCAAGAATATCTTCATCGGTTTGAATCCGATCAAAACCTACATCTCCTTCGTAAGGCATAAATAAGGTACAGGTAAAGGATTTGTCTGGATTAGGCAAAGCAATCATCATAAAATTGCCTCGGGGCCAAATATGAAGCGAATCGGGATCCATCGCAAAGTCTCCCTCTGCAGTAGGTGTAATATTTAATTCTTTATATCCACTTTTAGTATAGCTTTGAGAATAATCAAACCGATCGTTCTTCATCATTTTTAAGCGAACAGGAGAGTATGCTCCATCTCCTCCAAGGATATAATCGGATTTAACCTCTAATTTTTCACCCGTTTTCTCATCCAAAAACCAGCATACACTATTTTCAATATCTACCTCCTGGCATCTCATATTAAAAAACTGATTTACATTTTCATGTTCATCTGCTAATTGCAGGAGTTGAACATTAAGATGTGCTCTACTTACAGAATTGATCGCTTGCCCTTCTTTCCCATAGGGTTGGTAGGCTAAATTACCTGCTGTGTCATGCATCATTCTACCCGCCATGGGGATCGCTTTGTCCAATACCAATTGATCCAATCCCACTTTTTGTAAAGCATGAATACCCCGGTTTGATAATGCTAAATTGATCGATCGACCAGCGGGTATTTCCACATTCCGCATATCGGGTCTTCGTTCATATATATTCACTTCATAACCACGTTTGGCTAAATAAACCGCTACCAGAGAACCAGCTAATCCTCCTCCTACTAATGTTATCCTTTTCATGTTTGGTTCAAAATTACTTAACCCAGCTATTTTTCCGATATTTGTTTGAATCTAAATTACATTTTGATCTACCAGCATACGCTTATTGTATTTAATCCAGCGGCTCAAGGAGGTAAATCTCACCTTGCATTAACTCCATACCTAACCATTTTAAAACAGGAAGGTTTTGCCTATTCTCTTTACCAAACCAATGGGAATGATGATACAGAAAAAATTCAAAAATTAAT
This sequence comes from uncultured Bacteroidia bacterium, assembly GCA_943787465.1. GTDB lineage: Bacteria > Bacteroidota > Bacteroidia > NS11-12g > UBA9320 > UBA9320. Next base: position 168,343 of record CALSMN010000003.1, on the reverse strand, counting down.
GGATGAGCACCCTTTTGATTTAATTAGCATTGTGGGTGGAGATGGTACCATCAATATCACTCTACAAGCCCTACCCCATTTTGATACTCCCCTGCACATCATCCCGGCCGGCACAGGAAATGATTTAGTTAAAATGCTATATTCAAACCAATCACTTCAACGTATACTTCAAATTCCATTCAACAACCAACAAGAATTTTCGTCCATAGATGTATGGACTTGCAATCAAAAACGATTTATAAATGGATTTGGTGCTGGATTTGATGGTGCTATTGCTCAAAAAACACAACTTAAAAAAATCCTGTTTTCAAGTCAAGCAAAATACTGGATAGAAATCATCAAGCATCTTTTTATCTATCGTTCTTTCCAAGCTAAAATTAATGGTGAAAATAAACAGGTATTCATGCTCTCTGCGGCCAATGGAAAAGTCTATGGAGGAGGGTTTAAAGTAGCGCCAAATGCCAATATTAGTGATGGTAAATTAGAAATTATTTTATGTAAACGTGTTTCTCTTTTTAAGCGCATGTATTTTTTACCGCTAGTGAAATTGGGGAGACACCTACACAAATCAGCCATTGAATATCAACAATTGGAAGAAATTACCATTGCTTCTGATTGCCCTATCCCTGCTCAACTCGATGGTGAACCCTTGATCGAAAAAAATTTTCATATCCGAAAAACAGGACAAGTAAAAGTAATCGTTTAATTCCCCAAAGAGGCGTCTGATTTGCGCCATTTGTACCAAAAAAAGCTACATCCAACAATAACGAATAAAGCAATAAATTGGGAGTGTGAAATTTGACCATCAAACAAAAATCCACGTGAATCATCCCCGCGATACAGTTCTACGATACTTCTTCCAATGGCATACATGATTAGATAAACTAAAAATAATTGACCCTGAAACGATTGTCTTTTTCGAAGAAAATATACGACGCCTAAAATCAATACATTTACACCAATATCGAATAATTGAGTAGGATATAAGGGTACATCTTTAAAATCAGCTAGCGTATCCGGATGAGAAAAAACCACTCCTAGATTTGAAGAACACACTTTCCCATGACAACACCCTGCCAAAAAACAGCCTACTCTCCCCATCGAATGAAGGACGGGTGCTGCGAAAGCAAGTATATCTAAAAACGGTCGAACTGCTATTTTTTCTATTTTTAACCACAAAACAAGAGTCGGTATGGTAAAAATCAATGATCCATAAAAAACAAACCCTCCTTGTAGTGCATTTTTCATTAATGAGGGGTTATCCCAATATTTATTGATATCCTCTAAAAAGAAAAATAACTTTCCTCCCACAAAGGCGGCCCCTATAGCCCACATAAATAAACTAGACAGTTTTTCGGTGTTAAGACCCAAAGACTTGGATTGATATAGCACAATATAAAAAGCCAAAATAGCTCCTAGGGCAATCATAAAACCATAACTGTACAACGAAAATTGAGGTGGTAAAAATCCCTGTAAAAAATCAGGAATAGTAATCGTAATCAATTTTGGAAACATGCTTCAAAAATACTTATTCTATTCCGTCTTGAATATATGTTGTTCCATATCTTCTCTCTTTCCACACGGAGGGAATCGGAAGAAAGTAAAACACCGCAGTAACCAACGTATTGATCAAAACATACCCCTCATACACGGCTAATTGCCAGAATTTAAATGGTTGTACTCCCGCCTTATGACACAGCGTGAGCATAAATAAAGATTGGAGCAAAAACTTCACTCCCCAGACAACCAGAGCCCATTGAATAGAAATAAAAAAAAGAATCCCTAAAGCCGGTAAAAAAAGACCATAAAGCAGGATGATTGCTTTCCAATTGAGTGGGAGATCACGCGCACCGATGAGCCAACGTTTTCGTTGATGAAGCATTTCGGTGATAGAAGGTATAAACCAAGCCTTCCCTAGTGAGTAATCACTCAATATATTTCTCCAGCCCCAACCTCGGGATGTGACTTCTTGAAATAACTTATAATCCTCTGTAATCGAAAAATCAATGTTCTCATAGCCTCCCGTTTGCCAGTAGGCTGAGGCTCGAACAGCCATGTTATTCCCTACACTTGTACACCCCACCCCCACATGGGCAAATGCTTTAATGTAGCCCATAAAATGTAACCAATCGATACTCTGCATGGTAGCGAATAGCTCCCCAGGCTGACACATTGTTGTTCCACTTACCAATCCCACGTCGTCATCAAATTCTTGAAGCAATCCCAAAATCCAATCGGCTGGCAATTGAACATCCACATCGGTAATACCATAAAAAACTCCATCTGCATGATGAGCCAATTGTGCTAACACATTGGCTTTTCCTCTTCCTTTTCCAACTACTTCGGTAATGGAATGCACATGAAAATGGGGTTTGTCTTGGATAAATTCTTGGATGAGTGCTAGGGTGTTATCTGAACTGGAATCATCTCCAATCTGAATATCTAATAGGTGTGTCGGATAATTGAGGCGATGCATGGCCTCCAAACAACGAATAATCAATGCTTCTTCATTGCGAGCTGCCAACAAAATAGATACCTTCGGATATTCTGATCGCGGTTGCAATGGTTTGGTCGTGTACACCAACATCGAACACCATGAAAAAATTTGAATACTCAAAAAAATACCCATAATAAGACCTATCCCAAGTATCGCAATCATAAAACAGACATCGTATAGCCTTCCTCCTTAAGAAATAATAAATAAGCCGGCAATAATGATTTTACGTTTTTTTCTGCTTTTACACTATCATGAAAAACGACAATACTTCCGGGCCGGGTGGCCTTTTTGATGCGTCGCAATGCTCGTCTCACATTTAAGTTTGGAAGGTAGTCCCGGGATAGAATATCCCACATAATAATTTCGTATTTGGATTGGATTGAACGGATTTGGCTGTATTTGATCTGTCCATACGGTGGTCTGAATAAGGTATTACTTTTGATATAATCTTCACAATCTGCGATATCCGCAACATATTTTTTGGTTGAAGTACGCCACCCTTTCAAATGTTTAAAGGTATGATTGGCTACATGATGACCTGCATCGGTTAGTTGAGCAATTAACTCAAAATGGCGTTGTGCATTTTCTCCAACGATAAAGAACGTAGCTTTTGCTCCTACCTGAGCTAAAGCGTCCATTACCCAAGGAGTAATATCCGGATGAGGACCATCGTCGAATGTCAAAAAAACTTGTTTGCGAGTAACTTCCCTCCGCCATGTCAATTGAGGAAAAAAATAATAACCCAGTTTGCTCCAATTATTCAATCACACAAATCTAAAAGATTATCGACAATATTAAATGAAGATAACGTAAGATTTATTTTCCCCTTATTCTACTTTATTAAAGATACCCTTACCTTTGTTTGGTTATTTAGAATCGTTGTATGCATAAACTAATTACTGTTTTCCTTCTCTTGGCCTATTGCACAACAGTAGCCCAAGAAGCATCCCCTTGGACTTTAAAAAAATGTATTCAATATGCTTTAGAGCACAACACCTCTATCGCTCAAAATAGACTTCAAGGTGAAATCGCAGAAAACAATTTACTCCAAAGCAAAATCAACCGACTGCCGGCCATCAATGGCAATGGGAATCACAACTACAATATTGGTAGAACCATTGACCCTTTCACCAACTCTTTCAATAATACGACCATTCAGAGTAATTCGTTTTCGATTGGTGCAGGTGTTTTACTTTACGGAGGTAGCCAAGTGAATCACACCATTAATCAAAACAAATCTGCTCTTTTGGCCAACCAATCTAGCCTTGCTGTCATTCGGAATCAAATTGCTTTATCGGTTTCGCAAACATTTCTTCAGATCATCCAAGGAGAAGAAAATTTAAAATGGGCAAATACCCAATACGAAATCACGCAAAGTCAGTTAAAACAAGCTGAAATATTTTTAGAAAATGGATCAACGAATGCTCAATTGGTCCTTAACCTAAAGGCACAATCGGCCAACGATAAAGTTAATATTATCAATGCACAAAATACGATTGAACGGGGATATAATACCTTAATGAATCTGATGCAATACCCCATAGATCAATCGTTTGAAATCCATATTCAACCCATGACGTATGATCCATCCATGCGTACAGAATCGGTTGCCGATATATATACCATGGCATTACAAAACTTGCCCGACATTGCCCAAGCAGAAGCTATCATTGCTCAAAATAAATATGCCGAAAAGATGGCCTCTGCTCGTTTACAACCCACCATATCTGGGTATGGTAATATCAATACGGTATATTCTCAAAGTGGTCAGAATATCCGTTTTGGTGACACCACTTTTATCCCTATCGGATTTACCGAAAATTCATTGGAGCAGGTTTTGGTCCCCAATGTAGCAACAGAACTTACTCCCAAATCTTTTGGAGATCAACTGACAGACAACTTAGGACAACAGGTTGGATTATCCATTTCAATCCCTATTTTTAATGGCTACCGCAATCAAACCGCCCTTAAAAATGCACGCCTGAACACCAAAATAAGTGAACTCAATCTTCAGAATACTAAAAATCAGATTCGAAACGATGTCACTACGGCATATACCAATCTTAAAACCGCAGAAAGCCGGTATTTAGCTACCAAACAAAGTGTTGAAGCACAACAATTAAATTACGCGTATAGCCAGAAACGTTTTGATGCTGGAATCCTCAATAGTGTAGAGTTATTGACCGCTAAAAATCAGTGGAATCAAGCTCAAATACAATGGATCAATGCCAAGTACGAATGGCTATTTAGAAATCTAATTATCGACTTTTATAAAGGAAAAGAATTATCATTATAATGACCAAAAAAAAATTAATTATAGGCCTTAGTATCGTTCTAATTACCATCATTTTAGTAGTCATAGGAAAAAACAGAAAACGAGGGGTTATTGAAGTTACCGTTGGAAAAATTGAACAACGAACCATCATTTCTTCGGTAAGTGCCAATGGAAAAATAAGACCCGAAACCGAGGTGAAAATCAGTGCAGACGTTTCTGGTGAAATCACAGAACTCTTCGTAACAGAAGGTGATACCGTATTTGAAGGTCAATTATTACTCAAAATAAATCCTGATTTATACATCACGGCGAAGGATCGAGCTCAAGCCAGCTTGAGTGGTTCTCAAAGTAATTTCAAAACCACAGAGGCCCAAGTGACACAAGCGGTAACCCGTTTGAAAGAACAAGAATCCATCTACCAACGCAACCAAGATCTCTTTAATGAAAAGGTACTCAGTGAGGCCGAGTGGGATGCTGCCCAAACCCTCTACGAAGTAGCCAAAAGTGAAGTAACGGCTGCCAAACAACGCCTAGCTGGTGCTAAATATAGCATCGATAACGCCCAAGCTAGCCTCAATGAAGCCAACAAAGCATTAGAACGAACACGGATCTTTGCTCCTTCTGACGGCGTGATTAGTGCCCTCAATAACGAAAAGGGAGAACGCGTAGTGGGTACCGCTCAAATGGCCGGTACTGAAATTATGACTATTGCGAACTTCAATCACATGGAAGTGATTGTGGATGTCAATGAAAATGACATTCTCAACGTCAAAAAAGGGGACACTGCACTCGTAGAGGTAGACGCATACTCCAATCGTACATTCAAGGCCATCGTAACAGACATTGCCAAAAGTGCGAACCAATCAAATACCGTTATGAATTCGGATCAAGTCACCAATTTTGAGGTAAAAGTTCGTATTCTAAAATCCAGTTATAGTGATTTACTTACCCAAACCAATGCCCCTTTTTTACCGGGTATGAGTGCCAATGTCGAAATACAAACCGCGGTTAAAAAGAAGGTGTATAGTCTTCCCATTGAGGCTGTAGGCACCCGCATGTCTTCCGATAGTCTGAATAACGAGGATCAACTGGATGAAGTTATTTTTTCAATAGAAGATGACAAAGCTGTAAAGCATATTATCACCACCGGAATTCAAGATAGCCGGTACATCGAGATTTTGTCTGGCATCGATGGATTGGAGAAGGTCATCATTGGCCCCTACGATGCCATCAGCAAAACCCTCAAAGCGGGCAGTAAAGTGGCTGTTATGGAAAAAACGACCACCGATAAACTTGAGAAAAAATAATTTTTAATTTTTTTTGCCACGCTAAGTTGCTGATTACAAGGCAGTCATACTTGCCTCGCACGTGCTATCCTGCTGCAGCCATTCCTTTCCTATTTGTTTTTTTTAATTTCTCCATTTAACTTTAAGCATTGACAATCGAAAGCGCTGAATACTACAATTCATCTGTGTTTTCGATTGGACTTTTTTTTCATCAGCCCCCTTAAAAGGACTGCTGAAAACCGTTTAATCCGTGGCCCAAAACCACTTTTTGTAACCTTTTTACTATTGAAACAAAACCTGTATGAAACACCTCTTCACCCAACACCTTGTAAAATCAAGCCTATGCATTGGTCCTTGCTCCGTGGGCAGCAGGTGGAGACACAACTGTAAGCGGTTTAAGAATGGATAAATTTGGCAATATAGGTATTGGAACTCCTACTAATAATGGTTTTATACTTGCAGTCAATCGAGATATCACCATCAATGGTAAAATTAATTGTAAAAATGAATCGAATCAATGGATAAAAAATTATGAAGAAATTTATATTAAAATTTTTATACTTAATGCATAGATACTATGATAAAGGCAGTACGAAGTCCATTGCACCTTATGTTATATTTTTTGCAATGTTGACCAACCATGTACATGGTCAAAATACATCCATTGGAGTAAAAGTAGACTCCTGCTTATTGAAACGGTATGAAAGAAGGGTAATGAAATCGTATCAAAAAAGTAGTTGTGCAGAGAAGAATGTAACACCACAACAGACGCATATTTTTTATGTTCCTGTACCTAAAAATTTCAATTTATAAAACCTTCAAAATGAAGATTCATTAAAAAAATTAGAAGTTCGAAAAATTAAATACAGATTAAAAAAGTACTTATCGACCATAACCACTACAATACATACTCAAGACACCATAATTTTAGGGTCTAGCGACGGAGTAATTATAATGTGTATAGAAGATTACAAGAATACTGTGTTTGATGATGATCGCGAGTTTCTGGAATTTGTGAGGGAAAAAAACATCAAACAAAGTATTGCTATCAATAATGTATCCATGCCTACTTACTTCTGTTTCTCCGAAAATAATGAAGTCTTTGTTTTCAGTCTTAGAGGAAAAGATAACTATCAAGTATTTACACTCCATGACTTTATCTCTACTACATATGAAGATGAACAAACTAGAAAATATAAAAAACAACATCAGCTTAAATAATGATGAAAAAAGTAAATAACGGTATAAAATCAACTATCCTATGTTTGATCTCATTAATGAATATAAAAAATCAATAGACAATGGTCAGGGTTTTATACTTCAAAAGCCAACAGAGTGGGAAGTATCATTCATGAAATAATCACCTACCCCCACGTATCGGGGCTTTCTCGCCACTGGGCCAATTTGTCGAGATCTGCTGCTTGGACATACCCCGAAGCAACCGCTTCATGGATCATACTGCCGTAATTGCCCAAGGTAATCAGCTTACAATCGGCCGCTTTGAAATTGGCTTCTGCTATCGGAAATCCATATGTGAAAATAGCTGCCATACCGGCGACATGATAGCCTTCGTTGCGCAAATAATGGACAACCTTCAGGCTACTGCCTCCCGTACTGATTAGGTCTTCCAAAACAACCAGGGTAGCATTGGGCGCTACCTTGCCTTCTAGCTGTCGCTTGAGTCCGTGCGATTTGGGTTCAGGACGACAATACGCATAACTCAAATTCAATTCATCCGCAATCAAAGCCCCCATTGCAATACCCGCTGTAGCTACACCGATAATGGTGTCTGCTGTCGGAAACTGACGTTTTATTTCTGCAGATAACATTTCTTTTATGGCCTTTCGATGATGTGCATAGGACAATACCGTTCTGTTATCACAATATATGGGGCTGTTCCATCCGCTGCTCCATTGGAATGGTGCATCGGGAGACAATTTTATGGCACTTGTTTCTAATAATATTTTAGCGATTTTTGTTTCTATACTTGCAGACATAATAGTTGAACAAATGTATCATATTTTTCACGGGAAACATCTTCTGATTATTACCAATCAACCGGATACATGGGATACATTTACTCCTGACTTTATCTTTAAAAATCCGAAACCCAAACAGATACAAGAAGTTTTAAAACTAAGTAAAAAAGCAACCCAAAAATTAAAAATTGCCTTAGTGGGTGAGCCCGATGCTATTTTTCGCATGCTCTTGGGAAAATTTAACCGAATCATTGCCGCCGGCGGTCTGGTATTCAATGAACATAATGAACTCCTTCTCATTAAACGACTTGGCAAATGGGATCTTCCCAAAGGAAAATTAGAGCCGGAAGAAGAGATGGAACAGTGTGCCATACGCGAAGTCATGGAAGAAACCAATGTACAAAACCTGACTATTCGCCATTCCTTGCCCGATACTTTTCATACCTATTACAGAGACCATCAATGGATCATTAAACAAACCCACTGGTACGCTATGTTTTGTAAAAAACAACAAAACTTGAAACCACAAACGGAAGAGGATATTGAAGCGGTAGAGTGGTTTCCGTTTGAATCTCTAGATATAAAAAAACTAAAGACCTACCCTGCCATACGGTATATCATAAAATCGTACCAAAAACCAACACCAAATATGGGATTATAACAATAACTTAGGATGGGATGTCTTGCGCAATGAGGGATGGAATGTACTTCTCGTAATTGCCTCCTAACTGAATCAGATCTCGAATCACCGTGCTGCTGATCATGGTGTGTGATGAATGACTCATGATGAATACACTTTGTATCCCCGATGCCATATCTGCATTCACTTGGGCAATTTGACTTTCGTAAATAAAGTCTTGGGAATTGCGTAACCCCCGAAGGATAAACTGTGCTCCTACCTGTTCGGCAAAACGGGTAGTCAGACCTTCATAGGATTGGACACCTACACGAGGTTCATGCTCAAATACTTGAGTAATCCAATGTTTCCGACGTTCTAATGAAAACATGTGCTGTTTCCCTGCATTTACCCCTAATGCAATGATGATCTCATCAAACATGCCCAATCCACGTTGGACCAAATCAAAATGACCCAACGTAAATGGGTCAAATGTACCGGGGAATATGGCTATTTTTCGCATGGTAGTTTCACAAAGTTAAAAAAAGAAAAGGTACTCTGCCCATAATTCCGAGATTCTATTAGTGCTGGATGGTGAATGGGAGTCATTGATTGATGTTCTAAAATAAATATTCCTCCAAGAGTCAAGAAATTTCCCGCGGATAACACATCCAATAGTTGACGAATCTCTTGGGTGGAATGATAGGGTGGGTCTGCAAAAATGACAGGGTAGGATTTATCCGTTTTTTTCAAAAAAGAAAGCACTTTAGACGAATGAACCGTTAAATTTTTGACCGCTAGCTGCTGAGCTATTTCTTGAATATAAGCAATGGATTTCCGATTATGATCTATTGCGGTGACATGGGAGGCTCCTCGAGATATAAATTCCAATGCAATACTGCCCATACCACTATATAAATCCAATACCTCAACAGATTCATAATCGATACGCTGATCTAAGATATTAAATAACGCTTCTTTTGCTCGATCTGTGGTAGGTCTTGCATGTGGCATCGCTCGTTTTGGAAAACGAAAACCTTTATGATATCCACTTATAATTCGCATTGTGCAAAAAAATGAAGCACAGCATGCATCGATTCATCAATATCTCCAGAGGAACTATCGGTTGGGGTTATAGTACGGATAGCTGGAAGGTAATTTTTAAAGGTATGAAGATATTTTTCTGCATTGGATGGAGACGAAATAGCCGTCAATTGAAGCGAATCTACGGGAAGTTCCAATTGCTCCACCACCAACATCAGAAAATAAAACAACTCATCTATATGTTGAATTGGGTATCGGTTTGCTAGAACAAATGAACCATTTTTCCAGGCCAAAAGGGTAAGGATTCCTTCATATTCATAAAAATAGATAGCATGGACTACATTAGCCTTTGCAGCATATTCATAGAGAAGCTCAATATCTGTATTTAATTTCGCATTAACGAGGCTTTTTAGTAATGGTTGTATCCATGCTGGCTGGTCATACCCTATTTGAAAAGCATCTGTTTTACTACTAGCAAGGTGTGAAGGTTTCCCATGATTGAGTTCAAAGAAGGGCGCAAGTTCTTTGGTTTCCAATGGGCATAAAGTGAACGGAGAATTCATCACATGGACATGGGTAGAACTAAAAATAGCAGCACTTAATGATGCTGGTAGTGTGTGATCAACCCCTACCATTTGATGTTTCAGTTGATTGTCTTTGGCGTAGATGCTATAGATCTGACGATGTGAATCTACAGTAACAATAAGTAGGTCGCTTACAGCATTGTGATAGACTGACATCGCAGGTGGAGATTAATCCCAGTTTCCACTATAATTTGCATCGTAGATAGAACCTACTTTAAGTGGATTATTGGTTTTCTGGCGTTCTTTGTTGAATGGTTCTGGATCTGAAATTTCAAAAACAGGAACGATAACTCCATTTTTCTTGATTTCACCTGCAGCAATTTTAAACATCAAATTTTCCTTAAATGGAACATATTTCAAGTTGGGGATGTCGATGTTAGGAAACAACGAGTCTTTTACACTAATGAATTGTTCTTCTACTTTAAAAACAGTAGTAGAATCGTCTTTATCTCCCTGCTGGATCAATACTTTCATTTCCCCTTTTTCCATAAAATTTAGCAAGTCAGAAAAATTACCTGCAAAACTTCCCTTAGACTCTCTGTAAGCTAATTGCCCATCACGAAGGATTGTTAATTTTTTGATAACCGCTTCTTCTTTTATATCAACCTGTTTTTGGTAACGAATAGGTTCTGCAATGGATTCATAAGTAAAATAAGCTAATACTCCTATAATAATTAATAATCCTATTCTGATGCTATACTTTATGGACATAGTAATGAAATATCTTGAATGGCAAACTTAAACAAATCCAAGAGAATTATTTTTAAAACTTGGGATTTAAATTTAAATTTAAAGAGGTAAAAAAAAGCCTCAACCCGTTTGGGATGAGGCCTATATCCTATCGTAAAAAAACGGTTAACCTTCTAACGCTGCAGCCCCACCAACAATTTCTAAAATTTCGGTTGTAATGGCTGCTTGACGGGCTTGGTTATATTGTAGTTTAAGGTCGTAAATTAGTTCGCCAGCATTTTCTGTGGCTTTATCCATGGCAACCATTCTGCTTCCATGTTCTGATGCTTGAGAGTCAAGCATCGTTCGATAGAGCTGTGTTTTTACAGCACGCGGAATGATCGTAAATAGCAAATCCTTTTGGGTAGGCTCGAAAACGAAGTCAGCTAAGTATTTGCCCTGCTCCGCTTTTTCAGTTTCAAAAGCTTCTAATTCCACGGGTAAAAGTTTCTCAACGGTTACAATTTGAGTAGCTGCATTTTTAAATTTATTGTAAACAACACGTACTTCATCATATTTGCCATTTAAGAAATCTGCAATTACATTTCCTCCAATGTTAAATACATCATCCGCATTCAAATTTTGGAAGGCAGCGATAGCGGAAGTATCCATTTTGAATGAATGACGTTTAAAAAATTCATATGCCTTTTTACCTAAGAATTTTACTTCTACATTTTTCCCTGCATACGTTGTTTTTAGGAGTGATGATACTTCTTTTGTGATGTTCGAATTAAAACCACCACAAAGACCCCGATCACTTGAGTTTACAATTAACAGAACATTTTGAACTTCTCTATGCTCAAAATAGCCCTGAACACTTGACTCATCTTTAGCCGAATCAGCTAAATTCTGAAGAATTCCATTGAGTTTATCCGCATACGGCCGCATTTGAGTAATGGCTTGTTGAGCCTTACGCAACTTCGTCGCCGAAACCATCTTCATGGCTTTGGTAATTTGTTGAGTAGACTGAGTACTCGATATTCGTGTTCTAACTTCTTTTAAATTTGCCATAAAGCGAAATTATGCTTTAAAGTTTTTTGCAATTTCAGCTCCTACTTGCTCAATCGTGTTAGTTAAAGCATCATCGATTTTACCTTCAGTAAGTGCATCTATAACCGATTTGTGATCTGATTCCATTTTCATGAGAAATTCTTCCTCAAACTTTCGCACTTGGTTAACAGGAACATTTCGAAGAAGCCCTTTTGTACCCAAGTAGATAATGGCTACTTGTTTTCCAACAGATAATGGAGAGAACTGAGGCTGCTTTAATATTTCAACATTTCGCGAACCTTTGTCTAGAACCCCTTTTGTAGCAGCATCCAGATCCGAACCAAACTTAGCAAATGCCTCAAGCTCACGATATTGAGCTTGGTCCAATTTAAGCGTACCCGACGTTTTTTTCATGGATTTCTTTTGAGCAGCACCACCCACACGAGAAACAGAAATACCTACGTTAATGGCTGGACGAACACCCGAGTTAAATAAGTCGGATTCTAGAAATATTTGACCATCCGTAATCGAAATTACATTGGTTGGGATATACGCTGATACGTCGCCCGCTTGTGTTTCAATAATGGGAAGTGCGGTTAATGATCCACCTCCTTTAACAAGATGTTTGATTGATTCTGGTAAATCATTCATCCCTTGAGCAATTTCATCGGAACCATTCACTTTAGCTGCACGTTCTAACAAACGAGAGTGCAAATAGAATACATCCCCAGGATAAGCCTCACGCCCTGGAGGTCTCTTAAGCAATAACGAAACTTCACGATAGGCCACTGCTTGCTTACTTAAATCATCATAGACAATAAGTGCAGGACGTCCCGTATCTCTGAAGAACTCACCAATAGCTGCTCCAGCCATAGGTGCATAAAATTGCATTGGAGCAGGATCTGCAGCAGATGCAGAGACTACAACGGTATAGGCCATTGCCCCTTTTTGTTCAAGGGCAGAAACAACCTGTTTTACAGTAGATGATTTTTGACCACAAGCTACATAGATACAAAATACCGGTTCGCCTTTGTCATAAAATTCTTTTTGGTTAATAATCGTGTCAATAGCAACGGCAGTTTTACCCGTTTGTCTATCGCCAATAATGAGCTCCCTTTGACCTCTTCCTATGGGGATCATCGCATCCACCGCTTTAAGGCCTGTTTGCATTGGCTCTGATACAGGCTCTCTATAAATTACACCTGGAGCTTTTCGTTCCAAAGGCATTTCATAGGTTTCCCCTTCGATGGGACCTTTACCATCAATAGGATTTCCAAGAGTATCTACTACTCTACCCAACATACCTTCACCTACTTTAAGAGATGCAATTCTATTGGTTCTTTTTACCGTATCTCCTTCTTTAATGTCAGTAGAACTTCCCAAAAGTACAGCTCCCACGTTATCTTCTTCAAGGTTAAGAACGATGCCTTGAACGCCATTGTCAAATTCGATAAGCTCTCCAGACTTTACTTGTGTAAGTCCATAAATACGTGCGATACCGTCTCCTACTTGAAGCACAGTACCTACTTCTTCTAATTGGGCATCTGTATTTACCCCAGCTAATTGCTCTTTGATGATGTTAGAAACTTCGTCTGGTCTTATTGCAGCCATGATTATATTTTAATTGTAAATTAATTGTTTTCTGATTTCTCTTAATTCTTTAGATACGCTTTGATCTAAAAGTTTGTCTTCATATTTAATAATGATTCCGCCAATAATAGTAGAATCAATTTCGTTAATGATTTGTATGTCTGACTTTCCAATTACCTTTTCAACATATTTTTTTGCGTCGGTTAGCATTTTGTCGGATAAGGGGATAGCAGTCACAACAGTAGCTTGAGATATTCCTTTCATTTGGTTGTATGACCCAATGAAGTGAGTAGCAATCATAGCAAGTTCTTCCTCTCTTTTTTTATCAATCAAAAAAGAAACAAAACCTTGAGTTACTGATTCTGTATCCTTCAACAACTTCATCATAATTGCTTTTTTAGCCTCTGATTTGATTATCGGATTTTTAAGCAGATGAATTAAATCTGTAGAAGAATGACACATAGATTCAATAGTAGTCATATCCACCTTTACTTCATCTAACTTATTATTTTGTATAGCTAAATCAAATAATGATTTTGAATATCGGGATGCAATTCTACTGGACGCCATAGTGATTAGTTGGATTGTTGATCAAAATGAGAGGACACCAATGCCTCATGGGCACTATTATCGCTTAGTTCTTTTCGAATTACTTTTTCAGCAACGGCAATAGACAATTCCGATACCTGCTTTTTGATGTCCGTTAAGGCTTGATTTTTTTCTTTATCAATTTCTTTACGGGCTGAGGAAATCAAACGATCACCTTCTTGGGTTGCTGTTATTTTAGCTTCAGATAAAATTTGCTCTTTCATCACTTTAGCTTCCTTTAAAATCTGCTCGCGTTCTTTTCTAGCTTCAGCAAGTAATTTTTCGTTATCTGATTTGAGTTCACTCATTTTTGCCTTCGCTTCTTCAGCTGACTTAAGTGAGCGTTCAATAAATTCTTCTCGATCGTTGAGTGCTTTGATAATACCCTTCCAAGCAAACTTTTTCAACAGAAAAAGTACGACTAAAAAGGCAACCGACATCCAAAGGACGAGACCTAATTCTGGCAATAATGGATTCATAATAATCTTCATTTAAAGGTAGTGGGATTGATTACCCACTACCATGATTTATATCTTAATTATTATTTGGTTAATACGACCAATAGACAAACGATGATACCAAAGAATGCAGCACCCTCTACAAGTGCAGCAGCAACGATCATGTTTGCTCTGATGTCTCCTGTTGATTCTGGTTGACGAGCCATTGATTCTAACGCCGATCCACCGATTCTACCGATACCAATTCCTGCTCCGATAGCTGCAATTCCTGCTCCGATTCCTGCTCCCATGTAAGCATTTGCCATGTCTAATAAAATTGTTAAAAATTCCATTTCTTAATTGTTACTTGTTTTATATACTTAATTTAATTATAAACTTATCTAATGAGCATGGTCGTGCTCTTCTACTGCTGATCCAAAATAAAGGGCCGACAATAATGTAAAAACATATGCCTGCAAAAAGGCTACTAAAAGCTCTATAGCAAACATAAATATCGAAAATGCTACAGAAAGTATGGATACCCCATATCCTCCTCCTGCACCATATAAATTATTAAAAATAAATATCAAACTTACAAACGAAAGAATGATGATGTGTCCCGCTGTGATATTGGCGAACAATCGCAAAGTCAACACCACCGGTTTTGAGATAAAACCAATAAACTCAATAACAAACATTAAAGGTATTGGAAATTTCAACCACCACGGTACCCCAGGAGTGTTATAAATGTGTTTCCAATAATCCTTATTCCCATTTACCGAAGTGATAATGAAGGTAAAGAGAGCAAGCACAAGTGCTACAGCGATGTTTCCTGTGACATTAAATCCTCCAATAAAAGGGATAAGACCCAACATATTTCCAATCCATATAAAGAAGAAAATGGTTAATAAATAGGGCAAGAATTTTTGATATTTTTTTCCAATGGATGGTTTAGCTATTTCATCCATGACAAATAAGATTAAGGGTTCAAAAAATGACTGAATGCCTTTTGGAGCTTGCATCGCGTTTTTACGGTAAGATGTGTTGATCGATATGAACACTACCAACATAATGATCATGGTCAATAACATTCCAAAAACAGATTTGGTGATCGATAAATCAAGAGGACGTGCTGCATTTACATGTCCATCCTTATCATGAGATAGTTTGCCATCCGTTCCGACATGGTATATTTTTTCATGGACCATGATATAACCATTGTAAGCCTCACCATGTGACAAGTGTGAAGACATAAAAATATCCAAACCTTTTTCTTTTGAGTACAGCATGATCGGTAATGGAACATGCAACGGACCGATATGGATTTCATGATTATCCATTACGTGATGCATGATTACCTCACCAGCATTAAATGATTCTTTTTCAGCACTATTTTTGGTGGAATGCTCCGCGAGGGCAACAGAAAATGTCGTAAAAAGCACGACTAAAGTCAAAAATGTTACTTTTAAATTTCTTGTAAGTATCTGAATTTTAGCTAGTTGCATTACCAGTGTTGCTGTTTTTTTCGGTTCGCAATTTATGTACTAAATGATATATTTCAAATATTGTAAACAATAAATATAAAAATAAATAATACACGACAAAGACGTTAGACTTTATATCGCTTATTACTAGATACATAGCTATGAAAATTATCGAAAATAACATTCTCAAACCCGTACCTGTCATGATTCCTAAATAAAAATCTGAATTTGATTTTTTTTGGACAGCTTTATGAGAACTTTGACCAATGATGAGTCCGAGTAAGATATAAAATAACAAGGAAAACCAATACCAAGATTGTTCTGTCTCATTTGAAAAATAAAAATATAAGATATCTAAGACAGCTACTCCAAGTGAGAGTAAAAGTAGACGAAGAATAAATTTAATACTCATTTATTGTAGTTTTTTGATTAGCAAATAAATGACTGCAAATACAGCTATAAATATAGCAATAAGCAAAAAAACTGATTCTAAATTGTAATAGTTATCAAGAAAACGACCGACACCAATTATAACAAATGTTACTATAATGAGCTGAAACCCAATTCCAGCATATTTTTGAGAATTACCCTTTGGCTTGTAGGCCATCTTTTAATTCGGTTTGGATGACCTCTTTTTTCATAGAAATGGAATTCCCCATCGAGCATGTTCCATTGTATTCACCCCCATTTTCAAGCACCATTTTTGAAGTGAAAATATCTCCATTCACCTTTCCAGTACTTTTTATGAGCAGCAAGTTAGAAATATTCACTTCTCCTTGGGTTTTACCACTTATATCACAATCCTTAGCCTTTATACATCCCGTGATTAATCCATTAATACCTACTACACATTTGCCATCTGTCGTTACATCTCCTTTTACTTCACCGTCGATTCTTAAATCACCACTCGAATGAATATCCCCTTTGATTACTGTCCCCTCACTGATTACGTTGATGGTGTTTGTAGAGGCCGGTGTATTTCTATCTTTTTGTCCTAACATACTTTATGATTGATTTTTAAAAATTTATATATTGATTTGGGTTTACAGCCAAGCCCTTATCCCAAAGTTCAAAATGTAAATGAGGCCCTGAACTCAGTTCTCCTGTGTTCCCCACTAATGCAATAGGGCTACCCGCTTGAACAAATGTACCCGTTTTTTTCAAGAGTACCGAATTGTGTTTGTATACTGAAATAAAATTATCTGGATGTTGAACTACAATCGTATGCCCACCTTCGGGTGTCCAGCCGCTAAATATAACCGTACCCTGCTGAATAGATTTGACTACTTCCTTGTGCTTAGCCACAATATCAACGCCAAAATGATTTCGTTGAACATTAAATGAATCACTCATCACACCGGTCAAAGGAGATAAAAAATTGCGGGTGGAAGTAAACGTGGTTAGAGAAATAAAATCAGATTCATAATTTGATAAATTCTCATCGTTTGAACTAATCGATGGAGAAGAAATTACATCCGTGGGAATATCCTTCGGTAATATTTCACCAGAAAGGACTTGATTTAATATTTGTGATTGAAGTTGTAATTGGGTCATTCCTTGTTCCAAGGAATCTATTTTTTGTATCAATTCAAAAAACTCACGATTACTATAGCTTGCATTTCGTGTAGGAAAAATATAGTTTAATGGAGTGTAGGCCAACATCAAGTATATGATTGTTCCAAACAATAAAAACCCACTTGAAATCAATAAGATCAAATTGGAAGGTTTGAGAACAACAGATACTTTTTCTTCAAGATTATCGTCTTTTCGAATAATTAATCGATATCTATTTTTAAGTTTATTTACTATTTTTCTTCTTAAAGAACCCAAATTAATTGAATGTTTGCAAGGTTTTTAAAATATTTTTGTTGCTTAAAGAGTTAAGCTCATGCAAAGTTAATTATAATATCAAATTTGAAGATATATAAATACATAATCCTAGCGCTAATAGTGGGTGTCGCTAACATATCAAATGCGCAACAAAGTAATGATCCATGGATTAAAAAGAGCTGGAATAACATGGTAGCTCATTTTAATATTTATTTTAATGCCGAACAAAAATTAAACGCCAGTATAGAACGGTTAGCTGATAACCATAAAGATGATTTTAATCGGGTCATAGACATTTTCCCCTATGGTACTGAAAAGGATGCAAAAACCATCAAAGAATCCCTAGAGGGAGCTATGAAAAAAGCTTCTAAAGTAATACAAAATAAGCCAAATAGTGAATGGGTGGATGACGCATACTTTCTGATTGGTCAAACTCAATTTTTTAGTGGCGACTATTTCTCGGCTATCGAAACTTTTCAGTTTGTAAATAACAGTTTTAAAGATCCTAAAATTAAAGTTCAGAGTCAACTATGGCTCATGAAATCATTCATCCAACAAAAAAAGTATGATAATGCGGAAGCTATTTTAGGAATACTACAAGAGAATCCTATTAAATATCCTGAATTTAAAACGCATCTATATCTAGTTGGCGGAGATTTAATGGTAAAACAACATAAAAAAGCGGAAGCGATCATACTCCTTAATAAAGCTATTCATAAAATCAAAGATAAAACCCTCAGATATAGAACTCATTTTGTCCTTGGACAACTTAACCTAGATATGGGAAATTTTGAAGTAGCAAACAGTCATTTTATCAAAGTACTTAAATTAAATGCTCCTTATGAATATGTATTTCAAGCCAATCTAGGAATGGCAAAATCAAGTGTAAGTGAAAATGGTCAAAGCATTCAGAAAACAAAAAAGTACCTTAAACGAATGCTTGATGATGATAAAAATATAGATTATTTTGACCAAATATATTTTGAATTAGCGCTCTTGGAATTCAGTACTAACAATGAAAAAGCTGGACTAAGTTACATGCAAGCCTCTGCAAACAATTCTGGTAAAAACCAAATTCAAAATACTAAAACTTACTTATATCTTGCTAATTATTTCTTTGATAAACGCTCGTATACCTTGGCTCAAGCTTATTATGATACAACCATTGCAGAAATACCCGATGATTTCCCTGAGGTTGATAATATTAAAGCAAAACATACGGTCTTATCTAAACTCATTGAAAACATCCAAGTTATTTCAGTGCAAGACAGTTTACTGGAACTGAGTGCTTTGGATAGAGATGTCCTGGATAAAAAAATAAATAATCTGGTCTCAGAAGAAAAAGAACAAAAGTTAAGAGACGCTGAAGAAGAGGTTATTCGAAGAGACCAAGAAATGCTCAGTTCGAATAATAATTCAAACTCGCTTGCATCAACTACTTCCACAGGTAGTGTTTGGTATTTCTACAATATCAATGGTGTTGCCCGAGGAACAAACGATTTCATACGAACTTGGGGTAAAAGAACTCACGGAGATTTTTGGAGATATCTCAATAAAAACTCCATGAGTAATGTATTATTAGACGAAAAGTTAGAGGAAGAAAATGAGGATGCATCCAACCCTGAGACCTATACCATGGCAAAAGATGAAAATCAATTAAAAGCATTAGATAATGTTTCCGAAGACTTAAAAAAATATTATGAGAATATCCCATTTAGTCCTCTTGCTCAAATAATTTCAAAGAAAAAAATACAAACCGCTTACCTGACTATCGGAAAAATATATTTTGAAGACTTGAGAGAAAATGTAAAAGCTAAGGGTAGTTTTAACACCCTTATCAATCGATTTCCTTCCACCGAACATAAACCTGAAGTATTATTTTATTTATCAAAAATAGCTCTTGCAGGCGGAGACAGTCTATTAGCCAGAAAGATAGCAAAACAAATTGCTGATGAATTTCCAGAAACCGTTTATAATCAAGTTTTAAATAGTCAAATCATTCCAGAAGACAACAACGATAAAGAGGTCATCGATTTATATACCAACATGTATGAAGCATATCTTCTTGAAGATTTCAAACAGGTATTTGCAATCAAAAAAAATATAGATCAAAACTATGCTGGAAACTCCATACAAGATAAAATAGATTACATTTACGCGTTGACTGTTGGAAAAACTCAAGGGAAAGAAGCATATATTAAGGAACTTGAGATTATTAGTGATGTATATCAAGGCACACAGATAAGTAACATAGCGGCTTTCACCATTCGAACATTACAGCAATCTTCAGATAATAAAATGTCTGAAAATATTTTTGATAATAACTTAAGTGGCGTATTTTATTACGTGATTACAGGTATTACATCTCAAGAGAAAGAAATAGAAATTGGTATAAATCAACTGAATGAAAAAATATCTAGCAGCCTACCCTTGAAAGTTTCTAGTATACTATTAGGCAATAGAAGTATGTTTTACGTTAAACAGTTCCCAGATCAAACAAAGGCGAAGCTGTATCATGAAGAATTATTGGCAAACAAAAGAATATTAGTTGATGCTGGCTTGACAAATATGAGAAGTTATCCCATTACAGAGAAAAACTTTCGAAAACTCATTTCTAATCAAAAAGAATTAGAATATTTGGCCCAATTTAAAACCACATTTAATCCCTAAATCATGGCTAAAAAGAAATTCAATCTTAAAAACTATCTACATCTAGTTATACCAAGCATGTGGATAGGATTTTTATGTATGTTAACCTTTGCCATTCTTTTCTTTGGAAGTATCAAAATAGGAATGTGGGGAGCATTACCAGACACCTCTGAATTAGAAAATCCCAAAACTAAATTAGCCTCTGAGATCTACGCGAATAATGGTGATATTCTAGGTAAAATTTTTTTTCAAGAAAATAGAACCAATTGTACATTCGAGGAAATTCCGGAGCATCTGAAAGAAGCCCTAATTGCTACTGAAGATGAACGTTTCGAAAACCATAGTGGAATAGATGCTAAAGCTCTTATTAGAGCCATTATTAATCTTGGAAAAGACGGTGGAGGAAGTACCATCACTCAGCAACTTGCTAAAAACTTATTTCACAGAGAATCAATATCAAAATCAAATAGAATTATTCAAAAATTCAAAGAATGGATTTTAGCCCTTCAAATAGAGCAACGGTATACAAAAGATGAAATTATTCTGATGTACTTTAATACGGTTCCTTATGGCAATAGCTACGGTATAAAATCAGCAGCTAGAACGTATTTTAACAAAAATACAGAAGACCTCACTGTTGAAGAATCAGCTGTTTTAGTGGGGATGTTAAAAGCCAATACCACCTATAATCCTGTTAAAAATCCGACGAATTCTGTGCAAAGAAGAAATGTTGTTTTAGCTCAAATGCACAAGAATAGTTATCTGGACAAACACGATTATGATAGTTTGAAAGCGCTCCCACTAAAGACAAACTATAGTTTTACAGATCACAATACAGGAATCGCCACTTACTTCAGAGCACACTTAACCCAATGGTTAAAAACTTGGACTCAACAATATGCTGCCCAAACAGGCATAAAATACAATATTTATGATGATGGATTGAAAATATATACGACCATTGATCCAATGCTGCAAGCATATGCAGAAGAAGCGGTATCATCTCATATGGCAATTTTGCAGCAACAATTTTGGGATGAAACAAAAAAAAGAAAGAAAGATCCTTGGTATGGTGAAGATAAACGAGGAAACAGGGTATATGATCCAGAATATCCTCAACGTATGATAAAGCAATCACATCGATATAGATCATTAAAAAATAAATATACTCAAAGCGATTCTATAAACTTTTATCTTAATAAACCCATTCCTATGAAACTCTTTACATGGGAAGGAGAAGTGGATACTATCCTGAGTCCCATGGACTCATTGAAATATACCAAACAAATTCTTCATGCAGGGTTCATGAGTTTTGAACCTCAAACCGGATACATTAAAGCATGGGTAGGTGGGATAAATCACGCTTATTTTCAATATGACCATGTCAATAAAAAGGCCACTCGTCAAGTTGGGTCTACTTTCAAACCACTGGTTTATGCACGTGGACTTGACGATGGTAAATTCCATCCTTGCGAAATTGAGAGCACAGGTCCAGTCATTGTAGAGTATGCCAATGGAAAAGAATGGAAGCCATCGAATTCCGGCAAAGTTCCAGAGACAGTTACATTTTATGAAGGACTCCAAAAATCGATTAATACGGTAACGGCTAGAGTCATGAAACGGCTTGGACCCAACAGTGCTGAAGTTGTCCGTCAGACTGCCAGTAAAATGGGTATTGATGGTAGTAAATTTGAACCTTACCCCTCAATTTGTCTAGGCACTATGGACATATCTGTCTTCGAAATGGTTAGTGCATATGGCACTTTTGTAAATCAAGGTATCTGGGTAGAGCCTATTTTTGTAACTCGTATAGAAGATAAAAATGGAAATATTCTTGCAGATTTTACTCCAAAAAAAGATGAAGCATTGAGTACTTCAACAGCACATACTATATGCAAAATGTTGGAGAAAGTAACTATGCCTGGTGGAACAGCTGCACGGTTGAGGCGTGACTATAAACTACCTGAAAATGTTGCCATTGGTGGAAAAACTGGCACTACTCAAAATAACTCTGATGGGTGGTTCATGGGAATTACACCAAACTTAGTGAGTGGATGTTGGGTAGGTGCAGAGGAACGGAATGTCCATTTTTATAATACCCGTTATGGACAAGGTGCTAATATGGCGTTACCCATATTTGGGAAATATATGGAGAAAGTATACGCCAACAAATCTACCTCCCTTGGAAATGGTAAATTTGAACCTCCAAATGGTATGCCTTTGATTGAACTAGAATGCAATTCTGATTCACTAAATACAAACCCTCTGAATTCTGATTTTTCTGAATTTGATGAATCACTATTCTAAAAAAGGATCCTAGTTAATCCCTGATTTTAAGACTTTTTGGGTAAAGCTTCTACTTCCAACGGAGACTTTAACAATATACATGTTATTCGACAAATCACTAATATCTATAGCCGTGATATGTTCTAAATCGGTGGGTATACTTGTGATCGTTTTAATTTGTTTACCTAACAAATCATTTATTTCAATAGAGGCAAAACCTTCATCAAACCCAGGTATTAATATATTTAACTTACCAAATGAGGGATTGGGGTAAATTTCAAAATCAGCTGACGCTTCCAATGGCGCCTCAGGTACATCCATTTGACCTACAACGAAATTAGTTCGAAATTCTCTTCCAAAATCAGAAGTTATAGCATATACTCCACCCCCCTGTTTTAGAATACGAAATGCACCATTGGTGCGATTAGTTTGCCCCGTTTGTCTGTAAACCCACCAATCTAAGCCATCTTCATTGGCATCCGTCAATAAAAGCTCGTAACATCCATTGGGTAGAGATACATCTTCAATATAGGTCTTATTCGCTTCAAAATCTGATTTCTCCCATACTACCTCCCCTTTTTCATTGGTTATCGTTAAGGCATTTTCTTGGGGCATACCATTGGCAGAAAACATAATACGAAATGGTTCCCATCGAGGAGCAAGTTCAAATTTGCTCACAAATTGATCATTGGTTGTATTTTCATCTTGATATCTCTTGTTGGGTGTTAAAAGTCTCGCAATAAATTGATTGGTGCCAGCTGAAACCCCATCCCAATATGCTGGTGGTAAAAACACCGTATCCATTTCTTCAAAACCTAGATTGCCTGTCCATGTTTCTGTTCGCATTTTACCTCCTTGAAGACCATAGACAATTTTAGAAGAAGTCAATGGGACATGTGCATTATTTTTAATAACGATAATAACTTCACCACATGATGGATTGTAATTTATAAATTCACTAAAAGTAGATGGTGCCATTATGGTGTTTATTTCAGCATCAAAATTGTAATTATCTGGACCATAAAAAAATACAGTACTTGAAATATTATGACTACTGCCTCCACCACCAGATTGATTGGAGTATGCTTCTATGTCTAAATCTAATTCAATACTATCCCCTTGAAGAAACGGAGTTAATTCCCATCTTTGTTCATGTACTTTATCTCCGGGACACCAATTGGCTCTTGAATAGAGATAGGTTCCTCCTTGAGGCCTTACAGGGACTGCTCCACAATCTTGGCGCCACATTCGGTGTAAAAATTGTGGCTCGCCATTCACCTTAAAATAATAATCTTTATCACAGAACTCGCCACAATTTGAACCTGAATTATTCCCGTGACCGGTAATGAGGACTTTTGCTTGAGCACTTGTCGTGTGGAGTGGAATATTCATGACCTTTGCTGGAATTATATCATTTTCAAACTGGGTTGAATTTTGATATCCACCACCTTTGGTGTACAAATTTTTAATTGCTATAACTGGTCTTTGAGGTTTCCCTTCAATAAATTCAAATCGAATGTCTGCACTAAAGCCATCCGACCAACCATTATATTTAGCTCGAATGATGACACTATCTTTTAATAGCGGAGCATAATCAGTAACATCATATCTGAAAGTGTGTTTCCAGCTGCTATCATATCCTTGTGTTCCATTGGGGTATTTTCTAAAATCCATATATGTCCCATATGGAGTGATTAATCTACCTAATTCATAGGGTTCTAGTACATCATATACATTCCAAGTTGTATCTACAACGAGTGGCGACTCAGATATTGTATCTAATTTGGAGACACTACTATCGATTGCTCCTGTGTTGTACATCAATTGGGTTAATACATCATAATCCCAACCACTACAACCTCCATCAGCACAACCTAAAGTAAAATACATATAAATTTTCCTATACTGTGATCCTTCGGTCGGAAAAAATACTTTCTGATCGTAATTTCTATGCCATACCATTTGAGTCTTTTCATGTGCAATGATCTGAAGAGTATCCTCAGCATATGTGTCTTTTTGTAAAACAAAAACTGTTAAAAAAAGTAATACGTATATATTTTTCATGAGCTTAAGATTTAAAGCTGCTAATATACAACCGTTGTGTGTAAATTAAGAGCGCTTCCTCTAAATATTGAATATATTAAAGGGCTGACTTTGGCTTTCTTTGCCATAGTAAAATGGCTAATAAACCCAATATCATAAAACTAAATGAAATCAATTCTGCTTGTGTAAAGTTTAAGCCAAACCAATGATAGTCTGGATTTACTCTAATTTTTTCAATCAGAAATCGTTCTACCCCTGCGAATATTAAATAAATACCAAATAAAACTCCAGGAGCAAATTTCTTACGAATGGTCCACAAAACCCCAAATAAAATTAGGGCCATAATCACCTCATAAAATGGGGTTGGCCAAACCGGATTTTCCAATATTATACCATGTACATTACCTGGGTAATTATAAGCCCATGCCCAATCAGGCAACCAATCGAGCCAAGCTGGTTTGGGAGATAAATTATCAACCCCCCAATCTCCATCACCACTCATATGACATCCTAACCTTCCAACGCCATAGGCTAGCATCATAGCCGGACCTCCAATGTCTAGCATAATTTTGTATGGAACACCTTTCTTTGATGAATACCAAAGTACCCCAATTGCTCCACCAATAAGACCACCAAAAAATGTTAATCCACTAAATGGATCTCTAAATAAAACAAGTGGATCATTGATAAAATCGCTAAAGTGCTCTAAATGGTGAAATAACTTTGCTCCAGCAAATCCAGACAATGCAGCTATCATCATCAAATTACCAATCATCATATGAGGGAATATTTCCTCTGTTTCTCCTCGTTGTATAGGAATCTCTTTGGTAAATTGCAAATATCTAAATCCTAAAAATCCAAGCATCAAAATGAATCCCCAAAGCAATGAACCTTGACTTGATATCAGAAAATCTTGTGGATTTGAGGATAGTTCTGAAAAATTCAATCCAAGATATACTAATTTATACCCAATTATAAACCCAACCAATCCATTCGTTATGTATTCCGAAATCATATTGGGTTGACGTTTGAGTTGTTCACTAGACTTTAATACACCCTCAGACTCAAAACGTTTCATTTCTTTGGTTAACACCCAATTACCTGCTAAAAAGGCAAGAGCTACAAAAAAACCAAACATCATAACTATCTTAAATATAGGAATAGAAATTCCAAAAAGGTCTAATACTGCGTGATATAAGGTTGGATACATATTGTTTATTTTAAGAAAGTTATAATATATTATCGTTTAATAAGGGTAGCTTAGCTTCTGCTAATCCACTTTCATTGATACGTTCAAAGGGTAATTCTTCTATAGTATTTACTTTTGAAGAATCATATGGAGATTCAAAACGAATATAATTATCCGAAAATCCGTGCATTGATCCATCCCCGTGCTTTTCATCTTCCCAAAGTACTTTATGCAACTTTCCCATCTGAGATTCATAAAAGAACCGTTTCTTTTTTTCACTTAAAATACGAAGGCGTTCTGCTCTATCCATTTTGTCCGCTTTTGATACTTTATGAGGAATTTTTTTTGCCGTTGTATTATTTCTCTCAGAATACGGAAATACATGAAGATAGCTGACATCTAAAGCATTGATAAATTGATATGTGCTTAAAAAATGTTCTTCAGATTCTCCTGGAAAACCAACAATGACATCAACTCCTATACAACAGTTAGGCATTTTCTGTTTGATTCTTGATATACGATCTGTATACAAAGCACTGAGATATTTTCTTCTC
The DNA here is from genome assembly GCA_943787465.1 of uncultured Bacteroidia bacterium. Classification (GTDB taxonomy): domain Bacteria; phylum Bacteroidota; class Bacteroidia; order NS11-12g; family UBA9320; genus UBA9320. The sequence goes on along the minus strand of CALSMN010000003.1, from coordinate 141,693 downwards.
ATTTTTACTAATATCTCATCATTCCCACTTTGTAAAGGAATATGAAAATGAGGGACAATTTTATCACTTAAAGCTACAAAATCTATTATTTCATTGCTCAATAAATTGGGCTCAATACTACTTATTCTTATGCGTTCTATCCCCGGTATCTTATCCAATTCAACTAACAAATCATAGAAAGTTTCTTCATAGTCATCATCAGCCCCAAAATCTCCAATATTAACTCCTGTAAGTACTATTTCTTTAATATTTTTGGAAGCTATTTTTCTAGCTTTTTCAATTGTTTCCCCAACAGTTGCATTTCTACTTTTACCACGTGCTAGAGGTATGGTACAAAATGAACAAAAATAATCACACCCATCCTGAACTTTCAAAAAACTACGTGTTCGATCACCCAAACTAAATGAAGGAACAAAATCTTGGGTTTCTTTTATATTTTTTGTATGAACCAATGGTTTATCTTCCTTCTTGAGTGAGTGAAGATGAGCTATCATATTAAATTTTTCTGCAGCACCAAGAACCATATCAACTCCAGGTATATTTGATATTTCTTTTGGTTTTAATTGAGCATAACACCCTATTACAACAATATAAGCTTCAGGATTTTGCTTTAAAACGCGCTTTACGGTAGATCTACATTTTTTGTCTGCATTATCCGTTACCGAACAGGTATTTATGATATAAATATCGGCTTCGTCAGCAAAATCAACTCGGCTAAATCCATGATCCTCTAACTGTCGAACGATAGTACTACTCTCTGAAAAATTCAATTTACATCCTAACGTATGAATAGCCACTCGAGACATCGCGCACAAAGGTAGGTATCTGTTTTTAAATCCGATAGATAATTTTAGTGGCCAGACTCATTCATAAAATTATCTGTAGCCGCTTTTTAAACCTTTTTTAATTCATATTGTTCATACTATACATGTCTAACAAAACCCTTAAACAGATCATCCCATCAGAAAAGGTAAACATGGGTGGGCACATTATAGATCAGCCATTACCATCACCACAATTGGATAGTTTGGACCCTTTTTTACTGATCCATCATTGGCATAATCACCTTCCTGGAAATCAAAAGCCACAAGAAGAAGGAGTTGGACCGCACCCTCATTGTGGATTTAGTCCTGTTACATTTATTTTTAAAGGGGCTATTGAGCACCGAGATAGTATAGGAAATCGAGCCATCGTAGAAAATGGGGGTACCCAATGGATGTTTTCGGGCAAAGGAATTACTCATAGTGAACGATTCCCAAAAAAACTAGTAGAAGATGGTGGAGAGCTAGAATTTATTCAGTTTTGGGTAAATGCCCCTGCAAAAGATAAAGGGAAACCACCATTTTATAAGCCCATCAGTATGGAAGAAACGCCATTGGTTAAAGAAACAAACAGTAAAATATGGGTAGTAAGCGGCACCTATAAGGAGACTAATGGGGTTGCGCCTACCTATTCACCTCAACTCCTGCTTCGAGGTGAAATAGAGAAAGATGGAATCGTAGAAATACCAATACCCTCAACCTACAATACCATCCTTTATGTTTTAGAAGGCGGGTTAGAAGTCAACAACGAAAAACTTCTAACAAAAGATATGGGTATTTTTAATCATGACGGAGACAAAATTCAAATAACTGCAACTGCACATACTCGGTATATTATTTTAAGTGGTGAGCCTATTAATGAGCCAGTCGCCACCTACGGTCCATTTGTAATGAATAATCAAACTGAGCTTATGGAAGCACTCAGAAATGCTCAAATGGGTAAAATGGGTGTTTTAATTGAAACATTTGATTAGTATTGGCTATGCCCCTTTTTTTAAGGTAAATCCAAAGATACTTCCAACACCAACCGTGCTTCGGACATTAATCATCTGTTGATGTGCTTCAATAATATGTTTTACGATTGAGAGGCCCAATCCTGTTCCACCTTGGTCTCTGCTTCTCCCTTTATCAGTTCTATAAAAGCGCTCAAATAATCTAGGCAAATGCTCATTTGAAATACCTTGACCATCATCTGAAACTTCTATAAGAAGTGTTTGATCCATATCATAAAATCCTACACTCACGTATCCATCTTCTTTTCCATATTTTATAGCATTTACAATAAGATTAACCATTACTTGTCGAATTTTTGAACGATCCGCTTCTACCATAACTTGCTTTGCATTTTTCTCTTGAAAGCCTAATTGAATATTAAGTTTCTTGGCTTTATTATCTACAATTTCAAAAACTTCTTCTGTAAGTTTTATCATATCAAATTTGGATAAAATTAAGGGTGCGCTTTTACCCTCCAAAATACTAATACTTGTCAGCTGATCTACCAATTCGATTAATCGTTGAGTACTGTTTCCTGCTTTTTCAAGAAATAATCGATTTACTTTTTTATCTTCCAACGCACCATCTAATAAAGTATGGATATATCCTTGAATGCTTTGAATTGGTGTTTTTAATTCATGAGACACATTACCTAAAAATTCTTTTCTATACGATTCTAGTTCTTTCAAATCATTCATTTCTTTTTGATTGGATTTCATCCATTCCAAAACATCATTACTTACCGTAGTTAGTGGATCAGATTTTTGGACTATTTCATCAAAAAGAGGTGGATCTTGACTGGTTTTATATTGATAAATATTCCTATAAATTGTTTTAATTTTATCAAAAATAAAAGCATTTAAAATATAATGGAAAGTGAAAAAACAAAGGAAGAAAATAAAGATAAAATTTAGTACAACTGAGACCCAATCTCTAGTGAAAAAAAGCAAAATTGCAGTCGATAATACTGCCGAAAATAGACCAAGTATAAATGCAATCGACTTTGGATTATCGTTCTTTTTCACAATACAAATTTATACCCAACGCCTTTGACTGTTTTTATTCTATTCTCCCCCACTTTTTCCCTAATTTTTCGAATGTGTACGTCTATCGTTCGATCGACCACACTAACATCATCACCCCAAACTTCAGAAAGTATACTATCTCTTCTAAAAACTTTGTCTGGTTTTGAAGCCAGAAGAAATAATAATTCAAATTCCTTTTTAGGTAGGACCATTAGTTTATCTTGAACAAAAACCTGAAATGTATCCCGATTTATGGTTATATCGCCATGTTGTATTTTGTCTATAATTTTGGGTCCTTTCTTTCTGGATAATATTGCTTTTATCCTACTAATTAATGTACGAGGCTTTATAGGTTTAGTAATGTAATCATCGGCACCTGCATCAAACCCAGCAAGTTCAGAATACTCTTCACCTCGAGCGGTTAAGAAAACAATAAAAACATCCTTTAAATCAGGTTTACTTCTTATTTGTCTGCATACTTCAATTCCATCCATTTCTGGCATCATGATATCCAATAAAATAAGATCTGGAATATTTTTGATGGCTTTAGATAAACCATCTATACCATTAATGGCACTGTAGCAGCGATACCCTTCCTTTTTAAGATTATACTCTAATAAGTCTAAAATATCTTGGTCATCTTCAACAATTAATATTTTTTCAGCCATATTCTATAATACGATGATCAAACTCAAATACTATTTTAATGTTATGTCAAAGTTAATTGATTATTAATTAGTGAAAAATGGAGCTGGAATATCGGTATATCCTAGTAAAGTGAGAACCCATTTTTAGACTAGATACTGCCTTTTCAAGATAAGAAGAATCAGCCAATTGTGTGATGACACATGTTTTTTTAAAATTTTTGATTTCAGAAGGAAATATAATGCTGTTAGGGTTGGCTAAAATAGAATCAAATGTTAACACATAGGTGCTATCATTCTGCCAATCAATGTCGAATCTAACCTTGTACTTTTCATGAATTTCATACTCATCTTGAAATGTACGAGTTCTATAGATATAGTAGGCATATGGAGTATCTATGTAGCGAAAATTCCCCGTATACCAACTTTCAAATGGGTTGGAAGAAACATTTTCCTTTTGTTTTTCATCTGAACAACCTGAAGCCATGAAAATAGGTAAGACAATTATCAATTGAAATACTAAAAATTTCATTATCAATGGATTATAGGAATCAAAAGTGCTTCAAGTTCATTGCTTCGAAATCCAGATTTAACAATTTTCCCTTCCCGATCAATCAAAAAAGTTGAGGGAATAGAATGAACTTTATAGCGTTGGGCTGCTGATGACTTCCAACCTTTTAAATCACTAACGTGCTTCCAAGTCAATCCATCTTTTGCTATGGCAGCTTTCCAACTATCCTCTTTAGAGTCTAGTGAAACACCATATATTTCAAAACCTTGATTTTTGTATTTATCATATATGGCTTTTACATGGGGATTTTCTCTTCTACATGGACCACACCAACTTGCCCAAAAATCAATCAAAACTACTTTTCCTCTAAGGGATGACAAAGACAAACTATCACCAGCAGGAGTCTTTAGTCTGATTTCTGGTGCGATATTCCCCTCAATTGGCCCCAGCTTTTCAACCGTATTTTTTATATTCATAGTATAGGGAGAATTGGGTAAATCACTGACCATTTTGTCCCGAGCTAAAATTAGTAGCTTGGGAACGGGCTCATTAAACAGATATCGTGCAGCAAAAAATGTGGCTAAAGAAGTAGGCTCAGTTTTTATAAATTCCTCTATATCTGCCCCTCTTTGTAAGATAAGTGAATTGTATTTTGAAGTAGTTTCTGCACGTAATTCATCCGTTAATGTCAGCGGATCTATAGCTTCTACTTGTTCATTAAAAGCGGTCATTGTGCGTTCAAAACCAGAGTAAATATTATACAGTTTCAGCATGGATGCGTTGTCCTTCCCTCCATTCATGACTACATCCATAAATATATCCTTTGTGATTTTTACTGATATTTTACTTCCTTTATCAATGATGACTGGTATCCCAGGATTTTTAATTGTTTCAAATGTTATGAAACATAACATACTTTCATCCAAGCCATCTCCTTCAAAAACAACCATTCCTTTAGAATCTGTCCATGCTGTATCCAAAATTTGAAGCTGGATATCTGATATTTTACTTAAAATAATAGCTGTATTTGGCGACATATTTGTGATTACTTTGAGTTGGTAATTCATTTTTTCGGCAGAAAATGCACTAGCACTTTTAGTCAACCCCAATACCATTACAACCCCAAGGATTAAAGACCATCTATTCATTTTATTGTTATTCATTTTCAAATTCTGTTCAAAGATTATACCATTATTTATTTAACCATTCCGCAAGTAACTTATTCGTCTTTTGGGGATCTGCTTTTCCTCCGCTTTTTTTCATAATCTGTCCCATAAACATACCCATTAATCCAGTCTTTCCTGCTTTATACTCCTCTACCTTACTCTCATTTTCTGCAATTACCTCTTGAATGAGTTGAAGAAGGGTGTCTTCATCTCCTGTTTGACGAAGATTAAAATCTTCAATAATTTGATCTACTTTTTTATCAGGATTAGCAACTAATTCTGGAAACAATTTTTGTTCTGCTACACTAAAATTGATCACACCCTGGTCTATTGCTGATATGATATCTGCAACAGATGCTGGATTCACTGGGAATAAATCAATGGTAGTTGCATGGTTATTTACCCACCCTTTTATAGGTCCCATAACCCAATTGGCTGCAGCTTTGTAATTTTCAGTAAAGTCACAAACCTGAATGAAATAATCAGCCACTTCTTTACTTTCTGTTAACACTTCTGCATCATATACTCCCAGTTTATATTGAGTGGTAAAACGATGAATCAATTCTTTAGGAAGAGCTGGCATTTTTGCACGAATATCCTCGATCCATGTATCCGACAAAACTAATGGTGGCAAATCTGGCTCTGGGAAAAATCGGTAATCATTGACCATCTCTTTACTTCTCATGCTGAAGGTGGTTCCCTTAACAGCGTCATAGCTTCGGGTTTCTGAAAAAATCTCCTCCCCAGCTACAGCCATTTTACTCTGGCGGACAAATTCAAACTCAATTGCTTTGCGAACATTACTCATTGAATTCATATTCTTCACTTCCACTTTAGTTCCCAGACTTTTAGAACCAATAGGACGAATAGATACGTTGGCATCACATCGCAAACTCCCTTCCTCCATATTACCATCACAAACATTAAGATAGCGAACTAATTTTCTGACTTCCATCAAAAAAGCGTATGCTTCTTCACCACTCCTGAAATCTGGCTCAGTAACAATTTCGACCAATGGAGTACCTGCACGATTATAATCCATCAAGGTATTGGAAATATCTAAATCATGAATTCCTTTTCCTGTATCCTCTTCCATATGAATTCGAGTCAGGTTTATTTTCTTTTTTGATCCGTCTGGTAATGAAATCTCCACATATCCATGATTGCAAATCGGAGTATCCAATTGAGTGATTTGATAACCTTTGGGCAAATCTGCATAAAAGTAATTTTTACGTGAATAGGTATTGTATTTCCGAATATCACACTGACAAGCTAGCCCTAACATAATAGCCATATTTATAGCCTCTCTATTATGAACAGGTAATGTACCTGGATGACCAAGACTTATGGGGCTAACCAGCGTATTAGGTGCCGCTCCAAATGCAACCTCATCAGAGCAAAAAGCTTTTGATTTTGTATTGAGTTGAGCGTGGATTTCTAACCCGACAACCACTTCATGTATATCATTCTTTAACATAGTTATCCCTTTAATAATTGAAGTGCTTTTTGTTTGACTGTATCTAATCCACTAGAATCTGAACCTCCTGCTTGAGCAAAGAAAGGCTGTCCACCACCTCCCCCTTGAATCTCCTTGGACCATTCTCTTACTAAGTTTCCAGCATGGAATCCTCTTTCTTGGATCAAAGAATCACTAATCATAATACTAATACTTGGCTTACCTTGGATAGTGGATAACAAAACACAAAATAGATGGTTGAGTTCTTCTTTCAATTGAAAACATAGATCCTTAGCCTGAGAGGCTTGATCTAATTCTATATGTTCTACGATGAATGTAAACCCATTTATAGTCTGTTTATTAGATTTTAGTTTTTCTTTGAGTGCATGAAGTTGCTGCTTTTCAAAAATAGCTAGCCTTTCTACTACTTCATTGTGTTCTTTCTTTAAATCTTGAAGCGCTTTAATTACATCTTGTTGATTACCCAACTCCGATTTAACTAGATGTAAAGTCTCTAATTTTTCTTGCATGTAATCATCCGCAGTAGCCCCTGTAATTGCTTCTATACGTCTAACGCCTGCAGCTACAGCCCCCTCGTGAACTATTTTTAATTGCCCGATATGGGCTGTATTTTTTACGTGAGTTCCACCGCAAAGCTCAACTGAAAAATCAGCATCAAATGTCACCATGCGAACGGTATCTCCATATTTTTCGCCAAATAACGCCATAGCTCCGCGCTCTATTGCTTTAGCATAGGGTATATTCCTCTCCTCTTGTAAAGGAATAGCTTGTCGAATTTGCATATTGATCAATCTTTCTATGGATTCCAATTCGGAGGATTCTAATTTTTTAAAATGAGAAAAATCAAACCGTAGATTCTTATCGGTTACTAATGAACCTTTTTGAGTAATGTGATCTCCCAAAACCTTCCGTAAAGCAGCTTGCAATAGATGAGTGGCACTATGGTTTAAAGTAATCTTATTGCGCCTCAATACATGGACCTGAGCCTTAAATTTTTGAGAAAAATTATGGGGCGGTTCCTTTACGAGATGAATAATCAATTGATTTTCTTTTTGAGTATCTATAATATCAATTTTTTGTTGATCCTCATACCCTAATAAAAATCCTGTGTCGCCAATTTGTCCTCCACTTTCTGCATAAAATGGGGTATAATTAAAAATCAATTGAAATAGCTTCTTACCTTTAATTAACACCTCACGGTAACGCGTAATCACCACATCAGATTCTGTATAATCATACCCAATAAACTCCTCTTTATCGTCTGAAACCAATTGAATCCAATCGCCAGATTCTTTTTTAGCATCCGAACGACTTCTATCTTTTTGTTTATTTAACTCTTGATTAAATCCCTCTAAATCTATTGATATCCCCTTTTCCTTGGCTAATAATTGGGTCAAATCTATAGGAAAACCAAATGTATCATACAATTCAAAAGCATGATTCCCCTGAATAACTGATGAAGCGGAATTGGCATAATTTTCAAACAATTTTAATCCATTATTCAATGTATTTAAAAATGATTTTTCTTCTTGTTCTATGACCTGTGAAATGAAATCCTTTTGTTTCTCCAGGCCCTCAAATACATGCCCAAATTTGAGAATTAGACCATCAACTAATAGGTACATAAAAGGCTGTTTTACATCCAAAAAGCTATAACCATAACGGACTGCCCTTCTTAATATTCTTCGAATTACATACCCAGCTCCTGAATTATCAGGTAATTGTCCATCAGCTACAGCAAAGCAAACTGCTCTTAAGTGATCAGCAACTACTCTAAAGGCAATATCTACCTGTGTATCTTTACCATAGGTCTTTTCACTCATTTTCTCAAGGGTACGAATCGTATCCATAAATAAGTCTGAATCGTAATTGGATTGTTGGGCATGCACCGCTCTGACTAACCTTTCAAGACCCATGCCCGTATCCACATGTTTTGATGGCAATGGAACCAAACTTGAATCCGCTTTGCGGTTATACTCCATGAAAACCAAATTCCATATCTCAATGACTTGATCATGATCGGCATTTACTAATGAAGCACCATCAACAGTCGATCTTTCCTCATCTGTTCTCAGGTCAATGTGAATTTCAGAACAAGGCCCACACGGTCCTGTTTCACCCATTTCCCAGAAATTATCATTTTTGTTGCCTAAGATGATTCTATCTTCACTAACATGATTCAGCCATATATTCTTTGCATCCTCATCCAAGGGTAATTTGTCTTGTATATCACCTTCAAATACAGAAACATATAACCGATTTTTATCTAACTTATATACCTCTGTTAATAATTCCCATGCCCAATTGATAGCGTCTTCCTTAAAGTAATCCCCAAAGCTCCAGTTGCCCAACATTTCAAACATGGTGTGATGATACGTATCAACACCAACCTCCTCTAAATCATTGTGCTTCCCACTCACTCGAAGACATTTCTGGGTATTGGCTATCCGAGTATGTATAGGTTTTTGATTTCCAAGAAATAAATCCTTAAATTGATTCATCCCCGCATTTGTGAACATTAATGTAGGATCATCTTTTAATACTATGGGAGCAGATTGTACAATCTGATGATCTTTTTTTTTGAAAAAATCTAAAAATACATTCCTAATATCACTTGCCGTCATTCTTTTAATCCTCGTTAATATATATTGATTGAACTTATTATCTTTGCTTTGTATTTGGGAAAGCAAAAATACGATGAGTAAAGCTAAATTTAGATTTAATCCTGAAACTCTTGAATATGAGAAAGTTTCCAACTCCATTTTATTGCGAATTGGAAAGATTTTTGGCTTCACATCTTTAGCCATTATTAGTGGGATTACTACTTATCTGATTCTCAATCAAGATCAAACGAAGGAACAACTCAAAAATCAATTGGTTGATTATCAAATTCAGGTTAAATTACTAGAACAAAAATCTGGAGAAATGCAATCATCATTGGACGAATTAGCATCAATGGATGATCACGTTTATCGTGAAATATTTGGAGCAGATCCTATTGAGGATGATATCAGAAAAGCCGGAACTGGAGGTGTTAATAAATATATTTCACTAGAACAATTGCAAGATGGCAACAAAATAAAAGCATTGCACATGCGGTTGGATAATATGAAGAATCAATCAAAAATTCAGAAGGATTCCTACTCAAAACTAATCCAAATGGCAAAAGATAAAAGTAAAATGCTTGCTTCTATCCCTGCTATTCAACCCATACCCAACAAAACATTAAAACGAATCGCATCTGGATTTGGATACCGAGTTGACCCTATATACAAGACAAGAAAAATGCATAAAGGTCTTGATTTTTCTGCACCAAAAGGAACCAAGATTTATGCCACAGGTGATGGAGTGATACAGATGGTCAAACGTGATCGATGGGGATACGGAACACACATCATAATTGATCACGGATATGGGTATACGACCTTATATGGGCACATGTCCAAGGCTAGCGTCAAAAAAGGTGAAAACGTCAAAAGAGGCCAAGTTATTGGATTAGTTGGAAGTACCGGTAAGTCAACTGGTCCACATTTACATTATGAAGTGGCTAAAAATGGAGTGCAAGTAAACCCTGTTGGATATTTTTATAATGATTTAACTTCCGATCAATATGAAGAAATCGTTAAGCTATCGTCTAACCCCAATCAATCATTCGATTAATGGATGAACCCCAAGAAAAATTATACTTCAATCTGACTGAGGTTTGTTCACAATTTGACATACAACCGTCTACATTGCGCTATTGGGAATCTGAATTTAATACTTTAAATCCCAAACGAAATAAAAGAGGAGTCCGATTTTATACGAAAAAAGATATAGAAGAAGTCAAACGTATCCATCTCTTGGTCAAAACAAATAAATATACTATCAAAGGAGCTATAGAAAAACTAAAAAAAGATAAAGCGAATATTGACCATCAAGAAAAACTCATCCATAAGTTAGAAAAAATCAAACAGTTTTTAATTCAAATCAAGCAAGAATTATAATTTTGCTTGGTGAGAAAACTTTATCTATTTATCTATCTCTTTTCATATCTTCCTATTTTTCCAAATAATCCACCACCTAACAATGCCATTGCGCTAAGCTTAGGAGGCGCATCAGCAGCACATCATTCTCCTTTTTCAATAGAATACAATTCAGCAAATCTTGTTTGGAGTCCCAGTCAATTTGGTTTTAATGCTCAAAACAGGTTCGGTATTGGTGACTACTCATCACTTTTTGTAGTCAACCTCATTGCATGGAATTCTGGTTGTGAAGATAATAATAAAAGTAAAGGAAGCTTGATGTATCAAGACATCATATACAAACCCAATAAAAAAGCATATCGCTGGAGTTGCAGAATGGCATATAGCACCATAACAAGTTATGCTAACAGAATATATAGCTACGAAAAAACTCCGTTATATGATTATCCGTTATTTAATCACAGTTATTCTGGACTTCGATTTTATGGATTATATCAGTATTCAACCACCAGAAATACCGACCTTTGGATTAAATATGGCTTCACCAAACATGATTCACCGATTCAAAGCCTCAACGAACAATATTCCATAGGTTCTGGTTTAGATAAAATCATGGGAAATATAAAACACACACTCACCGTTCAAGTTCGCCATACATTTTAAGACAACATGACCCGATTAAGCGTTAACATAAATAAAATAGCAACACTGAGAAATGCTCGTGGAAGCAACACTCCTAATCTTCTTGAAGCAGCTAAAGCCATTGAGAATTTTGGAGCCGAAGGAATAACAATACACCCCCGCCCAGACGAAAGACACATTACAAAAGAAGATGCTTATAAACTCAAGTCTGTGGTGAAAACTGAATATAATATAGAAGGTTACCCAAGCCCAGATTTCATTTCCATGGCATGTGAAATTGTCCCTACTCAAGTTACCTTAGTCCCTGATGGACCCGACGCATTAACGAGTAATGCTGGATGGGATTGTCAAAAAAATATGGGTTTTCTGAAACCGATTATCCACCAATTACAGCAAGCAAAAATTCGTGTTTCCATTTTTATAGAACCCGATTCACAACAAGTTATCGCTGCAAATGCCTGTGGTGCTGATCGAATAGAATTGTACACAGAATCGTATGCTAAAAAGTATCCTGAAGATAAAAAAAAGGCAATTGAACCTTACAAACTAACCGCTCAAAAAGCGCTAGAACTAGGTGTTGGAATCAATGCAGGTCATGATCTTAATCTTGATAATCTTCAATACTTTATCCAAGAAATACCCCAAACATTAGAGGTTTCTATTGGTCACGCACTCATTAGTGATGCACTTTACTTTGGACTTAATAGTGCGGTACAATTATATAAATCAAAAATAAATACTATTTAGAAAGCCTCCACATTGTAGGAAATCTTACATTTGCACTCAACAAAAAAATACAGCCTAGTACAATGGCAAATACAGGAAAAATATCACAAATTATCGGCCCAGTGGTAGACGTAAAGTTCGACCAAGAAGGTGCAACGCTACCCAAAATTTATAATTCATTACACATCACCAAGGACGACGGCACTAAAGTAGTGCTTGAAGTACAATCACACCTAGGACAAAATACTGTTCGAGCGATATCCATGGACTCTACCGAGGGATTAGTTAGAGGTGCTGAAGTGACCGATACCGGTGACGCTATTTTAGTTCCAACGGGAGATGCTCTCAAAGGAAGATTATTGAATGTAGTTGGTGATGCTATCGATGGTATTGGAGCATTGGATCGAACACATGGCCGATCCATTCACCAAGAAGCACCTGCTTATGAAAATTTGAGTACAGCTGCTGAACCTCTATTTACCGGTATTAAAGTGATTGACTTAATTGAGCCTTACGCCAAAGGAGGTAAAATTGGTTTATTTGGGGGTGCAGGAGTAGGTAAAACTGTACTTATCCAAGAATTGATTAATAATATCGCTAAAGCATATTCTGGATTATCCGTGTTTGCTGGTGTTGGGGAACGAACACGAGAAGGAAACGATTTGCTTCGAGAAATGATCGAATCAGGCGTAATCAAATATGGTAAAGATTTTGAAAAATCTATGGAAGAAGGGGGATGGGATTTATCTAAAGTAGATACGAAAGAATTAGAAAAGTCTCAGGCTACCCTTGTTTTTGGTCAGATGAATGAGCCTCCAGGAGCAAGAGCTCGTGTGGCACTCACCGGTTTATCTATTGCCGAATACTTCCGTGATGGTGATGAACAATCTGGAGGAAGAGATATTCTTTTTTTCGTAGATAATATATTTAGATTTACACAAGCAGGATCTGAAGTGTCTGCACTCCTTGGTCGTATGCCCTCTGCTGTAGGTTACCAACCTACACTTGCCTCAGAAATGGGAGTAATGCAAGAGCGGATTACTTCTACTAATAGAGGTTCGATTACTTCTGTACAAGCGGTGTATGTACCTGCGGATGACTTAACTGATCCAGCTCCAGCAACAACCTTTGCTCACTTGGATGCTACCACTGTATTATCCCGAAATATTGCATCATTAGGGATATACCCTGCCGTAGATCCATTAGATTCTACTTCCCGTATCCTTACCGTAGATGTAGTAGGCGCAGAACACTATAATTGCGCACAACGTGTAAAAGAACTACTCCAGCGTTACAAAGAACTTCAAGATATTATCGCCATTCTAGGTATGGATGAACTTTCTGAAGATGACAAATTGGTTGTATCACGTGCACGTAGAGTTCAACGATTTTTATCACAACCCTTCCACGTAGCTGAACAATTTACAGGGCTTAAAGGATGCTTAGTAGATATTCAAGATACCATTAAAGGATTCAATATGATTATGGATGGTGAAGTTGACCAATATCCAGAAGCAGCATTCAATCTTGTCGGAAATATTGACGAAGCTATTGCCAAAGGAGAAAAAATGATGGCCGAAGCAGCAGAATAATGATAGTTGAAGTAATAACACCAGATAAGATTCTTTTCAGTGGCGAAGCTGTTTCTGTCAAACTACCTGGCAGTGGAGGATCTTTTGAGGCTCTAGCCAATCACGCCCCACTCCTCTCTAGTCTTGAAAAAGGTCAAATAATTGTCCGTACTGCTCAAGGAGAAGAAACATTTGATATAACTGGGGGTATTGTAGAAGTACTCCAAAATAAAGTGATTGTTCTGGCTTAGTATAAGCTCCAACTCATAACCAAAAAGCCCTTGCCTAATTTAAATAGGCAAGGGCTTTTTGCATTTATAAGTTCTATTTTTTTAAAAATATGTATAAAAATCATATCCAAATATGACCAATATCATATTTATAGCCATCTTCCCGCTGGTGTTTATATGGCTACCCTTCAAACAGATGGTATACAAAAGCATGTTCGTATTGTAAAATACTAATTCCCCTAGCGGAGTATAGTACGGGTTAAAAAAGGCTGCTTAAGCAGCCTTTTTTATATCCTTCATTGAAAATATAGGCCATTTCATTTTGCCTTGGCTATTTGAGAATAGCCAATTGATCTGTTCGGTAAGGGTTCAGATTGATTGTTTATTTTCATAGTCGTTAATTATTTGACAACAAATAATTAATTACATCAGGGGTTGGAGTGTTCACACTTCAGCCCCTTTTTAATGGATGAAATGCGTATGAATATTTAAGATTTTTTGGGGCGTATAGACTTAAAACGCAATTGAAGAACACCAATCAACGCTTCTTTGATGATGCCTCCATGCATTTTCGATTCACCGGCCGTTCGATTGGCAAATATGATGGGAATCTCTTTGATAGGATACCCCAATCGAAAAGCCGTATATTTCATTTCAATCTGAAAGGCATATCCCCTAAACTTGATAGCATTTAAATCTATGGTCGATAATAGTTTTCTCGAATACCCCACAAAACCTGCAGTAGCATCCGATAATTTCATGCGAGTAAAAAAACGAACATATGCTGACGCAAAGTAACTGAGTAAAACTCTACCCATAGGCCAATTAACGACATTCACGACATTCCCTACATAACGCGAACCTACAACCAAATCACACGTGCCGTTTTCGAGTTCATCCAAAAGCCGAATGAGGTCTTCAGGATTATGCGAAAAATCACAATCCATTTCGAAAATATAGGCATAATCCCGTTCCAAGCACCAATGAAAACCATTAATATAAGCAGTTCCTAAACCATTTTTAGCCCCATTTTCGAGTAAGTGAATTTGAGGATAATTCGATTGTTGCATTTTTACCAAATCAGCCGTACCATCCGGAGAATTATCATCCACAACTAACACATCAAAGTCTACATCCAATGACATGACCTTATCTAGCATAGCTACAATATTTTCTTTTTCATTGTACGTGGGAATGATGACAATTGGCTTCATAACAAATTCATTAAAAAACTATCCTTTTGCTTTTTTATGATCAGCCAAAAATTGGGCTAACCCAATATCTGTGAGTGGATGTTTTAATAACCCTAATATGGAAGATAAAGGGCAGGTACATACGTCGGCACCTGCTTCGGCTGCACGAACAATGTGTAATGGATTACGAATAGAAGCCGCTAAAATTTCGGTAGAAAAACCTTGAATCGTATAGATATCTGCAATTTGAGCAATGAGCTCTATACCATCCCAATTCATATCATCAACTCGACCAATAAATGGGGAGAGATATGTCGCTCCAGCTTTAGCAGCTAAAATAGCTTGACCCGCTGAAAATACGAGGGTGCAATTGGTCCGAATATCATGGTCTGAAAACCAGCGAATAGCTTTGATCCCATCCTTCGTCATGGGAACCTTGACTACAATATTTTCATGAATATCTGCCAAAGCTTTCCCTTCAGAAATCATGGATTCAAAATCAGTTGCAATGACCTCCGCACTAATATCTCCGTCCACTAAATCGCAAATAGTTTTGTAATGGGCTTTAATATGGGCCTCACCTGTTATTCCTTCCTTGGCCATTAGCGATGGATTGGTAGTTACTCCATCCAATATACCCAAATCACTGGCTTCTTTGATTTGGTCAAGATTGGCCGTGTCTATAAAAAATTTCATATCGTATACAATGTGTTTTGGCGAATGTAAGGATAGGAATTGAAATTTTATAGTAAAAAAGGCAATAACCCCACATCAAGATAGTGTAAAACAAAAATGGCTGACATCGCACCGCTACAACCTCTTACCCTTGCTGCATTCCTGCCCTGGGGGAGTTCGGAGGGAGCTGGTCGTGTCAGCCGGTACAAAAATAAACAGCCCCAAGTCCTATACAATCTAATTACCGTTTTTATTTATTGAAAAAAATCAGCAGCATATCCAATTTTTAGTTAAAATGAAAAGAAACCTGTAAGGAACTGTCCCCATTTTTTAGTACGTTTGAGCCCATCTATATGAGTAACACAGATTTGACATTCAACGCGAATCAGGACAAGAACCAACGCTTGCAAAAAATATATCAGGATTTAAGACTAAAAATTTATCATGGTGGAGGAGTGAAAGCTGCAGCGAAACAACATGATAAGGGAAAACTCCTTGCTCGAGAGCGGATCAACTATCTCAAGGATAAAGATGCTGATTTCATGGAGATAGGCACCTTCACGGGTCATGATATGTATGCAGAACATGGAGGCTGTCCTTCTGGAGGTGTAGTCGGAGGGATCACTCGAGTATCTGGAAAACTATGTGTAGTAGTAGCCAATGATGCTACTGTAAAAGCTGGTGCATGGTTTCCAATTACAGCTAAAAAGAATCTACGTCTACAAGAAATAGCCCTAGAAAATCATATACCTATTATTTACTTGGTAGATAGTGCGGGTGTATATCTGCCCCTACAAGACGAAATATTTCCCGATAAAGAACACTTTGGCAGAATATTTAGAAATAATGCTATACTTAGTAGTAAAGGAATTCCTCAAATTGCTGCAGTTATGGGAAGCTGTGTTGCAGGCGGTGCCTACCTCCCGATTATGAGCGATGAAGCACTAATCGTTGACAAAACCGGCAGTATTTTCCTAGCAGGAAGTTATCTTGTAAAAGCAGCCATTGGAGAAACCATTGATAACGAAACATTAGGAGGCTCCATATCTCAAACTGATTTGTCTGGAGTAATTGATGATCGATTCCCTAATGATGAAGCATGTCTGGATCGAATAAAGTTTTTGGTAGACAAAATAGGGGATTTTAATTTAGCTGGTTTTAACCGCAAAAAAGCACTATTGCCCAAAGGAAATAGTCAAGATTTAAATGGAATATTACCCTTTGAACGATCAAAACCCTATGCCAGTATCGATATTATCAAACGTTTGGTAGATGAATCTGTATTTGAAGAATATAAAGCGAATTTTGGTAAAACTATTCTTTGTGGGTATGCCCGAATAGATGGTTGGGCGGTAGGTATTGTTGCCAACAATCGAGAGATCATAAAAAATAAAAAAGGAGAAATGCAATTTGGAGGAGTCATTTACTCGGATAGTGCAGATAAAGCAGCTCGATTTATTATGAACTGTAATCAAAAGAAAATTCCATTGGTTTTTCTTCAAGATGTTACCGGATTTATGGTAGGGAGCAGAAGCGAGCATGGAGGCATAATAAAAGATGGTGCCAAAATGGTGAATGCAATGAGTAACAGTACAGTACCTAAATTTACGGTAATCTTAGGCAATAGTTATGGAGCTGGCAATTATGCTATGTGTGGCAAGGCTTACGACCCAAGACTAATTCTAGCGTGGCCGTCAGCAAAAATTGCTGTAATGGGTGGCGAACAAGCAGCGCAAGTATTGCTACAAATAGAAAAAGCATCATTGGCTAAAAAAGGAGAAGATATTACGCCAGAAAAAGAACAAGAATTACTTCAAAAAATAATCGATCGCTACAATAAACAAACGACTCCAGAGTATGCCGCCTCCAGACTTTGGGTAGATGAAATTATCAATCCATTGGATACACGAAAATGGATAAGCACGGGTATAGAAATGGCTAACCATGCACCCGTTCAAAAATATAATGTAGGTGTTATACAAACATAGTATGAATAGAATATTAAAATCAATCGCCCTTTTATTAGTAGTTTCTTCTACATGGGCACAATTGCCAAAAGACTCGCTATGGCATCTTCTACCGAATAATAAAAAAAGAAATTCTGGAATTGGGTATGAGGAGGCCGTACAAATGATGAAAGGCAAAAAGTCATCTGTTGTGATTGTTGCCATTGCAGATGCAGGTGTAGATATATATCACCCTGATTTGAGAAATATGATTTGGGAAAATCCAGGAGAAATTATGGATAATCAAATCGATGATGACCAAAATGGGTATGTTGACGACCTATATGGGTGGAATTTTATAGGGAATACGACATACGACAATATGGAACTTACCCGAAAATATGCTCGATTAAATGAAAAATTTGAACTCAAACCTGAAGTTCAGGTAAATTATCCTGATGAATATGCTACTTACCTTCAAATAAAAGAAGCATATCTTAATGAAAGTAAAGAATCAAAATTATATTATGAATTTTTTCTAAATATGTATGATGGTTTAGTTGCCATTGAAGAACAATACGATGGCCCTATAGAAATTACTACCATTGAAAATCATAAAAGTAAAAACAAAGGAGAAGAAATGGGTAAAATGATGGCCCTTCAATATGCAAAATCAACCAAAAATTTTGACTTTCAATCATTAAAAAAAGAATTAAAAGAAGGCTTTAAGCAATTTGAATATCAATACAAGTATGCGTATAATCCTAAGTTTGACCCTAGACCCGATTCTGTGGGAGATAACTATTTGGATTTAGAGAATAGAATATATGGAAATAATCGGGTGTATTATGGTGAAGATTTTTCTTCGCATGGTACACATGTTGCCGGCATTGTTGCTGCTGATGGATCCAATGATTTTGGCGCGGTGGGAATCTGTCAAAACTGTAAGATAATGAGTATTCGAAATGTGCCAGAAGGCGATGAGCGCGACAAAGATGTAGCCAATGGAATCCGCTATGCGGTCGATAATGGAGCAAAAATTATTAATATGAGCTTTGGTAAAGGATATGCCGAACACCTCAATTATGTAAAAGAAGCGATTGAATATGCTGCTTCTCATGACGTATTACTCGTACATGCAGCAGGAAATGATGGAAAGAATAATGATATCTCAGATAATTATCCTACTGATTTTCAGGACACCTACCCCAATTGGATTGAGGTAGGTGCCAGCAGTTGGAATGCTAAACCAAGAGCCATTGCTCCTTTTTCAAACTATGGAAGATCTTCGGTAGATATTTTCTCACCAGGCGTAGATATCTATAGTACCACTCCTGAAAATACATATGAAAAATACGATGGTACCAGCATGGCTAGTCCTGTGGTATCTGGAGTTGCTGCTTTTGTTTGGAGTTATTATCCTGAGCTAAGTGCTGTACAGCTTAAATCTATTATTTTGAATAGTGCTATTCCAATTAAGGGGAGAAATAAAATTCCAGGCAGTAGAAAACGAACTAAAGTTAGTCAAATTTCCAAAACAGGTGGATTAGTTAATCTTCCTGGAGCTCTTAGACTTGCAGAACAACTTATTCAATCTGAATCATGATAAAAAATCTTTTTTATCTAATTGCCATAGGTATAATAGGGTGCTCTTCTCAGAAAATTGAAGTCGATGAAATTGTATTTGCCACTAAGATTTACAGTTGTGATAGCACTTTTAAAATTGGAGAAGCCATGGCGATATCCAATCATCGCATTGTTGCATTTGGGACCAGAGAGGATATTGAAAACATATACTCTAGCCAGACAATAACAACCTACGAAGGGATTATTTATCCTGGTTTTATTGATGCTCACTCTCATTTTTATGGCTATGGCACTACCTTAAATACCGTCGATTTAAAAAATACATTTAGTTTAGAGGAAGTTGTCAATAAGACTGTTGAATTTGCAAAAAACAGCTCAACATATTGGATTACTGGACGAGGTTGGGACCAGACTGATTGGACGACTCAGGGAAATATTTCCAATAATCTATTGAATATCTATTTCCCAAATCAACCCGTATTTTTAAAGCGTGTAGACGGCCATGCTGGCCTAGCAAACAACAAAGCACTAGAACTTGCAGGTATAACTCCAACTACAAAAGTACAAGGTGGAATTATCGAGCAAAAAAATGGTATTTTAACTGGTTTATTGACTGATAATGCCATGGATTTAGTATCCAATGTCATTTCAACTCCTAGTCGATCTGACCAAATTAGGGCTATTCTAAAAGCTCAGGATAACGTATTAAAAGTTGGACTTACCACGGTAACTGATGCTGGCTTAGATTTAAATACCATCCAATTAATTGATAGTTTACAAAAAACTGGTGATTTAAAAGTAAGAATGTATGTGATGGCTAATCCAAGCACTGAAAATTTTAATTTTTTCAAGGAAAATGGAATTATATCTCGCGAAAACCTTCAAATTTCCTCTTTTAAAATTTATGCTGATGGTGCTTTGGGATCTAGAGGTGCTCGATTAAAAAAACCATACTGCGATGAAAATGATTTCTCTGGCGTGTGGGTAACCTCCCCAGAAAAAATAGACTCGCTATGTGCTGAAATACAGGCAATGGGGTTTCAAGCTAACACCCATTGCATTGGAGATAGTGCAAACAGAAAAGTACTGGAGATTTATGGTAGTCACCTTAAAAGCAAAAATGATTTACGCTGGAGAATAGAACATGCACAAGTAGTTACTCCTTCTGATCGATATCTTTTTGCAAAATACTCTATTATTCCAAGTGTTCAACCTACACATGCTACAAGTGATATGAACTGGGCAGGCAAACGATTATGTTCTGAAAGGCTGAAGGGAGCTTATTCATATCGAAGTTTATTGGCATTGAATCAGTATCTACCATTAGGAACTGATTTCCCGGTAGAGGATATTTCTCCTTTACAAACGTTTCATGCAGCCGTATATAGACAAAATAGAAAAAATTTACCCATTGGAGGATATTTGGCAGAAGAATCGCTCACTCCTAAAGAAGCCCTATTGGGTATCACACGATGGGCCGCAAAAGCAAACCGAATGGATCATAATATCGGATCATTAGAACCCGGAAAACTAGCAGACTTTGTAGTACTTGATCAAGACATCACTACTGATAGATATATGCTTGATACAAAAGTATTGGAAACCCGATTGGCTCAGTAAATTACATCAGCCTCTTTGTTCTCTTGGAACAAATGAACGCGATACAGGTCCTGTATATATCTGACGAGGTCTACCGATAGGTTGTTTGTCTTCCATCATTTCTTTCCATTGAGCTATCCACCCAGGCAATCTACCTAGAGCAAACAATACGGTAAACATCTCAACAGGGAATCCCATGGCACGGTAGATAATTCCGGAGTAAAAATCTACATTAGGAAATAATTTACGTTCAACAAAATAGGGATCAGAAAGCACAGCCTCTTCAAGTTTTTTTGCTATTTCGAGTGTAGGGTCATTCACCCCTAATTTACCTAAAACTTCATCCGCGGATTTTTTGATGATTTTGGCTCTTGGATCAAAATTCTTATAAACTCTATGACCGAATCCCATCAATCGGAAAGGATCATTCTTATCTTTAGCCTTATCAATATATTTTTGAGCATCTCCTCCATCTGCATGAATCGCCTCAAGCATTTCAATCACTTTTTGGTTAGCTCCACCATGAAGTGGGCCCCAGAGTGCTGCAATACCTGCAGAAATCGAAGCATAAAGATTAGCATGGGATGAGCCCACTAAACGAACTGTAGACGCTGAACAGTTTTGCTCATGATCAGCATGCAATATCATTAACTTATTCATGGCATTTACCAAGACTGGATCAATTTCATAATCTTCAGTAACATGCTTGAAAGTCATGTTCAGATAATTCTCAACATAATTAAGACTATTTTGAGGATAGATAAGAGGATGGCCAATTCTATTTTTGGAAATCATGGCACAAATCGTTGGCATCTTAGCTAATAATCGGGTAATCGTTCTCATTCTAGCTTCATCGCCCAAGTTAGGATCTAAACTTTCTGGATAAAAAGAAGATAACGATGAAATCATAGCAATCAATTGACCCATAGGATGAGATCCTGTAGGCCAAGCATCAAATATATTCTGGATATCTCCATTAACGAGAGTGTGTCTTCTTATTTCATTATCCCAATTGGCATACTCTTCTTTAGTGGGAAGTTCACCATTAATAAGTAGGTAAGCAACCTCCAAGAAATCAGCTTTATCGGCTAACTCCTCAATTGAGTACCCACGATGTCGCAAAATACCTGCTTCTCCGTCAAGGTAGGTTATACTACTTGAAGTACTTCCCGTATTTTTAAATCCGTAATCAAGCGTTACCGCTTTGGTCTCAGCTCTAAGCTTACTAATATCTATTCCTATCTCTTTCTCTGTACCAATTACAATTGGCAACTCTGTTTCTTTCCCTTGAATGTTAATTTTTGCTGTTTCTGACATCTGATTGAATGATAATTTACGAATAACTTTGATGTCACAAATTTACCTTATTTGGCATTACTTTAAAAGTGAACCATTTTAATTATTTCAGTTATTATTAGTTTAGTTTTGTTATAAAATACAATTTACGGATAATGGCCGAAAAACTAGTAGAAATAATCGATGGATTAAACAACAAAGCTGCTCTAAAACAGCATGTTTACAGAAATACGCTCACGGTTTTCAAACAATTCAAAAAGACAGCTTTAGAAATAGCCGAACACCTAACACCTCAGGTTATAAGCAAAGATGAAAGTTTAGAGGTTGAACTAAAACAAATCAGTGAATTTGAATTTCATTTAAAGTTTAGTGGTGACACTATTGCATTTATCATGCATACCAATGTTTTCTCTTTCCCACCTGAACACGAAGTAAGTAAAACAAAATATGTTAATGAAGATTCGGATAGGGGTTATTGTGGGATGATTCAGGCATACAACTTTTTGTCAGACTCTTTAAAATATCAAAGACTGGGTGATATTGGCTATCTGCTTGCTCGTATATTTGTAAATTGTGAAGGTAATTTTTATGTGGATGGTCAACGTCAATTGAATTTTTTATTTAAAGATTTTAGCACCCAAAAAATAGAAAATGAATCCATAGTTAAAATTATAGAACAAACCATGCTCTATGCTTTAGATTTTGACTTATATATGCCCCCCATTGACAGTATGATGGAAATAACGGTTCAACAAAAAGATTCATTTAATAATCCTAGAGGCTTCGCCACAGGCAAACGATTGGGATTTAAAATTGACAACTAAGATTTAAAAACTATACTTTTCTATCCACTCCACCCCTTTTGCAGTAGCCTTAAAAAAACTATCTTGCATTTTATCACTATCGTAAACCCAAGGTAGTGAAACATCCATATTTGTAGCAACTATTAATTTGAGATGGATTAAATTTTTTATGGCATCAGCAATCACACTTGCCCTAGACTCTGAGCTACATTCTTCTACTAATGTTAAAAAAGATTCCATAAATAGGCATCCTTTTAACAGCTCTATTTCTAAGAGGGGAAGTTCTATTTTTTCATTACTCTTTCTTTCCATGTAAAACTCAAAATTTGAGATAATGGCGGCAATATAACCATATATATGATGTGTAAAAATTGACCCATTAGTATATAGGGAAGACCTTTTTTATAGCCCATAAATTGAGCATAGCTTGAATAAAAATTCAGCTCTGAAATTAATTTAATAAGTACCAAAAAAAACCCTCCAAGGAATCCTATTTTATGAAATGAAAGAAACGAGATAAGTATTATAACATTAAATACCCATACCCCTATTAAAATAATTGTATTCCATTTTGATTCGTACTCATTATTTTTACTAGCCCATCGTAGTCGCTGATTCCAAAAAATATTAATATTATCTGGCCCTTTAGTATAGACTATGGCCTGTTTATCTTTACAAAAACGAATTCCATCACTTGTTTTTTGAAAAGCACTTTGTAATAAAAAAACATCATCACCGCTAGCTCTATTTGATTTTAATTCTATTGAATTAATCAGAGCTGAACGGTAAGCCATATTTGCTCCGTTACACATTAATGGATGTTTCCACTGAATATGTGCCGCTCCAATACTAATTAACGACATAAAATCGATGGCAACAAGTTGATTCCAGATTTTTTTTGACTCATGAAATAAAACAGGACCACTAACAAAATGAACCTCATTGTCAAATAAACTTATCATGGACGGTATCCAGTTTTTTGGCAAAATACAATCTGCATCTGTTTGAAATATATATTCCCCACTCACGTGTTTCCATCCTAACTGAATAGCTTCTTTTTTGCCAGTTCCATGGATTAATGGAATTAGTTTTTTGGATAATCTACAATCATTGATATAAGATTGGCCGTCATCAGTTGAATGATCATCAATAAAAATTACCTCAACATCTATATTAAACGTATTTAATCGGTTTAAGGATTCAATCAGATTGGGTAAGGAATTCGCTTCATTTCTAAAAGGTATTAAAATACTAACTCGTATTGGCTTTATTGATTCTTTAGTTTTAGCCTGATATTTTGATTCCGGTATAGCCCTCCACAATTGACCATAATTATATAAAAGACGGGTATAAAAAAAGGCTACTAAAAATACAATGGCGACGTAAGTAATAATCAATCGTTGATAAAATTAGAGATTAATAAAAAGAAAGAGCCCAGTATACCTGGGATTATTAAATTAATGGCCCAAATAAAGGTCACCGATTGAAAGATGACTGTTTCAGTAATAAATCCCTCAAATAACATACTACATACTGCAACTCGGACCCCAATATCGGATACTGCGGGAATGGGAACAATCGTTTGTAACAGAAAGGCAACTGGAACTAAAAATAAAGTGTATGTTGGTAATGAAAAATCTGAAAAAACTTGCAACAGCATAAAAAGCTGTGAAGAAAACACCAAGTATCTTAGAAAAGATAATAAAATGACTTTCCCAAAGCGTTTGCGTTCATAATGCTTCATTAGCTTGATAAGCGTATGGAGTTTATTGGGCAAAAACCTGTTGATATAAGCCACTATTTTTTTTGAATAAAAAGTAACTGAAACTAACGCAAAAAAAATAAAAATCACCCCAATTAAATACGCTGTATTAAACCACGCGTCATACCAATCAAAAAACAAAAAAATAATACACAAACACATTAATCCTAGCCCATAGGTCATGATTACTTGTGCTATATTCCCCGTCACGGTAGCTATAACTATTTTTAGGGGGCTGGTTTTTTTAAGAAGCAAACTCCTGCCAATATATTCTCCAGATCTTGCTGGAGTGAAATTACTAATTGCCATGCCTCCCAAAACAGTAAAAAATAGATACCGAT
Source organism: uncultured Bacteroidia bacterium (assembly GCA_943787465.1). Taxonomy (GTDB): domain Bacteria; phylum Bacteroidota; class Bacteroidia; order NS11-12g; family UBA9320; genus UBA9320. The sequence goes on along the minus strand of CALSMN010000003.1, from coordinate 116,720 downwards.
CTGACCACCGTTGGGAATTCAGAAGTAGTTTAAATTTTTGTGCCTCAAAATTCCAATTTAAAAATACCATAAAAAAAACAAGTATAAAATAAATTGCGAATTTGTTCCATGCAGAAATAAATAAGGGTATAAACGTATCATACCAATCATGCGATTGAATCAAATAAATAAAATACCCAAGAGATACTAGACTAAAAAGCCATTTCAATAGGGTATACCATCGATTGTATGAATTAGATTTCATCTTTAGTAGGATGTTAACAATCTTTAAGAGGGTTAACTTTACCTTTGCTTTAAGCGTGGCGAAAGATAACACATACGATAAAATAATCTTGGGAATAGATCCTGGAACTAATATTTCAGGATATGGAGTTATTGGTATTAAAAAAAATCAATTGAATTATATCAGCATGGGTATTTTTGATTTACGATCCGAAATTAACCATGCTATGAAATTGCAATCTATTTTTGATCAATGTTCAAAGTTGATTGACACATACTTACCCGATGAATTTGCTATAGAAGCCCCATTTTATGGTAAAAATGCTCAGAGTATGCTTAAATTGGGAAGAGCACAAGGAGTTAGTATGGCCGCTGCCTTAAATAGAAATATTCCCATATTCGAATATGCTCCCAGAAGAATTAAACAAAGTGTCACAGGTAGAGGAACAGCTACCAAAGAGCAGGTGGCAGGTATGGTAAAATCCTTACTTAATCTGGAGACATTGCATTCCAAATTTGACGCTACAGATGCAATTGCAATTGCAATTTGTCATTATTTTACCTACAAACCAGGACAAGATCATTCTGGAACCCACTACAACAACTGGAACAGTTTTATCAATAAAAATCCAGATAAAATTAAATAGTTAGCTATGTAAACTAGTGAATACTCTTTGTATAGAACCTGCTATTTCTTGCATTCGTTCATCACTCAATTTAATTTTAGGTTTTGAAAAATTAATATCATCAATCTGATCCAATGGGACTAAATGAATATGAGTGTGTGGAACTTCTAAACCAATTACAGCCATTCCAATACGATTACAGTCAATCACTTCTTTCATAGCTTGAGCGACTTTTTTAGTAAAGAGATGTAATGATATGGTCATATCATCATTTAAATCAAAAATATAATTTATAGGTTTTTTAGGGATTACCAAGACATGACCTTCTTTCAATGGAAAGGCATCAAGAAAGGCTAAGCAATTGTCTGTTTCAGCAATTTTATAAGCTGGAATTTCACCTAATACTATTTTTTCAAATAGGGTCATTATAATCCAACCTCAAGAATTTCAAATTGAATGGTTCCTGCAGGCACCTCAATATCTACTATTTCTCCAATTTTCTTCCCCATGAGGCCTTTGCCAATAGGAGATTGAACAGAAATTTTATTTTCTCTCAAATTGGCTTCGCTTTCTGCTACAATATGATAAGTGACTTCTTTATTGAATTTTATATTCATCAATCGAACTTTGGTTTGAATATTAACTTTACTTAAATCCAGATCTCTTGGATCAATAACTCGTGAATTAGCCATGATATTCTTCAGTTTTGAAATTTTCATTTCTAATAATCCCTGAGCTTCTTTAGCAGCGTCGTACTCCGCATTTTCTGATAAATCACCTTTATCTCTTGCCTCTGCAATTTGATTACTAATTTTTTTTCGATCTACTTTTTCAAGTTGTTCAATTTGTTCTTTGAGTGAATCAAAGCCTTCTTGTGAAACGTAGTTTATTGCCATTTTTTTATATAAAAAAGACACTACCATACTTTATTTAGTATGATAGTGTAATTGATTTTAAATTCTTATTGAAATTATTCTCCTATACTTAACCTAACCCCAAAAGAGTGCGATCCTCCAAACGGATTAGAGTGTCTGTATGAATAATCAAGACCAAAAATATTGGAAGATTCTTTCTTTAGAGGTACTTCAAAAGTAAAACCACCTACTATACCTGTAAATGCATTTACTCTTGTCTCATAACTTGTTATCCCATCTTCATATGCGTAACCCATTCTCAATTGGAACATGTCTTTGTATCCGTATTCTGCTCCAAGCGTAAATTGGTTATTTGCAAATGCATTATTTGTGAATGTAAAGGCTGGTGTAAAACGATGAAAGTAAGTTTCCTCATTTTTATCCAATCTCAAATCATACGATGCACTGATATTCATGAGTGTAGGTAAATTAAATTTAGCAGCACGTTGATTCACAGTATACTCCACTCCTTTATTAGGGTCTTGTAGTTTAGTAGATAAACCATCACCTGCATAGCGAACATCAGGTCCTATATTTTTTAGTGAGACCCCAAATTTCACATCATTCTTTTTTATCCCCTCTTTTCTTAAAGTTGTTATATACTGAATGCCTGCATCAAGAGCAACGCCTTGAGCTTTTGCATTAGTAATCGATTCTGAAAAAACTTTGAACCCAATTCCCCCTGAAATTTCTTGCGTAAATCGCTTAGCATATGCTGCAGTGATATTGGTAAATCTAGGCTTGTATGTTCCTATTCCACCATCTGGTTGCTCATAAGTAGTGATTGGGATTTCACCCATATCATAACTCATGATACTAACGCCTAATCCCCCTGATCCACCAATATTTTGTGCAAATCCAAAGGTATTGATATTTATATCACTTCCTCTTAGCCAGGCTGTTCGAGAGAAAATAATTTCTGTATTCCCAGTATGGGCAAGTCCTCCAATATTATTGTAGATTGACTCTAACCCTTTTACACTACTTACAGAAGCCCAACCCCAACCGGAGCTTCTACCCCAACCGTTGATATTCAGCTGGGTTGCTCCTGCTTGACCAATTCTATCAGGATTCCCTGCAAAAAGAGCAGTGCTGGCTGATACTATGATTGTTAATATGATAATTTTTTTCATTAATTTTTAATCTAACCGTAATACTAAAAAGAATCTAAATCTAATTCCCTCATAACACCCATCCATTTTAATACTTTCTCACCCAGTTCTCCTGCATCAATATGGATGATATACAAACCACTAGCAATGGGAACGTTTGCATTGTTTTTTAAGTTCCAATCTAATTCAGTAGATGTATCATCTTTTTTGATTCGTCGAACCAAGGCCCCATCTAACGTATAAATTGAAATCTCACAATTAACAGGTAGGTTGGTGAATTTAACTCGATTATCAATGGCACTTCCTTCGTACCCAGAAAAAGCATAATAGGGGTTAGGGACAATATTGGCCATTTCTAATGCTTTCTTACCGTTCTCATTATTAATGTCATTATAAATATCTTCAGTACTAAATTTATATGTGGGTCTACCTTCATTAATATCTGATGTTTCGGGTGTTGTTCCATAAGGCATACCTACTCGAAGTCTAATTTTAACTTCATTGGGTGGTGTAGGAATTCCATCTTCATTTTCAATCAATGATTTTCCCGGTGCCATGATGGCTGGGATAACCCAATCACAGTTTTGGAAAATTTTGGTCAATGTAGACATCCTGTTTCCTGGGGTCATAGCTGTAAGCAGATTATAGTATTCTTCACCACGATCGTAAATTGGCAATTTAGGATGAATTGATGCTGCTATTCCTTTATGTGATCCCATGACATAGATGAAATGTCTACCTCCAAATGATGCATATGAACCATTGAAAACTCCATTTCTATCCGTTGGATTCCATTTCATATCACGCCCATTTTCACTTCTTTGATATGAGTCTTCACCAACAATGATATTTAATCGTTCTCCGGTGTTGACGTTAATTGCATATCCGGGGAAAATCGTTTTACCTGGCTTCAAGTTTGTTCCTTTATAGGTAAGTGTTCCTGTTCGCATTGCAAATTTTTCAACTTGATCTTGGTTCAGCCCTGGGTCTTCGCCCATTTCAAGCATTACACATTCACTCCATTTTGATTCGTCTGGGGTGAGAACAATATCAACACTAGATAATTTATCTAGACCTATTCCCTGCATTGCTTGATATCCAAAAGTCATAGGTTGAACTAAGGTTTGGGGTCTACCTGGAGAAACAGCCTCCGAAGTATTGGAAACTAAACGATTAGGTGCAATTCTTCCATCCCATATAGACTCGTACTTACTGTCTGGGTCAAGAGCACCGCCATTGGATGCGTAATCATGGAAAGATGGGTCATTAAATCCTTGTAATTTTCCATTTATACCTGAACGAATCCAATCGTATGCTCCATATTGATTCGCATTTCCTGCATCATTATCACTTACTGCAGATAGCCATTCGTTACTTGGATCTTGAAAAGTTACAGACCAATTGATAAATCCATTGGATAAATTCCTAACTGGATCTACTCCAGGAGCAGCAACTTGATTGATAGTCACAGCCATCCCCCAATCTAATACATCTTTACCAGTAGTAGATGCCAAAATGATTTGCTCATTTTTATAAGCCAATGAAGTATCTGATGTTACAGATTCTCCAGTTGTAATATTCGTTAGAATCCATGCCGTGCTATCGGCCCATAAACTGTCTGCATCATTACCTGTATTTTGCGTAACTCCTTTGGGTACTAACTTTAATTCAAACTCACCCAGGGGTATTTTAAGTGGATCTATCACTTTAATGTTAATTGGCCCTAAGCCATTTTCATAAATAGGGTTAGCAACAAAATTATTGGATAAGATTTCATCAATCGTTTCTGCTTTTAGCTCTAATTCGTTCATGCCATTACCTTTGCCCGAAATACGCTGTAATTCAGGACCGTCTCCATAAAATGAAGGCACACTAGATCCTCCGAATTTAGGCTCTAATTTATGAGGTGATGCACTAAATTTCTTCACTTTCCTCCCTTCCAAATAAGGACGTGTATTGCTCTCAGCAGCTGCATATGAAAGTACGATATAATGATAGGTTTGGAAATTGACTAAGGACTTATTAGATCCCGTAGCAAATTCGTCTTCAGTAATTCTAAATGTATGTGAAAGTCCTTGATTTTCTCCACGAACTTTTAGAACAGGAATAGGGGCACCTACATCAAATTGGAATTCTTGATTAATTAAAACATCAAATTCGTCTTCTAAATCACATTGAAAAATTTCTCGTGCTTTACTGAGGTCATCTAATTCTGACAAACTTACCCCGCCATCTTTCAATTGGAATACTCGATATCCCTGAAAACCAAAATATTCTTCTCTGTTTGCTCCATCTAATAAAGTATCCCTGTAACGCTCAACACGATCTGAGTTAGTCATACCTAATGATAAAACAATTTGTTGATCTTGTTCATGAACTTCCACCTCGGGTGCATCTGGACCATCTACTAAATCAAAGCAAGAATTAAATAACTCTTGTGCCCTACTACTCGCAATTTTCAAAAGCTCTAATGAACCTGTTGCTCCACCAAATGGGGCTCTAGCCCATACCACGCCTACGGTCAATTTCTGAACAGCTCCAGGTTCTAAAACAAACGGACCAGATGATTGAATAAAACGTCTATCTGCTGGGGTATTACCCGCCTCATTTTCATTCCAGTTTTGACCAGGATGTGATGTGTCTGTATCAAATGGGAACATCCAATCAGCTTTTGTACCGTCAGTTCCAACAATACCATTACCCCCAAATTCAATATCCGTTCCTGTTCTCCACTTACCGCGTAGATAATTATAAAAATCTGTGGCAATGAATGGGTTTCCATTCGTTTGATCACTATTATTATTGTAGTAAACAAATTTAGACATCCCCAATTCTACTTCTTCTTCCACACCTCCCGGTCCAATTTGTTTCACCTTAGGTCCTTCAAAGAAATCTACCCCAACTGATGGCGGATTTAAACCGTAGCCTAAAACACCCTCATCGTTATCGTCACCATTGTAACAAAATCCTAAAGATAATCCAACGTCACATCCCACATAATCATCTGCATAATTGCCAAGATCGGCATCTACCCATTGTCCAAAATAGGTATTGTTTAATTCAGTAGCACCCCGGTTTGTAATCAACGTCGTATAAAAAGTCATATCATTAATTTCGTCATTGGTAGCAAAAGCAAAAGCTGTTGTTTGCATTTCAACACCAATGGGATCTCCCTGAGTTTCTGTGTGAATATTCCCTTTGTCATTATATATCCACCAGAGCATTTGATCGGGTTGATCTTCCGCTTTATTTTCTAATTTTTGACCTCTACAAAAATTTTGAAGTACCGGATAGTCTAATCCATTTTGAGGATTATAGGTACCGTCACCGTCACCATCAAAATATGGCGCATATTCCCCGGGCCAATTTTCAATTTGTTCATTAACAACCCCAGTGAAATTATTGGCATGATCTATAATATTCTTGCCATCTACCTTAAATATCTTATCCCATTCATCACATTGAGCTTTTGAAGTGTTACTGGTAGCCTGGTCTAAAGGTCCAGGCCAAAAATCAGATCCCCTTTGACGGTATGTCATAGCAGCTAACCGAAGATTTTCTGCTTGATCTAAACCCCCGATCCAAATAGCTCCTGCAAAAAGACTATTCTTTCTTACGGCATTCACATCAACTAATTTTGGAATTTCATAACGAGCAGCATTCAAATCCCACCACATATCACCACCATTCAGAATCTTAGTCCGAACATTATTAATATCTAGGTCTGCACTCTGCGTTGCAGGATCACAATCTGATCCAAACTTCATTTCCATGTGAGAACCAACAGATCTTCTTGTTTTGGGTTCTTCAACATCAATATTCTCTTTTGCAAATCCATTTACCGTACAAAGTATGGTTAAAACTAGTATATATTTTCTCATTGATTTATGCATTGCTTCTATTCTTAATGTTTTAGTACTTAGAAATACATTCTAAGACCTAATCTAATTGTTCTTGGTGTTTCATAAAAATAAGGACTTTCTACTTTTGCATTATACAATGCAACATAAGATTGGGTATTTACTGCATTACTAGCCTCTTGTATTCCCTGAGGAGAACTTAACCAGCCATCACTTGTTGGCAAACCAGAAAACCCATAAACTCTTTGAATATTTTTTGTATTAAACAAATTTTGTACCCATAAAAATGCTTGAATTTCGGTTGCTTGTCTTCGATAAGAATCTTTAGGATTTTTCTTTTTCACATTAAAACTCTTGGAGAAGTTAGCGTCTACCTTAAATTGCCATGGCAAACGAGATCCAAATGGATTACCATCAAGGGACTGTCTTTGTGCAGATCCAGATGCCGCACTTGCTATTGGATTGATATATGCTGAATATGGCTCTCCAGATTTAGTAGAAAATATAAAGTTTCCCCCAAAATTTTCAAATACTCGTTTATCAAACCAAATTGGACCCGTATAATCATTGCCACTTTTGAATCTGTAATCCAATACCGCTGAAATTTGATGTCTGATATCACGTGAGGTTGGATATAATGATCTTAAGTTAGGTTGACCTGCTTGAATTAAAGCAGCTGCTGAGTTAATATTAGACCCTGTTCCATCTGCGAATAAAAGTGAGTAATTCACACCTAAAGATGTTCTTCCTTCACCCCTTAACTCGTATTCTGCTCTGAAGTTTTTGATGGTTTCAAAATCTAAATTCTGATAACTATTATAGGTTATGGGATAAGCCTGCGTTATTTGAACTAAAGCAAAGTCACCTTGTGTTGATCGATAAGCTGCTATTAAACTTAATGCAGAGTTTTGGGTCAGCGTTTGTTTAAATCCTAATTCATAGCTAGTAGTTACACGAGGCTGTAAATTTGCATTAGGTAGCGTACCTCCTTGATTTTCTTCCAAGTAGTCGTATCTATTAATAGGAGCAAAAATGGCTCCATCCTGTGGACGTTGAGCAAGCTTGTCATAGCTGGCAAAAAAGAGCGCTTCTGAATTAATTGGGAATGAGAACATCACACGTGGCAGTACATTAATGGTTGGAGTGTAATCTTGAAAAGCCTCTGGCACTAACTCTTCATCTGTAGATTGAAGGAATGGTTGAATTCTACCACTCTTTGTAGATTGAGCTAATTGATCTGGACTGGATAATTCTCCTCCGTTACTATCAAACCATTTGTTCCCATTTCTATATCCAACAATTTCTCCTGGACTCTCAATGTCATTCACATATACAACATAATCCTCTCCAATATTACCTGGAATTTGATAATTGGCTAGGAGGTTGCTCCCTCGTTCACCGGATTCTATGTTCTGAATTTCGCCAGCACTGTATGTTGGAAAAAGCGAGTATTGATCTTTCAATCCCAACTGATTACCATCGTATCGTTCTACACGAACACCCAATCGGAGTACAAGGTCTTTAAATTGGAATTTATCCTGCAACCAGATGGCATTTGATATGGGAGAAAATGAACCTATTCCTTTTGTAGCATCATCATTCGTAAAGTCTGTAAATGAAAATGCCTTTCGCGTACGATTTCCTAAATAGTCATAACCAAAATATCCTACAAATGAATTTCCATTGTTCCAAAGGTCTCCAGCACTAAACATGTTTAAATTAAAAGTGCTTGGACTTAAACTATTAATATCAATGTAAGATGATTCCGTGTATGGATTACCATAAACATCCACAGCTCCATCGGCAATTAACTTAGCTCTCAAATTTTTATCAAATGTTTTCTGTTGATCTTTATCAATTCGAATGTTGTAATCTACCGTGTCTGTAAACAGACCATTATCATCATAAGAATGATTACCTCCAATAATATACCCATTTTCGGTGACTTGATCTAAATTTGAAATATGACTATTCGCTAAAAGCGGCATCAATGTCCAAAGGTTTCCTGCAGCGAGAGACCAACTACTAAATAATGTTTGTTCATAGTAAATTCCAAATTGTAAATCGTGGGTATTTTCCAAGTTTAAAATAGCTTCCCCTTGTGCATAGGCTGCTATTCGTTCAAATTGAGATTTAGAGTACCCATTATTACCAAGTCCAGGATTAGCCCACAATGAATAGGAGTATCCTGGCGCAAAACCGTTCAGTAAACCTAGCCCTTGTTGAATTTGATTGGTTGAATTAAAATTAAAACCAGAAGCTTCAACTTCTCTGAAAAGCTGGCTCGTATAATTGGCTCGGATTGGGTTTTTATCGCTTGGATCAAATGTTATTTTTGTATTAAAAGTACCCGCTAAATCAAAATAGTTTTGTCTTACAACGGTATCTCCATTTTGATCGATATGAAGTGTGGGTGTTGATTTAAATTGATAAAACGGTTTTCTATATTCTGTGAATTTTCCTATGTAACCGTAGTCGAAGAAATTCTGACCGTGATCTAAATTTTGATTTTCTTGCCATCTACTCTGATAATCTACACGAATATTATAAAATGCGTCTGAAAACAAGGACTTCTTTTTTTCTTTATCTTCTTCGCTTGTAGACCCTAATCGTTGAGTGAATTTTACATAGGTACGGAGTGTTTGATTGGTAGTGTTACTATATCGGTTATAGTTCATCAGACTTTGATCATAACTAAAGTTGTTTCCTTGACCTTGATTAAACGAGCCAAACAAGGTTAGGGTTGAATTTTTGTTGGGTTGGAATTCTAATTTACCCTGAAAATTCCCGCCATAACTCGCTACATTTTTTCTAGCATCATTGATTTCCAAATCATCTTTTGTAAGCAATAATGAACGATAAACATTAAGTGGCCCATTGGGATTTTCAATGATCGGATTAGCTTCTATTTGGGCCAATACGTCGTCTTTAACACTATAAAACCCTCCATAACCTGGACTTGGATCTAGTGTATAATTGAAGTTAGCAGCCATTTGGTATCCTAATGCAACATATTCTTTCTTACCTCCACCTTTATTCTTAATCCACAAGGGTCCAACTGCAGAAAATTCTGCTTGGTTGAAGCTGTATGGGTCAAGGAGTGTTGACGTAATCATCTCAAAACTTCTATTGACAAATCGAGAAGGACCTTTGGTGGTAATCACAATGGCACCTCCAGTAAAATCCCCATATTGAGCAGGAACACCCGATTGTATAATTTCTATTTGACCTTGAGCAGATTGTGGAACACTACTACTTCCAAGAACCCTTACACCATCGACGAAATATGCAGTAGCATCCGTTCTACTTCCTAAAAAAGAAATACCGCCACCACTTGTTTGGTTTGCTCCAGAGGTTATTCCCGCAATTGCATTTAAATTTCGAGTAGGGAGTTTAGCAATATCTTTTGAACCAATGGTTTTGGAGTTATTATCCTTTTCAATCATGGGCTTACCCGCTCTAATAACAACAGGACCCAACTCCTCACCTCCACCGTCTTCTGCCGAAAGTTGCGACATCTCAATATTTAAATATTTTGTACCGTTAGCAAATACATCAACATCGGTAATTTTTTTATCCTTGTAATCAAGATATTTTACAGTAACACTATAGTTTCCTGGATCCAATGCATTAATAACATATTTCCCGTCCTCGTCGGTATATGCTCCTCCTTTTCTAATTCCATCTTTTTCAAGTATAATAGTTGCATAAGCAATTGCTTTTTTGGTTTTTGCATCATTTACTTTACCTTGAAGCTTTCCGAAGTTGGATTGAGCCAAAACAGAGGAAAGGGAAAAACAAGATATTAAGAGTACAAGTATTTTCTTCATATAGTGTAACTTTTTAAAAGCATTTAAAGTGTTCAAATCTCGCCATAAAAAAGTTATTATTCAAATAAAATTTTAAGTAAAAAAAACTAACTTTCCTTTACTTTCTGGTCCATAAAATTAACTTCTCAGCAAGTACATGTGCTAACATTTGATACGAATCCTGGGTGAGTCCTCCTGTATGTGGGGTAAGTATGACTCGATTATGACCAATCAAAAACTCTAATTCTTCTTTTTCTTTAAAAGAATACGTTCCCAATGATTCATTGGGGAGTACATCTAAAGCTAATCCTAATATTTTCCCTTGGCTCAATCCATCCATGACTGCGGGGACTGATACTACTTTACCTCTTGATAGGTTGAGCAGATAAAAGGGTTTGGACATTTTTTCTATAAACGAATTATTGATCATCTCCTGCGAATAAGGATTGAGTGGCACATGTAATGAAATTATGTCCGCCCTATTTTGCACTTCTTCAAGCGTAGATTCCTCCACTAGTTCATCACCAAAATCTTTGATATATTTATCATAAGCCAGAATTTCACAATTAAAGCTTTTTAATCGCTGAGCTAAGACCTTACCAACATTACCATAACCAATAATTCCCACAGTAAGATTTTTTAATTCTACACCTTCATTTTCCTTACGTAGCCATAATTTTCGGGATATCTCTATATTAGATTTCACAATGTTTGAGAGTAAACTTAACATCATTCCTATAGTTTGTTCTGCTACTGCATTTCTATTCCCCTCTGGTGCATTGATGCAATCAATGGATTTTGTTTGCGCATAATCTATATCTATATTGTCCATGCCAGACCCTAAACGACCTATTAGTTTCAAACGTGGAGATTTATCGATCCAATTTTTATCAAAATTTAGTTTACTTCGAATTACAAGAATGGTAGCATCACGAAGAGCCTCAGGAAGATCTTCCAAGGTTATTTCTGGTTTGTAAACTACCTCAAAATTCCGCAATAGTTTTAGAAAATCAGGATGAACATCATCAATAATAAGCACATGGTGGTTGGATTTATCGATCATAATGAAACGTGGGAAAAATCTACCTCTTCCCCAAGGAAAAGTTTTGACTCTCTAAGAAATTCTGGTGTAATATCCGATAGGTAATATTCATCCTCTGCATTCCTTTTTTCATTGAATATGGTTTGCTTTCTGAGAGTATAGTCAAGTGTTTCTGCAATTATTTTAGGGGTATGCAAAACCTTCAACCCATGATTAAAATAGTTTTCTATTTGACTATATAATATAGGATAATGCGTACAGGCAGGAATGATTAATTCACACGATTCGAACCCTTTGAAATAGCGATCAAAAATGGGCTTCAACACGTGTTCTTGAATAAACCCATCTTCAATCATTGGGGCCAATAAAGGTGTCGCTTTTGCCGTAATATTTAAAGCGGGATTTTTTTTTAACAGAGCCTCATTAAACATCCCCGAACTAATTGTTTTTCGCGTTCCTATGATGCCTATGTTTTTGTATTTTTTTTGTGATCCAATTAGATTAACGATGGGGGTGATTACCTCAATAATTTGATCCTTTGCAAATGGAAGATTATCCATTTTATGAATAACTGTTGCTGCACTATTGCAAGCTACAACTACGAACTTGCAATTTTTATGTTTTAAGAACTGAAAAATAGCGCCTACATATTCTTTAAGTGTACCCTCACTTTTGTCACCATATGGAAGGTGTGCAGTATCTCCAACGTAGATAAACTGTTCCTCAGGCATTTTGTTTTTGAGAGCACTTAGTATACAAAGTCCTCCTAAACCTGAATCAAAAACTCCAATGGGCTGAGTCGATTGACTCGTCATATTTTACTTTATTCCTAATTTAGCCTTTACCAAAGGCATCAGATCAAATTTTGTATCACTGTAGATTATTCCACTTCCTTCGGAGCTATCCATTACATAGGAATAACCATTTGCTTTTGCAACAGTCGCAATAGTTTCTTTCACTTTTGCATATAGTGGTGTTAGTAACAATTCTTGCTCTTTTTGAAGTGCATCGCTACCTGTTTGCTGCATTTCTTGATATTGCTTTTGCAGATTTTCTATTTCCTGCGTTTTAACCTCTTTAACACTTGTAGAAACTGACTCATCATCAATGATTTCCATCAGTGCTTGATATTTTGTTTGGGTCTCTTTTTGCTTTTCAACTAGTAAATTTTCCCATGTTTGTCTCAACTTGTCGAGCTTCATTGATATCGTATCGGCTTCTGGCATGGACTCGATGAGTTGTGTGCTATTGATATGAGCTATTTTAGTTTGGGCCTGTGCGAAACTAGTAGCACATAAAATCATTAAAATTGAAAATACTTTCTTCATTATTTGGGTTTATTTATTGTTAGTTTAATTTCTAGGTGGGAGATTGAGAGACTTAGTATCGTCTGTGGAAACTACGCCTAGTTCTTCTAAAACCTCATCACTTCTGTCGTATTTGGAATTGGAAACGAGCATGAGCATATCACCACTTTTGTCAAATATAAAGTCAAGTCCATTATTTTTTGCAACTTTATTGATTGCATCATATAATTTATCTTGAATTGGTCTGATTAACTCTGTTTTTTTTGTAAAAAGTTCTCCCTCAAATCCAAACTTATCTTGTTGTAATTTTTGAGCTGCTTGACTTTTATCCAAAATCTCTTTTTCTCTTGAAGATTGCATATCTTTTGTCAAGAGTACTTTTTCTACTTCATATTGTTTTCTAAGTTGATCAATTACTGCAAATTTTTGATCTATTTCCGTCTGCCACTCTAAACTTAGTTCGTTAAGTTGCAGTTGAGCAGATTTATATGCCGGAATTTGTGTTAAAATGTACTCTGTGTCTACATAAGCAAATTTTTGAGCACTGGCATTGTAAGAAAAAAAAGTGATCATGAACATTGTTAAAACTTTTTTTTGCGTCAAAAGCCTGTATCCTTGATAATATGATAAAAAGTTGCTCATTTTTTCAAATTCAATTACGGTTTGCAAACATATAAAATTTTGTTTCCATAAATGGGTTTTATCATTTTTTTAAACGGCATACTTTCTAAAATTTGGTCAATGCTCTAGTTGTAAAATATCTGTGAAAATAGTATTGCTTTTATGAAGTGACCTATCCAATAGCTGAATTTCAAATTTTACATGCTTTGGATTTGTGAAAAATGGATTAGCTGCGATATTAACGGTCACAATTCCTGAAATTGACTTATACTTTCCTTCAGGTGTTAAATTAGGAATTCGTTCATGTTGAAATCCATAAGGAGTATTGCGATTAGGGTCATATAATTCTTCAAAATATCCATTAGAATTTTTAACCAAAAATGTTATTGGTAAATTATGATAATAGGGACCAGAAAAATGAAATGGCGGAAGAGTATCGGATTCATCCAAACCTATATCTCCATCAGCATCAGAATATCCTATTTTTAATTGAATGACACTATCTTTATTTTGAACATTTTTGAATTGGGTGACTGATTCAAGATAAATTTTTGGTTCTATAGTAAAACTATCAGATTCCGGAGAACAACCAACTATACAAATAACCAAAAGAGTGATTACTTTTGAGGCGTACATGGAGTTTATTAATATTCGAGACATATGGTCCGTTAAAAATCACAATTTTAACGACATTGCTTTAAATATATTTCAATATCAAGCCAAAAATAATGTTGTATATGCCAAATATCTGGAATTAATCAATCAACCACCCCATACTATACATCATTTTGAACAAATTCCTTTTTTACCCATTTCCTTTTTCAAGACACATCACGTTGTGACTGGAAGTTTTGTTCCTGAACACACGTTTGAAAGCAGCACCACTACCGGATCTACCCCCTCAAAACATGCTATTAAAGATCTGGATTTATATCATACTAATTCCTTGCAAATCATTGAGGATAAATTAGGTAAGATTTCTTCCTATGAAATTTTTGGGCTTCTACCCAGTTATTTGGAACGAGGAAATTCATCGCTAGTAGATATGGTTCAGTTCCTGATGGAACATAATAAACAGTCCCATCACTTTTATTTAGATGATTTTGAATCACTAATTGAGGCAATGGCATCTACTTCTCGAAAAAAGTTATTATTTGGTGTAAGCTTTGCACTTCTTGATTTTGCTAAAATTCATTCCGTACAATTCCCTGATTTAACCATAATTGAAACAGGCGGGATGAAGGGCAGAGTAAAAGAAATTACTAAACTTGACCTATACCAGAAACTTCAATTATCATTCAAAGAATCATCGATTTTCTCAGAATATGGAATGACAGAATTATTAAGTCAAGCATATTCCGACGAGAATCACATTTATACATGTCCCCCTTGGATGAGAGTATTGCCTCGAAAAGATAATGATCCCTTCAGTCATTCTGCCAATGGCCATACTGCTGCTCTCAATATTATTGATTTAGCAAATATCCACAGTTGTTGTTTTATAGCTACTGATGATTTGGGGAAGGTATATACTGATGGTCGATTTGAGGTTACTGGCCGACTTGATATTTCTGACCTTAGAGGTTGTAGTCTAATGGCTGTGTAAAGATATACTTAGTTTTTAGTCTTTATCAATTGATAAGCTTTGGGTATTGGATTGTTTAAGAATCCTTCCAAAATTCTTCGGGTATCCGTATTGGTTTTATATGCAATAATACAAGCGTCCATTTCTTCTTCCGTAATGTTTATTTCTGTATTTACATATCCAAAACCAGCATAAATGCCTTTTTGTATTTTAACCACTCCTTTTTCGTCTATTGATCTTCCTGGACCAACGATCCATTGATTCATCTCTTTTTTTTGGGCTGAATTTAAAACACGTAAATTGTAGGATTTGATCGTTTCTTTCTCAGAACACAAGTGACATATATCTCCCAAATAGCATGCCCCTTTTGTTCGTTCCAAGCCCGTATATTTTGGACATAATTTATTTTTCTCAACAAGCATGTACAAATAATCTTTAGCCATTGTCATTGAGCTAAAGCTTTGCATCGTGTTTTTTTGATATTTTTTTAAAAAAATATCAATTCGTAATATCCCATCTTGACCCTCATAATAGCAAACACAATAATCATTATTTTTTTGTTTTTGCATCTTATTATAGGGTGGGTAATGCTTTTTAATTTCGTCACTTTCTAGGAGTAAGGCTATCAATTCGTTACCCGTTTCGATGTAACTCACATGATGTATTTTACGTAATAATTCACTCTTTTTTCGAGTAGTTTCTGTGAAGTGAGAAACTATTCTTTTCTTCATATCTTTAGCTTTCCCAATGTATAATATTTCCATCTTATCCCCCAATAGATAATAGACCCCAGTTGTATTTGGCATAGCTTCAAATTCTGATTTAGGTAAATGGGGAGGCAATATAGATTCTCTACTTAATTGGTTTAATGAGTGTTGTATAAATTCTAGATCTTTTGTATACAATAAGTGAAATAGCTTTGTGGTAGCCTCTGCATCACCCATAGCTCGATGTCGATTATTGTTTTGTATACCCAATGCACGACACAATTTCCCCAACGAATAAGATGGATGATTAGGCATAATAGATCTGGATAAACGTACCGTACATAATTTTTTATAGTTGAACGGGATCGCCACATCTTCAAAATGATTTTTGATAATACTATAATCAAAACTAACATTATGAGCAACAAAAATGGTTCCTTCCAAAAAATTCAAGAATTTAGATGAAATTTCATCAAATACTGGCGCATTTTTAACCATTTCATTCGTAATTCCAGTAAGCAAAGTAATTGATTTGGGGATGAAAATTCCTGGATTAATAAGTGTTTCAAATGAATCTAGTACTCGGATACCATCCGTTTTTACAGCTGCGATTTCTGTGATTCGGTTCCCATGAGACCCCCCTGTAGTTTCAATATCTACAATCGAAAATATCACTTTTAATAGATGCGTTCAATTATTTCGTCAGTAGAAATTCCGTGTGATTCTGCTTTATAATTTCTTACCAACCTATGCCTCAAGACCATTTTAGCCACAGCTTGAACATCGGCAATATCTGGCGAATATTTGCCCTGAATTATCGCATGTGCTTTTGCCCCTATAATTAGATATTGTGAGGCACGTGGACCTGCTCCGTATTCAATATATTCGTTAATTAAATCGGGGGCCATATCCCGCTTAGCTCTGGTTTTTGCTACGAGAGATACTGCATATTCGTATACATGATCTGTCACAGGTACTTTCTTTATAAGTGCTTGGAAGGCTACTATTTCAGATTGATTTAATATAGGATTTATAGAAACGCTTTGATTTGAAGTGGTGGCTTTCACAATATTAATTTCTTCCTCTAAGCTAGGGTAATCCAGAACCATGCTAAACATAAATCGATCCAATTGAGCCTCTGGAAGCGGATACGTCCCTTCTTGCTCGATAGGATTTTGTGTTGCAAGTACAAAAAAAGGAAGATCAAGGGCATAATTCGTTCCTGAGACGGTTACACTCTTCTCCTGCATAGCTTCTAATAATGCTGCTTGAGTTTTAGGCGGTGTTCTATTGATTTCGTCAGCAAGAACAATATTAGCGAATACAGGCCCTTTGTTAAATTTGAATTGCTTAGAATCATCTAATATTTCGGAGCCAATAATGTCACTAGGCATTAAATCTGGCGTAAATTGGATTCGATTGAAACTTAGATCTAATGCCTCGCTTATGGTTTTTATTAATAATGTTTTAGCTAATCCTGGGACCCCAATTAAAAGAGCATGACCATTAGATAATATGCTAATAATTAATCCATTGATTACATCATCTTGACCAATAATTGTCTTTCCAATTTCTCGTTTAAGTTCATGGACTTTTGTCACTAAACTATCTGCAGCATGCTTATCGTTATTAAAATCAATCATCATTAGTTTTCTAGACCTTTCCAAGTTGCCAATTCAGTGCAATCAGCATACTTTTCATCTATCTTTACATATACATTAGATTTATATTCATTCACCCATTTTTGTATAGTATCTTCTTTTTTCTTATCAAGTGCCAATGCCTGAATTTTTTGATAGTCATCTTTTAAATTGGCTTTATGAGCAGGTACTAGATTTCTTAGATATAAAAAACGATACCCTGTTGTACCATCTATATCTTGATATTGTTCTGGTTTACTGTAGCTTCCAATTCGGAGAGTACTAATTTTAGCAGCAATTAAAGGATCTAACATTTCTACTGATATTTGTTGAGATCCGGTCGTTTGGTCAGCATAAAAACCACAATTATCTTTGGTATACATATCCTCACTACGTTCTGAGGCTACTTTGCACATGGATAAACTGTCTGATTTTAGTCCATCAATCAGTTGATTCATTTCTTCTTTTAACGCTAATAAATCACTGTTAACAATGAGGGGTTTTATTAGAATATGTCTAGCATTTACTTTTTCCCCTTTACGATCGATAAGTTGAATAATATGATATCCATAGGGAGTCTCTATCACCTCTGATATAGAATCTCCTTTCAATTTGAATGCCACTCTTTCGAATGCGCCAACCATTTGACCTCTTGAAAAATAGCCTAACTCTCCCCCATTAACCGCTGTACCTTTATCATCACTATTACTCTTGGCAGCAAAATCAAATGAATATAATCCTCGAATAATATCAGAACGAACTTTTTGGATTTTTTCTAGAGCATACTCTTTTGCATATGGACTTGGCTTGGGTTTCATTGCAATAAGTCCTAATTCAACCTCTTCTCCAAAATGGGGCAGACTATCTGAGGGTATGCTTGCAAAAAACTTACGAACATCTGTGGGTGAGGCTTTTATATCTGAGACTAATGACTGTTGAACTTTTTGAGAAACTTGCTGATTTTCAATTTCTGGTCTTCGTCTTCTTTTATATTCATCTATCGACATCCCAAGATACTGTTCAAGTCTTGCTTCTCCTCCAATTTGAGAGGCATAGTATTTTATACGTCGATCTAATTCTGAATCTACCATTTCAGGGCTAGAATAGATACTATCCCTCTCGCCTTTATGAAGATATAATTTTTGTATAATCAATTGGTTGAGAATTTCGCATTTTAAATCCCCATCATAAAAAGACATTTCAGTTTTTGCTTGTGTATATTCAGCTTCAAGATCTGAACGTAAAATAATGTGATTACCCACTACCGCAACAATTTCATCTAGTATTGGTTGAGTTTGAGAGATACTCTGAAAACTAGAAAGTAGAAATACAATGATTATTAGTTTTTTCAAAATAGTTGAATTTTTTTGTTTTGGTGTGCTTGTTTAATCAAATCTGACTCTATGCTCGCTTTTTGCTCTTGTTGTCTTTTCATCAAAATTAGTTCTTTTATATTTTGTTTTACTATGGAGAATGGTGTTGATGCACTTCTCGTTCTAAAATCATTAATTTTCAGAAAATAATCGAAGTTAGTATCCTGTATTCTAACATACTTGTGGTTATTTAAATAATGTTCTTGATTATAGGTTTGTATTGGGATTTCTTTCAATATATCGTCGAAAGAGACCCATGTATTGCCTTTATCAAAGTAATTACCCCCATTTTTTGATAACATAAGCAGTGTTGGGTAAACCGTTTCATCGTCATTCTCAAAGCTATTCCATAGTAAATCTATATTTTCTGAATTTGAAGGAATTTTATAAAAATGCAGTTTAATGATATTTTGAGTCAAATCAAATTCTTCTATGTTTTCCTCATAATACAATAATAATTCTTGATCATTGACAACAGTATCCAATTGCTCTGTTGTCAACTTGCTCATGAGTTCATAAATCAATAAATCGTTTTTATAATCTTCTAACTCTTTAGATTTGTCCTTTTGTTGAACCGACAATTGCACATTGGCTTCATAAAGTAGCACCTGTTTTGTGACCCATAAATTTATAAACTCTTTGGTGTAGAACAAACTGTCTTCATAAGAGGCCCCTTGCATAATAAAAGGGGCTATATCTTTTTTGTAAAGTGTTTTGTCATAAACTCTAGCCACAACCTCATCTGGAGTTTTTGTCTCACAGGCAAAGAGTATAAGTAGGGATACTATTTTTAGCGTATTTTTAAGCACTTATGGATTTGAATATAAACGAGAAATATTATTCTCAAAAAGCTGTACTGGGAATAGTGTATTCAGCTGTTCTATCCATTTTTTTTCGAGATAGTTTTGATAATCAGAGGTAACTATACCTCTATTTTCATCCAAAAGTTTTTGTGTAGGTGGGAGAACTTCATGGATGACCACAAACTTGAACCTCTCATTTTCATCCGCTAATTTCTGAACCCCTTTTTCCCAATTGATTTGGTCTAAAATAGGCTTACTGTTTCTCTCAAATTTTGTAGATTCTACTGTTACCGCAATGGCATTGTCCATGTTACATTTTGATAAAATTTCTCCAGAAGATTTGCCTTTTTTAGCCAGTTTCATGGCTCGCTTTGCAGACTTTTTATCTACACAACTATATATTGATGCATCTAATCGTTCTTTCCACATGTAATTGTCTATATTTTTTGAATAAAATAAGGCTAATCCTGATGAATCTTTGATGGCTTTGGACCACACTTTTTTGTCAGTTAATTCAAAAAGTAATATCCCATCTTTGTATTCTTGCATGATATTCTTAAAGTCCTCATATTTTTGTTCAAGCAACCCTTCTTCATAATCTAGGTTTACGCGTTTGATAAAATCATCATAGTAATCTTGAACTGTGTTGGATAATGATTTGTTGGATTTGTTTTGATTGGTTGCTACATAACCGAAAAAATAATCGTCAGTATATTCACGATCACCAATTGTTAAAAGCACTATTCCTTTCCCTTTCTGTTTGCGGTATTTCCCCTCTAAAAGCAAATCTGTAAAAGAGTCTTTTACGGCTTTTATGCCTGCTAATTCACGAAAATTATTTTCATTTTTAATTCTAGCTACAACAACATCTTTATTCAATTCACTTCTACTATCTCGTTCTACCTTTCTTCTTATTATTTCTCGACTATCATTTAAAGTCGGAAGTGGTTTGCTTTCGAGTCGTTTTACGATGTGCCATCCAAAGCGAGTTTTAATAGGTTTACTGATATCCCCATCTGTTTTTAGCGTGTAGGCAACATCCTTAAACTCAATAGGAATATTGGGTGTCGTTCTATTAATCCAACTCAGTTCCCCTCCCTGATTATTTGTATTAAAATCTTCTGAAAATTCTAGAACTAGCGTATTCCAATCTGCTCCATCCTGAAGTTTTGTGTAAACTGCTTCAATTCGCTCTTTTGTACTATCGATCTGTGCAGGATTGTAATACTTTATCATAATATGGGCCACTTTGATATCCCCCTGAGCAGGTCTTCTATCTTCTACAAATACCAAATGGTAGCCAAATTGAGTTCGAATAGGCCTGCTAACTTGACCCACAGGTGTTTGAAAGGCTGCATTTTCAAAAGGATAAATCATTTGAAAAGCTGTAAAATAGCCTAAATCACCACGATTTGTTTTAGCTGAAGGATCTTCCGAAAATTCTTCGGCCAGACTTTTAAAATCTCCCCCTTTCTGTATTCTAGAACGTAAACCCATAATTTTTTGATAAGCCTTAAGCGTGTCTTGTGGTTTAGCGTCCGAGGAACAGTTGATCAATAAATGACTAGCTCTTACCTCAGAAATACTTCGTTCATAGGCTTCATTTATTAACCGATCGGTTACTGTTTTGTCGGTTAAGTAAGGTTGGGCTAATTGTTTTCTATAACCGGCTAGTTCCTTAATAAAACTTGGCAGGGTATCCATTTTTAAACGATAAGCCTGTTCAACTTTTAGTTTGAATTTGATATATAAATCTAAATATTCTTCTATCTCTTGTTGGGTTGGAATTGCATCTCCTTGTTTGTTTTTATTAAAAACGCGCATGAACTCATCACTATATACAAACTTATCTCCGTAACTGAAAATGGGGAAAGCGTCTGCACCATTTGATAAGGTTTCTATCGGAGTTATCGTTGAATTTTGAGCACTAGCTCTATGGAAAATAGATATAGTACAAAGGGTAATAAAGATAAACTTAATTTTAGTCATAGTAATTTTAATAAATTAGAACGCGAATTTACTAATTTATAGTCGGCCTTACATATTATGCTTAAAATATTCAATATCCTATGCTCATTATAGGGTAGATCTCTTGTATTTTTGACCTGAATTTTGGATTCCATGAACACATTCAGATTTTTTTATTCTGCTGATTTCAGTCAATGTAATTTAGTGGAAGATATTATAAAAAAATGGGTCAGTGGTACATCAGAATTTGAGATAATGACTTCTGGTACTACAGGCAAACCCAAGAAAATTAAACTTTCCAGAAATCTTCTAATTTGGAGTGCTCATGCTACACGAAATCGACTAAAGCTTACTCCCCAAAAAATTGCTTGCTGCTTACCGGTTGATAAAACGAGTGGGTTCATGCAATTGATTCGTGCGTTGATTTGGAACTGTGATATTCATTTTTTTAATCCGTCCCAATCTCCTTTTAAGGAGAAAGTCGAAGAAAATTTTACCCTAACATCGCTGACACCTGCTCAATTTCAAAATTTGATAATCCATACCCCAGAAAAACTATCTCTATTTCAACACATCCTTCTGGGTGGGGGGACTTTAAATCGACCGTTATCCTATTTCCATAACCTACACTTACCATCCACTCAACTCTGGTTTACTTATGGTATGACTGAAACAGCGAGCCATATTGCACTACAAAATCTCACGCTTAAAGAAAACTATCTTACCCCTTTACCAGACGTTACATTGAATTTTTCTGATACCTTGGAAATTTACCTACCCAAACTATCACTTCACGTTAAAACAAATGATTTTGCAACCCCAATACAGAAAGGATTTCGAATCCTAGGAAGGTCTGACGATGTCATAAATAGCGGCGGAATAAAGATCCATCCAACAGAAATCGAACCTCTTATTTCTGAACTATTCAGTAGCTTAAATATTCCCAATTTATTTTATGTCGCAAAAGCAAAAAATCACCAATATGGCGAAGTACCAATTCTAATCATCGAAAATGAAATTCAGCAAACTCATTCACATATACTATCCATGATTCATAAAAAGCTACCTCTATATCACGCACCTAAAACGTTAAAAATAGTCCCCAAAATCTACTATACAGAAACGGGAAAAGTAATTCGACAAGCCTATTAAATTTGCACGGTGGGAAAGATAGGAAAATTACAAAAATTTGCTGAAGTGAGTGCTTTCGGCAACTGTTTTGAGAGCGCAACAGAATTGAAAGGACAATGGAAATCAACCGTTTTTAAAAATAATAACCCAATTACTCTTGAACTAGCCTGCGGAAAAGGAGAATACACCATTGGATTAGCTGAACGATTTCCTGAACGAAATTTTATTGGCGTAGATATTAAAGGAAATAGGATCTGGAAAGGAGCAAAATATGCGTTAGAACACCAATTGAATAATGTAGCCTTCCATCGAATTATGATTGGTAATATTGAAGATTTTTTTGCCCCCGGTGAAATTGATGAATTCTGGATTACTTTTCCTGATCCACAACATGCAAAAGAAAGAAAACGACTCACTAATCCCATGTTTTTAGATCGCTACAGAACTATTGCTTCAACCGATGCAATTATGAATTTAAAAAGTGACTCTACTCGATTTTATGACTATACCAAATCTGTAATCTATGAACAAAATTTAGAAGTTATAGCCGATAGTGATGACATATATCAGTGGGCAGAAATACCTGAATATTTAGCGAATATCCAAACATTTTATGAAAAAATGTGGTTGAAAGAGGGGAAAAAAATCAAGTATCTTCGTTACAAGATTTAATCTAGATGTTCTTCTCGATATAATCGATCAAAGAATGAATTACTTTAATATGAATTTCTTGAGCTCTATCTGCATAATTACTGTGAGGAGCTCTTATCTCTACATCACATAAATTTGCCATTTCACCTCCATCCTTACCTGTCAAACCAATAACTTTCATCCCTTTATCTCTAGCTGCTTTTATTGCATGAATTACATTTTTACTGTGACCACTCGTGCTGATAGCCAAGAGAACATCACCCCTTCTTCCAACACCTTCGATATATCGTGAAAAAACATATTCATAGCCATAATCATTGCCCACACATGCCATGTGACTTGCGTCACTTATAGCTATGGCTCCTATTGCAGGTCTATTATCCCTATATCGCCCAGTAAGTTCCTCTGCAAAATGCATTGCATCGCACAGGCTACCACCATTTCCACAACTTAATATTTTACCCTCATTCTGAACACAAGATACTAAAATATTACCTGCTTTTTCAATAGCTTCAAAATTTTTTGGATTAGCTAAAAAAGCCGCTAAAACTTCTTGTGCTTCTATGAAATGTTCTTGAATACTCATATTAGTTTTTTAATTTATCCATTCTTTTCTGATATTCTGTCAACCCTTTTTCTAAAAAATCAATATAACCCTCAACATCCAAATCATACGTTTTGGTGGGCTGTAGGAGATTTCCTTGATTATCGAGTAATGCATATTGGGGCTGGGCATTGGCATCGAAATAGCACTCTTGTATTGTACTATTCTTTTTAGCCAGAGTTTTTATAAGCCTACCTTTTCTATTATAAAACCATTCTGACTCAGGCAATTCAATTGTTTTTTCATCAACATAAAGGGATATCACCACATACTCTTCTTGAAGTAGCTCATGTACTTTTTCATCTGACCATACCCTAGCCTCCATTTCTCTGCAGTTTACACAACCATGTCCCGTAAAATCTAGAAACACAGGTCTTCCTACAGTACGTGCAACTTCCATTCCTTGTTCATAATCAAAGTAGCCTCGTAAACCGTCAGGCAGGTGAAGTTTTTCTTCATATAAGGGTTTAACTCCGGCAAAGTAAACTGAATGATCGTTTTCTTGTTCCATAAGATTAAAATCATGCGTACTCATTGGGGGAAGATAACCCGCAAGTGACTTTAGGGGTGCCCCAAATAAACCAGGAATAAGATATGCTACAAAAGAAAAAGTTGCTATCGCAAATAGTAAACGTGGTACTTTTATAAATGGCATGTCACTATCATGAGAAAATTTCAGCTTACCCAACAAATACAGCCCCATCAAAATGAAGATAACGATCCAAAGTCCCAAGTAGATCTCTCGATCCAAAATACCCCAATGATAGGTCTGGTCAGCTACACTTAAAAATTTTAGACCCAAAGCCAATTCTACAAATCCAAGCACCACCTTAACTGAATTTAGCCAGCCTCCAGAGGCTGGAAGACTATTGAGCCAGTTGGGGAAAATAGCGAACAAAGCAAAAGGAATTGCAAAGGCAAGTGAGAATCCCAACATCCCCATTAATGGCCGAATGAAGGCTCCACCTGCAGATTGAACAAGGATACTACCCACAATTGGACCAGTGCAAGAAAATGAAACAAGCACAATGGTAAACGCCATAAAAAAAATACCCACTAATCCTCCTTTATCTGCCTGTTGATCAGCTTTATTAACCAACCAACTGGGCAGTACAATTTCAAATGCTCCAAAAAATGAAGCTGCAAAAATGACAAATATTAAAAAGAAAAAAACATTCGGTAACCAATGTGTAGACAACCAATTTGCTGCTGCTGGACCAGCCAAAATAGCAACTAATGTTCCAATAAATACATAAATTCCTACAATACTTAACCCATATATAAATCCATTTCGAATCGCTTTTGATTTACTTCCATCTTTCATAAAAAAAGAAACCGTCATAGGTATCATGGGAAAAACACATGGCGTTAGTAAAGCTGCAAGACCTGATAAAAATGCCAATAAAAATAATCCCCAATAGGATGCTGAAGCTTCTTTAGTTTCTCCATCAAAAGTTTTAATAATACATGAACTTGTATCTTTTGAAGAACTTGCTTGATAGGTCTTATAGTTCACTTGATCTTTAGAAACCAATCCCGCATATGCCGTAAACCCTGTTTCTGAGTTGGATTGATCACCTAAATTACTTTGAATGGTTTGAATAACCGTTCCCTTGTTAACTGTATCTTCAACTCTAATCTCTACCACATCTACAACGGGATCAATGGGTTCTGATTTTGAATTGGTTTGATTAGCAAGAACCTTCATTTTATTAATCACGAACTCATAATCAAATAGTACACACATCCCATCTGAAGACTACACATCTGGTATTCCAAAATACCTGAAATTTTTGGATCTGGTTTTAAGATTTGGATTTGTTGTCTAAACTCAGCTTTATTTTCAAAATCGGCTACCTCACATTCAAAAATATCGTCTATATAGTGATGAGATCCAATTGCTTTTGCTTCACCTATCAACTTATAAGATGCATGACTAGTATATATAAATTTTGCTTTTACAGGTGGACAATCGCCATAGTCATTAGAATAAATATGATAGCCCTCAGGAACAGGAGAGGTAAAAGTCACCTCAACAATATCTCCTATTTTTACTTCATTTTGGGATAAAGAATAACTCCAATTGGCAGGAGGTATTTTTTGCCCAAATACAAGAAATGAGGTTAATACTAGGCTTATTAAGAATACATATTTTCTCATCATTCTAATTTTTATTACTTCAAATTAAATGCTTTCTGATACATTTCATCATATCAAATGTAGATAAGTGTATAAACAGCTCCATACATTGGTCGATTGATTTTTACATTTGAATTTTAATCATTTAACCCTAAAAATGAGATTTCATTACACTATACTAGGTTGCATTCTGGCAGTTGTATCATTTGCACAGAAACAAACTCCAAATCAATACATTGAAAAATATAAAGATTGGGCTATAATAGAGATGCATCGTAGCGGTGTGCCTGCAAGTATCACCCTTGCTCAAGGCATATTAGAAAGCAGTAGTGGTAACAGTAGATTGGCTAAATATGCCAACAATCATTTTGGAATAAAGTGTAAAGGGAATTGGACTGGTAAAACAATTTATGCCAATGATGATGCCCCCGATGAATGCTTTAGAGCATATGAAAGTGTTTTAGAATCTTACCGGGATCATTCGGAATTTCTGCGAAAAAACTGGAGGTATCATGAATTATTTGAACTTAAAATCACCGATTATAAAGGCTGGTGTAGAGGTTTACGAAAGGCCGGGTATGCTACAAATCCTCAATACGGTACTATTTTAATCAATCTTATTGAAAGATATTCCCTGTACGATTATGATTCACAAAGTTTACCTAAAAATGTGGTAGCCGAAGACCAAGAAACAATTAATGGGGTACCTGTCAAAAAAGTAGCTGAAGGAGAAACAGTAGCAAGTATTGCTACTGAAAATTATGTGAAAGATAAACACATTAGAAAATGGAATGATCTTCCTGAAGATACAGAATTAACTTCAGGAGAAATCGTGTATCTCAAACCCAAACGAAGG
Source organism: uncultured Bacteroidia bacterium (assembly GCA_943787465.1). Lineage (GTDB taxonomy): Bacteria > Bacteroidota > Bacteroidia > NS11-12g > UBA9320 > UBA9320. Next base: position 89,750 of record CALSMN010000003.1, on the reverse strand, counting down.
AGAGGTTCTGAAGAAAAACACGTAGTAAGTGAATCGGATAATATGCGTTCTATATCTCAAACTTATGGCATAAAATTAAAGCAACTGTACAAGAAAAATCGAATGGAAACAGGTACAGAGCCAAAAACAGGTGAAGTTATTTACATGCAAAAAAAGAGAGATTTAGACAACCCTGTAGAAACACAATCTAAAAAACCAAATTGGGAAGAAGAGAAGAAATTTGTCAATCCCAGTGCAATTCAACAAACTATACTAGACACTACTTCTTTCGACAATCCAGGAGCATTGAATAAAGTATCCATTGACGTCCCCGATTTCCATACAATTGAGAAGGGAGATAATATTTATCGAATTGCGGAAAAATATCATGTGTTTGAAGAAGATATTTTAAAATGGAACCCTAATCTTAATCCCAATGCAATGCGTATTGGAGAAAAAATCATTCTCAAAGAATCCTTAGTTCAAATAACTGAGAACAAGGAAAGTACAGATTCGCCCATTGATGAGGTCGCTGAACCAAGATCTCAAAATATTGATCAAATACAAAAAGAAATTGCTGTAGATGGCCCCATGACACATCTTGTTGTTAAAGGAGACACCTTGTATAATATTTGTAAGCGGTATCAGGTGACCGAAGATCAACTTAAAACATGGAATAATTTGGAAAACATCACTATACAAATTGGTCAAAAATTAATTGTAGCTCAATAAATGTCACCAACTCAAATCCTGTTTATTCTCGTTGGATATTTTATTCTATTGATTGTTATTTCATGGATTACTTCCAGAGATAGTGATGATGCTTCGTTTTATACGGGTAATCGAAAATCGCCTTGGTTTTTGGTGGCTTTTGGAATGATTGGGGCATCACTTTCAGGTGTTACTTTTTTATCTGTACCCGGCTGGGTGGCAAATAGTCATTTTGGATATCTACAAACGGTATTGGGTTATATGGTAGGGTACATCATTATAGCTCAGGTTTTACTTCCCATTTATTACAAACAAAACTTAACCTCCATATATACCTATCTTGAAAATCGTTTTGGAGTAACTTCATATAAAACTGGAGCTGCTTATTTTATTTTAAGCAGGATTATTGGGGCATCGTTTCGGTTATTTTTAGTTGCAGGAGTTTTACATACATTTGTTTTTGATCCATTTCATATCCCCTATTGGGCAACAGTCGCGATTACTATCACCCTTATATTTCTTTATACCGCTAAAAGTGGAATCAAAACAGTAGTATATACAGATACCCTTCAAACTACCTTTCTAATTGGTGCCGTTATTTTAACACTCATTTTTATCATTACAGATTTAGATTGGAATGTTACTTCAACATGGGATCATTTAGTCAACAATCCCAATACGCAAATTTTTCATATCGAGGGAAATGGTAGCAACGTATTTTGGAAACAATTCTTAGGAGGTGTATTTATAGCTTTGGCCATGACAGGATTAGATCAGGATATGATGCAAAAAAACTTGAGTATAAATACCATACAAAATGCTCAAAAAAATATCTATATTCAAATGGGGTTGTTTCTGATCATTAATTTAATTTTTCTATGCCTTGGTGCGTTACTTTATCACTACTTAGATGTTAAAGGATTACAATTTGCAGGAAAATCAGACCAATTATTTAGTTTTATAGCGATGAAACATGCCACGCCTTGGGTAAGTATGGCCTTCATTATTGGTTTAGTAGCTGCAGCATATAGCAGTGCAGATAGCGCACTAACTGCCCTAACTACTAGTTTTTGTGTTGATTTTTTAGGTTACGAACGAACAAAACCAACAAATACTAAAAACCGAAGATTTGTGCATATTGGTTTTGCACTGGTGCTATTTGCAACCATTCTCCTTTTTAATGCACTAAATAATGATGCTGTAATTAAGGAACTCTTCCGGGCTGCCGGATTTACGTATGGCCCTTTGCTAGGCTTATTCGCATTTGGGATACTCACCAAAAATAAAATTTCAGATCGGTACGTTATCTATATCACCCTGCTATCTATAGTACTTACTAGTCTTTATTTTTACGGTATGCCGTATCTTATAGATGGATTTGAAGCAGGATTTGAATTAATCATTATCAATGGACTATTTACCTACTTAATATTGTACCTCAATAGCCGTTGGATAAAACACCATTAAAAAAAATTATGAAAGAACAATCAAACGATCGCATCAAAAAAGCATTTGAAAATAAAAATTGGCCGGAAATTAAAAGCTCCGATAGTTGGAATATTTTTAAAGTAATGGCTGAATTTGTAGATGGATATGAAACCTTGTCCAAAACAGGTCCATGTGTTTCTATTTTTGGATCAGCAAGAACGAAGCCTGGTACAAAGTATTATGAAATGGCTACAGACATTGGACAAAGACTTGCCTCTGCTGGACTAGGAGTCATCACGGGAGGTGGTCCTGGTATTATGGAAGCTGGAAATTTGGGAGCACACAATGAAAAAGGAGCTTCAGTTGGATTAAATATTGAGCTTCCTTTTGAGCAGAGCGCGAATCCATATATCGATAGAGATAAATTAATTAACTTCAATTTCTTTTTTGTTCGTAAAGTGATGTTTATGAAATATGCTCAAGGATTTATTGTACTACCAGGAGGATTTGGCACATTGGACGAATTATTTGAAGCGCTTACTTTAGTTCAAACACAAAAAACAGCTAAGTTCCCTATCATTCTAGTGGGGTCTTCCTATTGGGATGGCTTAATTGATTGGATTAAAAAAGCCATGCTTGAAGAGGATAGTTACATTAGCCCTGAAGATCTTAAGTTATTCAAAATAGTAGATACCGCAGAAGAAGCGGTAAATGAAATTTTTGATTTCTACAGTAAATACAGCTTGAGCCTCAATTTCTAAAAGTACGATGACCAATTTTGAAGATACCATTATAGCCCCAGCTACCCCTCCCGGGGTCTCTGCATTGGCAGTGGTGCGTGTCTCAGGTAAAGATGCCATACCTACTGTAAATGCCTGTTTCACAAAAGACATACACCATGCCGATGGATATACTATCCACTATGGACATATCATGGATGGGAGCCAAAAAGTGGACGAGGTTCTCGTTAGTATCTTCAAAAATCCGCATTCTTACACCGGCGAAGATGCTGTTGAAATATCGGGACACGGCTCTTCTTACATTGTGAAAAGAATTATCGAAACCATCCTCAAACATGGAGCACGTATGGCACAACCAGGCGAGTTTACCCTTCGTGCATTCCTTAACAAAAAACTTGACCTAACTCAAGCGGAAGCAGTGGCTGATATGATCAGCAGTACGAGTGAGGCAAGCTTACAAATGGCACTTCATCAAATGCGGGGTGGTTTTAGCAACGATATAGGTTTGCTCCGTCAAGAATTGATTGATTTTGCGGCACTTATTGAACTAGAAAATGATTTTGGTGAAGAAGATGTAGAATTTGCTGATCGATTCAAACTTCAACAACTAATTGACTCCCTTCTTCAACAAATTGAGAAACTCCGATCTTCCTTTGCTGCAGGCAATGTCCTCAAACACGGTATTCACACTGTTATCGCAGGAAAACCCAATGCTGGCAAGAGCACCTTGCTCAACGCCTTGTTGAATGAAGAAAGAGCAATTGTATCTGACATTGCTGGGACTACACGCGATACCATCGAAGAAATTTTCACCCTCAATGGAATCCAATTTCGGTTGATTGATACCGCTGGTTTACGAGAGAGTAATGATAAAATTGAACAAATTGGAGTAAACAAAGCACTGGAAAATATCCAAAAAGCAACGCTATTAATTTATTTATTTGATCTTCAAACAACCCGGCCAGAAGAATTAGAGACCGAACTCCAGCAACTCCCCGATTCACAACACACAATTATACTCGCTAATAAATCAGATGAAATAGACTACAAAGCTTCTGATTGGCCCGAAAATACATTGTTTATTGCAGCTAAAACCAAAAGCATAACTCCACTTTTGAATGAGCTAAATCGCATTGCAAATCAATATGAGTTTGGCAATGAAACCATTGTCAATAACGCCCGACATGCTGATGCCCTTGCTAAAAGCTCCAATATATTGCAAAAGATCAATCAAGGAATTGACGAAGGCACTTCCAGTGATTTAATTGCCTTGGACATTCGCAATGCCTTGTATCAATTGGGACTCATCACGGGAGAAGTAACCAATGATGAAGTGCTCGATTCTATCTTTACACGCTTTTGTATCGGGAAGTGAAATTACTTTTTTTTGAAATAAGTAAGAGTTTAACGATTATGTATTTATAATTATTTTTTAATTATTACTTACCTAAGTTATCAAAGAATCTTACAATTCATACTTAATCATATTTATGTTTTCCGTTACTAAATAAATACAAAAAAAAAGTGGTAATAAAGATTACCACTTATAGTTATTTAATATAATTCTCTCTACCTGTCTGTTAAAATTTTGAAAGATTCTATTTTTTCAACTGCTGCATTTGTTGCTGCTTCATCAACACTCCAAGTGCCTTCTTTATATTTTGCCCCTGAGAAAGTAAACCTAGCTTTACTCCCTGGTTCACCCATCATAAAATCTAAGAATTGCTCACCCCTACTATCATCAGTTCTCATCTCTCCATTTGTAACAGTAGACATTTCGATAGTCTCTCCATTCGCATCTAGAGCGATTGCTGAAACAAAAACTTGAGTGGCGTTACCTGTATATGTTTCAACTACTTCAAATTCACAAGAAATCTTTAAATAACCATCAGATATTTTCAATTCAACCTCAGAATCATCTGTCATCTTGAATAACTTTTTATCCATATTAGAAATTTTGAAATTCGATGAGGATATTTTTCTGTTTTCAACTTTAACTTCTTTTTCATTTTTTTCTTTTGATTCAGTTAATCCATTAGAATCGGTTGATTCAGAATTAGCATTTTCTGATGAATCTCCACATGATACAAAAAAAAGTGGTAGGATTAAAAGAGTCGCAATTAATTTTAATTTTATTTTCATTTTTAATAGTTTTTTGATTTATTTTCAAAAGTAATAATATTTACTATTCAGCAAATATTTTTCTCACCTAATTGCACCAAGGTAAATATAAGACACACAGAACTCCATTACTATTTATTAAATGCATGTACATTCGTATTTGAATTCATGTTCCCTGATGCTTCCATACTTCAACAAATCGTTACCCAAAAAATGCCCTTCGGTAAATATTCGGGCAAATTGGTTTGTGATCTCCCCTAAGTTAAGTTACCTAGAGTGGTTCAAGCGTAAAGATGGATTCCCAAAAGGGAAACTAGGAATTCAACTTGAGACCGTTTATGAAATTAAGTTAAATGGATTGGACGAAATCATTCATAAACTCAAAAAACAATTCTAACGCAACAAAAGAATATTGCCTTTTTCTTTAAAAGAATTGTTATTGAAATCTACTCCATACAGCATATAATAATACATCCCTTCTTGGACCGCTTTACCTCCATAGGTTCCATCCCAAGATTTTGTATTATCCGTCGATTGAAATAGTATCTCTCCCCATCGATTAAATATAGAAATATTGAACTCTCGAACTCCCCGAGATTGCACAGAAAATTGATCATTCCTATTATCAGCATTCGGGCTAAAAGCGGAAGGGATGAATAATTTAAAAGCATCTTCTACCTGTATGATTTTTGAATAGGTATCCGTACAGCCCAAATCATTTTGTGCCGTCAATTGAACCACGTATAACCCGGTATCAGAATAGCTGTGAAAGGCATCTATAGAGCTACTGATCTCGCCATCACCAAACTCCCAACTATATCCTGTGGCAAAAGAGGAAGTATTGGTGAAAATAAAATCAGGCTGATAATAATTGGCCTTTTCGGGGGTTTGTGTGAAACTAGCTATAGGTCGCGGTACAATCTCTAATTCATCTGATTTTTTCAATGAATCTACACAATCGTATTCATTTGTAACGATTAATTTGATTGAATACAGTCCTGGTTGACTATAGATGTGTGAAGGATTTTTTTGAATGCTGGTACTATCATCACCAAAAAACCATAAGAATCTACTCCCAAGTTCTACATTTGTTTGATTCGTAAAATATAGTAGCTCACCAACACAACTAGGATTTGGGGTTAAATCAAAATCAACCACAGGCAATGGATTTACTTCAACAAACGTTTTACCAATTACAGGTTCACTACAATTATCCGTTAATGTTACTATATACGTTGTTGATTGAAGCGGACTCACTTGTTTTGTTGGACCTTCACCTAATCCGTTGTTCCAAGTAAAAGTATACGCACTTTTTATTCCTCCTGTTGCCAAAGCATTTAATGTAGCAGGGGATTGTTCACATAACTCTATTTTTTTGGGTAGGTTGATTCTGAGTTGAGGCCGAACTTCCATTATGATAGAATCCCTTGCTTCTGCAATGCTACAACCGTCCGAGACCTGAACCAATATCAGTTGTCTTTTAAACTGAATCGGAATACTAAAATTTAGAAGATCCCCTGCACCATAATTCCATCTGTACGAATAATTGGCTGTATCGCCTCCGATTACTTGAGCTTGATAATCAACTATCTCTCCATAGCAAGCTGTGTCTTTACCAAGCATCGTCACTTTCAATGGATCTCTAATGGTTATTGTAACTTGTTTTTGAGGTTCATACACAGAACAGCCATCTGAAAGGCGAACGGTATAGCTGGTTGTTGTAATTGGATTCACACGAAATGTATCGAAAGAGGATACCCCTGAACCCCAATCAAATTGATAACCAGAAGGATCGCCGCCAAATGCTTTAGCTTGCAATAAAATAGCTTGACCAAGACATAGTGCAGTGTCATTGGTAAGAATTAACCGCAATGAATCACTTACGTCTATAGCAAAAAATGCTGTATCTTGAGTTGGTGTACATCCATCCGAATATGCTATCCAATACCCATGAGAACCTGAACCTACGGGAGAGACATTCCATAAAGTGGATGATGACTTGGCTATATTTAAGCCATCAGAATAGGTGAAATCATAAACACCTAGCCCACCCTGTGGCACTAGATTTAAATTGGTTGACTCCCCCTGACAAAGTTGTTGCAAAAGGCTTGGAGTGTGTGATAAAGAGTCTCTAACATTCACCCAAAAGGAAGTGGTATCATGCTCTGGTGTACATCCATCCGAAACAATCACAGAAACTGGTGTGCTAAGGGTGAATGATGTATCCCAAAAATTTGTGTCTGTTCCAAAAGGTAACCAAGAAAAAATGTAATCCGCCGATCTACCTCCTTTTGCAGAGGCGATAAGTTCTATCGATTCAAGATAACAGAGAGTAGTATCAGGAATTGCATTTATTATTAATGGATCAAGCACTTTAATACTGACAGAATCATATAAGTATTCCTCCATACAAGCATCCCCAAATTGGAGGTAAATTACGGTATCTGAGGTAGGGTTGATTAACAAACTGTCTGATCCATCTATACCGTTCCAGGAGTATGAATAATCTGCAGCGTCTCCTCCAGATCCGTATGCAGTTAGCCATACATCTTGTTTGAAACAGACAGTAGTATCTTCCGTTAAATCGAGACTTAATGGTGGCCGATAAGCAATATACTCAGCTTTGTATCCAGAGTAATGGAGTAATTGATCAGAAAAATGACGTAACGTAAGTGCCCCATTATTGATTGGAATAGCTTCCCCTTTATTCGGCAAGGAATCCCCAGTATATCCTCCAATTAATGGATAAGAAACGTTGGGGCCATCGTACAAGTATAATGAGTCGAATCCTTCTTCGTATGAGAATTCTAAAAAACGAAGTCTCACGCTATCGCTCAAACCAAAATTGATAGTAATGGTATCTCTAGTTAGATTGTCATAATTAGATTCTCCACCATGATCATATATAAAACCTTTACAAGTCGTATAGGTTGTCCAAGTACCTTGAAAAGGAAGTGTTGCTTTACAAATATCCCGAATAGAATCAATGGTAATGTAGTTCACCTTTTCAATCGAATCTTCAACCCCAAAAAAGCAACCTTCTGCAACTAATTTTACCGTAAAATCTCCCTGACTACCATAGGTGTTTTTAGGGCTTTTTAAAGTAGAACTTTTTCCGTCACCAAACGTCCATCGATAGGATTTAGCATTAACTGAACGGTTTATGAAATTAACTTCATCTGATGAGAAACAAAACAAAGTATCTGCCTCAAAATCAGAAATCACAAAAGAACTATCATATCTACTGCCAACGCCAACTGCATACCAGGCGTTAGTGGTAGCAATAACCTCATCACTGCAAGGACCATATAAATCAGCAGCAGATTGTATGGCATAATACCGAGCTTCATTAAAATTAGACGAAGGTGTTAAATATGTCGTTAAGTTTCGATAGGCAATTTGCTGAGCTTTGTAAATCCCTATGCTGTCGACTACAAAATCATCCCCATTATCATTTGTCCCTGAACGACCTGTTGCTAATAGATAAAACCAATAATTTTGCACTCCACTATTGATATGAACACCACCATTATCCGTTGGGGCAGTGTGCCAAAATTTACCTTTATACGTATCTGGATGATTAAAATTATTGGGGTTTGCCATGTTACGGATTCCATTCCCGGATGCGGTAATGTCTTCCCCCATACGCCAACTGAAAATTAAAGAGTCAGCAAAGTATTCGATGGCATTTCCAAAAATATCACTAAAAGATTCATTTAATGCCCCACTTTCATAACTGTAAATAAGCCCTGCACTATTGGTTGTAACTGCATGAGAAACTTCATGACCACAAATATCAACACTAGTAAGGGGGAACCAAGTTGTACCATTCCCATCACCATAAGTCATTACATAACCGTTCCAAAAAGCGTTACTGTAATTCGAACGATAATGAATATAACTTCTAATTTTAGCTCCATTATCATCAAAACTATTGCGACCAAAATTAGTATAAAAATAATCATAGGTCACCTCAGCTCCATAATGTGCATCGGTTGCAACTTCATCAAAATTAGCATTGAAATTATCCCAATAATTATCTGTATCTGTAAAATCTACTGCCGCTGCGTAGGAAGTTCCTTTACGCATATTATAGGTTTCAATTCCTTTCCCCCTGCCGGCCTCTCTTAATCTAAAATTAGATGAACTTAGGCTGTCTACTTTTATTGATCTAACTCCTCTGTACTTTGTCTTTGCAATACCAGGCACTTCAATATCGTGTAATAAATTTTCTTGAGCCCACTCTTTCCCTGTTAGTGCATGGATAAATATGTTTTTTTTGATTAATGGCTCTATGGCATTGATTTCAAAACGAAAGCAAAGTGAATGAGAATTCATAAAATTTAAATCTTTGGGCACGTACATTAGCTCCCCCTTTGGAAAATAAGTGGCATTGCTATCCGAAGTCCATATTTTTAATAATGCTTCTTCTTGTTCATCTTGCCAAGTAAATATTTCGCCGCCTGTTATAGCCTTTGCGTTTTCAAATGCTTCGGATTCAGAAATCAATGGAAAAGTAGAATTCGGAGTATATACTATTCCATTAAAACTAACCAGAATCCCATCATTAAAATGAGCCACTATCTCACTTCCAATTACTTTATAATTATTAATTGTATGATAAAAACGGACGATTGATTCTCCCATTGGATTCACACGACCTTGACGAATCTCAAGATTTTGTTCTCTAGGAAATTCTAAAAATGATTTAATATAATCCACGGATTGACGAAACCCTAGCTGAAGAGATGTTAAATGAGTTTGGTGAATGTGACGACCATTATCACCCCAATCATCTATTTGGCTAGTATTTGAAATCTGAGCGTTAAGAATTGAAATAACACCCAAAAACAAAAAAATAAATATAGACCGTTTGCCAAAAGAAGTTAAGATTGTTACGCTCATCTAATGTAAATAGTGATTCACGAATATATTAATTTATAATTAATGGTGTAAGGAGAAATAATAGATTCTGGCAGTAAAATTATAATTTCGAATTAAGCAAAATCATTCTTTTATTTAACTTTACTTTTGAATCCTCTTATGAGCAAAAAAGAACATTGGGAAACAATTTACACCACCAAAACCCCTCAAGAAGTCAGTTGGACCCAACCCTATCCAACTTTATCTGTGGATTTAATTCAACAACTAAAACTTCCTTTATCTGCATCAATCATTGATATTGGGGGTGGAGATAGTTTACTAGTGGATGCATTATTAGAATTGGGATACTCCCAAATAACTGTTTTAGACATTGCTGAGTCTGCACTGAAAAAAGCACAAAAAAGACTTGGAGATAAGGCCTATAAAATAAACTGGATCGTTTCAGATATTCTTGATTTCGTACCAAATCAAACCTATGATATTTGGCATGATCGTGCAGCATTTCACTTCCTTACTAATCCATCAGAAATTGATAAATATACCCATCTATTATCTCAAAATTCAAACCATGGTATCGTTGGTACATTTTCAAGCGAAGGACCCTTAAAATGCAGTGGAATAGAAATCACTCAGTACGATGAAGCAAAAATCAAGAATACGTGGGGTAAACTGATGACCATTGATCAAACGCTAACCCACACCCATATTACTCCATTTGACACTCAACAGCATTTTATTTTTGCTTGTTTATCAAAAATGGATTAATATTTTTTGAAATCTATTTTTAATTAATCTAAATAAAAATAAATTTGCAGTGCCATGAGAAAATCACTGTTTTGGATAGTCTTAATCTCCCCATATCTATCATTTGCCCAGCTATCAGATAGCTCTAAAACTCAACTAAAAAACTCTGCTCAAACACTCATAGATAGCAAAGACGGAAATCTTCTACTTGCTGCTTATGGTGAGGTTCATTTTAATCAACCGATGGCAGAAAAAACCAGTTATAATGGCAGTTTGGATGTACATCGTCAAGTACTTTTGTTTGGATATAAATTTGATAATAAAACTTCCTTCATAACCGAAATAGAAATTGAGCACATTAAAGAAGTTTATCTTGAACAAGCCTTCTTGAATTATAAGGCAAAACCATGGCTAAATATTCAAGCGGGTTTATTATTAATCCCAATTGGTATCATTAATGAATATCATGAACCTACCACTTTCAACGGGGTGGAAAGACCCCTAATCAATAGTACCATTATACCCACCACTTGGAGAGAAATTGGAGCAGGAGTAGCAGGAAACATCCCCAGTATTGGATTGCGTTATCAACTTTATGCTGTCAACGGACCTTTAGGATTTGACAATGAAGCAAAATTAAATGGGGAAAAGCCTATTCGAGGGGCAAGACAAAAAGGGTCGCAAGTTACCATGACAGGAATAGATGTTTCTGGTCGTTTGACATACTATGGAGTTCGTGGATTAAACTTGGCTTTATCCGGATATTGGGGAAAAACGGAGTCATCATTATACCACAACCTACATGATGACAGTTTATCTATGAAAAGTCGTGCGGACAGTTCATCCGTAGGCGTGCGAATGATCAGTGGAGATTTTAGATTTCAAAAAAAGAATTTTGAAGCAAGGGGTGAACTAATACTGATGAATCTTTCAAACACTAGTCAATATAACGCTTTTACAAACCAAGATTTAGGTAAAACTGCTTACGGATACTATGCTGAGGTTGGATACAATATAGGCAAATTAATTCATGCCAAAAATAAGGTTGTCCCATTTTTTAGGTATTCAAATTATGACACACACCAACAAACATCGGCATCCTTAATCGCTAATCCAAACTATAAAAATTGGGCTTACACTTCTGGAATTTCTTGGTTCATAAACCCCAATTTTGTTGTAAAGGGAGACTATCAACACTTTATAAATGGAAATAATAATACGTTAAATATGATCAATTTAGGCGTAGGTTATTGGTTTAGATAATGAACCGTCGACAAATAAAATATTTGTATTTAATTGGGCTGATCATGTTGTCCGCAAGCCTTGAATTTTCCATGCCCTTACCCAATCATCTATTGAATAAAATGAATAAATCAGCGATCAAATTGTGGGGTAAAGAAGTTTCCTTTACACAGGAAATATCTACAGACCATATGAATCCAGACCATCACGTATTTGAGGCTAGTTTAGGCGGTTCTGCAATTGGATATGCCATTATTTCTAGAGCATTGGGATGTAAAATAGGAGGATGTAGCCCCAAAAATTCAGAAGAATCCAATTTTGAGGATTTTTATTACCTTACATTAGTGAATAGAAATCACAAAATTATCCAAGTAAAAGTTTTAGAATACACATCTGATCATGGGTATGAAATAGCCAATAAAGGATGGCTGAAACAATTTCAGCAAGGAAATTATTTCAAAGTAGGTCAGAATATTGATGCTATTTCTGGTGCTACGATCTCTGTAAATTCAATCACTCAGGGGGTCAATAGTCAATTGGAAATAATAAATCAGCTTCCTTAAACGAAGAATAAACTCCCTCATCATCTAAATTGATAGCTTTATCATCTTTTATTAAAAAGAAAAAATTTTATTCGTCTTATCTTTGACCTAAATTAGTTAACCATGAAAATAGAGCAGATTTATACCAATTGTTTGGCTCAAGGAGCATATTTTATAGAAAGTGATGGAGAAGTAGCTGTTATTGACCCCCTACGTGAGGTAGATAATTACATTGCCAAGGCAGCAGCAATGAACGCTAAAATCAAATATATTTTTGAAACTCACTTTCATGCTGACTTTGTAAGTGGTCATATTACCCTGGCCGAAAAAACTGGAGCGGATATTATTTATGGTCCCTTAGCAAATCCGACTTATCCTTCAATAATAGCTGCAGATCAACAAGAGTTTAGATTGGGCAATATCACGATAATAGCGCTTCATACTCCTGGTCATACCATGGAAAGTACCACCTATTTGTTGCGTGATGAAAATGGCAAAAACCATTGCATTTTCTCTGGAGATACCTTATTCCTAGGCGATGTTGGCAGACCAGATCTTGCTCAGAAATCAGCTAATATCACCCAAGAAGAGTTGGCTGGAATTTTATACGATAGTTTACGAAACAAGATAATGCAACTGGAAGATGATGTCATTGTTTACCCTGCTCATGGAGCAGGAAGTGCTTGCGGGAAAAATATGATGAAAGAAACCGTTGACACCCTTGGAAATCAAAAACTAATGAATTATGCACTTCGAGCAGATATGACACGTGAAGAATTTATCAAAGAAGTAACAGATGGTCTTACTGCACCTCCAGCTTATTTTCCCATGAATGTAATGATGAATAAGTCGGGGTATGCCTCCATTGATGAGGTATTGTCAAAAGGACAAAAAGCACTGAGTCCTGCAGCATTCGAAGCAGCAGCCCAAGAGCATAATGCCGTAATTTTAGACACCAGAAATGAAGCAGATTTTGTAAAAGGCTTCGTACCTCGTAGCATTTTCATAGGCATAGATGGTGGATTCGCTCCATGGGTTGGAGCACTAATTCAAGACGTAAAGCAACCTATTTTATTGGTTGCTGACAAAGATCGATTAGCTGAAGTTATTACTCGATTAAGTCGGGTTGGTTTTGACAATACTATTGGATACCTTGAGGGAGGTTTTGAAGCATGGAAAATGGATGGTCGTGAAACTGACTTTATCCCGACCATTACCACTCATTCATTTGCCTCAGATTGGATGACAGACAAGTTCCCAGTATTCGATGTTAGAAAACAAGGAGAATGGGATACATTACATTTAAAGGATGCTCAACATGTGTGTTTGAGTCAAATTAATCAAGAGCTTGCTTCGTTCCCAAAAGATAATCCTTTTTACATTCATTGTGCTGGCGGATATCGTTCGGTAATAGCATCATCTATACTCAAAATGAGAGGGTACCACAATATGGTCAACATCAAAGAAGGATTTTCAGCCATTAAACAAGCTGATTTAACCATGGCTTCAGCAGCTGATAATCATCTTGTATAATACTAAAAGTTGAATTTACTTTAAATCCTGTAAACCTATGCTTGTTCAAATAAGTCGATTACTGCTTAGCTTTCTTTTTATTTTCGGTGCCATTAGTAAACTTATTTCCATGCCTTTTTTTGATGGGATGGTTGCTGAACTTTTTTTGGGAGAAAACTACTTTGATCAGCCGAAAGGTATGTTTTGGATACAATGGCTAACGCGAATATTAGTAACCATTGAACTTCTCATTGGTGTTGCTTTACTTCAAAACAAAGGATTCAAAAAAATAACCTTACCCGCTACACTTTTTACACTATTGGTTTTTACGATTCATTTAGTATATGATAGCCTCCAAAAAGAGAATGGTTTTGTCACTGGAAACTGCGGTTGTTTTGGTGATGTATTGCCCATGACTAACTTAGAATCAATTATAAAAAATGGGATAGGATTGGGATTAGGTCTCTTTGCATGGTTAAAATATCAAGAACAGTCATTTAAAAGTTGGGTATCCCCTATATCTATTGGAATCATCACTTTATTTACTCTAAGTTTTGGTGTAAAATCCTATGAATCAGAAATAATCAATGATGAACAAATTGCGACTGTATTATGGGATGATATATCTTCAACCGAAATACAAGACACTTCAAAAATAGATTTGACCAATACAGATAATGTAATCGAAACAAACAATAAGGAAAACATCCTATCAAACGGTGTAAAGAAACGTGATACTAACAATAAAGTAGATAAAATACCTGTAACAAAAAAGCAAATACGCCTTAGCCCAACAATTCAAACGCTCCTCAGTTACGTCCCTGAGTCAAAATCTGCTATAGTTTCTAATGATACGACTCTTGTGTGCTTATTTAGCATGACTTGCAGCCACTGCCAAGAAGTATACCGTGACTTATATGCTATGAGATCCTCCCCAAAAATACCCTCATTATTTTTAATTAATTATGGTACCGAATATGAACAGAATTATTTCTTTTCTCAAGCAGGAAATACAAAAGACCCACATTTCAGAATTGACGATTTTGGTATATTTAAACGATTGTTGGAAGGAAAAACATACCCTAGAATTCTTCAAATATCTAAAGGGAAAATTATAAAAGAATGGGATGTAGACACCTACAATAAGGAAGAATTTATGAATTATTTTCAGGTAAAGAAACTGGAACCCAAAAAGAGTAATGGTTTAGAATTAGACTTAAACCAGGGTCAAAGTCCATGGTAAAAATTTAATTCAACTTAAATTCAACACCTAAATTTAACGATTGTATTCGCGGCTTTTGACTATAATTCTTGGTCATGGATTGCAAACTATATCCATACCCCAAACCCGTCCATAATTTCCATCTACTCGTTATAGAATACTTTGCACCAATAGCACCATGAAGTTGAATTACTGTTGATTTTAAAACCGCTTCTGATAGGTCTTTCGTTATCAAAACTCCATGATCAGCATCCGTATAGAACCCTGTAGTACTTTTTAGAATGTCTAGATCTACTCCCAAAGCACCATAGTAAGACAGTCGATTTCTAGATTTTGTATTGTATTGCAACCGAAGAGGTATACTCCAATATTGAAAATTAGCCATACAATCTACACAGAGATCTTGAGTTACTATTGAAGAAGTACTATCTATAATCACATCTCCTATTAAAGCAATAGTCGTTCCCCGTGGAGTTGTGGTGTAATTTCTGTTAAGTAACTTTAAGCCATATACATAATGTGTTTCTGTAGATGTAGTTTGATAGTTTGTTTGTTCTTGGATAGTCTTAATGCCCAATCCGCTTACCCAGGACCAGCGTCCTTTTTGGGCAGAAAAATGGACTCCAAAACCAGACGTTATCTGTGAACTTTCCTTTGATTTCAAATTATTTTCGTCTGTTATACTCCCCATACTCAATTTTCTTTGATATTGTAATGCCGCTCCATACACGGAAGCATAAAAAACCCATGAGGTATTGGGATTTTTCATTCCCTCAATATATGCTCCAGAAGCATTGGGGAAAACATAGTCAAACCCGTTACATACTCTTGGATCTAACTTTAGTATTTCTAAATGATTAAGCCTAAAAGCTGGGATAATATCCTCTTGAAATTTATCATCAATAATCTGGCTTAGCTGATCTTGCTCAAGAGCATCTTCCATTTTTTTTGGATAATCACCATGCACAAGATTCAATTTCGATATTCCTTTAATTGATGAGGCTTCGTGATGATCTATGTTTGTAATTCTTTTCAAATCTAACAATTGATCATCGCCAAAAATCTTCATTGATTTTTGAATCGTATGATTCAATTTTATCCCCTCAAATGAGTCTTTAGATAATGATTCGTTACCCATAAAATTCTTGGATTGAGTGATTTCTGCAATTCCTTCTTGCAATTTTTGAGAATAATTGGATTTCGTCTTTTCTTGGTTGAGTGATATAGATTTCTCTTTTGAAGATTGCGATATAATATCCATCTCCATCGTATCTGATGAACTTGCTGTGTGTAAAGAATCCGAAAAAAAGTAATGCAACCCTATGATTGACCCTGTCAATCCAACAAATACTGCAGATCTCAGCCACCATTTATATCGGACAAAAAAGTTCACTTTTTTATCCAAAAGAGCAGCCATCATATTCCAATTCGCATCCGAATACGGCAACCCCTTATCTTGGAGTCCGTCTTTGAATATGTCATCTATTTTTTTCAATTTTGCTTCAACACTTTTTTTTCTAAATCTGCTTGTTTTTCAAGCATTCCTTTTAATTTTTTTCGAGCTTCATTCACGTGCCATTTGCTGGCACCTTCTGTTATTCCCAAATAATCGCTTATCTCCCGATGTTTAAAACCATCTATCGCAAATAGGTTAAATACCTTTTGGGTCACTTTAGGTAAGGCTCGCAACAGGGCTCTTAAATCTTGTTCTTGAATATGAGACTCCCCAGCATTAAATGACACTTGATGGTCATTTTCAATTTCAGTGACAATTACTTTCAATAATAGAGTATCTCTACAGTCTGAAACCGTGTCTCGAATGGAGAAAATTACATCATACGTGCCTAAAGAAGCATAAGTATGACTAACATTTCTCAAGGAACTAGAAGAACCATCTCCAAAATCCCAACTACATGTGTAACCATAGACTGATGTAGACTGAATCCCCTACAAAATCAAAGGTTGATCCATTTTGTGTGTAAGATGCATCTGCTACGCACCCAGCGTAAACAGCTCCCCCAATTATGGTGAGCAAAGCCGTCAAAAAAGTTGATTTAATAAATTTCATAATGTATATATTTTAAGTTTAGTACCTTCATATACGAGAGCTTTCAAAAAAAGGTTGGGTAAAAACATATTTTTTTTATGTCGGAATATTTTTTTGCCACATCCAAGCATGGTACATCATTTCTTCAATTCCATAATCGGCCTCCCATTTAAGTGCTTTTTTGATCTTGGTAGTATCTGCAAATATTTGCTCAACATCACCCTCTCTCCGTGGACCAATCCTGTAGTTTAATTTTAGATTACACTGTTGCTCAAAAGCACGAATTATTTCTAAAACTGAAGTTCCGTTTCCTGTTCCCACATTGAAAACCTCTACCTTATCCTTCATTGTCTCAGCGTATGCCAACGCTTTAACATGCGCTTTTGCCAAATCTACAACATGTATATAGTCCCGAATACACGATCCATCCTCGGTATTATAATCGTTGCCATGTACGGTCAACTGCTCCCGAATACCGGCTGCTGTCTGAGTAATATAAGGAACTAAATTACTGGGAACACCGTTGGGTAATTCTCCAATCAAGGCACTAGGATGAGCTCCCACAGGGTTAAAATAACGAAGTAAAACTGCCTTTATAGATTGGTATTGAATGAAATCTTGAATCAATTCTTCTCCCATAATTTTAGTCGTCCCATAGGGACTCTCGGCCAACTGAATAGGGGTATTTTCGGTTACAGGCAATTCTTTAGCGACACCATATACCGTACAACTCGACGAAAAAATCAAATTCGAAACTTCATGTTTTTGCATTGCAGCCAATATTTGAATCAAACCCCCAATATTATTCCGATAGTACTTTATAGGATTTTCTACAGATTCCCCCACAGCTTTGTATGCTGCAAAATGGATTACACCATCAAATCTATAGGTTTCAAACACCTCATCTAAAACGTCTTCATTATTAATGTCAGATACAATCACCTCAAGGGTACATCCCGATATTTTTTCAATCCTGTTTTTTATTTCAAGGGATGAATTGTCTAAATTATCAATGACGACCACTTCATAGCCCGCTTCTTGTAATTCTACTACAGTATGACTTCCAATATAACCCAGTCCACCTGTAACGAGTATTTTTTTCATTGCTACGGCAAAGATATCGATTTGTAAAAAAGAGTCATCATACTATCGACGAGTGGGCGAATATCCCATTTTAAAGTGCTGAATATTGGCCTCAGTGAATTGATCTCCTTCGGGAGTAAAGCCAAATTTTTTATAAAAATCTACCACTTGAATTTGTGCGTGTAAATAAATATTTACACGATTATCCAATTTCTCTAAAGCATAGGATAACAATGCACTTCCAACATGCATGGAACGAAAATCTTGAAGTACGGCAAACCTTTCAAGTTTTACTCCTAATGAGGTAGATCTGTACCTACAAGTACCCACAATTTGATTATTGACTGAGGCAAAAAGATGTGTACTCGAATGCTCATATTCATCATATTCTTCTTCCTCGCTAACATTTTGCTCCAAGACAAATACTTTTCTCCGTACCTCAAAAATGGCTTCCATGGATTCAGGAGTCTGAGCCACTTTAACAATTATTTCATTATCCATAAAATACAAAGGTAGCTATTAAAAAAAATGTACATTTGCTCTGCTATTTTGCATTAATTTGTAATGAAAAACATCATACAATATGAGTTGGTTTAAGCGTGTAAAGGAAGGAATACGAACCGAAACAAAAGATAAAAAACCTACACCAGACGGTTTATGGTACAAGTGCAAGGAATGTAAACAACCGACAAGCACAAAAGAATTCGAAACTAATTTATGTGTTTGTCCATTTTGCAATCACCATGAGCGAATAGGCTCTAAGGAATATTTTGCACTTTTATTTGACAATGAAAAATTCCAAGAATTGGATGCAAATCTGAGTTCTAGCGATCCCCTTAATTTTGAAGACACAAAACCATATCCTGATCGAATAATTGCTTCTCAAGCAAAAAGTGGTCTTACCGATGCCGTAAGAACAGCCACAGGTAAAATAAATGGCTTAAAAGTATCCATGGCTGTGATGGATTTCTCATTTATTGGTGGATCCATGGGTTCAGTCGTTGGCGAAAAAATTGCTCGTGCAATTGATAAGGCACTAGAATTAAAAATTCCCCTAATTATCATATCTAAAAGTGGTGGAGCACGAATGATGGAAGCTGCATTTTCTCTTATGCAAATGGCTAAAACCTCTGCAAAGCTAGCTCTATTAGCTGAAGAGAAATTGCCCTATATATCTGTACTCACTGATCCAACAACAGGTGGGATAACTGCATCATTTGCTATGTTGGGCGATATAAATATTGCTGAGCCCAATGCACTTATTGGTTTTGCAGGGCCACGCGTAATTAAAGAAACCATTGGAAAAGATCTTCCCGATGGATTTCAGCGATCTGAGTTTTTAAAAGAAAAAGGATTTATTGATTTCATTGTAGAACGTAAAGATTTAAAAGAAAAATTATTTACAGTAATCCATATACTTGGAACACATAAAAAGTTAAATTAACATTATAAAAAAATAGTTATATCATGAATTTCCCAGAAAATCTAAAATACACTAAAGAACATGAGTGGGTATCTATAGAAGGTGATACCGCAACGATTGGAGTTACAGAATTTGCCCAGAGTGAATTGGGTGATATTGTTTTTGTTGAAATAGAAACCGAAGGTGAATCATTTGCTCAAAATGAAGTATTTGGTACTATCGAAGCCGTCAAGACTGTTTCTGATTTGTATATGCCTATCAGCGGCGAAATTGTAGCAGTGAATGCTGATTTAGAGGATGCTCCAGAAAATGTAAATGAATCTCCTTATGAAAAAGGGTGGATGATTAAAGTAAAAGCTTCTAATCTGTCCGAAATAGATCATTTGATGGATGCTGAAACCTACAAAGAACTCATCGGTCACTAAATATGAGGCTCAACAGAGCTTCCTACATGGCGATACTTTGGACTCTACTCATTTGCACTTCCTGTCTTTTGCCAGCAAAAGTTTTTAGTCCGATGACTACCTATAATTTTGTGGGACTGGATAAAATCATCCATCTCTTACTCTATGGGGTACTAGTTGTCTTGTGGAGCCTGAGTAACTTCATACACCAATTCCAATTATTTCGTCTACTCCTAATTTGCATCTTATTTGGCATCGGTATTGAATGGGCTCAATCCGTAATGAAATTAGGTCGAACTTTAGCATACGATGACATGATAGCGAATACGGTAGGGGTTCTATTAGGAGGAATATCCTACAAAATAATATGTGATAAAAAAGCGTTAAAAAAAAACTATTTACCTTTTAGGCAAAATGGTAATTAAGTAATAAATATTTTAGATTAATTTTGAAACTACAAACGTATGGAAGTAAAAAAGTATCCACAACCTGAATTAAAAAATAAAAAGATTGATTTTTTCCTAACGGGTCTTGCTTTCTCATTAGTTATCGTTTTTGGCGCTTTTTCATATACTGTTTATGATGAAAAACCAGAAGAGTTAGATAACATCATTATTGAAGAAGACTTGGTCGTTACGGAAAATACAGTGCAAGAAAAAAAACCACCTCCACCGCCACCACCGCCTGAAATTGAGGTAGTAGAAGATGATGAAGAAATTGAAGAAGAACAGCCTGAAATTGAAGATAATGAAATAGATCAAGATACTGAAATGGACCTCTATGAACAGGAAGACGATGAACCTGAAGAGACCAATGAAGTATTTGAAATATTTGATGTTTCTGAAAAGGCTTCATTCCCAGGCGGAGATGCAGGACTTCAACGATTCATTGCTGAAAACATCACTTTCCCACCCATGGCTCTTGAAAATGACATCCAAGGAACTGTCAACGTCATGTTTGTTGTAGATAAAACAGGAAAAGTAAAAGACGTTGCCATTTTGGGACGAAAAAGAGGATTTGGTTTAGAAGACGAAGCCATCCGTGTTATCAAGATGACATCAGGCCGTTGGATACCTGCAAAACAAAGAGACAAATCTGTAAATATGCGATTTAGAATTCCGGTGAAATTTCAGATATTTTAAGCAGACTAGTAGTATATCATTCAAAAGAATCCTCAAGCAATGCTTGGGGATTTTTTTGTATCAAAATTTAGAAACTATAAATAGTTGTACCTAATCCACTTGAAACACCAGAATCATGGTTATAGAAGCTGTTTTTTCCTTGGATGAGGTATTATAGGTTCCTCCCCATGAATAATCTTCCTCAGAATTTTGACCCGTAATCTGAAAAACACCCATTCTGGCAGACTCTAAATTTCCCATATCTCCACCCGAAAATTGAGCTATTCGCTCTGCGCGTAAACGAGCATCTTCAGTTGCTTTAGAAATCATCTCTACTTTTAAATCTGCTAATTTTGTGTAATAATACCTTGGTGACTCAGAATAAAATTCAACACCTTGATTCAAAATTTCTGTAATTTCTCGAGCAATTCGTTCCACTTTTTCTACTTCATTAGATTCTATTTTAACCGATTGTTTTAATTCATATCCCACAAACTCATCTCCAACATAATCGCCTTTTGAAGAATAAAGTGATTTTGTTATTTTTCGAGTATTTACTGCACTATAAATGAGTTGATTTACATCAATTTCTTTGTCTTTTAAATACTGATTTACCTTCAATCTACTTTGTTCAAGTGATGCATAGGCCTGTTTGATATCGATATGTTGAACACCAAATTGGCCTTCCCAAATGATTAAATCTGAGGTAAAGTTTTTACTTCCTAAACCTTTCACTTGAATTTCCCCTTGCGTTTTGTTTCGATTTAAATAAGCTTGTCCTAAAATAAAGGAGGATACCATGATGGATAATCCGATAATTAATGTGTTTTTATACTGATTCATGAATAAACAAATTTACAATGTTATTTTAAATTAGTGTTTTGTAAGCACTTGCAAGCGATTATAAACGTAAGTAAGCACTTAAAATTCGATGATTCATTGGCAGCGGTATTCTCTTTGTAGTGTTGTTCGAAAGGAGCAACAGAATTAACTACATATAATAATCGTCCAACAAAGGACACTTAACACTAACCATTTAATTTAAAAAATTATTATGAACGCATTAAAAAACAAAGTACAACTGATCGGTAACCTTGGTATGAATCCAGAAGTAAAAGAGCTAGATGGAGGCAAAAAAGTAGCTAAATTTACATTAGCCACTAACGAAACGTACAAGAATCAAAAAGGAGAAAAAGTGCAAGACACCCAATGGCACAACATCATCGCCTGGGGAAAAACAGCTTCGCTTATGGAGGAACTTCTATCAAAAGGGAAAGAAGTGATGATTGAAGGTAAATTAACACATAGGAGTTGGGATGATAACGAAGGGAACACCCGATACATCACTGAAATTGTCACGTCTGACTTTTTAGTTCTTTCACCAAAAGAAAAAATTAAAACAGACGAAGTTCCATTTTAATTTCTAAACATACCAAAGCCCCGACGTTCATGTATCGGGGCTTTGGTTTTTGGTGTAGTGTAATACTACTTAATCACCACTATTCTATCGGTGATAATAGGAATATTATTATTAGATAATTTCACAGTATAACTACCCGCAGGGAGGTTTTTAATATGTGCATATCCCCTGGCATTGTTCTTATTCCAAACTCTTCTACCTAAATTATCAAATATCTCAATATCGACATGGTTATATTTTTCTAAATCAAATGCTAAATATCATTTAGGTGATTTAAATCATACAATAGAAAAAATCATTGACAACTATACCAAATTAAATAAAACTGAAATATGGACAGAGGATGGTATAAATTCAACCCTCAGACAAATTAAATATTGCAACGAAAATGGTTTTTTTTCAACTAAAGAAGACAAAGATCGGGTTTGTAACAGCCTTATATACCACCTCAGAAACATAGAAAATATTTTAGAAAATAATTATAGAGAGCATAAAATTAACTTTTTTGTAAGTTCCGTAGGAATAGGTACAAATAGTTTTATATTGGAATTTTTAGATCAAAAAATAGGATACTTAAACTTTAATATTATGAATTTGATTGCTACTTCCAATGAAAAATTTACGCAAGAAATTTTAGAAATGAGACGGTCTATTATTGGCAAGAGTATAAATATCTCTGGGCAGTCCGACCTAACTCGGCGTAATTTTTTTAAAGCAATGAAGAATTCAGCAAAAGAGCTACTGAATTAGCTTTAATTATACCTGATTGAATACACTTTTTTTATTTTAAAATCTGATTGGTATGTTCTTTCGTTTTTACCTTTTCTATTACATCTTCAATCGTGCCATCCTCGTTGATAACAAATGTAGTACGCGCAACACCCATGTATTCTCTTCCATACATACTTTTCTTAACCCATACCCCATACATTTCGCAGGTTTCTTTTTCTGTGTCTGCCAACAAATCAAAAGGCAAATCATATTTATCGATAAACTTTTGATGCTTTTTCTCATCATCTGGGCTAACCCCTAGAATAGCGTATCCTTCTTGAATAAAACGATCATAGTTGTCCCGTAAATCACAGGCTTCGGCTGTACAACCTGGCGTATCATCTTTAGGATAAAAATACAACACCAGCTTTTTACCTGCATATGTTGCTAATGATATCGTCTCCCCTTTTTGATTCTTTCCTTGAAACTGTGGAGCATTATCTCCTTTTTTTATCGTACTCATGTAATTACAACAATGAACTTTAAAAATAGATTAATCAAGCATTACTTTATGCATATATTCATTTGAATTTTTTCGATTGTCAGAAACTCTAATTTTAAATTCATGTTCTCCTTGACTGATCCAATTGGGGATTTCTCCCCAGATTGTGTTTGTTTTGGGTTCATAGGATGCTAAAATCCATTTATCATCGATATAACAGTTAAAACTTTGAATTCCACTTAATAGATCTTTCACTATAAATTTAAAATTTTTGCCAAGCGTAATTGGACGTATCGTTGGTGGTTCATTATCATAACCAATTACATACTCTCCAAAAGAACGAGTTTTGAACGTTAGCATACCCTTTTTTAAGGCACCTCCCTCGTAATAGAGGGTTGAACCACTTTTGCTGAATGCACACAATTGATCTCCGTAGACTAACCAATCTTTAGGAACGGTATAAGCAATATGAATATAATCCTGCAATAGGGTGTATGGATAGTGCATTTGCAGTGTCTTACTCAACATCTGTGAATCTGATGGTTTAATTTTTAATTTTAGATCAAAAGGATGATAATATGATTTGGATGGTATATCTATCTTCCATTCATGAAATTGTATGGAAGAATTACTTTTTATTCGTTGTGTTTGTTCAGACGAGGCTTGGCCTGGTATTGGAATTACTTTTCCCAGTTCATCTCCAACGATAGTCCAAGATACAGAATCCATCTGCCCCGCAAAATCTTTGATGTATATGCTCATGGATATCGTATCTCCATTATTTACTATGACATCCCCATTATTTTTTTGTTCATAAAAAGGCAAGGGATTGAATTTTTCTTTAAATAACCGAACATATATTTGATTGTCTTTGTATTTAAGATAGGGGTCTATATGTGTATTTATATATCTTCCCTGACTGAAATTAAACTCATCAATTTGATAACTAAAAACAAGTTGTTTATTGGCTGTTATCCAGCAATAATTAATTCCCAACACATTATTTTTATCCGTAAAATAATCGTTTGCCATGATACCAAAACGGTATACGCCAGACTTAAGCTTGAGTATCTTTTGCTTTTGAATTTCTTCTCCCCATTTGCTTAGCGTGATATACGGATAATTACCGCTTGTATACAATGACTCTTTATCTTTGTGATAGATACTAATCCGTTTGATCTCTGGGTTTACTTGGTCACGAATAGGTAACCCATGCAGTAGTGGATTTGTACTATTTCCTTGGGGGTTTCTAATTTCAAAATGAAGATGAGGCCCACCACTCCCCCCTGTATTGCCACTAAGGGCAATAATTTGGCCTTTTTTTACAGGCAATTCGCCTGCTTTGGGGTACAATTCAATTTCAAAAGTTTTTTTACTATATTGTTTTTCACGAACATATATAGAAGCTACACCCATAAATTGTTTTAAATGACCGTAGACTGTAGCGTAACCATTAGGATGTTTAACATAAATCACATTTCCATATCCAGAGGTACTCACTTTGATTCGCTCTATGTAGCCATCTGCTGCTGCCTTCACATCCCATCCTTCTTCACCACCTGTTCGCATATCCATACCCGCATGAAAATGATTACCTCGCAGCTCACAAAAACTACCTGATATAAGAATATCTCCTTCTAATGGATTTGAAAAATAATTTTTTGTACGTTTTGTTTTCTTTTGAACGAAGGTATAGGGTTTTATGTCACGAGGAGCCTCTACATCTATTTCACTATCCATATTACTTTCATTTTGATCTGAGGGAGCCACTACAGAATCTACTGAGATCTCAGTTTGATAAGACTCCGAATTAGGATTAGAAGTACAACCCCATATAAAAAAGACAATTAATAGTGTCCCCCATTTATTAAGCTCCATATTACTATTCGAATATGCAAAATTAAATCGTTGTAATTCTATAATTTCAAGAAGATGTAAACAGAAAAAAAACAGAAAAAAAAAGTATACAGATTTGGAAATTAAAAATAAACCCATAACTTATAATAAATCAAATTGATAACAATATTATCCAAATAATGATAATTATACTATCTAATCGTGTGCCATGAATAAACCAACATACCATATCGAACGAAAAAATGAACAATACACCATTCAATTGCATGATCAAAAGCATTTATTTATTTTAGAAAGTACCGTTTTTTCTGATTTTAGAACTTGTGAAAAATTTTTAGATACATTACGAATTCATATGTGTTTTCAAACTAATTTTTCACGATGTAAAAATGACTCAGGATTATTTGGTTTTGAAATCAGAACATGTTGGGACGATTTAATTGCCACTAGTGCTTGGTTTGCAGATCGAAATGAGCGAGAGGATGCCATGCAAAGGGCTTTTCAATCTAATAAAAATGCAATATTCATACATACTCAAATGTATCAACATTGGATAAATCCTCCCTATACATATAAAAATTCCATGTCTGGAGTTGCCTAGCAGCCTACAGTCCTGATTAAATTTCAGTAATCCTCATTGATTTATAAGTAAAAAACGAGTTTCTTTGTAGTGTTATGATAAACACTAATTGCTTAGAATGTGGTTCAAGAAAATTATCTATTTTTTCAAAGTGTAGCCCATCTACACTTCAAAAAGTAAGCTCTATAAAACAAGGGTATACCATTAAAAAAGGTGAGGATTTATTTCATGAGGGGAAACATCCTAGAGGCTTATTTTGTGTTCAGAATGGTAAACTAAAAGTAAGTCAAATAGGGAAAGAGGGAAAAGAACAAATTGTCCATTTAATTAAAAATGGAGACCCCATGGGTCATCGAGCTTTATTTGATGATGAAATATATTCCTGCTCTGCTATAGCTATAGACAAGTCCCAACTTTGCTTTATCCCTAAATCATCATTTTTTAACCTATTAGCCGAGGACCATTCCCTGCACACAGAAGTGACTCGTTTATTAGCTCGAGAACTAAAAGAAGCAGAACAAAATATTACCAACACCGGTCAATTATCCGTTGAAATTCGTCTCATCAACACCTTAATTAAACTGTGCAAATCTTTTGGTTTTGAAGAGGACCAAATTACAATTAATGTTAAAATGAGTCGAAGTGATTTAGCTAACCTAGTTGGCACTTCTCGAGAAACTGTAACCCGAAAACTTTATCAGCTTGAAAAAAAGAAACTTATTCGACTACATCGAAAGAATATCCAAATTTCAAGCTTAAAGGCTCTGGAGACTACAGCCTCTATATGGTAAAAATTCATACTTTGTGATTAAGGTCACATTTAGGAATCAATAACTGTATTTCATTTGCAGTACTTTATACAAGACTGATTATGAAATTGGAACAAATTTATACCCCATGTTTGGCCCACGCAGCTTATTACTTGGAAAGTGATGGAGAGGTTGCACTTTTTGACCCTTTAAGAGATCCTAGACCTTACCTTGAAAAAGCTAAAGAAAATAATGCGACCATTCACTACATATTCGAAACGCACTTTCATGCAGATTTTGTAAGTGGACATTTAGACATCGCACGACAATCAGGAGCACAAATTGTATATGGCCCTACTGCACAACCCATGTTTGAAGCCATAATAGCAAAGGATAATCAAGAATTTAGATTGGGGAAATGTAAAATAAAAGCCATCCATACACCAGGCCACACCCTAGAAAGTACCGTCTATTTAATTACGGATGAAAACGGCAAACAAACTAGTTTAATAACGGGAGACACCCTATTTATTGGTGACGTCGGGAGACCTGACTTAGCGCAACATGTGATAGCAGATCTAACCGAAGATCGCTTAGCGAGCATGTTGTACCATTCTCTTAAAAATAAAATTTTACCACTAGATGACACCCTCATTTATTTATCCAAATCATGGAGCTGGAAGTGCTTGTGGTAAAAACATAAGTAAAAAAACTAAAGACACCTTAGGTAATCAAAAAAAGACGAATTATGCCCTCAATCCAAAGTTATCAGAATCTGAATTTAAGGGCATTACTTCTGTCTGGATTAGCACCCCCCCCCACAATACTTTCCAAGTAATGTTCTACTGAATATTCAAGGCTACACATCTCATGAAGATGTATTAAAAAAAAGCAACAAGCCTTTATCTATTTCCGAATTCATTTCCCTTTATCAGAACGCAAATCCGATTCTATTAGACACGAGAGAGGCGGAACAATTTGCTGCTGCTCATATCCCCAATAGTATTAATATTGGCTTAAACGGAAATTTTTGCCCCTTGGGTTGGCGAAATTATACGCAATATTAATCAGCCTATTCTTTTTGATTTGCAATAAAAATACTGAACAAGAGGCCATTATTCGTCTTGCACGTATAGGTTATGACGGTGTATTAGGATATTTAGAAAATGGATTCGAGACTTGGGAAAAAGAACATAAAAATATAGCCCATAGTGCTCGCATAAATGCACATGAATTTTCAAAATTAATTGAGAATAAATCTACACATATTTTGGATGTCCGTAAAAAAAAGTGAATTTGACTCCCAACATGTTATAGATTCTCAAAACATTCCATTGAATCAACTCGAAAGTCAATTGAATCAAATACCTCGAGATAAACCTTTTATTTTAGTCTGTGTGGGTGGCTATCGAAGTATGATTGCTGCATCCATTCTAAAAAAAACACGGTATTAATAATTTTGTAGATATCCGAGGCGGCATTTCGGCCATCAAAAAAACCCCCATTACATTAACCACTTACCAAGAACCCATTAGTTACTTATAACACATGCCCATATATCATCAACAAGGGATTATTCCCGCAAAAAAGACACACCCGTTCATCGACAACCTAACGGAAAATTATATCAAGAAGAATTGGTGGGAACACAAGGTTTTGCTGGAATGTCCTCGTTAGCTTATCATATTCATCCGCCCACCCAAGTAAAACAAAAAGGACAACCCTTTAATATATCTCCAAAAATTGCCATTGAAAACAGTTTAGACTGTATGAGTTTCAACGGATTTGATATCCCACCAGAAAAAGACTATCTGAAAAGCAAAAAGACTCTTTTTGTCAATGATCACATGCACATTGGATTAGCAGCACCAATGCAGAGCGTTGATTATTTTTACAAAAATGCAGATGCCGATGAAATGATATTCGTACACCAAGGCACTGGAACACTCAAAACGATGTATGGTGACCTTTCATTCAAGTATGGTGATTATATTATAATTCCGAGAGGAACCGTCTATCAAATAGCGTTTGATTCTGAAGCCAACCGACTACTCTATGTAGAGAGTTTCTCCCCCATATTTACACCAGCTCGATATCGAAATCAATTTGGGCAACTTCTAGAACACTCCCCCTTTTGTGAGCGAGATATTATACGTCCTTCTAATTTGCAAACTCATGATTCGGTAGGTGAATTCAATATATTCATTAAAAAACAAGGCATGATCTTCCCCTATCAATATGCCAATCATCCGTTTGACGTTGCTGGATGGGACGGATACCATTATCCATACACCTTTTCTATCTTCAATTTTGAACCCATTACTGGGCGAATTCATATGCCACCCCCAATACACCAAACGTTTGAAAACAACCACTTTGTAATCTGCTCATTTGTTCCTCGATTATATGATTACCATCCCGAGGCAATTCCTGCACCCTACCATCATAGCAACATTGATAGCGACGAACTTTTGTATTATGTCGATGGTGATTTTATGAGCAGAAACAATATTCAAAAAGGACAAATCACCCTACACCCTGGGGGGCTTCCTCACGGACCGCACCCAGGAGCTATTGAACGGAGTATCGGTCAAAAAGAAACGCAAGAATTAGCGGTTATGATTGATCCATTTAATCCCGTTCAACTCACAGAAGAGGCCTTGAAATTAAAAATTAACGACTATTATAAATCATGGATGACTAATCCATAACCCATTATTATCTCTCATATGAACTCACAGAGCAACCTAAAAGACATCAAAAACTTTAATTACGGTATCGAAAAGATATTTGACGAAGCCCAAGATTTTCTTCCCATCAATGGAACAGATTATGTAGAGCTTTATGTCGGTAATGCCAAACAAGCTGCACACTTTTACAAAACAGCCTTTGGTTTTCAATCGGTGGCCTATTGCGGATTAGAAACGGGGAATCAGGAATTCTGTTCCTATGTGGTTAGGCAGGATAAAATTACATTGGTATTGACTACTCCATATCATGCTGATCATACTATTTCCGAACACATTAAAAAACATGGCGATGGAGTAAAGACTATTGCATTTTGGGTGAATGACGCAAAACAAGCTTACCAAGAAACCACACAAAGAGGAGCCATAAGTATCATGCCTCCAAAAGAAATCCAAGACAAGGAGGGTTCTGTCGTATTAGCAACCATAAAAACATACGGAGATACCATTCATACCTTTGTGGAGAGAAAGAACTACAAAGGTCTTTTCTTACCTGGTTTTCAGAAATGGGAAAGTGAATATAATCCTCCTTCAAAAGGGTTAAAGTACATTGACCATATGGTGGGGAATGTAGAACTAGGCACTATGAAAAAATGGGCCAATTTCTATGCCAACACCATGGGTTTTGCAAACCTAATAACCTTTGATGATAAAGATATATCTACACAGTACACTGCACTCATGAGTAAGGTCATGACCAACGGAAATGGACGAATCAAATTTCCCATCAATGAACCCGCACAAGGTCTCAAAAAATCTCAAATCGAGGAGTACTTGGATTTTTACGGAGGAGCAGGTTGTCAACATATTGCAGTAGCTACAGATGATATCGTATTTACCATTTCAGAAATGAGAAAATCCGGAGTGGAATTTCTCCATGTGCCAGGCACTTACTATGATACCGTTGGTAAACGGGTAGGAGACATTGCCGAAGACTTGGAAACGCTCAAGTCGCTAGGTATTATGGTAGATCGTGACGACGAAGGCTATCTCCTTCAGATATTTACTAAACCTGTGGAAGATCGGCCGACCCTATTTTTTGAAATCATCCA
Source organism: uncultured Bacteroidia bacterium (assembly GCA_943787465.1). GTDB lineage: Bacteria > Bacteroidota > Bacteroidia > NS11-12g > UBA9320 > UBA9320. The sequence goes on along the minus strand of CALSMN010000003.1, from coordinate 58,929 downwards.
ACGAAAAGGAGCTAAATCATTTGGGAAAGGCAATTTTCAAGCACTATTCGAGAGTATTGAGGCTGAACAAGCAAAGCGAGGGACACTTTAACACAAAAGTGAATAACCAGCGTAAATAAGCGCTACTAAAACCAATCATTGTTTGGCGTGTTATTCTAATCTAAATGAGTGAACAAAATGAAAATACGCCCTATTATCAAGGGGAAGCTAAATTTTCACCGATACCGCTAACGGTATCCTCTCCTCAAATAGCAGCCGAAAATAAGGGCAAAATCAAGGCCTCTGCTGTAGAGACCATGCAAAAACAGGCCAATCAGCAGATTGACATGTTAAAAAAACAAGCGGAAACCATCATGGAGCAAGTTCGTCAAATAGAAGCCAGACTCCAAGTATCTTATGGTATCTATGAGGCTGAAATGAAGTTTACCCCGAAAATTGGAGAAGAGTATCACTTGTACGAAAAAGATAATAAAAAAATACTCTCATTTATTTCCCCTAAAGAATGGGGGAAAATCATGCCGTATGATAAATTTTTGGCATCCGTTTTACTTTTAGCAGACCGAACCTGGGAAGTAAGGGTGAAGCATGAAAATAATCTTAAAAGGCTATAAACCTCAGAGGGTCACCTCTTCCAAAATACTCAGATAATTCACGTAGCGTGTGACCGCTATTTCTTGATTTTCGACAGCTTTTAGAATTTGGCAATCGGGTTCTTCAGTGTGCAAGCAGTTGCTGTACTTACACTCCGATAATCGACTTCTCATTTCTGGGAAATAATGACTCACTTGATTGGGTTCGGTCTGCACCATTCCAAAATCTTTTATGCCAGGGGTGTCAATAATCTTACTGCCTTGATCCCCCAAAAACATTTGAGCAAACGTAGTTGTATGTCTTCCTTTGTGATAGGACGAAGAAATGGCACTTACTTTTTGGTTACTATTAGGTAGAATGGCATTGATCAATGTCGATTTCCCCACTCCTGAATTGCCCGCCAACAACACACATTGACTTCCAATGCTTTTTTGAATTTGGGATATATCATCTGAATCTAAAAAACTGACATTCAGAATTTCATACCCAATAGACGGATATAGTTCCATCAAATGCTCACGGTGAAGCATGGCTTTTTTCGAGTCCAAATCACTTTTATTGAGCAGGATGGTCACCGGTATGTGATAAGCCTCTGCCGCTGCTAAAAATCGATCAATAAAACCTTGCGGCGTATGGGGTTTTGCGGGTGATACAATCAAAAAAGCACGATCAATATTGGCTGCAATAATCTGGTACTGCTTACTTAGTTTATTTGATTTTCGAACAATACAATTCTGACGATCTATTACCGATTTAATAAGATATTCGTCATCATTAACATCAAGTATAACTTGGTCACCGACAACTACTGGATTGGTGCTTTTTAGGTTGAGGGTTCTGATCTTGCCTCTCAAACGAGCATCAACTTCTTCCCCATTTACTAATACCTTATACCAACTTCCCGTAGATTTGGTGACTATACCTACCATTCCATTTATTAAAATACTTGACTGGCTACTTCTTTTGTACTAGAAGAAAAGCTCATCGTATAAAAATGTAGCGCAGGTACATGTTGAGCTTTTAATTCTTTGCACTGCTGAATACACCATTCTATTCCAATCTGTCGAACAGCATCATCATCTTTTGCCTTGTCTAATTCTGAAGCAAAAGGTTCTGGAATGTCAATATTAAAAATTTTAGGTAAATTTCGAAGATGGGCTTTTTTGGTTATCGGTTTTATTCCTGGAATAATGGGGACCATAATTCCTGCATCTCGACAATTTTTAACAAAATCAAAATATTTTTGATTATCAAAAAACATTTGGGTTGTGATGAATGCGGCACCGGCATCTACCTTTCGTTTTAGAAACTTGAGATCACTATTCATGTTGGGTGCATCAATATGTTTTTCAGGATAGCCTGCAGCACCTATACAAAAGTCCGTTTCATTGGTATTTTTTAATTCCTGATCTTGATAGATTCCATTATTCAGATCGGTAATTTGACGAATAAGACCCAACGAATTTTTATTGCCGTTTTTCTCAGGCACAAACATCCGTTCGTCCTTGAGATTATCTCCTCTTAGGGCTAGTACATTTTGTATACCTAAGAAGGCTAAATCAATTAATGCATTCTCTGTTTCATCTTTGGTAAAACCACCACAAATAAGGTGAGGAACAGCTTCAACTTGATATTTATTCATTATAGCAGCACAAATAGCAACTGTACCTGGTCTTTTTCGTGTACTTACTTTATCATACCCCCCATCTTTCCTTGGACGTTCAATAAATTCTTCTCTATGATATGTCACATCTACAAATGCAGGTTTAAACTCCATCAGAGGATCGATAGCTCCATATAGTGAATCAATACTTTTCCCTTTTAAAGGAGGCAAAACCTCGAACGAAAAAAGAGTTTGATTTGGTTTTAGATATTCGGTTAATTTCATGATTTAGAAGGTTACTTGCAATACTTTAGTTTCAGAATTTCTTCTTATAGTAACACTTGATTCATCATTTTTGTTGTAGGTAGAAAGCGCTTTCATATAATCTTGAATATTCATAATGTTGGTATCTCCTAAACCAATAATAATATCTCCTTTCATTAACCCAGCATCAGAACCCGGCCTATTGGGCTTCACACCGTCTACACGCAACCCTTCTCCATCAAAAATATAATCGGGCATGATACCTAACGTGACCGTAAAATTCATTCGACTAGGCTCTTCTTCAGCTGTTTCATTATACGGTATTTCTCCAAAAGTGTTCAATTTTTGCAAAAACTTGGATATATAAGAAATTACAAATGCTTCTCCTCCATAGTTTACAATCGATGGGTCATCCGTGGGTTTGTGGTAATATTGATGTTGTCCCGTAAAGAAATGAACCGCAGGAATGCTGGCTAAATAAAAAGAGGTATGATCGGATGCACCGATACCGCTTGAAGTTGTTTTGATATGAGCTATTTTATTTTTGGAGTACTGAACTTGATTGATTGCTCTCTCCCAAGCAGGCGATGATCCAATTCCATTAATGATTAATGTTTTGCGCGTAGAATCTAAATGGCCTATCATATCCATATTAATCATAAAATTGATTCGTTGATCTGGCATCAAATCACTATTTACAAAATATTTTGAGCCAACCAATCCTTGCTCTTCTCCCGAAAAAGCAATGAATAAATAATTGTTATTTTTATATTTTTTGGGTCGTTTTTTAAGAACTCTAGCCAATTCAAAAAGGCCCGCAACCCCACTTGCATTATCGTCTGCTCCGTTGTGAATCTCTCCATCAGTTTCAGCTAAAGATCCTCCTTTCTGACCACGACCTAGGTGATCATGATGCGCACCAATTACAACTGTTCGAGGAGCATTATTATCTATATAGCCTAGCACATTATGCGCATTTTTGACTATAAATAAGATATCAATTGCCATATCTACTTCAATGGTATTGAGATTACTTAAATCTCTATTTACAAATACGATCGGGATACCACTATGGGTCAATGTATGCGAAAGTTCACCACTGGGCTTCACACTTTCTTCAGCCGAATAATAAATTACCCCTTTTGCCCCTCGAGATTTTGCATAGTTAGCCCTGAACTCGACACCCGACCAGGAAATAAATCGATTATGAGGATGGACCCCTCCTGGAATATCCAGATTGATGAGTACCACTTTGTCTTTGACGTCAGTATTTTTGTAATCATATTGGTTTAATCCCTCATCTTCAATGCCGTAACCAAGTTGAATAGCATCACCCATGTATGTCCCATTATTTGCTGTAGCACTTAATGGATAAAATTCTGTAAATAATTTCAATTGCTCAGACCCCAAAGTCAATTTAGTGCCTGATTGAGCTATTCGTAGATCAGGGGTTGGCATATACTGGTAAAAATCGCCTTGTTCACCGGCTGGCAAAAGACCAATTTTAGCAAACTCGTTTGCGATATAACGCGCTGATATTTCATCTTCAGGCGACCCACTTAAACGGCCTTCTAATGCATCACTCGCTAGGTAGGCAATATGTTTTTGTATTCGTTTTGCGCTTCTTTTTTCCTTGAAATGAGGTTTTTGAGCCCATGCATTTACGGAACAAATTAGGATAAGAACCGAACAAGTTAAGAATCTAAATTTAAATGAATGTATTTCCAATGGTTTTGATGATTACAATGATTACTAAAACTGCAAATATAATTTTAAGCTGTTTGCTTGATAACTTTTGGCCAAATGTCACCCCCAATGGGGCGGCAAATAACAAACCAGCCACTAAAGGCAAAAATACCCCAGGCAATAAATATCCAAATTGCATAGAAGACAAGACTTCTTCAGGTCGATATGATCCATAGAGTATTAGCATAGGTATCATCATCACAGGAATAACCCCAATGGATATCGAGGCTGATTTTTTTATTCCCATTTTCAGGTATTGCGTAAATAAGGGAATCATTATAACGCCACCGCCCAATCCCGATAATCCAGATATTAATCCTGTAAGCAAGCCTGCAAGCGGAAATTTCCAGAAGAGAGGCTTTTTATTTTCTGAAACTTTTACCTCATTTTTCCATAAAAATTTGAAGAGCATGAGCATTAAAAGTAGAATGAAAAAGATGCTAAATGATTTTTTGTCGTACCAACTGCCATTTGCAATCCAAAAAGTAAGAGCAATACTACTCGGAACAGCAGCAATACAGGTATACAGGATTTCTCTGGGATAGAAGGTTTTAAATTTGAATTGCTTATATGAACTAATAGCTCCAGCAAAAAAAGTAGCCGCAAATGAATTAGCAAGAATATACTTGGATAAACTAGGATCTTCATATCCCATGCTTACTAAAATAGTACTCAAGACAGGCACAAAGACAATTCCCCCACCAACGCCCAATAGGCCACTTATGAAACCACCGATAATACCAAAAAAAACAAGGATTAAGATTAGTGAATATTCCAAGATTATGGGACTAAGTATTGGTTAAAAACGTGAATATCTGAAAATAATTCCTTTGATTTTTCCCAGTCATCATCGTAGTCAAATCGTGATTCAATATATCCTCTTTCATAAAAAAAATGTTGTGAAATTTCACTATCTAATATTCGTTTAATTTCTTCTTTATGATTTTGAATATCCGATTGTTTAATTTCACTCATTGTTATTTTGAGCTTAGATAGTTCTTCTGCCAATAAATCATGATAGTTATCTTGTATGGCTTGTTCTTCTAATTGTTGAATTTCTTTTTCAGTTTTAGTCACGTAAGCATAATCTTTATCGGATATAAATTTACAAAAATCTGAAAAAATTTCATCTGAAACTTCAAAACTTAATGGGCTTAATATTGAATCATGTTGTTCACGATATTGGGCTGCATATTTGAAAAATAGATGGTTTTTTAATAAGCTTTCAGAAAGTTCAGAGAAAGGAAATTTTTCTATGGTAAGATCTGGTTCTATACCCTGACCATCAACTACGAATCTTCCATTTTTAGTCTTGAATTTTTGTTTAAGACTATCTGCAACAGCGAAGGCTTTACCATTTACTTTGTTACTATAATCAAGTCGCTGGATCAGTCTTCCACTTGGCAAATAATACTTGGCAGTAGTAATCTTTATTGATGTATTGTAGGATAATGTTTTAGTAGATTGGACCAATCCTTTTCCAAATGAAGTTCTACCTATCAAAACTGCTCTATCTAAATCTTGTAGAGACCCAGAAACAATTTCACTTGCAGACGCAGAATTCCCATTGATAAGAATAATCAATGGCGATTGAATATCTACAGGAGAATTTAAGGTTTTGTAAGTTTGATTATCTTCTTTGAATTTCCCTCTAGTTTCAACTACAACTTGACCTCGAGGAATAAAAATATTTACAATATCTATCGCTTCATTTAGCAAACCTCCTCCATTATCTCTTAAATCTAAGACAAATTTTTGAGCTCCATTATTTTTCAAGTTGAGTACCGCATCTCGAACTTCTTTTGCAGCATTGGGTGCAAATCCAGCTAATTTTATATACCCAATTTCATTCATCAAATTAAAATATGGAACATTTTTGGAAGCTATTTTTTCACGAGTTAGTTCAAACTCTAACTCTCCTACTATTGGTCTTTCTATCTTTATAATTGACGTTGTTCCTGCTCTTCCTTTGAGTAGCTCAAAGACTTCATTTTTTGTTTTCTGGTATGTTTCAGTACCGTCAATTGATTTAATTTTATCTCCTGCTCGTAGGCCCGCTTTTTGACAAGCAAAACCCTCTACTGGGTTATCAATATAAAAATCAGAATCGATAGTTCTAATAGATAAACCAAAACCAGCATAAGTTCCCGTCATCTGATACTTATAATCTTCTACTTGAGCCTCACTATAAAAATCAGTGTACGGATCTAGAGAATTAAGCATCCCATCTATGGCTGCTCGAATTAATTCTCCGGGTTCTACCTCATCTACATAACTTGTATTTATTTCTTTGTATACATCAGCAAAAATTTCCAAATTTTTTGATATTTCGAAATAATCACTAGCCTTAAATGCTAGAAAAAAGAAAGCACCCAACAAACATATAACACTATACTTTTTCAATCTTAACTGCTAGAAGATGCAAAGATAGTTAAAGCAGTGGGAGTACATGAAGTTTATGGAACTGGATCGTGCCCACTTTTTTTGCTCCATGGGTGACAACTGAGAATGCGTAAAACTGATAAGTATAATCCTTTAAATGGACCGTGTTTCTGAATTGCTTCAACAGCATAGGCACTACATGTTGGAGAATACCTACAAGTAGGGGGTAAAAGAGGTGAAATTGCTTTTCTGTATATCCAAATTGGGACAAGCAATACGTAAGAAATAATTTGACTAAACCTTTTTAATAAATTCATCGATAGCTGCTGTTAGTTTATTTTCCAATAGGGCGTAATCGGGCATTTCCTTACCTAAAAACAATATCCCAATGGCGTATTGAGTACCATTTGGAATTTGTGCATACATGCGATGTTTTTGCTTCCTATATATCTCTGTGATTTGACGTTTTATGCGGTTACGATCTACGGCTTTTTTGAATTTTCGTTTACCTACTGACACCAATAACTGGCAAGGATAGGGAGATTGAAGATCTTTCTTTAGAAAAACAAATAAAACTGGCGACTTAAAAATGGATGCTCCTTTTTTTTGAAAAATGGCATCTATGGTCACTTTGTGCGAAAGTTTTTCGTCTTTGTGAAACGTATATGTATCCCCCATATAATTACCTCGGGGAGGGGTTTAGTTAATGTTTGTGACGAGGCTCGTCAGAAACGCTCAGTTTCTTACGTCCTTTTTTTCTACGAGCGGCCAAAACTTTTCTACCATTCTTAGTAGCCATTCTCTCTCTGAAACCGTGCTTGTTTCTTCTTTTTCGTCTGCTTGGTTGAAATGTCCGCTTACTCATTGTAGTTTAATATATAGTGACTTATCGTCTGTTTTTCTATTAAGGCTTGCAAAAGTAATATTTTATTTAAAAAAATATCCAATTGCAAAGAATTTTATACCAATTTTATTGCCAATGATTAAATGAACTAAACTTACCTCGCCATAAAATCTTCAATTTCTTGAACCTCTATAGGCATTCCTACCTCATCCATCATATCGACAGGACCATTTTCAGTGATGAGTATTTGATTCTCAATTCGCACACCGATTCCCTCTTCTTGGATATAAATTCCAGGTTCACAGCTGAAAGTCATTCCTACCTCCATCGGTTCATAACGCATGCCACTGTCATGCACATCTACGCCCAAGAAGTGTGACGTTCCATGCATGAAATATTTTTTCAATGCTGGCCAGTTTGGATCTTGATTCGCAATATCTCCTTTGGTTAATAATCCCAATGCCAATAATTCTTCTTCCATCAAACCTTCCACCTCTTTCTGATATTCCATCAGTAGAGTTCCTGGCACTAGCTTCGCTCTTGCTTGCTTCATTACTCGCAATGTTGCATTATACACATCGGCTTGTCGTTTAGAGAATTTGCCATTAGCCGGCAAACAACGCGTCATATCACTGGCATAATTGCCGTAATCTACTCCACAATCAATCAAAACTAAATCCCCATCCTTTACTTGTTTGTTGTTTTCAATGTAATGCAAGGTACATGCTGAAAGTCCACTTGCAACGATGGGCTCAAACGAGAAACCATTGGCTCTGTTTCGTATAAATTCATGAATTAATTCAGCTTCAATTTCGTGCTCCCACACCCCAGGTTTCACAAAATTCATTACCCGTTCCCATCCTTTTTTTGAGATTGCCACTGATTCTCGCATTACGTCAAGCTCAAATGCCGTTTTAACACTGCGTAAGCGTTGTAGTATTTTGCCCGCCCGTTGATAGGTGTGCAATGGATACAGTTGTTGTATTTCGTGAACAAAATCTAAGGCTTTGGAAGGACTTTTGGGAGAAAATCGATCGTTCTCGTTGAGAGGCAAATAAATCATATCTGCCATATTCAAAATTGGCCTTAGCTGCTGCATATAATCGCCGTTCCAAAATATGGATGGTACACCGCTAGTTGCAGTTGCATCTTCTTTAGTATACTTGTATCCATCCCACACCGCAATTTTCTCATTGGTCTCTACAATAAAAAGAGCCTCTCTATACGCTGGTATAGGACAGTCCGGAAATAAAACTAAAACACTATCTTCTTGGTCAATTCCACTTAACCAAAACATATCCGAATTTTGTTTAAATTTATAGGTCAAATCCCCATTCCAAGTGTATTGGTAATTGCTATGAAAAATGGCAATACTGTTAGGCTCCATTTGAGCAATAAAACGCGCTCTGTTCTGGATAAATAGTTGTGGATTGATTTTGTTGTACTTCATAATGTCCACAATATTAAGATATTGAATCGATACTATTATTGGTATCAAAGAGAATTCACACACTTTTAGGGTTTTGATTTTAAATAATACATTTGTGATTCAAGCAATACCTTATGTTAAAATCAACCCATCAACTTCTTAAAAATCTTAGAATAGAATCTAAAAATCCAAGTACTTGCACAGGTACTCAATGGAAAACATCGACTCAGACGGAAACTAAGGAGATCCACAGTCCACTGGATGGTTCTAAGCTTGGTGAGGTAACATATGCCAGTGATGATGACTATGAACATGTAGTCATTCAAGCCCAAAAAGCTGCAGCCTATTGGAAAATGATACCTGCACCCAAAAGAGGGTCTATTGTTCGAGAATATGGGGAAAAACTCCGAATGCACAAGGAAGATTTAGGCCAATTGGTCAGTATAGAAATGGGGAAAAGCTATCAAGAAGGCTTGGGGGAAGTTCAAGAGATGATTGATATTTGTGATTTTGCTGTTGGATTATCTCGACAACTTTATGGCTTGACTATGCACAGTGAACGACCCCATCATCGTATGTATGAACAATGGCATCCCATTGGTATTGTGGGCATTATTTCTGCCTTTAATTTCCCCGTTGCTGTTTGGGCGTGGAATAGTATGATTGCCGCTGTATGTGGTGACGTTTGCATCTGGAAGCCCAGTGAGAAAACTCCCTTAACAGCGATTGCTTGCCATCAATTATTACAAGGTGTACTCCTCAAAAACAATCTCCCAGAAGGAATATTTAATTTAGTCATGGGGGATTATAAAATCGGAGAATCCATGGCTAAAGATCATCGCATTCCACTAATTAGTGCCACTGGAAGCACGCGTATGGGAAAGCAAGTTAACCAAACAGTAGCTAAACGATTAGGTAGTTCGCTCTTAGAATTGGGAGGTAATAATGCCGTTATTATTTCTGAACATGCCAACTTAGATAATGCCTTAATAGCAGCTGTATTTGGTTGTGTAGGGACAGCTGGCCAACGCTGCACGAGTACCCGAAGATTATTTATTCAAGAATCAATTTTTGACACCTTTAAGGATAAACTTGTACAGGCATACCATCAACTCAGAATTGGCAATTCACTGGATGAGAACAACCATGTTGGACCATTAATTGATATTGAAGCCGTCCATACTTTTACCCAAGCAGTGAAAGCTGTAGAAAAAGAAGGAGGGAAAATTATTGCAGGTGGCGATGTTCTGCAAGGAAAGGGTTATGAGAGTGGTTGTTACGTAAAACCTTGCATAGCTATAGCTCAAAATCATTTTAAAATCGTTCAAGAGGAGACTTTTGGCCCTATTGTATATTTAATTTCCTACAAAACATTAGAAGAGGCCATTCAATTACAGAACGATGTAAAACAAGGTTTAAGTTCTGCCATTTTTACGGATAACATTCAAGAAGCAGAACAATTTTTAAGTGCATCAGGAAGTGATTGTGGGATTGCTAATGTCAATATTGGCACCAGTGGTGCTGAAATAGGTGGAGCATTTGGGGGTGAGAAAGAAACAGGAGGGGGAAGAGAAAGTGGATCAGATGCATGGAAAAAGTATATGCGTCGACAAACCAACACCATTAATTATGGCAAGGATTTACCATTAGCTCAAGGCATAAAATTTGATTTATCGTGAAAAAGTACTTGTTACTTTCCTGTCTGTTCCTAATTATAAATAGGGGTGTTGCTCAAGATTTTGGAGCTCAACTTCTTTTTGGTACAAATTTTAGTCAAGTAGATGGCGATCAATTGGGCGGGTATCACAAACTAGGATTAAATACCGGCATACAAATCAATAGAAATATCCATGAAAATTGGGAGTCTGCTTTCGAAATTAGATATAGCATGAAAGGAGCTAAAAAGATCATTGACCCTGAAGCCCCACCTACATTTACACTTGATTTAAAATACCATTATCTTGAAGTTCCGTTTTTAATAAAATATACCGGTTGGCAGACCATATCGCCATATGTAGGTATTTCAATGGGTATAAATATTCTCAATGAACGGGATGAAAATGGGATCATAACAAAAGAATCTGAACTCAGAAAATCAGAAGTAGGTTTTCATTTAGGTGGCACCTATCCCCTTAACAATCGTTGGCATATAGACTTAAGACATTCCTATTCACTGCTTTCGATAAGAGATTATCCAATAGAAATTAATTCTCCTGTACTTTTCCAACGAATAGGGTGGTTTAATCGGTTAATTACAGTAGGTTTAAACTATCAATTAAGCCATTAATTCGATGCAGGTAAATCTCCCTGTATGATATGCAAATCGCGTTGCGGAAAGGGGATGGTAATATTATTCAATCTGAATGCTTCCTCGATTTGATATCTTAAATCACTTTGAACACGATCAATTGGAAATAATTGATTACTCCAAAATACTAGCTCAAAATCTAAGCTAGAATCACCAAAATCTTTAAAAAATATTTGAGGTGCAGGATTGGTGATTACTTGAGGATGTTTCCATGCCATTTCTTCAAGTATTTTTTTTACAAGTTCCACATTACTTCCATAAGCCACACCAACACTAATCTTAAATCGAGTTATTGAATCACTTGTACTCCAATTGATTAATTTTTCACTCACTAATTTATGATTTGGAATAATCATCGCTATTCCGTCACGCGTAATTACTTTAGAGGTACGAAGACCAATTAAATTGACTTTAGCTACTACGCCATCTATTTCTACTACATCATTTACCCTAATGGTCGGTTCGATAAGTAATATCAATCCTGAGACTAAATCATTAGCCACTTGTTGAAGTCCTAAACCCACTCCCAATAATAGTGGCGTGAGGGCTAAAAATCCTGTCCAATTCACGTGAAAAGCAATCAGGGTGATCACAATGAATAGTAAGATTAGGATGTATTTCGTAATTCTAGTTATAGCAAATTCTCTTCCACTATCCAGCTTCCCAGACTTCACAGATAATCTTGCTATTTTTTTAACCCATTTATAAATCAGCCAAATAATGGTCCCTGAAATCAGAATATAAAATAGACTAGATACCGTAATATTCCCTTGTTCTCCAAATCTAAACAGTTCTGTTCTAAGAAAATTTTTCATTCGTTTTTTATGTACGCTTTATTATAGACCAATGCAAAGTAATCATTCTCTAAATCTAAATAACCATACTCATAACAAAAGTGATAGGTTTTATTTGCTTTGGTTACATAATTATTCGTGAAATATTCAAAACTAAATCCATCTTTTACTAACTCTTTTTTTGAGATTTTTATAGATCTATCCAAAGGACAATGTTCCGCTAAAATCGATCTATTTTTTCTTAATATTCGGTTGACTTTTCGGATGTAGTTATTTGAAATCCCATATTGTAGATTATTAAATTCATTACGACATTGTTTATCGCAGAATTTCTTGTCAGCCCTTCCTATTAGTGTTTTCTTGCAACTTAGGCATTCTTTATTACCCATGAAGCAAAGATATCAAAAAAGTTGCCTACTAAAATAAATTCAATTGATTGGATTGAATAAAACCTAGTTTCCTTGATATTATTTTGGGAGTTGTTTTACACAGTCCATACTTCCGTTTGGCTGCTTCGATTTGCTGATGAATTAAATCTGCAATAACCCCTTTGTGCTTTTTTGGTAATTGACAGCCATCGTTCCTACTTCCTTGATGGGTTTCTGTTATTTGATGCAACACACGTGATGCTTTTAGGGGAAACTTTTTACAAATCCAATTTTCAAAGAGCAAGGCCGTAGTTCCACTTAAACGTATTAGACTATATTGTAAAGAAACAGCTCCTGCTTTGCTAACTGCTTTACATATAGGAAATATCTCTTCACTATTAAGACCCGGAATTATGGGAGCAAGCAGTACATGGACAGGAATATTTAGGCGGGCTAAAGTTTGAATAGCCCTAAGTTTTTTAAGCGAACTTGAGGTTCTAGGCTCTAATGATCGTCTCAGCGTTTCGTTCAATGTAGTTATTGAAATATGAACTTCAACCAATCCTAATTTTGCCATTGGCCCCAAGATATCTATATCACGCAATACCAATGCATTTTTAGTGATAATCATAACCCGCTGTTTATATCTTAAACAAATCTCCAAAAGTTGACGAGTAATTTTTAATTTTTGTTCTATGGGTTGATAACAATCGGTGTTCCCACTCAGGGTGATTTTCTCCCCTCTCCATGTTCTACTTTTTAATTTCTTTTCTAATAATTCCGGAGCATTGGATTTGTACATCACTTTTTGCTCAAAATCTAACCCTGCGTTATACCCCCAATATTCATGGGTGATTCTGGCATAACAATAGATACACCCATGCTCGCACCCCTGATAGGGATTCATACTCCAAGGAGCGTCTAAATCTGGATTACTAACTTTATTTAATAACGTTTTAGCTTGCGTAGGGATCCATTGGGTTTGGTTATCCGATGCAAAAAATTCTTCGTCAAAATAAGAACCATCCCAATATGGATCACGTTGATGAACTGCTAACGAATTGGAAACTGTGATTTGAGCACCACGACCATCAAATGTATTTAATTTGACAATATTTTTATCTAAAACCATGACTATAATATACACATTCATGGTTAGAAAAAGAAAAATAGTTATTTCTTCCCTCTAAATTCACTCCAGAACTGGAGAAATCCTGATTTTGAAGAAATCATCTTCTTTACTTCTCTCCAAAGTAATCGCGGTTTTTCTTTGGTATGGGATGGAATTGGAGATGTATCATATCGAGAATCTATAGTTTCTATACCCAACAACTCATCACTGGCTTTAAATTGAGCCCTAGCTTTTGCCGTATGCCCTAATTTTTGTTCGGCAAGGCCTAAATTATTCATTGCAATTGCATCTGTTGGGTCCAATGCAAGAGATTGGGTATAATCGGCAACACTACCCTCTGTATCTCCAGTTTTGTCTTTGATATAGGCTCGACAACTATAGAAATAAGGGTTTTCTGGTTCCAGTAAAATAGCTTGATCAAAATCTTGTATGGCATGTTTGAAACGCATGTTAAACTTACATACTCCACGTTCATTGTAATATTCAGCATTTGAAGCATCCATAGCAATTAGCTTATTCCAACAGCTCATGGCCTTTTCCCATTGCTTTAGTTTCTGATAAGAAAAAGCTAAAATAGGCAGTTGATTGTCATCTGGTTTTTGTTCTAAAGCATCAATGACAGCTTCATAATTTCCTTGCTCATACCAAACTTGTGTATTCATCTTTAAACTAACAACCCGTGAACGAAATTGATTTTAGCAAAGTTAGCTTATTCAATGTAATTATATTCGCAGATAGAAATGAATCCAATCAACCAAGCAGCTCAAGAATTATGGAATGCTCAAAAAGCTCAAAAAATGATACCCCCTGTTCGCGAACTGATTACGGCCACCGATATTGATGCAGCCTACGCTGTTCAACAAATTAACATCCAGCATCGCATCGATCAAGGAGAAAAAGTGGTTGGAAAGAAAATCGGTTTAACATCCTTTGCTGTACAAAAACAACTGGGGGTAGATCAACCTGATTATGGCATCTTATTCGAATCCATGCAAATTGAAAACGGGGAAAAACTTCCTTACTCTGATTTAATGCAACCCAAAGCTGAAGCTGAAATTGCCTTTGTCATGCGTAATGATTTGGATGGAGATATTGATATTACTGATCTCATTGATGCCATAGATTATGCTTCAGCATCCATCGAGATTGTCGGTTCTAGAATAGAAAATTGGAACATACGAATCACCGATACCATTGCGGATAATGCCAGTGCTAGCCACTTTGTTCTTGGAAAGAAAAAAATGAACATAGAAGAACTGGACTTGGAACGCTGTTCCATGACGATGACGAAAAACGGTGCAGTTGTATCAGAAGGTATAGGAAGTGCTTGCATGGACAACCCGCTGAATGCTGCACTATGGTTAGCAAAAACCATGGCTAAAAATGGAACTCCATTAAAAGCTGGAGAAATTTTACTTTCAGGAGCTCTAGGACCCATGGTTCCTATTGAAAGTGGAGATCATTTTGAGGCTACTATTGAAGGATTAGGAAATGTAAGTATCACCGTTCAATAAGTATGAAAAAAAAGGCAGCAATAATTGGAAGTGGAAATATTGGTACTGATTTAATGATTAAAATCATCCGGAATTCCCCCGTACTAACTATGGGATGTTTAGTAGGAATCGACCCCAATTCTGATGGATTAGCTCGAGCTCAGCGCATGGGCATTGAAATTTGCAGTACCGGAATTGACGGACTCATTCAAATGCCTATTTGGAGTGAAATTGATGTTATATTTGATGCGACATCTGCCAAAGCGCATCACTATAATTTTGATAAAATCAAGGCATTCCCCACAAAAAAAGTAGTTGATTTAACACCTGCTGCCATTGGACCATACATGATCCCGGCAGTTAATCTTGATGCTGAATTGAACCAAAAATTGGGATTAAATACAGATTTACACCATACTCTCAATTACAATATGGTAACCTGTGGAGGACAAGCTACCATTCCAATTGTAGCTGCTGTAAGTAGAATTGCACATGTCTATTACGGAGAAATTGTTGCGAGTATAGCGAGTAAGTCTGCTGGTCCGGGTACCCGAGCAAATATTGATGAATTTACCCAAACTACTGCGGAAGCTATCCAACAAGTGGGTGGTGCAGATCGAGGAAAAGCCATTATTGTGCTTAATCCCGCTGAGCCTCCTTTAGTCATGCGTGATACAGTATTCACCTTGAGTGAACCCTCAGATCGAGAAAAAATACGTGCCAGCATCCATGCTATGGTCGCTGAAGTACAACGCTATGTCCCGGGCTATTCGCTTCATCAAGAAATACAATTCGATGATATTCCTGAAGAAAACCCTGTATTTATTGAAGGAATTGGATATAAATATGGACTTAAAACTACCGTTTTACTACAAGTCATTGGAGCAGGGCATTACCTTCCAGAATATGCAGGAAACCTCGACATAATGACCAGTGCGGCTTTAGCTATTGGTGAGAAAATGATTGAATCATGAGTAAAAAACAAGTGTACATACAAGACGTAACGCTTCGCGATGGCATGCATGCCATCCGCCATCAATACGATAAAAAGCGACTCAAAGATATTGCCATTGGCTTGGATAAAGCTGGGGTAGATGCCATCGAGATTGCCCATGGTGATGGCCTTAGTGGGGGTAGTTTCAATTATGGTTTTGGAGCTCATACCGATTGGGATTGGTTAGAAGGAATTGCCGCAGAACTAAACCATGCTGTTCTCACCACGCTATTACTCCCTGGTATTGGCACCATTGATGACTTAAAAAAGGCACATGCATTGGGAGTTAAATCTGTTCGTATCGCTACCCATTGTACAGAAGCTGATGTAAGCAAACAGCATATCGAAGCCGCTAAAAAATTAGGGATGGACGTAGGAGGTTTTTTAATGATGGCTCATATGAATGAACCTCAAAAACTAGCCGAACAAGCCCAATTAATGGAAAGTTATGGTGCGGATTGTGTATACATTACGGACAGTGCTGGGGCCTTGATGATGGATGGGGTTATTGATCGAATGAAAGCATTTCAAGATACCTTGTCCGATGATACTGAAATTGGCATTCACTGTCATCATAACCTCAGTTTAGGGGTAGCCAACACCATTGTAGCCATGCAACATGGAGCCACCCGTTTGGATGCCTCGTTGGCAGGAATGGGTGCTGGAGCAGGAAACTGTCCCCTGGAAGTTTTAATCGCTGTATTGAATAAAATGGGTCAAGCTACACAAGCTGATGTCAATCAGTTGATGGATTTGGCGGATGATGTTATCCGTCCACTTCAAGAACGTCCCGTGCGAGTTGATCGTGAAACCCTTAGTCTTGGTTATGCAGGTGTATATTCCAGTTTCTTATTGCATAGTGAACGTGCTGCGCAAAAATATGGGCTCAATACGGCAGACATCCTCCAAGAACTTGGTCGACGCAAGATGGTAGGTGGGCAGGAAGATATGATTGTCGATGTGGCATTGGATATGGTAAACAAAAAATAGGGCCCGAAAACTGGCTAGACCCAACTATTTACTCACAAACTGAACCTGTTTTATATTTAATATTTCAACTGGTTTTATTTTTTGCATAAAAACCAATTGCTGGGATGTCTTATGGTATCTATCCATCTCTAAAATCACTTGAGTTTCATAAATTTGATTGCCCTCCTTATATATAATATGCAAACCAATATTAGCGCGATTAATCATCTTAAATTCCTCCTCATTTTTGGGTTTTATTTTAGCCAAAATCACATCATGCCCCTCTTTTTTTAAAACTATTATTTCCTGAAGAACATTTGATTCTGAATGATAAATCAATCTATTTTTTGAATCATTTTGTTGGGGAGTATTGTTTTGAAAAAATCCATCCGAATCATAAAATAAATCTTGCCAAGAACTATCTTGTCTTCGTTGAGGAAGATCTGTATATTGCTTTTGTATAAAATCAGAAAGTTTATAGGTTGCCAATAAAGATCCGCTATATGTCATATGTTGATTGGATTTATATGTGTTTTCAAAACTGGATGTATCAAAGCCGAAACCATTCCAAATGCTAGTACAACTGCTACAGAAGTAAAAGCGATTTTTTTAATAATATCCAAAATATTACAAATAGAGATTACTAAGCAATGAAATGAGCAAATTGATATGTCAAAGTTTTGTATTTTGATGTCAACAAAATGACACTTAAAGTTGATGTATGATTGCGTAAACTAATTTAATTATTATTTATTTGCTAAATATTTACTATGATAGACTACGAAGATCTCCATATTTGTCAAAAACTTAGAACCATTCGTGAATTCCAGAATATCAGTATGGAACAAATGGCTGACAAATTGGGTATTTTCTCTCGCATGTATTACCGTATAGAAAGAGAAGGTAATGATATTACCCTCCGAAGACTTGTTGACATATGTAACGCATTTAATCTTTCTTTTAAGCAGTTTATCTTATTTAATAGAAAGGATTTTTTTCAATTTTCTCAAAACGAAACTTCTAAAAACTGGCTAGATAAAATAGAACTTCAAGACCAATTATTGGAAACTAAAGACGAGATTATTTATCAACTTAAGAAAGAAAATGAAAGATTGATTATAGAAAATGAAAAACTAACCATACAAAGATAATAACTTAATAATCAGAATATTTAGAATCAATATTCATACAATATAATCTGAAGAAAAAGTACAAATGTCCCCTACTTCTTCTTAAATCGGGCAATAGCCTTTTTGGTGAAGTCAGAGAGGACGAGTTGTCCACTGATTTCTGCACGTTGGGCTAATAACGTATCCCAATGTTCTGTTCCTTCCCAAAATACCTGTTTGAGTTGTTGCATGGCCTCTGGATTAGACTGGCAAAGTTGATTCGCTAATGCCTCTATTGCATCATCCATGGTTTCGGCAGTATCGTATACTTCGGTAAATAGTCCCTTGGATTTTGCCCATGCGGCACTTTGCCACTCGGTAGCATTGATGGCCAATTGGCTCATGGCAGAAACCCCTATTTTTCGTTCTACGGCCGGACCTACTACAAAGGGTCCAATGCCTACGGCTAACTCACTCAATTTTATGAATGCATGCTGGGTAGCCAGCGTATAATCAAATGCAGCAGCCAATCCTACGCCACCTCCAACAGCCTTACCCTGCACTCTACCTATAATTAATTTAGGGCAGGTTCGGCAGGCATTAATGACCTGGGCAAAACCGGAGAAAAAAACCTTTCCAGTCTGCAAATTATCAATAGCTACCAACTCATCAAAACTAGCTCCTGCACAAAATGCGCGTTCTCCTGAACTACGAACTACCAAAATCTTAACCGCATCATCCATCCCCAATTCCGTGATGGTATCGGCCAATTTGGCAAGTACTTTACCTGGTAATGAATTGCTCAACGGATGATAAAACTCTACCGTAGCTATTCCATTTTCTATGTGGTGGGACACATCCCCTTGATCGATTGCATTCATTTTATAATTCGTCTTCTTGATTTCGTTTTTTCACCATGGTTAGAATCGTAGCCAGAGCAACGGTATCTCCTGTTTCATCGTATACGTCAACCAGAAATTTCACAATGCCCTTGGCGACATCGTCTACCGATTTTTTTTCTTGATTCACTTTTTCTTTGACCGTAAATCGCACCCCAATGGTTGCTCCAGGATATACGGGTTTGGTAAAACGGCATTCGTCTAACCCATAATTAAGTAAAACTGGCCCTTTCTTGGCATCTACAAATAACCCTGCGGCTTTACTCAATACAAAATATCCATGGGCTACACGTCCTTCGAAGGTGGTACCTTCCAATGATGTTTCGTCCATGTGGGCGTAAAAATTATCGCCACTCACATTGGCAAAATTCACAATGTCCGTGGTTGTAATGGTGTGTTTCGCAGTAATTACGGTATCACCCACTTCTAATTCTTCAAAATACTTTCGAAAAGGATGTACATCTTTCTCTTTGTATACGCCACCGAATTGATAGCGTTGCGTGATTTCGGTAAGCATGGAAGGGTGCCCTTGTAAAGCTGTTCGTTGCAAATAATGCTTCACACTGCCAATACCGCCTAATTCTTCTCCACCTCCAGCTCTACCTGGACCCCCATGCATGAGCTGTGGCATTGGAGAGCCATGCCCAGTGCTCTCGGGAGCAGACTCTTCATTGAGCACTAATATTCTACCGTGATAGGCCGATGCCTCTACTGCATATTGTGTAGCTATATCCACCTGAGAGGTAGCAATGGTACTGACCAATGAGCCTTTCCCCATTTTAGCTAGTGTAATGGCCTCATCCAAATCTTTGTAGGGCATTAAGGTACTCACAGGACCAAAACATTCAATTTCATGGGTTTGAGTTTTGTTGATAGGATCATCATTCAACATCAAAATAGGGGGGACAAAAGCTCCCTTGGTTTTATCTGCGCCTAATACATCAAACTGGTCTAAATTACCACTAATAATGGGTGTGTTTTTCGATAATTCCTGGATACGATTTCGCACGATCTCCATCTGAGATCGATTTACAAGAGCGCCCATACGAACACCCTCTCGAGCAGGATCTCCTACGATTGTTTTGGCTAGACTTTTACCCAGTGCTATTTGAACATCTTCTATATATTTTTCAGGTACAATAATTCTTCGAATAGCCGTACATTTTTGTCCAGCTTTGGTGGTCATCTCACGTCTTACTTCCTTAATAAACAGATCAAAATTGGTTGTCCCTGGAGCTGCATCTTCGCCTAACACTGCTGCATTCAAACTATCGGCTTCCATATTAAACGGAATAGCATTCTCGATGATGTGTGGCATGGATTTAAGCATTCTCCCCGTATGAGCAGACCCGGTAAAAGTGATTAAATCCTGTGCAGTAAGTTTATCTAGTATTCCGTGTCCCTTTCCGCAATCCAGTTGGATGGCACCCTCAGGTACTATCCCACTAGCAACAATGTCTTCTACCATGGCTTGGGTAAGGTAGGACGTCATTTCAGAAGGTTTTACAATCGCCGGAACACCCGCCAAAAGATTGGCACTGAGTTTTTCGAGCATTCCCCAAATGGGAAAATTGAATGCATTGATATGAACAACCACCCCTTGTTTGGGACTCATAATATGCTGTCCCACAAAAGTGCCGTTGGCACTGATTTTGGCGGTATCACCGTCTACATAAAAAGATTGATTACCCATTTGTCTGCGGAGACTGGCATACGTAAATAAAGTACCTATTCCCCCATCTATATCTACCCAACTATCGCTTTTGGTAGCCCCTGATTGATAACTAATCGCATAATACTTCTTTTTTATTTCATTGAGGTATAGCGCTAACTTTTTGAGCATGTAACCGCGTTCATAAAAAGTCATTTTTCGAAGTGCTTTGCCCCCAACTTGACGTGCGTAATCGGCCATTGCTTCATAATCCAACCCCTCACTGCTAGCTGTACTGATTACATCACCAGTAATAGCGTGCCGTTGGGTTATTCCATCCCCCAGGTGGGGTTGCCACCTTCCTTCAGCATAATTCTTTAATTTCATACAGGTATTTTATGATACTTGGCAAAAGTAAACAATCAGCGTTAAGTAAAATGTGACTAAAGAGAGGAAATCTATTTATGGTTTGTTTTCTTTAAAAAATGATAGAGGTGCATCTTTGCGATGCATGAATTATAAATTATTGTGTACCGATATTGACGGGACCCTTCTTAATGCTGATCGTGAAGTTTCCCCGGCAACTATTTCCCAATTCAATCGGATTAAAAATGGATGTTCTTGCGTATTGGCATCTTCACGCATGCCCGATGCCATGCGGCATTTACAAAAAGACTTATCCATTGAAGATAGCCCTTTAATAGCCTACAATGGAGGATTAGTATTGGCTGGTAATCGTGTCCTCACCAGCATGGAAATCCCCTTAAATATTATTCATTCCATAGTTGCATTCTCTGAAAACACTTCCGTCCACATTAGTATATATCATGCTGATAATTGGTATGTTCCGACTTGGGATTATTGGGCAGAACGAGAAGCTAACAACACCAAAGTGCTACCCACCATTCAACCTTTAACACAAACCTTAGACGAGTTGAATATGAAGCAATGTGGTGCTCATAAGGTCATGTGTATGGGACCTGCCTCTGAAATAGCCCAAGTATACCAATCTTTGTTTGAAGCTTTTGCTGATGAACTACATGTTTACAAATCAAAAGACACCTATTTAGAAATTGCTAATAAAAAAATATCCAAAAAATCAGCCATTCAAACCTTATTAGATCAGGCATATCCAACATTAAAGTGGGAGGAAATCATCGCCTTTGGGGATAATTATAATGATATGGAAATGCTAGAGGCTGTGGGGTTGGGAGTTGCAGTAGGCAATGCTAAACCAGAAGTGCTTGCTATGGCTGATTATGTATCTAAAACCAATAAAGAAGATGGAGTGGCCTTAGCTATTGAAAAAATGGTTATATAATTAGCCGAGTTGAGTTACATTTTTTCGAATAATGTCCTTCAACTCCTCGATATTTTGGTCTTGTTTAGCCGATATAAACACAATGTTATCATTCAATTTTGCCATCCATGTTTTCTTTAAAGTTGGGATATCATAGATGGTAGAATCATGAAAGATATCATCCGAAGTTGGGTCTGGCTGATACTGATCAATTTTATTGAAAATCGTAATCACAGGTTTATCACTTGCTCCTATTTCACTTAAGGTTTGAGCAACGGTTTCCATTTGTTCTTCAAATTGTGAGTGACTTACATCTACAACATGCAATAGAATATCGGCTTCAATAACTTCAGCCAATGTGCTTTTAAAACTCTCGATGAGCTGATGGGGTAGCTTACGAATAAAACCTACCGTATCGGATAATAGAAATACACAAGGCTTGTAGGTGACAGGATCTGGAGGAAAAACCACTTTACGAACGGTACTATCAAGGGTTGCAAACAATTTATCTTGAGCAAGGACGTCAGACTTTGCTAATAAATTAATTAAGGTAGACTTCCCTACGTTGGTATATCCAACCAAAGCAACGCGGCGTTGAGATTCTCGATTTTTTCGTCGAGTGGAACTTTGACTATCAATATGATGTAAGTCTTTTTTAAGTTTCGCTATTTTATCACGAATGACCCTTCTATCAGTTTCAATTTCTTTCTCACCTGGGCCTTTCATGCCAATTCCTCCTTTTTGTTTTTGGAGGTGAGTCCACATACGCGTTAATCTGGGAAGTAAGTACTCACTTTGTGCCAATTCTACTTGAGTTCTTGACTGAGCTGTTCGAGCATTTTTAGCAAAAATATCCAATATTAAGCTGCTCCTATCAATTATTTTACAAGATATGAATTCTTCCAAATTGCGAATTTGTGAGGGGCTTAATTCATCATCAAAAATGGCGCAATCAATATTATTTATTTTTACATAGGCTGCTATTTCTTCAATCTTACCTCTTCCAAAATAGGTTTTTGGATGGGGAAAATCCAGTCGTTGAGTGAATCGTTTGACACACTCAGCACCTGCAGTATAAGCTAAAAACTCTAACTCATCCAAGTACACATGGTTTGTATTGATGGGAACGTTCTTAGGTTCTACACCAATTAAAATTGCCTTTTCTGAAGTATTATTTAGATTAATTGGATGATTCAATAGATAGTTTCTTTAATTAATTCGTTCTTTTGTGTCATTCTGTAGTACGTGCAAAAATACATTCAAAAAATAGGGTTTATTCTGCTAATCTTTTGTGTTAGTCATATTTCATTACAAGCCCAGGATTTGCTCTGGAGCAACCCTACAAAACTTCGAGGTGGCGCTCCTTTCATGAAAGTATTGGGAGAAAATAAATCTGGAACTTTTTTGATGCGATACCGAAACCAAAATTATACTAAAAGTATAATTCTTGATCGGTTTGATGCTAATCTAAATCTAGAACTAAGTACTTATATTGACTTAAAAAAATCTAAACTTCATAAAGTTCAACTGACTCCTCAAGGAATTCTAATAATTACTACTCAAAAAAATAAAAGAGAGAAAAAGTATGTACTGATGGGGCAATGGTATAACTTTGATTTAATCCCTATTTCACAAAAAATACCGCTTATTAACTATGAAAAAATTGACCTAAATTCACAGCAAATCCTAATACAAATGAATGATAGTTTAAATACTTTAGGTGTTTGTTATTTGAATTATGAAGATACACAATGTATATTGAAAGGACGTTTATTTAACATGTCCCTGGAACCCTTTCAAGATATGTCATTTTCGATTTCATCTTTAGCTTCAAATACATTGCATGATATGATTTTAACCAATCAAAATATCATGACAATACACACGAGTACTATTCAAAATTTAGAGAATAAACCAAAAGAACACTCGCTTATAATCCTGGATTCGGATACCGCATCGATTTTCCCATTTCCAGACTCCATTTCAATCGGTTCTTCAACCTTAATATATCATCGTGAAAAAGACGAGGCTCATTGGATCGGATTTTATAATCAATTAGGTCAATATGGATATCGAGGCATAATACACGTTGAACCTCAACAAAAAACAAAGACGTTCCAAACATCAATCACTCCCTTTCCCTTAACATGGACTGAATCACTACAATCTGGAGCACTAAGTTCTCAAACCATTGATGAAGATTTCAGTATTATAGCCAGCATTCCAAAATCTGATGGGGGGTTACTTATTATTGCAGAACAAAAAGATTGGTTTAAGGAAAATGATATTAATGTGATTAATGGCATTTCACAGAGCACTGTTAAAAATATCTATAAATTTAACGGAATATTGGTCATGGATTTTGATCAGGGTCTATCGCCTTCATGGCATCATCATATTGTTAAAAATCAAATCAGCATTAATGATGGCGGCTATTTTAGCTCAGCTGCCTTGTATGTAAGTCAGCACTATATTCAGCTATTATATAACGATCAGTTTAGGAGTTCAGGCGATGTCTTACAATATACCATATATAATAATGGCTCAACTAAAAGTCAAAAAATAGCAAAATTAGCGCTAGAATACGTGGCCATTATTCCGGAAGGCTCGTTGCAAGTAAATGCACAAGAAGTAGTTATCCCATCTTATAAAAATAGAAGATTTTCCCTTTTAAAAATTCGTTATTATTGATTCGATTAATCTCACATAAAAACATAACAGGCATATTTTTCTCCCTGCTATTATTCGCCTTTTATGGCTGTATCATTTCATATTCAACTTCAGTACCTTGGTTGCTTTTGCTTGGATTATTCGCTGAGGGAATTTGCCTAAATTATTTGTGCTACAGATATGGTATCTTAGGCAAAAACACCGCTCTCCCTTTAGTTCTTTTCTCTGTATTAGTTGGCCTAATCATTCTTGATCTGTCCGTTGAACATATAGAATATGGCTTTCTGTTTTTGTTAGCTATGTATTCTGTTTATGAGTCTAAAGATCATCCAAAAAAACAAGAATATTTGATTTTTCTAGGAATTGGTATTGGAATAACTCAGGCATTTGCTCATCAAAGTTTTTTATTGATTTTACCTGTGATTGCTTTATTTTTTCAAGAAGGCACTTTGTCACGAAATGGATTCACCCTTTTTATCATGTATTTCCTGATGACAATTGCCTCCATAGCTGGAATCATATTTATTCTTGGTGATGTTGAAAATCTATTTATACTTCTTCCCCAAATTGTTACTCATCATATCGGCATAACTAATCCAATGCTTCTCCTTCTTTTACCGATATTGGGAATTAGTATCATCTATCACTTGATTCATTTAAACCAATATAAATTTAGGTTTCCTAATCTTAGTAAAAATATTAACTATACATTTTTAGTACAATTTGTATTAGGGTCTGTGCTAGTTTTTATATACCCAAATCAGTTTTTATTGAGTTATAGCATTATGGCAATTGTTATAATATTATCTTTTGCTTTTGCATATCAAGAAGATTCTGTATTTGCTAATGCACTTTTTACATCCATAATCATTTCTACCCTGGGCTGGTTGATTATCTCACAAATATTATTCTTGTAACACTGACTAGAAATATTTTTCTTTGTCGTTATATAAGCAAACTATAGGTATGAATGAAGATTTAAAAATGGTTCTTGATGAATTGAAGATTTCTGTAGAAAAAGCACTTCATCATGTCGTGCTAGAGATAAGTAAACTTCGAGCTGGAAAAGCTTCCCCCTCTATGTTGGACAGTGTCAGTGTGGAATATTATGGTAGTCAAGTTCCCTTATCTCAAGTTGCTAATATAAACACCCCAGATGCAAAAACTATTATTGTCAAGCCATGGGAAAAGGGTATGATTGAAGATATCAGCAAAGGCATCATGCATGCTAATCTTGGACTCAATCCTCAAAATGATGGAGAGCAAGTTATCATAAATGTACCACCATTAACTGAAGAAAGAAGATTACAACTCGTAAAACAAGTTAAAGGAGAGAGTGAACACGGTAAAATTGGAATACGAAGTGCCCGTAAAGATGCGCTTGATTTCATTAAAACTCTAAAGTCTGATGGCCTAAGTGAAGATATGGCAAAAGATGGAGAAATTGAAGTTCAAAAAATCATCGATACCTACAATAAAAAAATTGATGATGCTATTGCTAATAAAGAAAAAGATATCATGACAATTTAATTCAAAAGAGCGTTTGAATCTCTTTTAAACACCTAAATCATTAGGTGTTTAGTGCAGTTGCTTTTTATTATTTTAAAATCCTTACCATCATAATCAAATTGATACAACGTTAAATTCGAATGGCGAAATTGCTCCATTTCTTCTAATGGAGTTTTAGTCATTAAACATAAAAGTATTTTTAAAGCTCTACCATGCGTACATATCAAAATATTTTTATCTGGTTTCATTAGAATTTTACGTATCCCCTCTTTTTGACGTTTGAATACTGAATTGGGTGTTTCTCCGTCATCTACACTTCGATCTAATAGCCCAGCAGACCAGTCATTGATCATTGATCGTAATTTTGATTTACTCTCAAAATCCCCTGACAAACCCTCAAAAATGCCCCAACTTATCTCATCAAACTCTGGCATGATTTTTTGCTTAAACCCAGCCTCGATAAAATCCTGCACACTTTGCTGGGTTCTTCTCAGCGAACTGGTATAGATAACATCAAATGGAATATGATGATACGCTCTATAAAACTGAAATGCCTGTTTATGTCCTGTATCATTTAAAACACTGTCAATACCCTGACCTTGTATGATTCTGCGCTTATTATAGTCGGTTTCTCCGTGCCTTATAATATAAATCGTTTTCTTTGCGGTCATTAAACTAACAACATTGATACCCTACAAATCTATAAAGATATCTCAACTTAACACACTTGGAGAAAACACCTTAGCTAGCCATCTTAAAATGAAAGTAGTGGATATAGGTGAGGATTTTATCACCATGAGTATGCCCGTCACCTTTGAAGTTCATCAACCTCTGGGTATGCTGCACGGCGGAGCTGTTGCTGCACTAGCTGAAAATGTTGCTAGTCTAGCAGGAAATTTGGTTGTTACTCATTTAAATAAAGCCTGCTTAGGGCTTTCACTGAACACGAGTCATTTAAAAAGTGTTCGAGAAGGAATGATTTTTGCAACCGCCAAAGCAATCCATTTGGGTAAATCTACCCAAGTTTGGGAAATCAGAACCCTTGCAGACAATGATAAACTCATAAATATAAGTAGAATGACCCTAGCTGTGGTAGACAAAAAGTAATGGAATTAGATAATATAGGAGCTCTTATATACCTCCCTCACCCAAAAAAAATTGAACAATACTCTGCTCAGAGTATTGAATATTTTGATTCATTGGAGACCTACTGGATGAAAAAAGAAGGACTGGTATTTTATCCATTTGATCATTCAAAACAAGCCTATTTTTTTGGGGATACTCCAAATCCAAAACCCATTCAATCTTTTGATCTAACAAAAAATGAACCACTTTCAAAAGAGGAATATGAAACTAGTGTATTTATGGCAAAAAATGCCATGGAATCGAGTCCTTTAAAAAAAGTAGTTTTAGCTCGAAATAAATTTATTGTAAGAAACCATGACCCAATAGAAGTATTTCAAAATGCAGTCAAAAAATATACTACCAATTTTGGATACTATATCAATATTGGTCCGGAACAATGGGTAGGAGCATCTCCTGAACTTCTTATCCATTATGAAGATGGCATTTTAAATACCGTAGCCCTTGCTGGAACTCGTTTAATTAATGAGAAATTTACTCCCAAAGAAGAACAAGAGCAGCAATTGGTTTGTGATTTCATTGAAGATAAACTAAAAGCTCTTGGCATTGAACATTACCAAAAATCTGATTTGGAAGAAGAACTATTTGGGGAAATCAAACACTTAAAAACCTCATACACCCTAGCCTGTTCCTCGAATGATGCCCTTAAGCTAGTAAAAGAACTACCTCCTACTCCAGCTGTGTGTGGATTACCTAGAGATCGTAGTTTTGACTTTATTCAAGACTTTGAAACCATCCAACGTAGTTTTTATGCCGGTGTTACTGGAGTATTAAAAAAAAATTCGGCCACATTTTTTGTCAATTTGCGATGCATGCGGTTTCATGAAAAATCGATAGAACTATTCGCAGGTGCTGGGATAACAAAAGATTCTGACCCTAAGGAAGAATGGGAAGAAACCGAAAAAAAAATAGCGGTTATTCAGCAACTTTTATCATAAATAAATCTAACTTTCAAGTGCCTTTCCTAGCAATTTTTCGTAGGCTTCATTTGAAATTTCTTCAGCTCCAAACTGTAGCAAATGATCATTAATATATTGAGTGTCTAGCAGTAAAAAGTTATTTTCTTTCATAAATTCTACTAAAAAGATGAGGGCTATTTTACTTGCATCGGTCTCCTTGTGAAACATACTTTCGCCAAAAAACACTTTACCTATTGCCACACCATAAAGCCCCCCTACAAGCCTACCTTCTCTCCAAGTTTCAAAGCTGTAAGCATACCCTAAATCGTATAATTTGGAATAGGATTTAATAATATCGTCACTAATCCAGGTATCCTCACGGTTTGCACAAGCACGTATTGTCCCTTCAAAATCTCCATTGATTTTAAGTTCAAAATAGTGTCTATTGAATAACCGACGTAAATTTTTAGATACGTGAAATTTATCCAATGGAATGATTCCACGTTTATCCGGTTTGAACCAAAAAATTTCATTATTCTCCTCTGGTATAGCCATTGGAAAATACCCTTGGGCATACGCATATAGCAATTCTGTGGGTTCAAGCATATGTTTACATTTGCAAAAGAAATTTTATTTTATGAAAATAATCTGCATTGGAAGAAATTATGTTGCACATGCCCAAGAATTAGGGAATGAAACACCCGATGAGCCTGTTATATTTATGAAACCGGACTCTGCCATTTTCAGACAGCGGGATGCATTTTATATCCCAAACTGGACGTCGGATGTGCATTATGAAGCAGAAATTGTAGTCAAAATAGACCGATTAGGTAAAAATATTGAAAAACGATTTGCGCATAAATATTTTACCGATTTTACATTAGGTATTGATTTTACTGCTCGAGATGTACAAAAAAAATTAAAAGAAAAGGGACTTCCCTGGGAAAAAGCAAAAGCCTTTGATCAAAGTGCAGTATTGGGTGATTTTCTGTCTATCAATGATTATGATTTGACCCAATTAAATTTTGAACTTAAAAAAAATGGAACTATTGTTCAACAGGGAAATACCCAATTGATGCTATTTGATATTCCTCAAATTATAGCTCATTGCTCCCAGTATTTTACGCTAAAAATTGGAGATTTACTGTTCACAGGAACACCAGCTGGAGTAGGTCCTGTTCAAATGGGTGACGAGTTGGAGGGATATATTGAGGGGAAAAAAGTCCTTCACCTAAAAATAAAATAATTGCATTAAACCGTCAGGTGATTGATAATCTTTTGTGTTCTAAAAGCAATCCAATCATCTGCTAAACGAAGTTGATATACTTTCTTTTTAAAATTATAGAACGGTTGCTCGAAGGTAAGCGTTTCCATTAACGCTGACTGGTCGCCAAAATCATCCACTTGAGCAGTAAATTCTTCCATCATTGCAAAGGTTAATTTCCCTTCTAAAGGAACATACGATTTAAATTTAATACTCTTTTGCTGAGCTAAAGGCAAATCTTCCGCAGAAAAAACTTCTTCTGTTTCTAGGTTTACAAAGCATTTATACCCGTTTCCTAAAATGTGAGCAATGGCTTGTAATGTATCTATTTTCATCTAATTAAGATTTGTATGTTAAGGCCAGAGTGAACGAGCAATTTCACCGCGAAAAGGCCATGGAATCATGGCTATGATCATTAATAAACCTAGTGTGAAAAAGATAAGTGACTGTTGATGTTTCTTACTCACATCTGTTTGTTTTTTAGATTTAGTTCTTCCGATTTGGATGAGTACCGCAGCCAATAGCATTCCCAAAACATGTTCAACCGTCCAGAATCGAAGGGTAGCATTCCCCATCGCCTCGCCCATTTTGCCCCAATTATTTGCCCATCCTCGAGCTACATAGAGCAATAAACCAATAATTATTTGCAAATGAACACTAGCCACAAAAAGGGTAGCAGCCATGTTATGATTGGAAGTGTAAGGTTGATTGTATAGAAGTCCTCTAGCAGATTTAGTGATTGCGTATAGCCCAAATAAAAGAACAGCCCAACGCAAAATACTATGTGTATTAATTAAAATATGATCCATAATTTTTTAAATCTCATCAAAGATAAATGAATTAGTTTAACAATGGGCTGATAGGAGAATTTGCTAATAAGGCGACTTTCCCTCCTTTATTTTTAAGTGCATACTTCCATAATTCTTTTGTGTTTTTCGTATGATCAAAAATAATTCGATCAGCAATACTCCCAATTATCCATGATTTTTGTTTGATTTCATTCAATAATTGATTTTGGGCCCAACCACTATACCCCATAAAAAATTTAAACTGATGTTCCTTCAATAATCCAGACTTAAAACCTGCAATGATTTGCTCGAAATCTCCTCCCCAATATATATTTTGCTTTACACCAATTGCTCCATCTATATGAGGACAATTATGGATACAATGAAGGCTATCCAATTCGACTGGACCACCCATAAAAATAGGTAGATTTACTGCTGAGAGGTCAGGCACCAAATCAGAAAGTACAAAATTGGAGGGCTGATTAAGAACAAATCCAACTGCACCCTCAGCGTGATACTCCGCCAATAAAATAACACTTCTTTCGAAAGTAGGATCTTCAATAAAAGGCTCCGATATAAGGACCTGACCTGTATGCAAATTAGGATATCCTTTACTTGACATTAGGCGAATATATATAATATACTGAATGAAGTAAGCACGAAAATTCCACATAGAGCTAGCTTGGTTTCAACCGGAGACCAAAGCGACTGAGTTGAATTGTTTTTTACCACTTTGTAGCATAACCCTGCAATAATGGGAGCCGTCAGGAAAGAAAGTGTAGTCGCAAAAGATACCATTTGTTTCATGTTTTCTAAGAAGAATAGCAGGATGAGAATAGTACCCATGGTCGTTAGGATCTGCCAAAAGGATAATACATTCCATCTGAAATTTTCTGTAGTTTGTTGCATTATTTTAAGCATGACACGTGGGGTGGCATCCAAACAGGTTATAGTGGTGCTAAACATAGTTGTAAAGGCAGCAATAGCTATAATCCAATAAAAATTTGGGCCTAAATTCTGTACGAAAATATCTATAAATTGAGCTGCAAATCCACCAGCTGTCGCTTCTAAAATAACTGATGTTGAATATAAAGTATTGGCCCCTAAAATTAAAAAACAAATCCCCAATAAAGCCGTACCATAAAATCCAACTTTAAAATCAAAATGAGTGTTATGCTGTTCCTTTTGGGGTTTAATTAAGATCCATATACTATGCCAAATTGCAA
Organism: uncultured Bacteroidia bacterium; assembly: GCA_943787465.1. Classification (GTDB taxonomy): domain Bacteria; phylum Bacteroidota; class Bacteroidia; order NS11-12g; family UBA9320; genus UBA9320. The sequence goes on along the minus strand of CALSMN010000003.1, from coordinate 27,554 downwards.
TATCTAAGGGAGCGGGCATCCAACCCACAAAAGCAATTAAAAAATGAAGGTCTTCTTTATTTTTTATTGAAAATGGAGCATGCACCATGTTTGTTATATCTAGGGATGATTTAAATGAAAAAAGGAAAGCAACCCCTGTAGAAACAGACAGTATAATCATTACTACTTTCATTAAATGATCCAATATATTGAACTTGCCTAGGCGTAAGATTACAAAACAAATAGACAGTATTATTATGGCAATGAGAATGGGTGAGCATGAAAAATTCCCTATTTTTTGGACCAAACCAGCCGTAACAATCGTAACAGCTGCTTGAATGGTAAACATGGTTAAAAAAGTAAGTATACCGACCAATCCGATAGCCCAATTTCCGATTTTAGCAAACCCTTCAATCAGAGATTCATTATTTTCTTGAGCATATCGAGGACCCAAAACAAAAAAGGGATATTTAAAAAAATGTGCCAAAATTATAGCTATAATCAAGATGTATCCATACTGTGCACCTGCACGCGTACTTTGCACCAAATGAGATACCCCGATGGCTGCTCCAGCATACAAAAGACCGGGCCCTAACGATTTTAATTTACCTAGCACTTTGTAAAAATAAAAAAGACCGGCAGATTTGCCGGTCTTTTTTGTGATATCCGTTAGAATATTTATGTTTTGAGGGATTAAATACGAGTGATTAAATCCGCAACTCGGTTACTGTAACCGGCTTCATTATCGTACCAACCCATGATTTTAACTGTATTCCCATACACCATAGTAGTTTGAGCATCGAAAATGCATGAATGTGGATTGCCCACAATATCGATACTCACAATAGGATCTTCGGTATATTCTAAAATACCTTTCAGATTGGTTTCCGATGCTTTTTTGAAAGCGGCATTCACTGCTTCTACTGTTGTATCTCCTTTAAGTGTAACTACAAAATCAGTAGCACTCCCCGTTGGTGTAGGAACGCGAAGTGAATTACCGTTTAATTTACCGGCAAGGTGAGGCAAGACTAACCCTACTGCTTTTGCGGCTCCGGTACTGGTTGGAATAATATTCAAAGCTGCAGATCGTGCTCTTCTCAAATCAGAATGAGGAGCATCTAATAATCGTTGGTCAGAAGTGTAAGAATGTATCGTCGTCATAAAACCACTTTCTACACCTATTAAATCATCGAGTACTTTTACCATTGGAGCCAAACAGTTGGTTGTACAACTAGCATTTGATAATATCGTTTCATCACCTGTTAAGGTATCATCGTTTACCCCTAAAACTACTGTTTTGATATCGCCAGAAGCTGGAGCAGAGATTACCACTTTTTTAGCTCCTGCTTCTAGGTGTTTTCCGGCACTTTCTGGGCTTCTAAAAAAACCTGTACTTTCTAAAACTACATCAACATCTAATTCCTTCCAGGGAAGGTTAGCAGGATCTCTCTCAGCAGTAGCACGGATAGCTACTCCATTTACTATTATATGACTATCGTTGTAATCCACTGTTCCATTAAATTTCCCTTGAACAGAATCATATTTTAAGAGGTGAGCAAGTGTTTTATTGTCGGTTAGGTCGTTGATAGCTACCACTTCAACATTGGATTTTTCTAAAAGTACTTTAAAGGCTAATCTTCCAATTCTTCCGAATCCATTAATGGCTATTCTCATGATAATTTATTAATTTTTATTTTACTTTGATAATTGGCTTGCAAACGTAATTAATTTTTATAGATGGATTCTCAATAAGTAGGTAAAAAAATAAATATTTATTTGATAAATTAAAGTTTAATATTTCTTTTGCACTCGCCAAACGCAAATTAAGATAATGTTCTTTAGTGAAGCGTTAAAACTGTCATCCGAAGGTATCGGAGCCGGACATATTACATTAGCATTGTAATAACACGAGCATTAATGGCCCGTTCGTCTATCGGCTAGGACGCCAGGTTTTCATCCTGGTAAGAGGGGTTCGATTCCCCTACGGGCTACCAGAGCGGAATAGTTGAATTTTAGTTCACTATTCCGCTTTTTTGTTTGTCCGTAGTTGCCCGTTATATCTTGGATGTACCCAATAAATACATTCTGATTTTGGGTTCGATAAAGTATATTTTCTCGGTCTACTACTATTCCGCTTGGGTAGAGTGTTTTTGCAAGTAACTTCTTGCCCATTAAATCTTGTTTATCCCACATTGTCAGTAGGTTACTTAAGTTAGTGACAGCACTTACTACCATTTTTTCATGGTTCGATAATTGAAAAACACCTTTGGCCAATTCTGCTTGTAATGGAAAGAGCTTATCTCTAATATCAGCTAACACTCGTGTTTGGACTTCCTCTGTTATTTTTCCAAGTGCATAATTATCCTCAACGGTTTGAATTTGCTTTTTGTACTCTTTAACCTGTTGAGTAATTACTTGCCGATCCTTTTCGTAGTTATCCTTTTCTATATCAAGGGTAAGAATAAAGTTCTGTGCTATCGGTTCAATAAACTTGGGATCTAGCTGAAGATCAGTCAAGGTGCTTTTCCAGTGCTGGTGTATTTTAGTTGCACTAATGTTTTGCTTACATCCATGCGTATTACACTTGTAATACCATAGATTTTTTGATTTGACTAAATACGCAGTCAAGTTGGTTGAGCATTTGGAGCACTTGAGGTGACCTTTGAGTGGAACCGCTGGGATATTGCTTTTATTTACTTTTTTACGGTCTTTAAATCGAGCTTTTAACTGATCATTCAGTGCTAAAAACTCCTTTTTGGATATAATTCCTTGGTGGTTTCCTTTAACTACCTCTCCATTTAAAGCAGTGTGTGACATATACCCGCAGTAAAATACATTTCTGGCGATGATGATAGTTGCTTGTTGGATACATAAAGCCCTCTGGCTTTAACCACTCACTTAATTCTTTAAAAGTTATATCGGTTTTGAGCTTCTTTCTTAGTCCTCGGCCTAGTAATTTGCCTTTTTCATTGATAACTATGGTTCGTTTACCATTTATCTTAAGGGTATCATACCCCATAGGAGGCTTAGTGGGCCAATCTCCATTAGAAAGCATCTGACGAATACCTGCCATGCACTTTTCTCGTCGTTGTTGATTATCATACTGAGCAAAGATGAACTGTATGTTTTGCTGTAGTTCTCCAGCTGAGGTAGTGGCATCTACTGGCTGGGTAACTGAGACCACTTGTACGTTATTTGATTTTAACTGATCCGTGATATACACAGCATTAGCTCCAGATCTAGAAAATCGATCAAATGAATAAACTAAGATTAAACCAATATTATGTTTTTTGACATAGGCCATCATCTGTTTGAACTCTTTTCTTTCATCGGTTCTAGCAGACTCATAGGTGCCCCCGAACTGTTCAACAATCTTAATCCCTTGTCGTTGAGCATACGTATGTATATGATTGGACTGCGTGGTTAAACTCTGGTTATTGTCTGCTTGCTCTTTGGTAGATACCCGAGTATAGGCCACTGCTGTACTAGACTGATGTTGTCGATTTATCTTTCCTTTTCCAAATGCATGTAATCTGCTACTCATTTTATTTCTTTTCTTTACTTTTTAGTTCTTTCTAATTTCTGTAATCATAGTTCACTTTCTTTCTTTGTATTGACTATTTAATATTAAGGCTATGAAGAAGCTCTGTCATGACTTGAATAAATTTTAGTGCTTCCTCTAGTTCTGTTTTTGTAAGCTCTTTAAATCCATCCATCTTGCTGAGTTCCTCCAGGGTAATGCCTGTTGATCTTTTCTTTCGCATAATCGATTATGATTGTACCGATGAGCAGTGTTTCTGTTTCTCATTAGCGGATGATTGGATAGGCTTGGGTTATTCAATGCCATAATTATTTATTCTTTATTCGTTTTCTATTTTGATACTCATATTGGACGGTTTTTCCGTCATTGGATTTCATGGTCAGTGATACATGCTTTTTACCTAAAAATTGGTTTAAGACATTTTCCATATCCTCTTGTTTGATTGATTTTTCCCAGGTGTAAGTAAGGTCTTTATGATTTCCTTCTGGATCAAAGGTGATCACAAGTTCCTTCAACTTGTTTTCTCGCATGGCTTTGATCACCTCTGATTCTACCTCATTAATTAAACCTAGTTGCTGTGCCGTGGATACTTGAGTAGGTTCTGACATGAGCGTATGTACATACCTTTTTAATGAGAGCACTACTAGTGGCCCCGTTTTAATGGCCTCATTTACGAAATTACTCATGTCAAGTTCTTTTGTTATAAAACCCACTTCACCATCTTTATTTATAGTGAGTTTAGTGTCATCAAGATCTAAAAGCACATTAGCAACTATGAAAAAAAACAATGGGATGGAAGCATCTAAAAATGAAGACACATTTTCATCATCACTATTGTTAATCATATCAGATTTAATTTTTTCATATTCTTCATCTGATATATCACTCACACTTTTTCTTAAATCATCTCCCCAAAAATCTCCCTGTTCATCAAATAAAACTTCTCTAAAACTTAGGTGATTAAAAAGCTGGTCTTTTACCTTTTCTATTAACTTTAATGGTAGGCCCAAAGCTCTAAAATCTTTGATGATTTGGATCCAGAAATACTCAAATAGATTAAGTCGCACCCATTGTCTCTCATCAACCTTAGGAATAATGTTTTTAAGCTTCCAGTTGGAAAATACGCGTGATGTAACCCCCAGATCAGATATCTTGAAATGTTCTTGGCCAAGTATATCCATGAGTTTATCTCTATTCTCTTCTGATGGATTAGCATAATACTGATCTATTTCTGGGTACTTCATGATTTTCAAATATACAAACTAATTAATTAAAACACATATGTGTATTATAATAGTATACTTATTAAGCATAAACGTTGAAAATACACCTGCAACCCAACAAGAATCGAACCTGATGTATACATGTATACTAGTATACATCAAGATTGAGCAATAGCTTGACTCCAGGAGTTAAGTTATAACTTTATAATCTTATAACCTGTAGGTTCGATAATTTCAATAAAATGGATAGGTTGTAATGGGAAATATCTCTCCTAATACATTAGTTTTTTGTTGCATTAATTCAATGAAGATGGAAAAGGTTATAAAGCACTCTCAGTATTTACAGGGTTTAAGGAGCAAAAATTAATTGATTTATCAATTTATCATCGTTGTTCGATAAATAGGGTTTATCGGATTTTTGCTACTAGAATGGAATCGTTGAATTTGATCTTGTACTATATAATTATCTACTTAATACTGTAACTAAAACCAAGCTTAAAGGTGCGTTGTGGTTGTAATTGTGTAAATACTTGATCTTGTGCTTGAAACGATTTATATACCTGAAGATTATCATCAGCCAATAAATTAGTTACAGCCAAACTTAATTTAGCTTTCTTCTTAAGTCCGAGAGAAGTACTCAATTTTATATTTAAACTATGAAAAGATTCTGTATAAACATCCGCAACTCTTCCTATACCTACTATCGCAAGTTTAGGACCTTGTACATTGTAAGATACATTCATGCTGATACCATTATCTTTTCCATCATAATTTATACTGCCATTGATAATATAGGGTGACTGACCTTGCATTACTCGGGTATCACCAATAATCTGACCTTCTCTTAGTTCATTGGTTTTTCCTGTTATCTCTTGAGTTGTCATAGTGACTTCAGAAAAAATGTACGATAAATTAGTTGCTATAAAATAGTTCTTAAGAAACTCAGAATAGTGTTGTAACGATTTTTTTAACTCCATTTCAATACCATACATTTGAGCACTAGTTGCGTTACGTGGAGTGAAATTTGTTGGTGTTTCGGGTTTATAAACTACTATTTCTATTGGGTTTATGAAGTTTTTATAAAAAGTTCCCAATGAAAATATTTCACCTCTATTCATATACCACTCATAACGGATATCAAAATTGATTACTTCTGTTTGTTTTAAATCTAAGTTTCCTATGAATGTTCTTCCTGAAATTGGGTCAATAATTTGTGCCAGTGATTTTTCTTTGAATGAGGGTCTTGCTATTGTTTTTGTTCCAGCCATTCTAAGATTGACTTCCGGCGAAATTTTATAGCATATATTTAGAGATGGTAATACATTAACTTCATTCAGTACTTTTTGATTGATATACGAAATATTTTGGGTATTGCTTCCTGTATAATACATGTCTGCTTTTTCGATACGAACTCCATAAATTAAATTTAATCGTTCGTTCATAATTGGCATTTCATTCATTACATACCCCCCAGAAACATTCATCCATGCATCAAAATAATTAGCTTTAACTGGTCCACCAGTTACATAGAAACCATCGTTGGCTTCATCATTAAATAAATATTCTTCAAAAATTTGATTGGGATCTCCAGTGAAATTCATATTAGCATAAGTAGGTGATTGAAAAGTATATTTAACAACCCCAAAACCTCTACTTTTGATACTATTCGCCGCTCCAAAAAGGACTTTGGTTTTCACTTTGTCTTTCAAGGTGAAAGTTCTTTCAAAATCAACTTTAGCATTGACAGCATATTCTTGTAAACTACGATAAATTCTAGAAACTTCAGAGCCTGCACCAATGTTAAATCGATATCCGTTTTCATCTGGGGATAATGCGGTCACTCGCATGTCTGGTTCATTGTTTGAAGACCTACTTGGAGATAATTTTGTTGTTATTTTCCACGTAGAATCTGAGTCACCATAGGTGTATTTTAAAAGTAAACTTGTTAGCATTCTTTCATTGTAGTACAAGACATTTTTTTCTAATTTAGCACCAGCATCACCAAAAGGGTTGTCAATATTTTTGAAATCCAAAAAAGATGATTTTTTAATTCCATTTTGAGTATGAAAAAGAGTTGTACTAACACTTTTTTTACCTTTCTTGTATGAACCATTTGCTAAGGCACTCCACAAAACCTCATTTTCACCGAGACTTCCATTATTGACAGAAGCCAGTTTAAGTTGATTTTCTGAACGGTCAGAGCTTTTTAAATAGGTTTCATATATAGCTTTGTCGTAATAGTTGTATTCATTACTATAACCAAATGCAATATTATAACCCCATGTGGTACGGTTGGTATCTTTTTGATTTCCATAACTTAATGTGAACGATGAATTTAACAAACTTGTTTTTTGCTCCGTAGCCATAGTGGTGTTAAATGATTTTGCTAAACGTTGAGCTTCTGAACCATCAGTAGCCCAAAGTGAGGAGGGAATTTGCATTACTGTAAAGGGTAAACTTCTACTTTTTGCGCCAAATGCAAGAAAATCTAATTTTGAGCTATTGTAATTCAAATAATTAGAATTCAAATGCATTACAGGGTTGAAGCCCATTGAACCTGAAATTTCAAAAATCTCCTTAGCCTGAAAATCTTTAGTTTTAACATCTATCCAGCCACCCGTAAAATCACCTGAAAGATTGGGAGTAAAGCTTTTAACTACCATAATATTATCTATTAGGTTCGTAGGGAAAATATCCATTTGAATAGTGTTTCTATCTGGATCTAGGCCAGGTAATTCCATATTATTAAGTACTGTTTTTGTATACCTGTCTCCCAGGCCTCTGATAAAGATATACTTACCGCCTTCAACACTAACACCTGTAACCCTTTGTGCGGCAGCTGCTGCGTTTCCGTCTCCAGCTCTACTCATGGCCTGACTACCCGTAATATCTATCAAACTAACCGCATTTTTCATTTGTGCTATTACTGCTGATTCTGTAGTCGTACTTTTTTTAATACGAACAACAACACCTCCTTTGACGGCATCTTTTAATTTACTTTCCATCATAATCGTTCCTATATCAGTAACAGCACCGTCCTCTACTTTTACATTTTGAATTTCTTTTCTTATCAAACCAATATAATCGATAGTGATTATTTGAAAACCAACTTTAAAATTAGCCGTAAATTGTCCATCTTCATTCGAAAAACCACCTCCATCAGAAGATGAACTACTGACAGTTGCACCAATTATTGGCTCGTTTGTTTCAACATCAATTAATAAGCCTGTTACCGTGCCTCGTTGAGCAAATGAAATAAAAGCTATGAATAGAAATAAAGAGGTTAGTGTTAAGGGTTTTAATAATTTAAACATTTGATATGTACGATTTTTATTGGTTTTTTATGTTTTTACTATAAAAAAGTAAAACAGCAGATAGAAATCTATCGCTGTCTTACTAAATGAATAATAAATAAATTTGTTAATCTAAATTTTAAAGTTCTGTAAGCAATTCTTCGTAATCTGCTAAAGTCCAACCCACAAATTCGTTTTTATCAGCACCATTTGCTTTAGCGGTTACTAAAGTATTGTTTGATGATAAGAATTTATCAACTGCTGATGAACTACTGGTACCAGATTTATCTGCAAACAATGACTTTAAATTACTCAAAATTGTAATATTTCCATCTGGATTGCCTTCGCTGTCCAGAGACCACACTGACGAATTAAAACTATTGTTGTTAAATGATAATTCTCCATTTATAAAATTCGTTGAGCTCTTTTCATCATCTAACTCTATATCAGCATTAGCATTAAAACCAAAGAAATAACAATTTTCGACCGTACCTTGAGCATTACTTCTAAAGTCAACATATTCTCCAATTTTTGCATTTCCCATTAATGAACCATTTCTAAAAATAAATGCACCTTCCGAATTTTCTGAGCCTTCGGGACCATCAATTTCAAGCGCATGGTCAGAATCAGCACCACCTAAGTATATAAAATTACTCAATATACCAGTATACGCTTGGTCAACATCAAAACCATCATCACCTTGAAATGCTACTAAAGCATTGGTAACATTTACTGACCCTCCAAAAAACTCAATTCCATCATCCAATGTACCAATTACTTCGATATGGTCTATTTTGGTACCACTACCTACACCACCAAGAGTAAGCCCATTAATTTCATTTCCTTCTCCTATTAACGTTCCACCAAATCGAATGGATACATAAGTGAGAACACCAGAGTTATCTGCAGGATTAGAACCCCCATAGTTCCCCTCAATAACATCCGCAGGAACTCCCTCAATTTGCTCTGTAGTTCCCGTTTTAGGTGATATTGGAGCGTCACCTAATATAATAAGACCACCCCAAAAACCTTTTGTTTTTGTTGTACTTAAATTCGTTCCGAACTTTTGACCTAAAGCAATCTCGTCAGCTACCGAGGTAAATATAATAGGATTATCTATTGTTCCTTGTGCATTGATTTTAGCTCCTCTTGCTATAATAAGTGCAGAAGCATTTGCTTCTTGACCTGCTTCACCTTTTATTATTGTACCTGGTTCAATTTTCAATGTGACTCCAGGTTGAACTATAACTCTATTTTGTAAAACATGAATAGAAGAAGCAGTCCATGTTTGATTTTCACTTATGAAACCTGAGTGATAAATTGTTCCTTCAACAGGTGGGTTGTCAATAATTGGCTTTTCTTCAGTACAACCTGAAATTAATGTTACCCCGGCTGATAATATAATTAGGGTTAGTGTTTTTAATTTGTTTTTCATTTGATCTGATTTGTTAAATTTATGATGCAATGATCTTTCAGCTATATTAAGTTAATATTAACCTACCTTTATGATTTAATAAAAATATACTGAAGTGTATAGAATATTTAATTGAGTATGGTAAATACTTTTTAAATCATTATGCCCACACAATCCATCTCTGTATTATTATATAGTATATTAAATTTGTTTTACCCAATCTTCGGATTGGGGTTGACTATATACTCAGTGTAGAGATACGATAACAATCTCAAAGACTCTACATCAAAAGGTCTCATAATTACTTGTAAATCAAGTGTTTGTGAGGCCTTTTTTTATTGCAGGTAACACATGGGTAACAAATAAGCGTAAATTATTGCCTGTTAACTCCCTTTAAAAATATCGGTTTATTATTTATAGCCTTTGCTCAGAATGGGAACCTGTCGAACTATATATTTGATACTCAATTTTTTACGTACGATACTAAATAGCAACTGAAACATTTCGAGTTTTATTTACCCCACAACGCGATGTGGAAAAATGAGTCAATTTCTTCTCTTCTAGTTTGGAATTAGTCGTATCAATCATTTGGATGAATATCATGTAATATAAGAGCCCATAAAAAGCGTAATAGCCAAATAGTATTCACTCAATATTCATTACTTTTTATACTAATTCTTCTTTTGTATATAATGTACGAAATTATATAATCGTATATTCAGTTTGGTTAAATAGATCATATAATTTATTATTGTTCAAACTATAAAAATTGTTTGATGCAAAAAAAAGTGTTTCACATTCTGACAGCTTTGATTGTTTGTTTCTTATTTCAAGGCTTTGTTTCGAGTAACAAAAGCTATCAAACAGAATGTGTAACTTTGGAGTCTGACGGATACCTAACTCTAAAAATATGGGATTCTAGAAAGGGACGAAGGTACAAATCAAGTCAATCTCAAAAAGATGCACTACACGCAATTCTGTTTTCAGGCGTATCAAGTGGTACAGGGTGTGCCACTCAAACCCCAATGCTAAGGAATTCTGAAAATCAAGAAAACTTCAAAGAAATTGAACGTAGTTTTTTTGCAAGAAATGGGGATTGGAAAAGATTTATAAGAAGTAATACAATCAAAACTACGTTGCCCTCAACTATTGGAGCTAAAAATTGGAAAGTATACCAAGTTTCGGTATCCAAAAACGAACTACGAAAATACCTAGAAGAACAAAAAATAATCAAATCACTAACTAATGGTTTTTAATATGAGAAAATTACATCTCTTAATAATTGCTATTTGCATGTTTTCTTCAACAAATGTTGTATTTGGCCAAGCAAAAAAACCAACATTAATGATTCTACCAAGTGACAATTGGTGTGAGCAACGCTATTTTATGACGGAGTTTGATAATCAAGGAACAAAACAAAAAGTTCCCAACTATAAACAAGTCTTTCAGGAAGACACTGAAATTGGTCAAGTTATAAGTAAGATTGGATCTTTAATGATTGATAGAGGATTCCCACTTAAAGATGCTGAACAAGAACTAAAGGCAATTGAGACAAGAGCTGCAGAAGATAATATGACAGCCAGTAAAACATCAGGTGCAAATCAAGCTGTGACGCCACTTGATATTCTTAAAAATAAAGCAAAAGCAGATATTCTTATCCAAATATGGTGGAAGGTAACAAAAACAGAAAAGGGTACAGTTGTATCCTTTATTCTGGAGGCCTTTGATGCATATACCAGTAAGCGTATTGCATCTTCTACAGGCAACGGAACTCCTGGAAAAGAAATAGTCCCAGTGCTATTAGAAAAAGCAATTCTCAGTAACATAGATCCATTTGTAAACCAATTACAAGGTCATTTTGATGATTTACTCTTAAATGGCAGAGAAATTCGACTGACAGTAAGAACTTGGGACAGTTGGGAGTATGATTTAGAGTCTGAATTTGAAGGGGAAGAACTTCGCGATCTTGTCTATGAATGGATCCAGAAGAATACAGTGGCAGGAAGATTTAATGAAACAAATTCGTCTGAGAGCAGAATTGATTATGAACAGCTTCGAATTCCTGTGTATGACGACAAGGGACGAGCATTAGATGCCAGACAATACGGGAGACAATTAGTGAAGTATTTAAAAGAGAGCCCATTCAACTTTGAGGTAAAGTTAATGACTCGTGGACTAGGTGAAGCAATTCTTGTATTAGGTGAAAAATAAAAAACGATGAAAAATATTATAGCACTACTTATTTTAAGTTTTGTGGCAGTCAGCACAAATGCTCAAGTCAAGTTAGATGACTTTGGTAGAATAATTTTAAATACCTATTTGCCTGAAAGCATTTCACTACCAACTGAAGCAAAAAACTTGCTTGTTACCAAGATGGATCAAATTACAAGTAGCAATGGTATGGGTGGCAGTCAAGTGAATGCTCGATTTATTATTACAGCTAATATAAATGTGGGCACCAAGGATATTATTGCAGGCCCTCCGCAAATGATTGCTCAGAATATTGAGGTTACATTTTTTGTAGGCGATGCACTTACCAATACCATCTTCTCAAATGTAACATTAAGTCTAAAAGGTGTTGGTACAAATGAGAATAAATCGTTTATCGCTGCACTAAAAATGATAAATCCAAAAAACAAAGAAGTGCAAGCTTTTTTAGAAGAAGCTAAAACAAAAATTATAAGTTATTACAGCACTAACTGTGATTTTATCATAAAAGATGCACAAACATTAGTAAATCAGGAAAAGTATGATGAAGCAATTTATCAATTATCACTTGTGCCGGATGTTTGTCAGGATTGTTATTTCAAATGTTTAGACACCTTGACTTCTGTTTATCAGCAGAAAATAGATGCTGATTGTGAAATGAAATTTAAGGAGGCAAAACTTACTTGGGGTGCGTCACAAAATCCAGCAGGGGCAGAAAAAGCAGGAGATATTCTAGAATTAATAAATCCAATGGCTTCATGCCAGACAGAAATAAGTGCTTTCATGAATTCAATCGATGCAAAACTTAAAGCCGATGAAAAAGCAAGATGGCAGTTTAAGATGAAACAATATTCAGATAAAATTGCAATGCAAAAGGAACAAGTGCGTGTTGCGGAGGAAAAAGGTAAAAGAGACGATACCTATCGAGAAAATCAATCTAAAAGAGACGCTGTATCTCAGGAAAAACAATCTGCTCGAAATTTAGAATTGGATAAATTACGGGTTAGATCGTTCCGAGAAATAGCGGTGGAACAAGCTCGAAATCAACCAAAGTCAGTAACGTATAACAATATCATTTGGAGGTAAACAAAATCATGAAAAACGTAATTTTTATCCTGGCACTTGCATTAAGTATCAATGTCTACGCACAAGACGATAAAACTGTAACCCTTGTTGTAAGCGGTAGTGGAACAACAGAGGAGGTAGCCAAACAAAACGCTTTAAGAAGTGCAATTGAGCAGGCTTTTGGTACTTTTATTTCTTCTGAGACTATAATTAATAATGATTCTTTTGTAAGTGATAACATTACATTATTATCTCAAGGTTCAGTCATAAGTTTTAATATATTATCCTCAAATATCCTTCCTGACAATATTGTGGATCTTACATTAAGCGCTACTGTCTCGATTTCACAAATGCAAAAAATAACAAAGAGCGAAGGGCATTCAGCGACAATCGCTGGCGGTCTGTTCGGTATGAATCTGAAATTATTAAAATTGCAAGCGGACGCAGAGGAAAAGGTTATAAGGAATATGGTTAGAAAAAGTTTGGAAATTCTTGAAAATTCTATAGATTTTACTGTAGAAGTTAAACCACCTAGAAAGTCCGACATAAGATTAGATCTACAAAGCTATTTATCTGAAGGAGGATATTCTGACTATTGGCCAAATACGAATGAGCTGTCTTTTAATGATATATACAAATTGCGAATGACAGTTGAATGTCGCCCTAATTCCAATCTAGATGTTTTCATAGATTATTTTCTGAATACATTGTCTGCTATAAAAATGAGTGATTCGGAGGTAGATTTTACTAAACAATCTGGTAGCGAATTTTATAAAATAACTCTATATAGTAAGTTCGGTCCAAATTCACTTTATTTAAGAAATAAAAAATCCCTACGCCTCATTAATTTTTTATTTGAGCATGCTACTCTTAATTTGTTTAATTATGATATTGTTTCAGATAACAAAGTAATAAATTACACTCCGTTTTTTAAAAATAGCATCAATGATTGGACCTCCAGTAGTTCATCAGAACAGAACTTGCTGCTATTACGTAATTTACCATCACAAGTGGATCGGAAAATTCAAATTATTGACAGTAATCATTATGTTTTTGTTCACGGCTTACTGAGTAAAAGAGAAATGACTTATGGTATTGACATCAATAAACATTATCCAGCAGACTACCTAAGAGAGTATTACCTTTATCCACCTAATAGGGTACCTGATATTTCATCTGAACACTATAATATTAAACTATTTAACACGACAGTTTCAGGGGCACAGCAAGAATATTGCAGAGAACAGTTTATTTATTTCAGCCCAATATTTAATGGTGAACACTTTAAAACCGTGTCTTCAAAAAACAATATGAACCTTAGACTTCAAGTTTTCGATATTTATCTACCACTTTCTGATGTCGAAAAATTAAATGAAATAAGTATAGTTAAACACGAACCTGGTTCTGTAGCTAAATAATCATTAATTAAAAAAATAAGCATGAAAAAAATATTTTTTATCCTGGCACTTGCATTAAGTATCAATGCCTACGCACAAGAAAATAAAACCGTGACCCTTGTAGTAAGCGGACAAGGTAAAACACAAGATGAAGCCAAACAAAATGCTTTAAGAAGTGCCATTGAACAGGCCTTTGGCACTTTCATATCATCAAAGACCGAAATATTGAATGATAATTTAGTAAAAGATGAAATTGTATCAGTTGCAAATGGGAATATTCAGAAATTTGATGTGATATCAGATATACAACTATCCAATGGTGATTTTAAAACTTCTTTAAAAGCTACTGTTTCCGTAACTAAACTTACGAATTTTATTACAAGTAAGGGCATTGAACATGAATTAAAAGGTGAACTGTTTGTATTTAATGTAAATCAAAAAAAACTCAATTCAAAAAATGAAATTACTGCTTTTGAAAATTTGAATCAATCAATTGAAGAATTACTTAAAAATTGTTTTGAGTACGATTTATCGGTTTCTGAGCCTACCGCAGACCCCAGAAATCCTAATAATTATATTATTCCAATTGGCATAACAATTAAATCAACATCTAATATTAATAACTATAAAACTTCTTTATTTAATACTATTAAAGCCCTATCATTAAATGAGACTGAGGTGTTGGAATATCACAAAATAGGCTTAAAAACCTACATAATTACAATAGCAATAGACGAAAAAAATTCCGGGCAATTTCACTTGAGAAGTTTGGAATCAATAAGTAAGGTTTTTAATATGATTGTTAAATTACGAGATGAACTGTTAAACTTTCAAATAAGTAGTGGTATAGATAATAACCAATTAGGTCAAAGCCATTCGTTAAGTGACATAGAAGTGCAAGATATTCAATTTAGGCCTTATTTGCGGACGGGAAACGATGGTGGGGGTTGTGGTATCTGTTATCAAAGTTTATTCAATTCCAATTCATGTCGCGATGTGCAGCAAGGATATCGTCCATTTCGCCCAATTTGGAATGGAACAGGAATGACTTATACAGATTTAGAAGTAAAAACGTATTCCCATAGTTCTTGCTACAGTAGTTACTTTAATGTAGCTGATAAATTAAAAGGATATTCTTTTTTAAAAAAATACATGTCTAAAAACTATAAAGGATATTATGAACCAGTAAATTGGGGATTTGTAATCTCTCTTGTTAATCTTAAACCGCAAAATTCAATTGTTCAGTTCACAATGAATGATAATAGAAAATTAGAGGAGTTAAAAAAAATTAGAAAATATGGAATAACCAAAAAAAGCTAAAGACTTATGAAAATTAGTGAATTCGAATGCTTGAAAGGCTACCACTGCGAACGTCCTGTTTTGTTTCATAAAGAAATGGATTATGCGCAAGCCATTTACAATGCTAATATCCCTTACAGACCAGGTGTTTATTTAGTTTATTCTTTATCTATGGAAGGTGAAGATAACGAATTACTATATTTCGGCAAGGCTGGCGTTACGGGTAATGTAAATGATTCAGTTATTAATTTTCATCAGTTGCCAATAAGGCTTTTAGCGGCTACAAAACGACCTATTGAATATAAAGAAAGTACTAGTGAATTTGTAACAAGAGCTAAGTTATGGCCTTGGTATGTTGAAACCAAGTTTGAATATGGTATAAAGATATATTGGTTTTTAACGGATTGGCCTAAACAAAAACCAAATGAAATTGAGAAGAGTATAAAAGCAGAGTTAAAAGAAAAATATCCAAAATGGAAAAAATCAATTTGAAAATAATCATTACTTCTTTTCTTGTTTTGTTCTTGTTTACAAGTTCCCAAGCCCAATCCTTCAACGAAGACAAAACAGCGTTTAGCAATTTCATCAAACGCATGTATAGTGCTAAACCATTCGAAGGGGTGAAAATAGTGGATGACTATGCTAATCAATACCTTGTATCTGTTATCAGCCTTGAGAAAGCAAAATACACAAGTGAATCAATAATGAATCGTGTTGCTCAAGTTAAAGCGCAATCACAAGCTAGTACTTTTTTGAATGGAGCTACAATTTCTATGGATATGATAATAACCACCAAAGATACTAAAGACTCAATCGGTAATGTTAGCACCATTGTCGAGACAGTTGAACAGATAAAACAAAATTCGATGGGTTTTTCTCAAGGGCTTGAGCTATTAACCAATTTTGATAATTCAGATAACCTTAGGATGGTGTTTATCTATATAAGAGAACTTAAAAAATAACGTATTCAACAAAAAAATGAAAAATGTCGTATTAACACTTTGTTTAGGGCTATTAGTGATCAGTAGCAATGTATTTGGGCAAGACCAAAACTTAGACTTAGTTAAAGTCCAAGTTGTCGCATCAGGTAAAACAGAATCAGAGGCTATAATACAGGCTTTGAGATCTGCTTTGACACAAACATCTTCCGTATTTATAAGTTCTAATACCACATTGATTAACGATGAGCTAATGAAAGACCAAATTTCAATGATAAATAATGGCTCTGTCGCTGAGTATAAAATTATTGATAAGGCGACTAAAGAAGACGGAACCGTAGTTATAACGTGTAACGTAACGGTTTCCGTAAATAAATTGGGTTCGTTTGTTGAAAGTTCTGGTGGTGCTACTGAACTAAAGGGAGGGCTTTTTGCCAACAATATTAAACTATTGGAACTCAACGAACGCGCTGAAGAAAAATCAATCCAAGATTTATTGAGTATTTCAAGAGATATGCTTAATTCAGCATTTGACTACGAGATAATTAATAGTGAACCGACAATGAACAATGGTAAATGGCAGATACCACTAAAAGTTCAAGTTAAGAAAAATGCAAATTATACCGATTTTACCAAATTTTTCTATTCAACATTAAGAAATATAAAACTACCCGATGAAGAGGTGCAATCTTATCTTAAACTGAATAAACCTGTTTACTCAATTGGTCTCTTTGATAACAGTAAAATTGCCACCTCAACACCACTTATCAGACCAAATTTCCGTCCGAGCAGAAAGCCGCCTGTCGACTATTTTGGTCCTAAACAAACCAATTTTAAGTATTACACCTGTGCAGGTAGATCTACATATGTTTCAGAATGGACTCAATATGATAATCGTAATGATTTATCACAGTTTTTAATAGAAAGAGAAAAAGGGGTTATACGATATGGTGATGCGTATAGATTTCAATATCCGTGGTCTATAGGTGATTATATTTGGACATCCACCGAAGAAACAAATTACGACAATATTTTATTGAGGTCTAAAAAATCTTACGATCGTTTGAGGGCTTTTGTAATGTATTTTTGGCAATTTACTCAGAAGGCAAAAATTAATAACGGTATAGACAGTGTAACCTTATTACAATTAGCAGATAGACAAACTGCACCTGGCAAGTTGAATGGCAGGAATTATGTGTATAACATGGGCCCCATCTATACAGCCAACTTTAAACAAGCAAGAAGCAATTGGTATTTACCTACTTATTTTTCATTCTCCTACGAACACCCAGTGCCTGCCAAACCAATATCTCCAAAATCAGATGGGTATCTCAGAGGTTTGGAAAGTTGGAAAGAGGGTGCAATGTATAATTCTACTTGGGAAGATAAAATACTAGTAAGCGAAACTACTGTAAGTGCTATTGGATATAAGTACTCTACTAAATGGTATCCATTAGATAAAATCAAAGCACTTAGACAAGATTTATTGTATTCTAAGGATGGAACTCGAACTAAAGGAGGTCTTATAGAAGAGGTGCCTGATGAGTTCAAAGAATTGATGCTATATTCGAATCAAGGGAAATCCAACGGAGGTTACTATTTTAATTATGTTTTTGCGAGCTACGGTAAGTACTTGTGTGACCTTAACAATTTGGAGAAGGTATTTTTGAACGAAGACGGAAGTGCATACAAAGACCCTTTACTGATTGAGCATATTGAAGGTTTTCCCCTTCAATTAACTCTTATTGGCAATCATCAGGATGTAGTATATGAAACCATACTATATAATAATGTTTCTTTAGATGAGATTTCAAAGATTCAAAAATATACCATACAAAGAGTCAAATAGATTTTTCTAAATATTTATTTAAAATTGAACTAAAAAAAGTAGCACCTCTATTTATTACTATCTATTCCTAACCCCTTCGGCACATATCTAGATCAGCAGAGATGCTCAATCTTTGCATATGTCCACTTGTAAAAACTAGCACCATTGTAGAAATCGTGGAAAGCATAAAACAAAATTCGATGGGTTTTTCTCAAGGGCTAGAGCTATTAACCAATTTTGATAATTCCGATAAACTGAGAGTGGTGTTTATCTATATAAGAGAACTTAAAAAATAACATCTTTAACAAAAAATGAAAAATATCGTATTAACACTTTGTATAGGTTCTGTCGCATTAAATCATTGAGGATTTAAATTTAGCAGAATTCAACTTTCATCAAGCAGCCAATGACTTAAATGTAGCAAACCAACTTTTCTTTGGATTTATAAGTTGGTCCTTTCTGATGATGTTTATGATTTCTATTCCTGCAAGTGTTCTCTGAGCCCCAAGTGAGCTCACGTATCTCTCTGTGAGGTCTAAGAAGACATCCATAGGTCATTATGCAGCATAGGTATAGGTTTTTTGTTAAACTCTTTAATATCATTAAGGATTAGTCGTACATCTTCAACTTTTTTATGAAATTTATTTTTATCCATCATTATTCCCAAACCCTAAACTAACTTGTAAATGTGTAGAAAATAGCTCCACGAACGTATGTGGTGTTAATAGCTGTAGGTTTTAATGCCCCTACCCCCGTATAGTTTCAGCGAAATTTTGCAATCGCTCTAAATAAGATTTGAATTTAAGATTACCTGAATTTGCTTTTACAGCAGCAAGATGACTATCAATAAAAACTAAATGGTTAGTTACAGTACTATTGTCTTTCAATTTTACAGGTTGATTAGGCAGTTCAACCTCACTGAAATACTTTTCTAATTCTGCTATCTCCATACTCCAATCTTGAACTTGCTTAGTTTTTGGAACTTCTACTTCAGATTGGAAAAAATAAGTTGTTTTTGGGGCTTCACTTTTTTCACTTTTTCACTAATTGGTGTTTGTTCTTCCTTTCTAAATTGTCTCCAATCTTGTTTAATTAAATAGTCTGCAATGTCTTTACCTTGGTCTCTATCTTTATCAGGTGCAAGTTTTTCAAGTAGGTCAGAAACCTGAAAGGAGGTGCCCTGTAAACGCTTTTGTATTTCTTTTGACTTATTACTCCAAAGCTCAAAGGCTTTACCTTCTTTTGATAGGTCAGGGAACAAATAAACATCTCTACCTTTTAGAGGCTTTACACTTCTCATAATTCAAACTACTTAAATTGAAAACCGCTAACCAAAGTAAGTTCTTAGGCTGTTCAGGTGTTCCAAAGTATAGCGTGCTATAGATTGCTGTTTTAGGGGCTTCAACTAACGCTATAGGGTTGTGAGGGTATTTGCTTAAAAGGTGTTCACCAAACAAACAAGAAACCTTCGTTTCATTCTCTTTATAAGGGGTCAACCAATTAGGTATAGGTGTATGGTTTCTATTATGGTGCTTTTCTATTATCGAGTGAATAAAGTCAGTACCTGTAGTATGGTTATACTTATCAAATTGCTTTACCTGAATTGCTCTTACATTATGATTTACGTCAATGAACGGAAAGGTGATTGCACCTGCTCGATACCCTGTCTTTATTGTACCTAAATGATACAAAGAAATAACCTGTTCAACATCTTGGACCTCAAATGGGAATGGCACATTTGAAAGTAAATTTTGGATGAAGATATTACTCTCATAACCTGCTCGGGTTTGGCTTAATACTTCATTAGGTACATAAGCCCTTTTAGACTTGTTTACAGGCTTCTTTTTATAGCTTGGCTGTCTTGGCTTCCAATTTGACTTATTCCCTTGTTCCTGCTTCCAAATGGCTTTTGCGTAGCCATCTAAATAAGGATTGTTATAGTCCTCCTGGACAGTTTATCTCACGGTCACAACGACCATATCTTTCAGGTAAATAGTCGCCTGTTTGTGTATCGATATATCTTACAAATCGTTTCTTTCCGCAATTAGGGCAGTAGTGTTTTTTACTACCCTTTTCTAATATGTATCTGTATGTATCTATTTTATTCAAATTCGTTGTTAGTTTACGGTTTAAACTTGTTTATTAAACTATCATAGGTATCGGTTTAACAGTTTAAAAGCGTATATAACGCTTTAAACTAAACCGTGATTAAAAAATACTTTCTTCATCTTCTAAACCTTGAAATTTTCCTATTGTATATGGTCCTTTTGGTTTTTCCTGTATTAGCCAATCATTGTTTTTACATATAGTAATGAGTTCTTTAGCTCTGTTATCTCCAAGTTTCTTATTAAACTCCTTCTTGTATGCTAATTGGATTTGTATTCTTAATTCTGAATATGTGAAACTATCTTTCTTGCTGAATGCCTCAATCAATAGTTTGAACTTTCTATAATCCTCTAAATCACTGATATCATACTTGCTACTTTTTGTTTCTGTTCTAATTTCAAAATCCTCAACAAGGACAGGTAATCCATTTTTAATTTCGAATGCAAAAGGTTCGGGTTCTATGTTTCTACATTGTTGAGCTTCAACTACTGAAATATCTTTATCCTGCTCATTTTTAGTTACTGAAAGAACTGTTTCAGCTTTATTTATTAGTTCAGTACCAATATGACCTCGAGCATTGTTATCACTCTTGTTTTGGTGAAGAACTGTCATTATATGAATGTTTTTTTCTTCAGTCCATTTTAACAACTTGCTTGATATTAATGTGGCTTCTGCTTCATCATTTATTGAGTTGATTAAATCCTTAATTCCATCAATTATTACAAATCCTAAGTTAGGAGTGTTGTAGATAGCATACTCAATTATTTTAAGTCTATCTGATGGCTTTAAACTCCTTAGACCGAAAACTTTAAGATTCTCAGGTTCTTTTACATTTATTTGGTCACAAATACGCTTTAAAGCCAATTGAACGTGATATTTCCCTTGCTCAGTATCAAAATAGAGAACTGTGCTTTGTTCAGGTGGTAAGGTCCCTCTAAATTGGTTAAGAATTAAATCTTTACCCAACACAGCAGATACTGCAATATTTATGAAAAAAGATTTTCTACTTTTAGCCTTGCCAATAGCTAATGAGAAGTTACCTAATGTTCCTAAAATTGGGTCTTCATTTAATTGATAAGGATTATTATCTCGTTTTTGCAACCAAGCTGTCTTTGGTCTATCAATTTTATCAGTTGGATTTATCCTTAAAGACTCTAATATTTCCGCCTCACTTCTCTTTGTGAGTACCTTTATATGGTCTAAGATTACCTTTGAATTTAAATCGTCAAATTCAGGATTTAGCTTTTTTATCATTCTGTAAAAGGTTGTGTTAGATCGAGGAATTTGACTCTATTTTGTTGCAAACCTCCTTTTTGTTTTTTCTATTCATCTTACCTAATTTTTTGCTTTAATTCTTCGATAGGGAGTAATTGACCTCACATGGCTTGCATCAACTATATCTGTTAGTTCCTCTAATTTGAATAATAGTTTTTTACCAAACGGTTTATAAAAAGGGATTTTACGCTGTTGAGTCAATGTATAGACATACTTCGGTGATACATTGAGAAAGGCCGCTGCCTGTTCTACATCTAAATAAATAACTTGATCTTTCATTGAGCAAAAATCATGAGACCGTTTCATGAAATGGTGTAAAATTTTTTACCTTTTTTTAAGTTTTTTTCCTTCTTATCACCTTGAACTATATGTACAGATATTATGGGGCTTTATCTATCTTTATGATACCTTTTTCACTCAGATAAATAAATAAAATTAGGGTAAAAAAATTACTTCAATGTTTTAGAAGGGAGAGATTAAGTCTTAATATTACTTAACAACAATAAAGAACTGTATAAATTGAAAAGTATTAATTAATTGTTTATCAATCTAATCAGTGAGAAATAGCAAATATGGAATTTATGTATACATGTGCACTATATTCGCACAGAACACATGGCAATAAATAAAAATGCAGTTTTAAGATATAATGTAATAGATAAATGTCTCAGTAATTTTAGTAGAACATATACTTTTATGGAATTATTAGAAGCTGTAAATGAGGCCTTAAGAGAAGATGATCCCCATTCTAAAGGAATAAAAACACGTCAACTCAGGGATGACATTAAGTTTATGAGAAGCGAGGTAGGCTATAGTGCCCCCATAGAATCATATAATTCAGTAAAACCACCATATTATCGTTATGAGGACAAAAACTTTTCCATTAATAAACAGCCACTTAATTCTTCAGAAGCACAAAGATTAAAAGTGCAATTTCTGTGCTGCATACGTTTTGAAGGTTCTCCTGAACTTGAATGGCTGAGTGAAATAAGCCCATTATTGAATGATAAATTTGGCCTTAAAGAAAATACACAAACAGTTATATCATATGAAAGTAATATAGACTACGAAGGATATAAATACATAAATCCAATATTTAATGGCATTTCACAAAAAAGGGTTCTCAAGATCAGATACAAACCCTTTAATAAAGACGCTTTTATCCTTAACTTTCATCCATACTATTTGAAGCAGTATAAAAATCGTTGGTTTGTTTTTGGTTATAATCAAGAGAAAAAATTAAACAATTGGAATTTAGCTTTAGATAGAATTGAGAGTATAGAAGAGTCATCTATTACTTACCTTGACACCACCACTGACTGGGAAGATTATTTTACGATGTTATTGGTGTAACACGAAAAGTTGATTCCATTGTAGAAGAAGTTAACTTAATATTTAGCCCCCAACAAGCTGCATATATAGTTACCAAACCACTTCATGCAAGCCAAAAAAGTAGTTTAAATGACGATGGAACTCTAAATGTAAGTTTAAAACTTATTATTAATTATGAGTTAGAAAGTCTATTGTTATCATTTGGAGGAGGAGTTAAAGTAATGGCACCCAGAGAGCTTCGAAATGTAATTGCGAACCAAGTAAAACAGTTAAATGAATATTATAAAAATTAGATGTGCAGATGTAGTGCACACTTTTAACAGATATTTGAACCAATTTTGAAGGATATGAGTGAGAATAATAATATTATAAATGCTAATGAAAGTTCAATTAAGTCCCCTGAGGAACTTGCATTGAGTGTATTCAACATGCTTCGAGAGGAGTCTATTTTGTTTGATGAGAATATTATAATATTTTGATTTTACTAAGTTTTTTGTAATAATGAAAATAGATTAAAAAAAATATTAAATGATAAATCTTCAGATTTTATTATTATAAAAATAATTAAATTATTATTAAAAGAAATAGATGAAGCAAAAATTAAAGGAAAGTCTGAAGATTCGATTTTTCAGGATTTAGATTCATATGCTGTATTACCCTTGCAATTTGGCGGTATAAATGATATTTTTATGAAATCTATTTTAAAAATAGAAGAATTAACACTAAAAAATATTTTACGGGACTTTCTAATATTTATTCAAAATTCTTCTGCTAAAGACTATGCTAGTTTTTTTGACACTTTCTTATATCATATTTTAGATTCAAATGGTGTAGAAAATAAGCAAAATCTTCAACCTAAAGAGTTAACACGATTTATGTGCTCATTAGTTGATATTTCCAAAAAATCTAGGATTTACAACCCATTTGCAGGTTATGGATCATTTCCAATTTATATAAAGAATTTTGATTCTCTATTATCGGAGGAAATTAACAATAAAACATTTTTAATTGGGGCTTTAAGGACTAGCAATATAAAAAAAGGATTAGGCGAAGGCGGATCTCTTGAGTCTGTTTTAAATAACTCTCTAAAGAAATGGCCAAATAAATCCAAAAAAATTTGATCTTATTATATCAAGTCCTCCATTAGGATTAAAATTAAATAAAGAGGAACGGAATTTATATCCTGGCATTAAAACAATAGAAGAGTTCATAATAAAAAAAGGGATTAAGTTCTTTAAAGTCCAAAGGAAAATTAATTACATTGTTAACACCTGAATTTCTATTCAAATCAGGGAACTATAAACGCTTGAGAGAACAACTCATCAATGAAGACCTTATTGATACAATAGTTTCAATACCTGGAGGTATTCTTCCACATACTGGAATGCCATCGATTGTTTTGGTAATTAATAAGAATAAAAATGAAGTTGGGAAGGTTCGATTCATTCAAACCAATGATTTTGTAAGAGCAAAAGACACCTCTAAAAAGTTGCTTAATGACCTAGAATTAAATCGCGTAATTAATGCTGACAATCAAAATATTGATGTGGTTAGAATTATTGATAATAATTACATCAAAGAGCTCGACTATAACTTAAGTGTGCCTAGATACTTTAAGAAAAAAATTGAAGGTGTAAAGCTTAGAGATATTTTGACATATTTAAGTGGAACTAAACATGAAGTTCCAGAAAATTTTAAGCATATTAGAATAAGAGATTTAAGTGATGATCTATTACATTACAAACTAGATATCGACAAAATTGATGGTGATGACAAGCCCATTAAAAATTCTCGTTTGATAGATGAGTCGTCTCTTTTAATTGCCTCCAGATGGAAATCATTAAAACCAACATATTTTAAATATACCGGCATCCCGATACTCATAGATAATGGTTTAGCCTCGTTAAAGTGAATCATAATTTAGTGAATGTGACATATCTAATTAACGAATTGAAATCTGATTACGTTTCAGAACAATTAGATTCATACAGAACGGGTACAACGATTCCTATGATTAAAAAAGATGACTTCTTAGAAGTTGTAATAAAGCTTCCACCCATTGAGGAGCAAAAAGCTAAGGTACAAGGTATTACGGAAGTTTCTAAACGTATTGAAAAACTCCATAATGAGCGAAATGCTCTTGCTAACAGTAAAGCTATTTTAGAATTTAACGAATTTGCTTCGCTAAAACACACCCTTGGAAGGCCTAGACAAAATATATTAGATTGGTCTAATAACATACATCACTTTTTTACATACTAATAATAAGAAAATTGAAGATTTGAATGACTCTTTTAAGGAGTTTTATGAGACTGATATTTTTTCAGCTCTTAAAGAAATCAGTAGAGATGTGAACTTTATAACAAAGGTACTAGAGAAGGGAGAAAATGGCTTTATTGTTGAGGATTATGATAAATCTATGATATCTATATTTGAACTAAATGGCATTGTTAATTCTCTTTCTCAAAATGGATTAAATTTTAATATCTAGCAAAAATTTGATAAGAGAAGAGGATTTGAAAATAAGAGGGATTTATGGTAGTAAAATATTACTCCAAACACTTTTTGATAATATTTTAACAAATGCAAATAAATACGGATTCAAAACTAAAAAAGAAAGTAACGATGGTAGTCGTAAGTTTGGATGTTATTGATGACTTTTTATTCATAGAGATTAAGAATAATGGTTTACCGTTCCCTAATAATTTTGACAGGGATAAATTCATAACCAAATTCTCAACAGACGATGAAAATATAGGTACTGGTTTAGGTGGTTATGACGTCCACAGAATTGCAAAAGAGTTTGGAGATGCAAACTGGAATTTAGTATTAAATGAGGATCCTATTTACCCTGTTAAATTTCAATTTCAATTTACACTCAAATTAATAAAATAGTATGAATGAAATTTATTACAATATTCTTTGGATAGATGACCAACATGAATCAATGACACCATTTAAGGGGCGTGCAAAACGGAATGGGATTAATCTAATAAGTTTCAAATCCCTAAATGGTGGTATGAGCGAACTTGAAAGAAACTACCCATTCTATGATGGCGTCTTACTTGACGCTAAATTCTACGAAAATGAAGATGATGCTAAAAACACTGAGGATACTGTTAATGTTCACAGAGCAAAAGAGCAACTTTTAGGCTTGAAAAAAAAGTTTGAAGTTTTTGTTTTTACAGGACAAGCTGAAGCCTACAAAGACCAAACTTTCAGCAAAGCATTCAGAAATATTTATACAAAAGGAAGTGATGAAGAAACAGATCGGCTTTTTAATGATATAAAGCAAGCTGCTGCTAGTTTAGAAGACACCCAGATAAGACAAAAGTATAAACGTGTATTTGAAGTATGTAGTGAGAGATATATTGGTGAACTTGCCGGTCAAGACATTTTAAACCTATTAAAAGATATAGATAACTTAACTATCGTCAATCAATTTAATACAGTTAGAAAAGTAATAGAAGACCTTTTCTCTGGATTTAATAAGTACAATTTACTCCCATCCGCTTTTGTAACACCATTTGTTTCCCTGAATGAAAGTAGCAATTTTTTAACCGGTAAAAATTTCAAAGATGACTCCTATTTCATTGAAAAGGGATATAAGCATTTAGACGGAACGCATTTGCCTGAACAGATAAGTTTTAACTTAAGAAATATCTTAACAATAACCCAAAGTGGTTCGCATAGATCAAAAATAGATGAATTTGTACACCAAGTAAATACGTCTTATTTAATGAAAAGTGTCTTGTTTCAATTAATGGATATTTTGATTTGGTTTAAAATACATGTAGACTCAAACCAACCATAGAAAATTGGGAACAGACTGAGAACCTTGAAACAAGCTCAAATGAGGAACAACAATTTATTATTGGAGAAGTAATCAATTTGGATTCTCACAAAGGTTATGCATTTTTTAAGCCTGATGAGTTTGGAGACAATATTTTCATAGCACCAAACCTAGTTACTAATAATACATTAATAAACGGGACCAGAATACAAGTTACTTCCGAGGAATATATAGATAACAGAACTAATCAGCCTAAATTTAGGGTTAAAAAAATAAAACTTTTATAGTATTGTGCACCTCTATCGCACACCTAAACAATAATTTTGAACTATAACACTGATATGACAACACAAAAATTAAAATTGTCACGCTTAGAACAATATTTATCTAAAGCTGCATGGATACCTGAAAGTTCAGAAGATACTTCTGATTATAAATTAAATTATTAATTAATATGGCAGAAACAACCAAAAACCAAAAATCAATGGAAGAAACCCTTTGGGATTCTGCCAATAAATTAAGAGGAAACCGTTGAATCCTCTGAATACAAACATGTAGTATTAGGACTCATCTTCCTCAAGTTTGCCAGTGACAAATTTGAAGAAAGACGACAAGAGCTGATTGATGAAGGTAAAGAGAAATATTTAGAGATGAAGGAGTTCTACAACATGAAGAACATCTTCTTTCTACCAGAAGAATCTCGTTGGAGCCATATCATCAAAAACTCAAAGCAAGACAACATTGCTTTGATTATTGATACAGCATTACACACCACAGAAAAGAACAATCCTTCTTTAAAAGGAGCCTTGCCCGACAACTACTTTTCGCGATTAAATATGGACGTGAGTAAGTTGGCGGCTTTA
>CALSMN010000002.1 GCA_943787465.1 uncultured Bacteroidia bacterium | reverse complement strand
CAGCGGAGCATGTTTGTCTTTTTCTAACTCGGTTGCTAAAAAATTCCATACACCATTCACCGCAGCATTATTATGAATATTATTGGGACTAAAATATGCACTTGATATATTGATGGGCACCTTCCCCAATCCACCTCTAATAAAAAAAACAGAACAGGCCAAAAGCAGAATAATCACAATAATGTTCCCCTTTTCTGGCAGCTTAAACCAAGATAAAACCCATTTCCAAAATATAAAAAAACTAACGGTTATAAATAATACCGAAGAAAGAAAAGTCGTCCATTCAATGGAAGCTATTCCAGCATTATCTTGTCCTAAAAACTGAGTGAAATCTAAATTTGCTTTTTGACCCCAGTAGTAATAAAAAAACGGATCTGAAGCGACTATGAGTGTAGTAAATATCCAAACAAATCCATGATATACTTGGACCAATAATGGCAACCGTCGAGGTATAAACTGCTGAAGAGCATGACCTAAAAGCGGAATAGCCGTAAAATAACCAACCACGGAAAAATCCAATCGCAATCCGTGCCACCAGACCTGCATCATATCTACAAAAGTGCCCCACCCGTTCCATCCATTAATCACCAAAAAATAAATTTTAGCAACAGCAAAAAAGGCTAACCAAATAAGCGCTAATCGGATATAATAAAAAACACTATTCAAAAAAATCGATTTAAATTAATTTCTTCTGACAAAGGTATATGATGCTCCATATAATTTACCATTTCCTGAGCAAGTAATGGAACCATACTGATGGCTTTACTCCCCATTCCATTCATGGTATACATCGAATCAATGGTTGGGTGTTTTCCCATCAATGGTTTTCGGTCTATAGAGGCTGGCCGAATACCACAATAATGCTTCGTGATGGAATACGGCACACGGATTAGTTTGTTCAGTTTAGTTTCCAAGTCCGACTTCATCATATCCGTTGGTTCCAATGAGGTTTGATTCTTCTCATAAGTAGCTCCAACAGTCCATCGATTTTTACCTTTGGGCTGCAGAAAAACAGCTCCTAAATAAATGCAATCATCTGGAATACCTTCCGCACAAATTTCTAGCAACTCGCCTTTGGTTGGGATAACCGAAAGATAGTCTTTAAAAAATGGGTTGTTTATGGATTCATACCCCTCACAAAAAATAATATTTCTATACGAAAACATATGATATTTTTTTTGTTCAATGTCCAACTGACTTGCATCAAAGGATTCAAAAATACTCGGCAAATTAGCATTACATGCCTCCAAAAAAGAGTGAGTATTCATTTCTCCAGATTGTAAAATTTGCAACACACCCCAATCCGTGTTTAATCCTTTAATTTTTTCTTGTTTGAAAGAGCAAAAATCAACATATTTAGAAAGATGTGCTTTACTTAGCCATATGTTTTGTTCCCCTGCATTAGCAATGATACGTTTCATTGGTTTTTCCTTAAAAAATGAAGCATTCAACTTATGCTCTATCGCCCGGTAATATTGAGCTAATGATGGAAAAAATTCTTCGGCACGCCAACCTACAGTAAAAAACTTTCCAACTACAGGATTTACTAAACCAGCGGCCACCTGAGTCGAATGATTTTTGTCGAGTTTATCAAAAACCAAAGCTTTTAAACCACGTTGCATTAATTCTATTTGAAGCAGTCTGCCAGTCACCCCCCCTCCTACAATCAAATAATCTACTTCCTTTGCCATGGAAGCAAAGATAGTCTGCTAAATATTTATGTTATTTGCAGTATGAAGAAAATATTAATTGCGGGTATGATCGCTACTGTTTTTTTGTCATCCTGTAAAGATGAATTCAATCTTCCTGAATATGATAGCTATATCGATGGTGATGCACCCACTTTCGACCTTCTTTTCCCGAGTATAGACACCTTGATTGATTATCAAGATTCCATCTCATTCAACATTATATGCAGAGACAATTATGCTTTAGACAGTTTCTTTTTTGAAATGCAACCCGATGACTTATCCGCAGACTTAATTAGTTATAAAACAGCTGTAAATGATTCGGTCTATACCTTCAATAATCGTATTGCATTACCAAAAGCTGAACCTACTCGATATGAGGTATATGTTCGTGCTATTGATGCCGTTGGCAACTCTAATAATAAAGTCTATTTTTTTTCCACTAAATAATGTTTGCATTACCAAAATATGTAATCATTACTTTTTTATTTACGTCATGTAGCACTTCCCTATTTTCTCAAATTTTAGACACCTCGTCTGCTCATAATTACAAACCTGCAGATGTTGCCGTTTACAATACCGATCAACTATTATTTTTCACGAACGAGGTAAGCCCATTTGATACTAGTTTAAATTTATTTTACAATTATTACCCTTCCTATCAAAACGCTTTTCCATTTGTAGATCTTGGTTTAGAAGCTACCCCGATTTTAACCCTGTCAGAAAAAAGCACCCCTTCATTATCCCTTCGATTAGGAGCGGATCAACTAACTCCTTATTTATATGATGACAGCATTCGTATATACCAAACTACAAATCCGTTTACACGGCTAAATTACTCTCAAGGAGCCAACGAAATGCTTTCCATTGAAGTAACGCATGCGCAACAAATTTCTGAACGATTGTCTTTTGGAGTGGATTACCGAAGAATTAAAAATCAAAATTTTTATTTTTCGAACCTACAAAACTTTTCTCGGGTGAGAATGGGAAATTTATTTAACACTAAATTCTACACCAGTTATTATACCCCAAATCGAAAATACGAAATGGTATCCTCCTACATTTGGAACAAATCAAAAAATACGGTTTCTGGGGGACTCATATCCGATTCTACTTTCAACACTCAGTTCGGCAGAGAAAAGCTCAACAACAGTTTGGTAAATTATACTAATGCTACTGGCACTCTAGCACAAAATAAATTTAATGTGACCCAGTATTTTAGACCTGGAGGAGCATCTAATGATACTGTATTAGATACGCGTTTGAGTCAGTTTGACGATCAATTTTACCTATCCACCTCTCTAAAAAATGAACGAATAGAATTTGAAGACAATGACCCAGATAGCCTAATTTATGGCACAGTACTCTTGGCATTTAAAGATTCTGCATATCATCGCTCTATTGAAAATGAATTGGGATATACTCGAAAGCTAGGCAAAGGGACACTTTTTGCGAGTGTGATCCATGACTACAGTAATATTTTCCAAAATGATTCCATTCAATCCTATCAAAACCTATTTTTTAAGATTCGAGGTAAGATTGATTTGAATCAATCTGCCGTTTCATATCGTTATAAGATGGGGCTTATGGGTTTTAATCAAGGTGATTATTTGTTAGAAGGAATGTATCAATTGCCCAATAAAAAAAAGCAAATTCAACTTACCATTTTATCTCAACAAACAGAGCCCACTTTATTTCAACAAACTTTTTTGAGCAATGCTGTGCAATGGTACAATGCATTTTCAAAAATCGGCATTACGCGAATATCTGGAAGTATATCCACTTCTATCGATAGACAAAATATTAAATTTGAAATGCTAGGTGAAGCGATACAAGGAATTGTTTACTATCATAGTAACGATCAAATTTCCCAACATGAACCCACAGTAAATTACTTCAAAACGGCTATCCGGCATCAATTGAGATATCCTCATTTGGGGTCCGATATCGGTTTTCTATTTCAATACTCCTCCAACGAAAAAGTATTACCCCGTCCTAGAACATCGGCATCGGGCAATCTTTTTAGCGAATTTAGATTGTTTCAAAAAAAATTAAGGGTTCAACTTGGTATGCGAACATACTGGTTTGCAACATTCAATAGCCCAAGATATAACCCATATACTCGATCTTGGCATATTACAAATACTTCATTTCAAATGAATCCTCCTCTTCAGATATATGCAAATGCACAAGTTAAGAGCTTTTGTATGGGAATTGAATTTTTTCATGCACAACAGGGTTTTATGGGAGAAGACTATTACAGTTCCCCATCCTATCCCATGATGCCCCGTAGTCTTCGATTAAACATCCGGTGGGATTTAAATAATTAAATTTCTTTTAGGGTGTATATTTCAACGCGTTTATTTTGGTCTTCTTCTGCCTTATTTTTGGGAAGTTTAAATTTCATTTGAGTGTTTCCCATTCCCTTATAAGATAAACGTTTTTGGTCTATTCCGCTTCTAACCAAATAATCGTTTATAGCCTTGGACCGTTTATAACTCAACTCCATATTAAACTGACGTTGAACATGATTTAAAGGTCGGTCGACTGGGCAATTCATGTGTCCTTGTATTTCAATATAAGCACTTGTATTACGGTTCAATACGGCCAATAATTTGTGTAATTCCGGCATACTCTCTGGCCTTATTTCATCACTATCTGTAAAAAAATAGATATGATTGAAAGTGAATTTACCTGTAATTTTAACTGGGGTTAGTTCAAGAACATAAATCAGCGTATCGGAAGGTTTATCAAAATCTGATATTGGAATCTGATAATAAGCACTCAAATAATAATTGGCCGTGGCAATGAGTTCTAAATTTTGATCTAAAATACTGAAAGCAATTGTTTCGCCATCCGAACCTGTCGAAGAAAATTTCATTTCGACATCCTTGTAATCAAAACCAATGATAGCATTTATGGGCTTTTTTGTTTTTTTATTAATCGTTTTAACAATAATCCATTTGGGAGGGTCTAAGCTTGAACGTTTATCACTCTCATATACAAAAAATACTTTAGCACGTCTATTGTTAGCAGATTCATCAGAAATTAAGCGTGATTCGCCAAAACTTTCCATTTTAATGAAGCGTTGAGGAACTCCAATTTCTTGCAATAATTCAGAAGTAGCTTTAGCCCGATTGGCAGCTAAAACCTGATTATGACTATCTGTAGAAAAGCTATCGGTATGTCCTTCGACATAAATTTCTTTGATATTGGTCCCCCCAATCTTTAATATTAAATCAGTTAGTGATTTCTTTTGCTTCTTGGATATTTCGTAACTATCCGAATCAAAATAAATATAATATTCTGATGAAGTAAGCGAGTACAATTGAGCAAATACTGATAGGTTGAATTGAAGGACAAGCAAAACCCAACCCATTCTGAACCACGATGTATTCGAAATTGACCCCACCAAACGAAGATAGGTTATTGAATTAAAAGAAAATAAAAAAGTTAAATGCTAGAGACTAGACCCAAACATTCCATTCTTCGTGATTTTTTAATCCAAATTTGGCATCTTCTAAATCTTTGTGCAGTTGATTTACTGGAGCATACATATTGGATTTGACATGAAACGTTTCTTCATCAATCATAATTTTATGAATGTATGTGATTGCTGCAGCTGTACCCGTAGCAAATACACAATCTACAGATCCTGAATTTAAATCTTTTTTAAATTCATCGGCAGTTATTTCTGCTTCATGCACCATCATTCCACTTTCTTTAGCAAGATGAATAACGGTATTGCGTGTAATTCCATTGAGAATACTATCACGCATTTTAGGAGTATATAACTCCCCATTTTTCACAAAGAAAAAATTAGCAGAACCCAACTCCTCCAGTGTAAAATTATTTGTAATATCGGTCCATAGAACCTGATCAAATCCTTTTTCCTTGGCAAGTTTGGATGGATAAAAAGAAGCTGCATAATTTCCTGCTGCTTTTGCAAAACCAATTCCACCAGTAGCAGCACGGCGATAATTTTTATCTACAATTATACTGATAGGCTCCGCATAGTAAAAACCTACTGGGCAAGCAATAACCACAAATTTAAAACCACTGCTAGATACCGCTCGAAGAGTATTATCTGTAGATATCATAAAAGGTCTTAAATATAATGACCCTTGATCCCTAGAAGGCACCCAGTCACGTTGCATATCTATGAATTTTTTAATTGCATCTGATACAGTTGGAATATCAATCAATGGCATCATTAATCGTTCGGCAGATTTATTAAAACGCAATAGATTGTCATTGAGTCGAAATATATTTACACGATTATCTGTAGCTTTAAACGCCTTAAGTCCCTCAAAAATAGCCTGTCCATAATGGAATACAGACATTGCTGGGTGAAAATTAAGGGTATTGATGGGCTCAATAGTTAAACCACTCCAAGATTCACCATCAAAGTCCATAACCATCATGTAATCTGTGAATGTTTTTCCAAAATCAAGCTGATTAAAATCAACCGTATTGATTTTAGATTGGGAAACAAGATCAATTTGCATTGGTGCAAATTAACGATGTTATCTTCTATCTTCATAAACTTGAGTTAAAATACTTTATAAAAGCTTTGATTTCAATGTTTCAATCGAAAAAATAGAATCTCTCCAAAAAAAAATGTTGTTTTGTCACATAAATGGACTCCTTAGACCCAATTGATATTGAACTTCTTTTCAAAACTTTAGTAGTTTTACCTCAAGAAACACCAAAAAAAGTGAAAGAGCTCAAAGAAGAATCGTTGAATGTATATCCAAAAATTTCTTCTTCCGTTGTAAACCCTAAAGAACCTAAATCTACCTATAATCATTCAATACCATTTGTATTAATTACATCTCCAGAACTTAAAGCATTGTATGTCCAAAAAGAAAGTAGTTTTATCAAAATTTTAGAAGCTTTGTCTGTACCCCACATCATCAACTCTATGATAACTGACCCCAGTATCATAAAAGAAGTATCCACTTATTCCTGCGTATGGTGTATTGGGTTATCGCCTGAACTAGAAGATGAAATTCGTAAAACAAATCACCCTAATCTTTTAATATCTCCAGACATTATAACGCTTTCCACTAAAGAAGAAAAAATAGCCATGTACACCCCTCTTAAAAAGTTCATTGCCAATAACCAGGATCACCTAAAACAACTTCAGTAGTTCGGATGAATACAAATAAATTTAGAATAAATCTGACATAGAAAAACCCAACCGATCATAAATTAAGCCCTAGGTTTTTTTGTTATCTTTGCCTACTTATTTTACGAAAATTCATGCTCAGTAAAGACGATTTTACGCAATATAAACATCAATCCTATTTCCTTAAACTCAAAGAACTTGTTCGTTCTAAATCTGTTGGTATTTTGGACTATAAAATGATTTTTTTTGGCGGAACTGGAGCGGTTGGTGGTCAGGCAGTTATTGAAATTATAACATCATTCCATTTCATGAGAGATGCTCTAACGGAATCATCTGATCGTACCCCCCAACTCATTATTACGGGCATCAATGGCAGTCAAATTGACCAATTTTGCAATAAGTTATTTCAAATATTTGGTGAAGATAATTTCAAAAAAATCAAAAAAAGTGGAGATGAAACCACATTATTGTATGACCAATTCATCACATTACATTTCAAAACACTAATAGCTATTCCTAAATTCCAAACCGACTTAGAAAAAGCCTTAAGTAAGATTGACAAAAAACGAGATAAAATTGATTACTTGATATCAGAGGCAAGTAAAACCAGTTCCCCTTTTGAGGCTTTTGTACAGAAAGTTAAACAAGAATTAGGGTTATCCAATCATGAAAAATTTCAGGCTGTTTTTAGTGGTATTCCCGTCCCTAGTGTAGCTACCTATCACTTTGAATCAATCGATCAATTACTTTCCAATCACGATATAGCTCGAGAGGACACCGATAAAAAAATTGAACGGGCCATTAAAAAAGAAATACTTAAAGGACTTGCAGAAGATTTTGGTGACATTAAAAAATATCATGCTCATGAAGTATTAATGGCTCACACCACTTCAGTTGGTGGCATGTACCAAATGATCGATGGAGAACCTGTCATAAAACTAGGATACGCTCATTCATCGTTAGGTGATTTACTGAAAGAAAAGCAATACTACGCTAACGAACTCACCATACAATACTCCAATTTTAACCTTAAAAGTTTGGTGACTGCGAGTGCTATTGGCATCGACTATATCTATGAAAGCAGTACTCTCCCTCTAAGTAGTGGCGTTTCTAGAAAATATCGACAAGCTGCCGAAAAAAAACAGCTGCCTTTTGATCTATCCCTAGTCTATGACGAAAAAGGAGAACGATTACTGAATAAGCTTTTTCCAATTGCACCCATTTTGTTTGAAAACAATGCTGATTCAACTCTTAAAATTCCTCTTAATTTTGGAGGAAAACAAGATTCTATTCCCAATTTAAATGTCAACTATGCTTTAAGAAGTGGAGAAAATGGGTTATTTTCATTAGACAATGCCTACGCTCTCTATCTCAATATGAAAATAGCCTCTCAAGAAGAGTTAGCACATGTTCTTGTAAGCAATGCTCTATTGGGAGACGACGAACAAAAACCATGGTTTGATAAACACGGCATATGCTATTATACACAAACCGATAATTCGAGTTTGATTTTTGCCTTGTTAAATAATCGAAAGGAATTCAGAAAATATCAAACTAGTGCATTTACAACTAAAGCCTTTCAAGAACTTGGAAGTAGCAAACACCAAGCTGAATTGCATCTGCATGGACTTTTCATCCTCATGCACAAACTAAAGCAACTCAATGATGATCTGATTGATGCTCATATTACCTCAAACTTAAAAATAGATGAAGTTAAAGCATTTGTAGACAGCCATACACCTCATCTTACTCTCGAAAATATTGTAAATTACGGTAAAGATATACCTGCTCTTACCGCATCGTTTACTAATCTATTAACCATCAAAACCCCAGAGGATTTGGCGAAATTCATGGGTTACTCAAATAAAATTTCAGGTTGTATTGATGTATTCTTCAAACAATTACATATTGCTGTTTCCCAAACTATTTGTGCCATAACTTCTTTGGGTAATCCCATTATTTTCAGGAACCAAGAAGGTAAAGATGAAATTTTTGCTGGCCCCTATTTTGCTCCTTTAGATTTAATACTGGAAACCAATTTCACCCTTGTTGAAGCTTTGGATTCCTTGAGTGGAAAACATCAATTAAACCGTGAAGATTTAATCAATTGGTTAGTTTGCAATAATGGCTTTATAGACCTCCGACCAGAAGCTGTATTCAATACAGCTAAAACATACAATACTGGCTTAGAAAACCACATCCATATTCATTACGATGCTCAATCATTCCGAGAACAAGCTAAGGATATTCAACTCAAAAATAGAAAAAACATAGGCGAAAATTTCCATTTTAATAGTAGTGGTCTTCTTGCCTATTGCGGAAGAATTACTGGTTTATTTGAACAATTAGAACTATTTGATTTAAGCTTAGGGACCTATAACGGATGGAAGGCTCTTTTTCCGATTGATGATCAATTTAATCATATCCTTATCCCTGGATTAGTAGAAGCCATGAGACACTACAGTGAAGGTCTTGGTAAAATAACCGGTTCCGAATTTCTATATCCAAATTATGGTTATTTTAACTAAAGGTTAAAAATCATATCCAAATATGATTTTTATCATATTTTAACTTCATTATTCATTACACCTTTGTTCAACAAACATAAGAATACTATGAATATTGAAGAGATAACCCAGCAAATTACCGACATGGTAATTAATTACGCACCTAAGTTTGCCCTAGCTATCATTACACTAATCATAGGTATGTGGGTAATTAAACGACTCATGAACTGGGTTGAACCTACTATTAATAAATCTACCAAAGATGAAACACTGAGTCAATTTTTAGCGTCTATTCTCAGTGCATTACTAAAAGTGATGTTATTGTTATCAGTAGCATCTATGTTTGGAATTGACGCCACTTCATTTATTGCGGTTTTTGGCGCATTGATGGTAGGTATTGGCATGGCTCTAAATGGCAGTATTGGTCATGTAGCTAGCGGAGTCATGCTCATGATTTTTAAGCCTTTCAAAGTAGGAGATTTAGTAAAAATTGGAGGAGGACAAACTACTGGCACAATAGAATCTATAAATGCTTTTAATACCGTATTAGCCACCCTTGATAATAAACGAATTATCATTGCTAACAGTAATGTTACAGGTAACGATATCACCAATATTTCTGGACAAGGTACGGTTGGAGTTGAACTCACTTTTAGTATTGCATACAATGCTGATATTGATAAGGCAAAATCTGTTATCAAATCTGTAGGTGATACCTGTCCGTATATACTTGATAACCCTGAGCAAGGAGTTGTGGTTGCTAATCTAGGGAGTAGCTCGGTTGATATTGCTACGCGACCATTTTGTAAAAGTGAGCATTACTGGGATACGATGTTTTATATGAAAGAGGAAGTAAAGAAACAATTTGATCTTAATCAGATTAATATTCCTTTCCCAAACATGGAAATTCATATGATGAATCAGGGTTTTAACTAAACCCTAGAACCTAACATATTGCTTCAAATCTAATCCACGTTATCGTGTAAAAAAGAGTTGTTCGTTCTCAACTCTGGCTTAGAAGGAGATTCTTCAAATAAACTTGTACGTGAGATTTCTGTTTCTGAAGAATGATTTATATCAACTAATTTTATGCCTCTTCGGATATACGCAGGTACATCTTCTTGCTCTGGATTAAGGGAAACTGTCTTATGATTTTGATTCTCTAATCGATCAAATATGGTCAATTGCTTTCTAGCATCCATTTCCTCCACTGTCAACTCTTCTTCATTTATTTCGCCAAGGGGAAATTCTACATTATCCATCATTGTATTTTCATTTACCCCATTCCTTGCATGTTCAAAGCCCGTTGCTATAACCGTAACACTGATGCTTCTACCTAATGTTTCATCATAACAAAGTCCACATTTAAGATTTGAATTGCTACCGGTCTCGGATTGTAAATACTCATTAATGGCCGCATATTCATCCATAGTAGCTTCTTCATCACCGTAAGATATATTCACAAGCAAATCATTAGCTCCTTGAATTTTATTATCATCTAATAATGGAGAATTTAAAGCTTGAGATACCGCTCTAAGGGCTCTATCTTCTCCTTCTGAAGTGCCCATGCCCATGATAGAAACTCCACTATCAGTCATGGCTGTTTTGACATCTTCAAAATCAACATTGATACTCCCTGCAATAGTAATAATTTCAGCTATTCCTTTCGCTGCGGTAGTGAGGATGTTGTCCGCATAGCCAAAAGCCTTGCTGATGGGAAGGTTCCCATATATTTCTTTAATTCGATCATTGGAAACTACAAGTAAAGAGTCCACACTATCTCTCAACTCTTCAATTCCATGATAAGCTGCTGTACACCGTTGGTTTCCTTCAAAAACAAAAGGAGTAGTCACTATTCCTACGGTTAAAATTCCTCTATCTTTTGCTGCTTTTGCAATCACAGGAGCTGCTCCAGTACCTGTTCCACCCCCCATTCCTGCAGTAACAAAAACCATTTGGGTATTTACGCCTAAAGATTCAATTATATCATGAATACTCTCTTCTGCTGCTTTTCGGCCTATCTCTGGGTTTGATCCAGCACCTCTTCCTTCAGTAAGTGAGCTACCAATCTGTACCTTATTGGTGATTGGACTTTTTTCAAGAGCTTGAGAATCTGTATTGCAGATAAAAAAATCGACACCTTTAATTCCTTCGGCATACATATGATTGACAGCGTTTCCGCCGCCACCTCCAACGCCTATAACTTTAATAATTGATGATTTGTCTTTGGGTAGTTCTACTGTAAAACTCATATAACTTATTTTATTATTTAAAATCCTCTACATCTACTTCATCTTTCAGCCATGTTGCAATTCGACTGAATAAGGTTCCTTTTTCTTGCTTTTCATCACTTTTTAATGGTGAATTTGATATTGCACCACTTGTCTTATCGCCAGATAATCCTCTTAATACTAATCCGATACCTGTTGCGAAAATTGGACTCTTTACTTCCTCAACCATTCCTTTTGCGAGATGTTCGTTAGGATAACCAATTCTTGCAGATAAACCCGTAACATACTCCGCAAGTTGATCAATGTGCTTCAGTTGTGATCCCCCTCCAGTAAGAACAATTCCACCAGCTAAATCTTTCTCTAAACCACTTGTTTTAATCTCAAAAAGCACTAATTCCATAATATCTTGAATTCTAGCCTGTATGACATTGGACAAATTAAGAACTGATATTTCTTTAGGTGGCCTACCTTTTATTCCGGGGATAGTAACAATATCAGATTCATCAGATTCATTGGCAAGAGCACTACCAAATTTTACTTTTAGCATCTCAGCATGAGATCTCATAACACTACAACCGTGTTTAATATCTTCAGTTATTATGTTGCCTCCGTATGGTATTACGGCAGTATGTCTAATCATACTGTCATAAAAAATAGCAACGTCTGTAGTTCCACCACCTATATCGACTAAGACTACTCCTGCTTCCATTTCTTCGCTACTTAGTACAGATTCAGAGGACGCAAGTGGCTCTAAGGCAATATCTGTTACTTGAAGCCCTGATTTCTCAACACATTTATATATATTTTTTGCTGCAGTAATCTGACCAGTAATAATATGAAAGTTTCCCTCCAACTTGACCCCTGCCATACCCACAGGATCTATTATCCCTGGTTCATCATCAACCGTATATTCTTGTGGAAGTACATGTAATATTCGATCTCCAGGTTTAACAGCTAATTTATACATATCATTTTCCAATTTTTTCAGATCATCTACTGAAATTTCAGATTCACCATCATTACGAATAATCATTCCACGATGCTGCAAACTATTGATATGTGCACCAGCTATACCCACTTCTACACGTTGAATGTTAACCGATGATTTTTCAGATGCTTCTTGAATAGCAGATTGAATAGCAACTACAGTCTTATCAATGTTGGAAACAACACCACGGGTTACTCCACCGTGGGATGCTACTTTACCCACACCCAAAATATCCACTTTCCCATACTCATTAGCTCTACCTACGATAGCACATACTTTGGTTGTACCGATATCTAGTCCTACAATTATTTTTTCTTTTGATTCTGCCATTTTATTTACAAATGATTTGATTTTTATATTTCAAGTTTATACTTTGATACCTATCCCAACCTAAATGATGTAATCCCTCGACATAAAATTTTTTGAGATTATCAAATTTTTTTGGTAAGTCTAATGTATCTCCGATCACTATTTCTTGATTCATTACTTTGGGGACTATTGCTAAATCTCCATTCTCCACAAATATCTGCTCTGTATTGGCTTGCATAAATGGATTTTCTTGCACATAGGTGGATAGAGTGTATACTTTCTTAATCATTGAAGCACTTAATGTGTCACTAACAATTGGAACCCTAGCTGCACCTATATCTTCAGTAGGAATTTTAATAAATCCCTCTGCTATATAATATGATTCTTTAGGATTACTAATTCTTACAATAGGCAAATGTTGTAGAATTTCGATAGTAAGTTCTCCTTTTAAATCGAAACTAACTTCTGCATTTTTGATTGCTGGCAATTCTTCTAATCTGTTTTCTATATCCAACAAAGAAATTTCATGTCTTGAAACACCAGATAATCCCCCCACATACCAGGTATTTAATTTGTTTTTTATTATATCTGGGGTAATCAACTCTTTTTCTTGAGGTGCATTAATTTTAATTTGTATGGCAGAACATATCTGATTTTCTTGTTTTTTCTGTAAATAGAAAAGCAAAACAAACAATATGAGTATTGATAAAAGGTAGAGCGTTTTTCGCAAATATGGTAATAATTTACTGGCCATAATTATCTGCTATAGGTTGAACCAATTGATCAATATCTCCAGCTCCAATAGTGAGTAAAATTTCTATCTTATGCTCTTTTAAATAAGGTATAACTTCAGATTTTTCAAGACATATTTTGTGCTCAATATCTATTTTTTGAAGTAAAACGTCGGACGAAACCCCATCTACAGCTTTTTCACGTGCCGCATAAATTGGCAATAAAATGAGGCGATCTACTTTTTCTAGCACCTGGGCAAATTCTCCCATAAAATCTTGTGTTCTGGAGTATAAATGAGGTTGGAAGATCGCCGTAATATGTTGATTGGGATATAAATTTTGGATGGAATTAATAATCGCTTTTAGTTCGCTAGGATGATGAGCATAATCATCAATAAATATAAAATTGTCTCGCTCTATAATATACTCAAATCTTCGTTTTATTCCTTTAAAAGAAGCTAGTCCTTTTTTGATAGATTCCCAATTCATTCCAGACTTTAAAGTCACTAATATAGCACCGATTGCATTTTCCAAATTATGCATTCCTGGTAAACTGATGTACAAATTCGTCATCAATACTTCATCTCCATGTTTCATTAAATCAAAATAAGTACCGCGAGCACTTTTCTTTAGATTCGTTGCATAATAATCTGCAGTTGGATCTGTTGCAGAATAACTACATCCTATGATCCGATTAGCTGCATTTTTTGCAAAAAATACAAACTCTCTTTCAGCTACTAATTGAGAAAATTGAACGTATGAATTTTCAATATCATTTTTATCTTTATAGATATCTAAATGATCGGCATCGGTGCTTGTGATGATTACAAAATTAGGTCTAAGGTGCATAAAGGACCTGTCAAATTCATCAGCTTCTGTAATAGTATGCAACCTTCCCAAACCTTCTTGCTTATAATAATTACTGTTAAGGTTAGCACTTATGCCGCCTAAAAATGCAGAAAACGACACTTCAGACTGCATAAATATGGATGCTACTATACTTGAAGTTGTAGTCTTTCCATGGGTTCCAGCAATGCTTAGATTCACTGTATCTTGTGTGATAAATCCTAATATTTGAGCACGTTTTACCATATCAAATCCCTCCGATTTGAACTTTATAAATAGATGATTATCAGAAGGAATAGCAGGGGTATATATGATCAAGGTATGCTTAGGATTATCCATATACATCCCATCAATCAAGGACCAATCATCCTCAAATTGAACATTAATTCCTTCATCAAATAATTGATCTGTTATCGATGAAGTGGTTTTGTCATAGCCACTAACATCATAACCCTCTGACTTAAAATATCGAGCAATAGCACTCATGCCTATTCCACCAATACCAATGAAGTATAAATATTTCTTATCTGTTAGCACTATTTGTAATTACTTTAACAATGTCATGAGCTGCATGAGGCAAACCCAATTTACGTATTTCTAATTCTAGATTTTTACGGTGTGGTTCATTTTTGATTAATTCAATAATCATATCACCTAGTGACGTTTTAGCATCACTATCTTTACAAAGAATTGCTGCTTTATTTTCAACTAAAGTTTGGGCATTTTTAGTTTGGTGATCCTCACTTACAAAAGGTGATGGAACAAAAATGGTCGCTTTCCCTAAAACCGATAGTTCTGATACAGACATTGCACCAGCTCTACTAACTACGACATCTGCTATCATGTAGGCTAGGTCCATTCGTTTGATAAATGGAGTTCGAGTGCCCCAATGAAATGAACCAAAATCTCCTGTATAACTAGCTCCGGTCTGCCAGAGCAACTGAATATCTTGTTTAGCTATTGAATTTAAATTATGCTGCACTGCCTCATTGATTGTTCTTGCTCCTAAGCTACCACCCATGACTAGTATAGTTTTTTTATGAGGATCCAAGGAAAAATAGTGATAGGCTTCGTCTTTAAATTTTGGTGTTTTTAATAAATCTTGTCGAATAGGATTACCAGTAAGTTCAATTTTATGGGGTAAAAAAAATCGTTCCATGCCTGGGTAAGCTACACAAATTTTAATCGCATATTTTTTTAGGAGTTTATTTGTAATACCCGGATATGAATTTTGTTCTTGAAGAAAAAGAGGAATTTTCATTAGGCTAGCCATAAAATTTAATGGTCCACTTGCATATCCTCCCACGCCGATGGTAAAATCAGGTTTAAATGTTTTAATAATCCACCAAGATCTCACCAAACTGTGTAATACTTTGATTGGCAATAGAAAATTTTTTAAGCTAATCCTTCTTTGAAAACCAGCAATCCAAAGACCCTGAATTTTATAGCCCGCTGCGGGTACTTTTTCCATTTCCAGTTTGCCTCTCGCACCTACAAATTGAATTTCACTAGACGGGTATTGAGCCATAATTTCATTAGCAATGGAAATAGCTGGGAAAACATGCCCCCCAGTGCCCCCTCCTGATATTAAAACCCTGTATCCTTTACTCATTTTCTTTTTCAGGATATATGGTTCTACTTGCACTCAAAATGATTCCAAATGCTATACTAACAAATAAAATGGATGTCCCTCCTCTACTTACAATAGGTAGAGCTAGACCAGTGACTGGCAATAAATTAACAGCCACACCCATATTAATCAATGCTTGAAAAACTAAACTAAACGCCAACCCAATTGACATGAGTGCAGCTAAAGGATTAGAAGTTAGGAGTACAATTCTAAATGCTCTATATAACAGGAGAAGATAAAGGAAAACAAGAGTTATCCCACCAAAAATAGATCCATATTCTTCTATAATGATAGCATATATAAAATCTGCAAATGGAGAAGGTAAAATATTTTTTTGTCTACTTTTCCCTGGTCCTGAACCTGTAAAACCACCTCTAGCTACCG
The DNA here is from genome assembly GCA_943787465.1 of uncultured Bacteroidia bacterium. Taxonomy (GTDB): domain Bacteria; phylum Bacteroidota; class Bacteroidia; order NS11-12g; family UBA9320; genus UBA9320. Next base: position 49,585 of record CALSMN010000002.1, on the reverse strand, counting down.
CTATTTTTGCTTGCCTACTCTGATAACTACCTCCATCGTCACTACCCTCTGAAAAAGCTTCAATTCTACTTTTCATCGTTGCAATTCGACCAAACCTAACATCACTGTTCATAGCATAAATAAATGCTCCACCCAAGACAAATATTCCAATACCTAATAAAATACCTACTTGTTTCAATGGCAACCTACCAATGAATAATACCAGCATACTCGTTAAAAATAATACGGCTGATGTAGAAAAATCCTCCGGGAAAATGAGTAAGCAAACTACTAAAATTACAGATAAAATAGGCAGTAATGTCTTTTTAAAATCATGGACTTGGCCTTGTCTTTTAGCCATAAATCGAGCTACATAAGCAATGAGTGCAAGCTTGGCGAAATCAGAACTTTGAACTGTCAAATCTCCAATAGGCAGAGATATCCAACGTCTAGCATCATTAATTTCAACACCAAAAATCAAAGTATATATTAACAAGGGAATTGCCATAAATAGCATAACCTGGGCAATCCTAGAAAAATATTGTATGTCAATTAAATGGGTTAGCCACATCGTTCCAATACCAAACAAAACCAACACACCGTGCTTGATTAAATAGTATTCTGTGTTCCCTCCATTTTCAGCATATGCTAAAGTTCCAGTAGAGGAATAAACGGCTAGTATTCCATAAATTGACAGAACTAAAACTACAAACCAGATGTAGTAATCACCTTTGATATTTTTATATAGAAATGCTCTCACAAATTCCGAACAGCTCTTTTAAATTGATTACCTCTATCCTCATAATTTTCAAATAAATCAAAGCTAGCACAAGCTGGAGATAACAAAACTGTTTCCCCTTTTTCACCAAGACCATACGCAATATTAACTGCCTCTTCAGCAGAACTTGCATTAATCATCATATCTACATCCTTGCGAAAAGCTTTGTGGAGGTTTAAATTATTTTTACCTAGACATACGATAATTCTTACTTTTTTCTTAATCAATGGGCTTAACGATTCATAGTCGTTACCCTTATCTACTCCACCTGCAATCCAAATAATTGGAGATTCTACACTTTCCAGCGCATACCAGGCCGCATTCACATTTGTCGCTTTACTATCATTAATAAAACTAATCCCTTTTACTTTAGCAACATACTCCAAACGGTGTTCTACATTTTTAAAGTCTAATAAACTTTCTCGGATAGACTCTTTCCTGATGAGTAACGAATTGGCTATTATGGAGGCTGCCATGGAATTATACGTATTGTGTCTTCCTGAAATGGTTAATTGATCTAACGACATATTGAATTTTATTTTTGGATGATTTAATTGAATTTTTATTTGATTATTTTCTACCCAAGCTCCTTGCTCTAATGGACCATTATCATAAGTAAATGGCATTAAATCAGCTGAGGTAGTATGATTTTGTAATTGTTTTATTATTTCTTCATCATCTGCACAATAGATGAACTTCTGATGTTTTTTTTGATTTTTATTGATACGAAACTTGGAATTGATATAATCCTGGTACGAATCATACCTATCTAAATGATCGGGAGTAATATTTAGTAATACCGCATAATCCAAAGCCACATTATACATTCCATCTAATTGAAAACTACTAAGTTCAAGTACATAAAAATCATAATCTTCTGTAGCTACCTGTTTGGCAAAACTTCGCCCTACATTCCCTGCCAAACCGACTGATAACCCTGCATTTTTTAAAATAGAATGGGTAAGTAGTGTAGTCGTTGTTTTTCCATTCGTACCGGTAATTCCTATCAGGATGGCATGGGTATAATTAGCAGCAAATTCAATTTCAGATAATACAGGGATACCCAATGAATTTGCGGCTTGTACGATGGGTGCATTATCAGGTATCCCAGGACTTTTTATAATTTTTATAGCATCGAGAATTTTGGTCTTTTGATGTCCATTTTCCTCATAAGGAATCTCGTTCGCTTCCAATTCTGATTTATATTTTTGAGCAATTAATCCTACATCTGATACCCAAACATCAAATCCTTGCTTCTGTGCCAAAATAGCAGAACCAACACCACTTTCACCTGCACCTAATATGGATATACGTGATTTCAATTATCGAAGCTTAAACGTGATAATAGTAAAAATAGCGAGCATAATTCCCACAATCCAAAACCGAGTTACAATTTTGGGCTCGGCATATCCCAGTTTTTGATAATGATGATGAAGCGGCGACATTTTAAATATCCGTCTACCTTCACCAAATTTTTTCTTAGTGTACTTGAAATAGCTTACTTGAAGCATTACACTTAAGTTTTCTACTAGAAAGATTCCACATAGAATTGGCAATACCAATTCCTTCCGAATCATTAGGGCTAATACTGCAATAATTCCACCCAAAGCAAGGCTTCCTGTATCGCCCATAAAAACCTGAGCGGGAAAACTATTATACCATAGAAAACCTATACAGGCCCCAGTAAATGCTGATGCAAATATTACAAGTTCTCCTTGATTGGGAATAAACATAATATTTAAATAATCTGAAAAAATGAGGTTCCCACTAATGAAAGCCAAAACAGCTAACGTAATGCCTATAATTGCTGAGCTACCGGCTGCTAAACCATCAATACCATCGGTAAGATTGGCCCCATTACTAACAGCTGTAATCACAAAAACAGCAACTAACATAAATACAACCCAAGACCATTTATTGGCCTGTTTCGAATCCATCCAAAATAGAAATTTAGAATAATCTACTTCATGCTTTTTTACAAATGGAAGGGTTGTTGTTGCACTTTTCACATCTTTAAAGTACATGAGTTGACCATTGATATTTTGCACATCTGTATTTGATGGAGCCTCCTGAACGGTTCCTATCTTGTACTGCTCTCTGACAACCACACTATCATTAAAATGGAGAACTATCGCTACAATTATTCCTAATCCAACCTGACCCACTATTTTAAATCTACCTGCTAAACCGGCTTTATCTTTCTTAAATATTTTTATATAATCATCTAAGAAACCAATTAGACCAAGCCAAATTGTACTAAAAATCATTAAAAGGATGTAAACGTTATCCAATTTGGCAAAAAGTAATGTTGGAACCAGAATAGCTGCTAGAATGATTAATCCCCCCATGGTTGGAGTTCCTCTTTTTGCTTCTTCTCCCGCTAGCCCAAGTGTCCTAATAGTCTCAGCAGCCTGCATATCCTGTAACTTTTCTATTAATCTTTTACCAAATAAAAGTGAGATTACTAGCGACAATATCACTGCTAAAGAAGCCCTAAAAGAGATATATTGAAATACACCTGCTCCAGGGAATTGATATGTTTCTTCTAAATATTGGAATAAGTGATAAAACATTACTATTTTAATAATTTTAAGTTTTTAGTTATTATTTCCTTATCATCAAAAGGATATCGGACACCATTAATTTCCTGATAGGTTTCATGACCTTTACCTGCAACTAATATGATATCTCCATTATTACTGAAGTTGATAGCTGTTTTTATAGCTTCTTCGCGATCTGCTATCTTCAATACTTTTTTATAATAGATCGGCTCTACCCCTTTCATCATATCTATCAATATTTGATCAGGATTTTCAGATCGCGGATTATCAGAAGTCAAGATTACACGAGAGGATAATTCACAAGCAATTTTTGCCATTATTGGACGCTTTGCCGTATCCCTATCTCCACCACAACCAATAACAGTAATTAATTCTTCATTTTGGGTTCGTATTGCATTGATGGTTTCTAACACATTTTGTAAGGCGTCTGGTGTGTGTGCATAATCTACGATGGCTTTAATTCCCGATTCTTTGAATGTATGAAAACGACCATCTACATTATTAATCTTACTCAATGCTTTAACAATATTCAAGTGCTCCTCTCCCAATAGAAATCCAGCACTATAAACAGCTAAAAGGTTGTACGCATTAAATTCTCCTACTAATCGAAGCCAAACCTCTGTATCACGAATGTTCAAAAGCATACCATCAAAATCATGTTCCATAATTTTAGCTTTAAAATCACAGACTGATTTTAAACCGTAGGTGTACGATGTAGCTTTTGAATTCTGAATCATCACCCTACCATTTTTATCGTCTTTATTTACTAAAGCAAAAGCTTGATCGCTTAATCCATCAAATAAGCTTTTTTTGGTATACAGATAATCTTTAAAATCAGTATGATAATCAAGATGGTCATGAGTTATATTAGTGAAAATAGCTCCATCAAATTGTAGCCCTGCAGTCCTATATTGATGCAAAGCATGAGAGCTAACCTCCATGAAAACATGACTACAACCTTCATTAACCATTTCTGCCAGCAGTTCATTTATTCGGATACTATTTGGGGTTGTGTGTGTACTTGATGTATCCGTTCCATTTATACTATATTTTATAGTAGAAAGCAATCCACAAGCATGATTTAAATTCATAAAACATGCATAAAGCATGGATGCTACAGACGTTTTTCCATTGGTACCTGTAACCCCTACTAATTGAAGTTTTGAACTGGGGTTATCATAAAATGCTGAGGCTAGATGACCTAAGGATTTGGCTGAATTGTCAACCACAAGATAGGTAATATTAGATTGAGGAGATTCTACAAATTCGCATAATACAACCGTAGCACCTAGACTTATTGCATTATCAATATATAAATGTCCATTTGTTATAGAGCCAGTAGTCGCTGCAAATATGAAATCTTGTTGAATTAAACGAGAATCCAAAGCCAATCCTTTAATATCCTTATCCAAGGAACCATAAATCGTCTTAGGTTGAATTGCAGTTATTATTGATGCTAGATTTTTCAATTTAATTGAATATATACAGGTTGATTTTTCTTTATTTTTTCTCCTGGCAGCGGGCTTTGACTTATCACTCTTCCATGACCTTTCAACTGTGGTTTAAGACCTAAAATTTCTGTAACATACAGTGCATCTTTTGCACCAAAGTCAATAATATTCGGCATGTTTTCTTGGTTAAGCTGGACAGATTTATATGAATCTGTTTTCGAATTATTTCTTACAATTTCAGCTTTCGTATTTTGAGTAGAACCCAATAGGGAATCGATATACTTCATATCCTTGTAATACCCCGCATGGTATTGGGGAATGTGCTTATTGGATTTATCTAATTCTTTTTTAACACTAATTGTGAAAATATTTTCTGCTACTTCAGCAAAAACGGGGGCTGCTACTTTTGATGCATAAAAGTCACCATTAGACGGCTTATTTACCATCACATATATGCTATAAACTGGATTATTCGCTGGGAAATGACCAATAAAACTGGCATTATACATTCTAGTTTTCTGATAACCAGAAGATGAAGCAATTTGTGCAGTACCTGTCTTCCCAGCCATTGGGACTATATCACTACTTACTCCACGTGCAGAGCCTGTAAGAAAAACCTCAGCGGTAATTTCTTTAATTTTATCAGAAGTTTCCTTAGAACATACTTGAACAATATTTTTTGAATTATCTATAGTTTTAATTATAATTCCTGCATCCGTAACCTTAGTAACCAATTGAGGGCTTACCATTACCCCATCATTAATTATTCCATTATACGCCGTAAGCAGTTGAAGTGGTGTATGCTGATTTTCATATCCAATAGCCAACCAGGGTAATGTTAGTTGCGACCAACTGTTACTTGAAGGATGATTCAAAAATGGCACAGGTTCACCTAAAATCTCAACACCTGTAGGTTTATCTAAATTTAATTTTCGTAAAAATGAAATATATTTACTAGGATTATTTGCGTAATTGTCAAAAATGATTGAAGAAAATGCAACATTACTGGAGCGAGCAAATGCTTGTTTAAAACTCATTTCAGCATATCTACCTTTATCTGAATCTTTCATCTTCTTGCCATAATAATCTCGTTCCCCATTATAAATATCTATGACATCATCAACATCGACTAACTTATCTTCTAGTGCAGCCATGGCCGTAAATACTTTCCATACACTTCCTGGCTCATAACTCTCTCCTACACAATAATTATAGTGTTCAGCATACACACCCTCTTTTCTTCTTGATAAGTTAGAGATTGCCTTAATGTGACCTGTACTCACCTCCATAACAAGCACACATCCATGGTCAGCATTATGCTTATGGAGCGCCTTCTCTAAAGATCGTTGAGCTATTTCTTGGAAATCAATATTTATGGTAGTATGTACATCTCTACCATTTTGAGGATCTACAAGATTATTATCATTTATAGGCCTATAACCCCCTGAAATTTTCTGAACCAATCGCTTTCCGTAAACACCAGACAAGTCCTCATTATAGCTTCTTTCTAATCCCACACCTGGATTATCTTCAGTACAATATCCAATTGTTCTAAAGGCTAAATTCCCTGCGGGTTTTACCCGCTTAGTAGTTAGTTCCGCTAAAAAACCGCCCCCATATTTACCTTTATTGAAAATCGGAAAATCCTGCATCTTCTTTTGATCAGGATAATTCACCTTTCTTCGAATAAGAACATACTTACTATTGGTTTTTTTACCCGTAATTAATTTAGATTTAAAATAAGATAATGATTGATCTGGAAATAGATCATGCAATTGCTGAGACAATTGATCCACATAATATTGGAAAGTATCATCATTCACCACAGATGCATCCCATCGTATTTCATAAATGGGCATTGATGTTGAAAGCAAGCTACCATTATCTGAATATATATTTCCACGAGCTGGACTAATATCTTGATAACGAATCATAGCACTGTCAGACATGGCTAACCATTTTTCTCCTTCATTAAGCTGAATCCTAAACATTTGAACGGACACCCATATTGACAATAAAAGCATAATTCCCATCCCAAAAACAACTCGCCACGTTATTCCTTTTTTAATGTTATTCGCCATTGTTTGACTTAATAATAGTTACAGGTTTATTCGGTTCTTTAATACCTTTATCCTCTAATCGCTCCTCTAAATTTTGACGAAGTCTATATCGCATAACATCCGATTTTAATGTTACATTCTCGGCCCTTAATTCTATCAGATTTTGTTTTGATGTTTCTATATCGCGGACGATGTTATCTGTCCTATGTGAAAGGTAGATATATACTAAAGCTAGGCAGAAAAGAAAAAAGAGATAAAAACCCCACTCTGGCGATAGCTTAAAGTCTTGAGCGGTATTGGTTTTATTTACTTTTTTCATTAAATTTTTTCTGCTATTCGAAGTTTTGCACTTCTAGCTCTTGAATTTTTCTTAATTTCAATATCATTTGCCGTAATGGGCTTTTTATTGATAGCCTTGTATGTTTTAGATATATTCCCGAATACATCCTTATGCTGTTCACCTGCTACGTTTCCATATTGGATAAAATTTTTTATGATTTTATCTTCAATAGAGTGATAGGACATAACCACCAATCTACCTTTAGACTTAAGCAAACGAGTAGCTTGATCCAATAAAGCATGAAGGGTTGAAACCTCTTGATTTACCTCTATACGTAAAGCCTGATATAGCTTTGCTAACGTTTTATGTTTGGTTGATTCATTATAAAATTTAGAAACAGCAACAATCAAATCAGAATTTGTTTCTATTGATTTAACAGCTCTGAAATTCAATATTGCATTAGCCATAGGTGAAGCTTTATCTAAGTCACCATAAACCCTAAACAACTTAGCTAGACTAGGTTGATCATAGGTATTTAAAATATCAAAAGCTGATAAATCAGATTCTATATTCATACGCATATCCAATTTAGAGCCCTCAAACCGGAATGAAAAACCACGATCTTTATCATCAATATGATGAGAGCTTAGCCCCAAATCAGCAATTAAACCGTCAATATGATCAATGCCATGGTATAAGCAAAAATTTTCGAGGTACTCAAAATTGGCCTCACAAAAAATTAATCGAACATCTTCTATTTTATTTTTTAAAGCATCTTTGTCTTGATCAAATACAAGGAGAGTTCCCTGATCGCTTAAATGACTTAAAATAGCTTTTGAATGTCCACCCCCACCATATGTTACATCAACATATATGCCGTCTGGCTTGATACTCAAACCATCTATACAATCCGACAACATAACAGGAATATGATAATCACTCATCCGTACCTCCTTGTTGAATATTCCCCATAACATCTTCCGCTAAATCAGCAAAATCATCTGAATCCACCTCCATCATTTCATCATATAACTGTTTACTCCAGATCTCTATTCGATTTCCATAAGCATAAAAAACTGCTTCATTTTGAATACCTGCATACTCACATAATTTTTTTGGTATTAACAATCGAGAAGCATTATCTAGATTCACCTCAGTTGCTCCGTTACTAAATTGCCGAATAAACATTCGATGCTTTTTATTGAAATGATTCAACGTACTAAGGTTCCCCAATTCCAGATCCCAATCTCTGCGGGTATAAAGTGTAAGGCATTTTTCAAACCCTCTATTAATGACTAAACGACCTACCACATCCTTAGGAAGTTGCTTTTTTAAGCCTGCTGGCAAAACCACACGACCTTTATCATCTAGCTTTACGGCGTATTCTCCGATGTATAGGGATTTTGACATCTAATAATTGATTACAGCGGTAAAAATAAAACCAATTTTCCCACTTTCTCCCACTATCTACCACTTTTTTACAAAAGTAATCCACAATTCAACTCAATTCATTGATTATCAATTATTTAAATCTTAAATTAAATTCCCATTTTTTTATTATAACCGTTTATATACGAATAGATTACCCTCGATTTATTCTATTTTTATAGTATAGAATAAAAAAAAAGGTGAGCCTATAGGCTCACCTTTTTTTTGTGATATCGTCTTTTTAAAAACGAATTAATCTCGATTATTTCTACCTCGATTATCTCTATGTCGGTTATCTCTACCGCCACGTCTATCATTATTATTTCTATTACTATCTTTTCGCTCTCTTGGTGGACGCTCAATATAGCCTTCTGGTTTTTCAAGTAGTACTTTTCGAGAAAGTCGGAGTTTTCCGTTGCGCTCATCAAATTCAATAAGTTTCACTTTTACCTCTTCACCTTCTTCAAACACACCTTCCATGGTTTCTATTCTTTCCCAGCTTATTTCTGAAATATGAAGCAATCCTTCTTTGCCTGGCAGTATTTCTACAAAAGCTCCAAAATCAACAACTGATTTTATTTTACCTACATATTCTGTTCCCACTTCAGGATCTGTAATAATACCTAGAATCCATTCCTTTGCCGCTTCGATAGGCCCACTTCCAACACCACTAATTTCTACAATTCCAAAGTCACCTTCTTCTTCTATGGTAACAATGGCTTCTGTTTTTTGTTGGATTTCTTGTATCACTTTTCCTCCAGATCCGATTACAGCACCAATTTTATCTTTGGGTATAGTCATCATTTCTATTTGTGGAGCATGATCTTTATAACCAGCATTAGGACTAGAAATCGTTTTCTCCATTTCATGAAGAATGTGCATTCGTCCTTCTCTGGCTTGCAATAGAGCCTCTTCTAATACATCGTATGAAAGACCATCTACTTTCATATCCATTTGACATGCATAGATTCCTTTTTCGTTGCCAACAACTTTAAAGTCCATATCTCCCAAATGATCCTCATCACCGAGTATGTCAGATAATATTGCATACCTACCTTTACTATCAGCTACCATCCCCATTGCAATTCCGGATACACCTGATTTTACTTGAATTCCCGCATCCATCATCGCCATGCTTCCAGCACATACTGTAGCCATAGAACTACTTCCGTTACTTTCTAGGATGTCAGACACTATTCTTAATGTATATGGAAAATCATCAGGGATCATTCTTTTTAACCCTCTTTCGGCTAAATTTCCATGTCCAATTTCCCTTCTTCCAGGACCTCTGTTGGGTCTTGCCTCTCCTACAGAAAAGGAGGGGAAATTATAATGTAGCATAAATTTACTGAAACTCTTTTCTTGGTAATTATCAATCATTTGTTGATCCAATTTAGAACCAAGTGTTACAGATGTCAATGACTGAGTTTCACCTCTAGTAAATAAGGCTGAACCATGAACAGATGGGAGATAATCCACTTCTGTCCAAATTTGTCTTACCTCATTTAAGGCTCTTCCATCTAGACGCTGTTTAAGATCAAGCATCATATTACGAACTGCTTCTTTTTTGGACTTAGCTAAATATCGTTTAACCATGATCATTGTCATATCATCTGTATCCTCAGGAAGTGAATTGATATAGGCATCATCTATAGCTTTGAATTTTTCTGAACGTTCTTCCTTTACAGAAGGAGTTTTTGCAGCGTCGTAGTATTGCTGATAGGTAGCATCCATCACTTGACTTTTTAGTTCGTCAGAATTAGTTTCATGATGATAATCTCTAAACGATTTTCGTCCACCCATCTGATTGCAAAATGCTAGTTGCGCTTCACAATCTTTTTTAATATGGTTATGAGCAAACTTTAAAGCTTCAACCATTTCTTTTTCAGATATGCCATTCATCTCTCCTTCAACCATATTAATATCAGCCGCTGTTCCAGCCACCATTAAATCTACATCTGAATTTTCCATTTCCTGAGCAAGTGGATTTATAACCCAATCCCCATTGATCCTACCTACACGTAAAACTGACACAGGGCCCTCAAATGGAATATCTGTTAGAGTTAGCGCAGCTGAAGCTGCTAAACCGACTAAAGCATCTGGCATTATCTCTGGATCTGCAGATATAAGCTGAATCATTACCTGCGTTTCTGCATGATAATCTGATGGGAAAAGAGGTCTTAGCGTTCGGTCAACTATTCTACAAACTAAAATTTCAGCGTTGGATAAGCGACCTTCTCTGCGAAGAAATCCACCAGGAATTCTTCCCCCAGCAGCAAATTTTTCTTGGTAATCTACTGATAATGGGAGGAAATCTACTCCTTCTCTTGCATCTTTATTTGAAACTACGGTTGCAAGTAATTTTAATTTTCCTTGAGAAACTACAACAGCTCCATGAGCTTGTCTAGCCAATTTCCCAGTTTCTAGAATGACATCTTTGCCATCTCCATAACTTAATTTTTGTGTAAATATGTTCATAATTTTTGCGGCAGTACCGCTCTGTTTTTTTTAAAATGTTACCATTTTTACTTACAATGTTGAACATAAAGAATATCACTAAGTGCGATATACTTTAAGCTGATCGACATGAAAACAAAAAAGTCAACACCAAGAGGTGTCTATCTTACTTTCACGGTTGGGACTTTTTTCAGATTTTGAGTTAACCTTTAATTAAAGGCAACAGGGGTTATTTTCTGATACCTAGTTGCTTGATAAGTTCTCTATAATGAACAATATCTTTTTTTGCAATATAATTCAACAAAGATCTTCTTTTACCCACAAGTTTAACAAGTGTTAACTCTGTAGAAAAATCTTTCTTATTTATTTTAAGGTGTTCAGTCAAATGCTTAATTCTATAGGTGAACAAAGCAACTTGTGCTTCTGCATGACCAGTATTTGTTGCACTTCCACCAAACTGTGTGATTATTTCTGTTTTCTTTTCCGCTGTTAATTGCATTTTTATAAATGATATATATTCCTATACAAGGACTGCAAAAGTACTTTTTTCCCACGTTTAAGAAAAATAATTTTCTAAATTTTAGTTTTAGACTCTATATATCTAATAAGCACCACTCCATTTTCTAATAGACCATTCTATTGAAAGCAAGATAATGACCAACCAAAATATACCTTTAAATTCAATTAAATCATGATAAGAATTTTCTTCAGAAATCTGAGTCTTTGAAGTATCCTGTTTAAGTAGCCTATTTTTAAGACTACTTAATGTACCTGGAGTGTAAAAATATCCGTTTGAGTAATACGAAATTTTTTGAAGTAGTGAATAGTCCGCTTGTTGATTCATCCATTCTTTTTTTTGATCCGATACCATAAATACTCCCTGATCTTTGTATTGCAATCCTCCTAACATGGCACTGGCTGTATACTTATAAATCCCCGGCCTCAAACCATTAATTGATTGACTATATCGTTCATTTTTTGCATTCATTGTATACATCAGTTCATTTTTTTGCTCATCTTTTATGGTAATATGGATAGGTTTATCGAACACTAAGTTCATGCTGTTATTATATAATTCACCTTTAAAAATGGCAGGTTCTTGAACTCCATACTCCGAGGCTGTTGTCGTAACTCGAAGTAATTTTTGTTGATTTTTGACAGTAAGATATTGAATCATATGATTGACAACACCATAGATGACATCATGATTATCATTTTGCTCATAGTCAGATAATTCCCATTTCCATATCCCTTGCCCTAAAAAAATTCCATATCGATAACCAGATTCATCGTGTAAAACACACATAGGATCATTGGTTTCAACAGCACCTATTTTTTGATACATCAACACATCTGAAGGCTTGTATCCCTTAATAGCGCCAAAAGGAGATTTTAAGGGTGACCATTTCTCTATAGTTTTTGCTAAATTATCTATGTTGAAGTAATCAAATTTGGGATTGAATAATGGGAGAGTAAGGTTAAATGATTTCAACTTTGAGTCAAACGATATTCGCTGACTCCCAGAGTTAAAATAAGCCGGATCAAAACGTTCTCCAAAAACACATAAAACTGGGATTTTTGCTAATTTTAATGCCTCAAACCATTGCAATTCCTTGGAATTAGAAAACCAGTCATATAAAATAACTAAGTCAAATTTATCGAATGATTTCAAGTTGTTGATACACAAATCAACTTCATAATTTTCATTGGATGAAATAGCTGATTTCAGCATACCAATATCTGGATGTGGACTATGGCTATAAACCCCAATATTTTTTTTACTATCTACTACTTCTACATAAAATACGGATGTGTTATTTTGAATATTTTTCTCTTCATCAAAAACCGTTAGCTGCACATCAAAACGATTCATGCCTGAACGAGCTGCATGAGAGGTCACATCATATTCTACAAAAAAATCATGATTGGTTATTTCAAAGTCTTTGGAATAAAATTCAATCCCATTTTGGAGCACTAGTAGCTTACCCGTTTTCCCTTTGAGTTGAGTTGATTTTATTTCTATGCTTGATTTGAAATCATTTCCTAAATAAACCATAGAATTATGAGCCACATGGTGTATTCTTAAATCAGCATGCACACTTGTATCACCAACAGCCAATGTATAAATAGGAGTTCTGTAGTTTTGAGCAATTGTTATTGGATTACTTCCGTTATTAAAAATTCCATCTGAAACTAACAGCACCCCCCCTAAATTTTGATTATAGTATTGATCCTTCACCCCATACAAAGCCTTACTTATATTGGTTTCTTCACCAAAAAAAGTGGGTTGATCTTCGGAATAGGTAAGGGTATTGCTGAACTTGATTCGTTCTATCTGATATTGCTCCGAAAGTTCATTTTCAAATTTATCTAGACTCTGTATGGCTAATTTTCTTGATTGAGAGTCAATATTCATTGATTGAGAGTCATCGAGGAGAAATACCAGTATTGGTTTTTGTTTGAGATACTTTAGGTGTTTTACTACTGGATCCATGATAAAAAAAGCCAGTATACTCACAGACAAAAAACGAATTATAGACAAAATAATTCTGACTCTTTTACTTAGGTGATTTATTGAATTAGGCCAAAAATAATAAGACAACAATGCATATGCTACCCCTGCACCCAAACAAAACAGAATAAACCATATTGAATACCCAAATGTAATGTCCCAATTCACGGCTGTAAAATTAGGTAGTCCTACTAATTTTTATTCAATTTTAAATTAATATCTAAAAATTGAATAAATGTCTGATGAATAGGTAGGGAGAGTATTTTTAGATAATTACCTTTGCAGCGTGATAGAAACAGACATTATCATTATTGGAGCAGGCCCTACAGGGCTATTTGCTGTATTTGAAGCAGGATTATTGAAGTTAAAATGCCATTTAATCGATTATCTTCCACAGCCTGGGGGCCAATTAGCAGAGATTTATCCTAAAAAGCCCATTTATGATATTCCTGGTTTCCCAAGTATTCTTGCCGGAGAACTTATTGATAACCTGATGAGACAATCTCGTCCATTTGAACCAGGGTTTACTCTAGGTGAACGTGCTGAGAGTATAATTAAAACAGAGGATGATCAATTTTTGGTAACTACAGACAGAGGAACTATACATAAAGCACCTAATGTCATGATTGCAGGAGGATTGGGCTGTTTCGCTCCACGAAAACCTGAACTCATAAATTTAGAAAAATTTGAAGACTGTGGTGTCGAATACATTATTAAAGATCCAGAATTGTATCGCGACAAAAAAGTAGTGATTGCTGGAGGGGGAGATAGTGCTCTAGATTGGAGTATTTTTCTAACAGATGTCGCAAGCCATGTTACTCTTGTTCATCGAAGAACTCAATTTAGAGGTGCTCTAGATTCCGTAGAGAAAGTAGAAAATTTATCTAAAACTGACAAACTTGATCTAATTACTGAAGCACAAGTAACTCGATTGGATGGAGACACCAACTTAAGTTCAATCCAAGTAACCCAAAAAAACAAAGAAGTTATTTCTATTAAAGCTGACCATTTTATACCCCTATTTGGACTGAGTCCAAAATTAGGACCTATCAAGGACTGGGGCTTAGATCTTGGTAAGGAAGCCATTTTAGTGAATACAAAAGATTACCAAACTAATGTTCCTGGAATATTTGCTATTGGTGATATTAATCAATATGAAGGTAAACTCAAACTTATCCTTTGTGGATTTCATGAAGCTACATTAGCTGTACAAAGCTGTTACAAACGCATTTTCCCAGAAAAAAAATTAGTTCTTAAATATACTACTGTAATGGGTGATCCTAGTATAAAATGAAAATTTATCACAATAATAGATGCTCAAAAAGCAGGCAATGTCTAGCTTTGATATCAGATACAGAAGTAACAATTATAGATTATATTAAAAATCCTTTATCCTTTGATCAACTTAACGTGTTAATTCGAAAAATGGGTATTCAACCCGAAGAACTGATACGAAAAAATGAAGCTCAATGGAAAGAAAATTACAAAGACAAAGTTTTAAGTCGTAATGAATACATACAGGCCATGATTGATTATCCACGATTAATGGAAAGACCTATTGTGGAAACAGCTAAGGAAGCTAGATTATGCAGACCGCCTGAGTTGGTATTGCAAATGCTAAAATTATAGATTACCTGATCGAATATTGAGGTCTCTTTGAGGAAAGGGAATTTCAATATTATGTTTATCTAAGGCTTTTTTTACTACTTCATTCGCTGCGAACATTGCTTCAGCATAATCTACTGATTTTGAGTAGGGCCTAAAAGCAAGATTAACTGCACTATCACCAAAACTTTCAATACCAACGAAGGGAGCAGGAGAATCAAGTATGAGGGGCTCCGAATTTAAAGCATCTAAAATGACTTGTTTAGCCTGATCAATATCTTGACTATATGATATACCTACTAGGAGATCTATTCTTCGATTGTTTTCTTTCGTAAAATTAATCACTTTATTGTTGGCTACTTGACCATTGGGAATAACTGCCGTATTATCATCCGGTGTAGTAACAATGGTATACAAAATAGTAATGGATTGAACGGTGCCTTTTATGCCATCAAGCTCAATTACATCACCAACTTTAAAAGGTTTGAAAAATAAGATAACTACTCCTCCTGCAAAATGAGATAAGCTACCTTGAAGGGCTAGACCAACAGCTAAAGAGCCGGCACCCAGCATAGCGACAAAACTCGTAGTTGCTATCCCTAAAACAGAAGCTACACTAACGAGTAATAGGAGTTTTAAAACAAAACCTGTTAAACTAGACAAAAAAGGAACTAAAGTAAATTCAACTTTGGAATTTTCTAATTTTATTTGAAACCATCGGATAAACTTCCCAATTGTCCACCAACCAACAACTAAAAGTAGAAGCCCAGAGATTAATTTTGGTAGATAAATAGTTGCCAATTCCGCAAAGGCCTGAAAACTTTCTTGAATCTGTTGTTTATTCATATTATACATGCAATTTTAATAAATTATGCATAAATAATAGCACCTTACTTTAGAGATTAAAAATACACAATTATCTTCGTTGAAGTATATTATCATGAAGATATCCTTAAACTGGCTTAAACAAATGATTCAGATAGATCTTCCGTTGGAGGAAATGTGTGAAAAACTAACTATGAGTGGGCTTGAAGTAGAACATGTAAAACCTATCGAATCTATTAAAGGTGGACTTAAAAATCTAGTTGTTGGAGAAGTTATCTCAGTAACCAATCATCCTAATGCAGATTCTTTAAATCTAACAAAAGTCAGCATAGGTAAACCTCAATTATTATCCATCGTCTGTGGAGCTAAAAATATTGCAAAGGGTCAAAAAGTTGTAGTTGCTCCAATAGGTACTACCCTCTACAAGGAAAATGATAGCTTTAAAATTAAGAAAGCAAAAATACGTGGTGAAATTTCAGAAGGAATGATTTGTGCTGAAGATGAAATAGGTTTAGGAAATAATCATGACGGAATTATGGTACTAGACGCTAAATTGGTTCCAGGCTCATGCTTAACTGATATCTACCCTGTTGAGAATGACTATCAAATCGAAATTGCTATTATTCCTAATCGTGGCGATGCTATATCTCATATGGGTATTGCAAGGGAACTACAAGCATTGACAGGCACAAAGTATAAAAAACCAACAATAAAAAAACTTGACACTAGAGGAACAGATAGGGTAAAAATCATTATCCGTGATTTCAAGGCCTGTCCACGATATGCAGGGATATCAATTAGTTCTGTTAAAGTTAAGCAATCCCCTGATTGGCTTAAAAAACGGCTACAATCACTTGACCTGAAGCCCATTAACGTGATAGTAGATATATCCAATTTTATCATGCATGAAATTGGACAACCCATTCATATTTTTGATGCAGATAAAATATCTGAACAACAAATAATTCCACGATTTGCAAAAAAAGGAGAAAAGATAATCACCTTGGATCAGGTAGAACGAGAATTATCTGAGGACCACTTCATCATCTCAGATTCAGAAAAACCAATTGCTATAGCAGGTGTATTGGGAGGTTTAAGCAGCAGTGTATCTGAAAATACACAAAATATTTTCATTGAAAGTGCATACTTCGACCCATCAACCATTCGAAAAACAGCAAAAAAATTAGGGTTGAATACGGATTCAAGTTATCGTTTTGAACGAGGCACTGATCCCGAAATGGTTGAATTTGCTTTGACAAGAGCAGCCAATCTAATTTTAGAATTATCCGGCGGCGACATATCCTCTGACATACAAGACATATACCCAGATATCATGTCGCCTCGACAAATTGAGATTAATTTCAATGATTTCAATGCTTTTATAGGATACGAAATCCCCAAAGAAACAGCACTTGAAATTTTACATAGCTTAGAAATTAAAATCATTGCCAATAATGACATTAATGTACTTTTAGAAGTGCCAAGATATCGAACTGACATTGAACGACCAGTCGACATTTACGAAGAGATCATACGTATATTTGGTTTCAATAATATTCCTATTCCAGAAAAGGTGAATTACGTCCCCTCAGTTATTGAAAAAAATACGCCACATAAATTAAAGACAAAAATCAGCAACTATTTGTCTGCCATTGGATTTAATGAAATCATGAATAATTCACTGATAGCATCACGATTTTATGAAGAACAAGATTTGAATCGAGCTATTCGTATGATGAATCCACTGAGTAATGATATGGATATTTTAAGAATGGATCTTCTAAATTCTGCTTTAAGTTCCATATCCTATAATCTGAATCGTAAAAACACCAATTTGAAATTTTTTGAATTTGGGAAAACTTATTTCAAGGTTGAGAAGCAATACCATGAAAAAGAAATTCTTCAATTAACCTTTACTGGAAATCGACATCCTGAACATTGGAGTACAACAAACACCTCTTTAACTGATCATGAACTTCGAGCAATTGTCACTAATATTGGAAAAAAGCTCAATATAAGTGAGTCTGATATGGAATCAATTATCACATATGATACTATCACGTCTCAGCAAAAAAAGCACCATGGGCTTAAACAAGATGTCATTTCACTTCACATTGATTGGGAGGCTTGCATGGCAAAAACGAATGTAAATATCAAACTTAAAGACATTCCCGTATTCCCAATTGTCCGAAGAGATTTATCTATTGTATTGGATCAACAAGTTGCTTACAAATCTGTTACAAAAATTGCTAAATCATGCCTACATAATAAGCTCAAGGACATTTTATTATTTGATGTTTATCAAGGCAAACCACTTAACCCTGATCAACGCTCATTTTCTGTAGCCTTTTATTTATATGATGAAAATAAAACGATGGAAGATGCAGAGATTGATCAATTGATGCAAAAACTAATTCAAAATTTAGAAGAAAGTCTTCACGCTGTTATTCGAAAATAATGGAGATACTCGCACGTTTAGAACATATCGAATTTAAAATTACTCAACTACAAGAAAAAAATAAAGCACTTAGGATTCAAAACCAAAAACTTCTGGAAGAAAATCAAAAATTGAATAATCAAATAAAAATTTCATCTGAGTCAATTCAAAATATTGAGGAAACAAATAAAATGATTAAACTTGCACAGAGTATTGATAAATCTGAAGATCGCACTGAATTTAAACATAAAATAGATCAGTTGATTCATGAAATTAATCAATGTATCACACTAATTAACCTATAAATTAACACAGAAACAGACGGTATGTCTGAGCAAGAGATTCCCATAAAAGTCAATATTAGTGATCGGTTCTATCCATTACGAATTCCAATAAAGGATGAAGAAAATGTCCGAAATTCAGTGAACCACATTAATGAACGAGCAAGGTTTTATACTCAAAATTTTTCTATAAAAGACAAACAAGATGCATTAGCTATGGTTGCCCTTGAATTTGCTTCAGAAAAATATAAGAGACAACCCTCATCTGATGACTTTTCAATAATAGATAGTAAGCTTAAAAAACTTGAGCAACTGCTCGAAATTTAAACGTCTATACCTATTAGAGATTTTCTAGTTCAAATCACCCGTTCTTTTTCTACAAACAAAAAAGAAAAATGATAGAAGCAATAATTGCCCTAATTGGTCTTGCCGTGGGAGGTGGAGTTGCATGGACCATCGCATCCAAAAACACAAGTACTAAAGCTGCAGAAATGGAAGCTCAAGCTTCAATACTATTGAAGGAAGCTCAAGCTAAAGCAGATGCATACAAAAGAGAACGTGAACTAGAAGCAAAAGAAAAATTCCATAAACTTAAAAATGAGCATCAACAATCTACCAGAGAAAAAGAAAGAGAACTCGATCAACGATTCAATGATTTGAAACGAAAAGAGCAAAGTCTTGATTCCAAAATTGAAAATAACATTCAGAAAGAAAAGGAACTAGATACGCTCAAAAAAAATCTTTCCAATCAAATGGAAATTGTTAAATCTAAACAAGAGGAGCTTAAAGATCAAATTGGTGCACAAATAAATCAATTAGAAAAAATTGCAGGTTTAAGCAAAGAAGAAGCTAAAAGTCAAATGATAGAAGCTGTTGCAAAAGATGCACATACTGAAGCCCTAGCTCAACAAAAACTGATTATAGAAGAAGCAAAGTTAACAGCCAATAAAGATGCAAAACGTATGATACTCCAAACTATTCAACGTACTGCAGCAGAACAAGCCATTGAAAATTCTGTAACTGTATTTAATATTGACAATGATGATGTAAAAGGTAGAATAATTGGCCGAGAAGGAAGAAACATCAGAGCTTTAGAGGCCGCAACTGGAATAGAAATCATTGTAGATGATACCCCTGAAGCAATTATTTTATCTGGATTTGACCCTGTTAGAAGAGAGATTGCAAGACTTGCTCTTCACCGATTAGTTGCAGATGGCAGAATCCATCCCGCTAGGATTGAGGAAGTTGTCATGAAAACTAAAAAAGATGTAGACCAAGAAATAGTTGAATATGGAGAACAAGCAGTTATCGACCTTGGAATCAATGGGCTTCATCCTGAACTAATAAGAATGGTTGGTCGAATGAGATTTAGATCATCTTATGGTCAGAACCTTCTCAAACACAGTAGAGAAGTTGCAAATTTATGCGCTACCATGGCTGCCGAATTTGGTTTGGATGCGAAACGTGCAAAACGAGCTGGCCTTCTTCACGATATTGGGAAGGTCCCCGATACTGATAGTGAAATGCCACATGCTTTGCTTGGTATGAAATTATGTGAAAAGTTCGGCGAACATCCAGAAGTATGTAATGCCGTAGGTGCTCACCACGATGAAATTGAAATGACAAATCTATTTTCACCAATCGTTCAAGCCTGTGATGCCATCAGCGGATCTAGACCAGGAGCTAGAAGAGAAGATAGTGAAAGCTATATCAAAAGATTACAAGATCTTGAAAAATTAGCTATTGGTTTTAATGGAGTTGAAAATGCTTTCGCTATTCAAGCGGGGAGAGAACTTAGAGTTATTGTTGACAGTGATTCATTAGACGATAAAAGTGCAGACCTGCTATCATTTGATATTTCTCAAAAAATCATGAAAGAAATGATTTACCCAGGCCAAATCAAAGTAACTGTAATTCGTGAACGAAGAGCCGTATCTTTTGCTAAATAATTCCAAATACGTATAAAAATCATATCGAAATATGACCAATATCATATTTTAGTCATATTTTAATTCAATTTACCCCCTCAACTTTGTACTGAATAAGTTTTGA
Source organism: uncultured Bacteroidia bacterium (assembly GCA_943787465.1). GTDB lineage: Bacteria > Bacteroidota > Bacteroidia > NS11-12g > UBA9320 > UBA9320. The sequence continues at coordinate 28,879 of CALSMN010000002.1, read as the reverse complement.
GAGGAGATTTAGTTGTTTGGTATAACTCCATGAATTTGATCTTTTTTTCATTATTACATTTTAGTTTTTTAGTTTAAGCTAACGCATAGACCGCATCTTTCAGATGCGGTCTATTTTTTTTAACTATCCTTTCAGAATCTAACCCCTATTTTTGCTCTCAGTTTATACACCACAGCCCCATGAATAATATAGTACTTACCAACATCAAACAACTAATTGGAATCACTAAAAATTCTAATGAGGTAAAAAAAGGAAGTTCACAAGGCCATGTACAAACGTTAGATAATGCATACTTAATCATTCGAAATGGAATTATTCATGATTTTGGTCCCATGACTGATTGTCCAAACACCGAATTGACTGCCCATGATTGTACTCATAAATTGGTATTGCCCATGTATGTAGATTCGCATACACATCTTGTTTTTGCTAAAAGTAGAAGTGACGAGATGAAAATGCGACTACACGGTAAATCCTACCAAGAAATTGCAGAAGCTGGTGGAGGAATTCTAAACTCGGCAAAAAAGTTGCACGATATGAGTGAACAAGAACTTTATGATGATGCTCACATCCGACTCGAACAAGTCATCAAAAATGGTACTGGGGCTATAGAAATTAAAAGTGGCTATGGACTCAACATCGAAGATGAAATGAAAATGCTTCGTGTGATTCGTATCTTAAAACAGCTATCACCTATTCCAATTAAATCGACTTTCTTGGGTGCACATGCCATCCCTGAGGAATTTAAAAACAATAAGGCAGCATACATGTATCTCGTTTGCAATGAAATGTTGCCTCGAATAGCTGGAGAGAATCTAGCCGATTACATCGATATCTTTTGCGAAACAGGCTATTTTGACTTAGATGACCTAAAACAAGTAATTGAAGCTGGCGACAAATACGGACTTAAAGCTAAAGTTCATGTAAATCAATTTAGTAGTTTCGGAGCTGTTCAGTTAGCATGCTCTCATGGAGCACTTTCTGTAGATCACTTGGAGGTAATGACTGATGAGGATTATGCTGTATTAAAAAAATCCAACACATTAGCCACAGCCTTACCCTTGTGTTCCTTATTTTTAGACATCCCATACACCCCTGGTAAAAAACTAATAAAAAACAATATTCCCCTTGTAATTGCTAGTGATTTCAATCCAGGATCTGCTCCAAGCAGTAATCTCAACTTGGCTTTTGGACTTGCCTGTTCCCAAATGAAACTCACACCTGAAGAGGCCTTCAATGCATTAACCTATAACGCAGCATTTGCTATGGAAATTCAAAACGAAGTGGGCAGTATTCAGATTGGGAAAAAAGCCAACTTAATTATCACCAAACCTGCCAACGGATTAGAGGATATCCCCTATTGGTTTGGAGAAAATAAAATACATAATGTTATTGTGTGATGCTATCAAGAACTGTTGGAATCAAGGCAAATTAATAGGCTCGATCTGAACTCCCTTGCATGTAGTATACAAAACTGCGATTAACCACCTGATTTCCTCCTGGAGTGGGATAGTTGCCTGAAAAATACCAGTCGCCCAGGTGGTTGGGACACGATACATTCAAATTCTCTATGGTTTGATAAACAATCTCTACCTCTGCATTGATATCTTCTGGGGTTACCAATAAGGCAATTTCGTCTTCAATTTCTTTATCTGTAAATTGATCGTAAAGCATTTTTACTTTATTCTCCATTTTTTCCATAGGTTTTGTGAGTTCTTGCTTACATGCTTCAAACACTTCATCCATAAACTGTAGATTATTTCTTTTGGCAAGCAAACTTTTTACGGCTTTAAATGCAATGAATTCATTCATTCGACTCATATCAATACCATAACAGTCCGGATATTTAATTATGGGTGCAGAGGAAGCGACAATAATTTTTCTTGGCCCCAACCGATCTAATATTCGAAGTATACTTTTTTTCAAGGTAGTTCCTCGAACAATACTATCATCAACTACAACTAATGTATCTGTAGGTTTTACCAGACCATATGTAACATCATATCCATTCCCCACTAAATCATCTCGCCCAGCATCTTGGGCTATAAATGTTCTGATTTTGGCATCTTTTACAAGTAATTTCTCCCGACGAATCTTTACAGATAACAAAGCATCTATTTCAGCTCCAGTAGCCTTGGGACCCAATTTTAAAATAGCTTCGCGTTTCCACTTATCAAGATATTTGTATATCCCATCGATAAGACCATAATAGGAGGTTGCTGCTGTATTGGGAATGTATGAAAAAACAGTTGACCGAATATCATAATCGAGTCTTTTGAGAATACTACGTGCTAGTTTACGACCTAATTGTTTTCGTTCTTCGTGAATTTTTCCATCACTACCTCGAGAAAAGTAAATGCGTTCAAAACTGCAGGACTTCCGTTCCAATTGAGGCAAGATTTGTTTTTCTTTGAAGGTTCCATCGCGATGAATAATTAGGGCAGAACCAGGATTCACCTCTTTTAAATCTCCCATCTGAAGATCAAAAGCCGTTTGAATGGCTGATCGCTCACTAGCTACTACAATCACCTCTTCATCAGCCCAATAATAATTAGGGCGAATCCCATTAGGATCACGCATTACAAAAGCATTACCATCACCTATCAGTCCTACTATATTATATCCTCCATCTACACTCTTAAATGCATTTTTTAAGACATCCTCTAAATCTAAATTTTGTTTGATTTGGTCAGCGATATCCAAACTATTCATATCTTGGGTTTTGTATTCACGATATAAACGGGCATTTTCTTCGTCCAAAAAATGACCAATTTTTTCAAGCATGGTAACATTGTCACTAATTTCTTTTGGATGTTGCCCCAAATCAATGAGCTGACGATACATATCTTGAACATTGGTCATGTTATAATTTCCAGCTAACACTAAATTCCTGCTCATCCAATTGTTTTGTCGGAGAAAAGGGTGAATGTTTTCTATGCTATTTTTCCCATGTGTTGCATATCGTAAATGACCCAATAAAAGTTCTCCTGCATAAGGATATTTTTTTTTTAGCCATGCTGTTTCCTGAGCTAAAGTTTGATCCAATGCTTGATGTTTAGCATTCAATCGTTCAAATAAGGTTGCCACTGCTCCCGAGCCAATGGCACGCTCTCTGGCAATGTAACGACTTCCATATTCTGGATCTAATTTAATTACAGCAAGTCCTGCTCCGTCTTGACCACGATTCAACTGCTTGTTCATCAACATTTGCAGTTTTTTGAGACCATACAATTCAGTACCATACTTTTCACGATAATAAGTTAGTGGTTTTCGTAACCGAACTAAGGCTACACCGCACTCGTGTTTTATTGGATCGCTCATACAGCTAAAATGATGAAACAAATGTATAACTTTGAACCATTTAAAAGATACATTTTTGAAAATACTCATTCTAAACGGACCTAATTTAAATTTGCTTGGAAAACGTGAACCAACCATCTATGGTGATCAAAATTTTAACGTCTATTTGACTAACCTACAAGCGAAATTTTCTGACCACACAATCGATTACGTTCAAAGTAATATTGAGGGCGATCTCATAAACACCTTACATCAAGCTGACGAAAGGTATACTGGAATTATACTCAACGCTGGTGGATATGCACATACATCTGTTGCTCTTGCTGATGCAGTTGCAGCCATTAAAACACCCGTTATTTCTGTTCATATTTCGAATATTTACCAACGAGAATCTGAACGCCACCAAGAACTGCTATCTCAATATGTGGTAGGAGGCATTTTTGGACTTGGACTACAGAGTTACCAATTGGCTATTCAACATCTTTTAACGCTGTAAATTTCTTTTTTTTCAGAATAAAATAAGCCCAAATAATTGACCGTTGATATACCTTAGGTTGGTGTTTCGAAGACAGTTGAATCCGTTTTCGTTTATGTAAGGTTTTATTTAAGGTAGACCAATATGCCCCGTGAGCTTTCAAGATGGCTCCTATCAGCTGAGGTTTCCCATCAGCTATAAATTTGATACTCGCTAAACCGTCCAAAACCATCCGCCAAAGAACTTGAAGCATCCAAAATGTGGATGTAGTATTTTTAGAAAGTACAATAAGGCTGTTTCTAAAATTCAAAAAATATTTGAATGATGACCCTTCACTCAATGTTCCGCCACCCAGATGATACACTATCGATTGAGGTTCTACATAAATTTGATGTCCTTGATGCTGCAACCGCCAACATAGATCAATTTCTTCCATGTGTGCAAATAAATCATCATCAAATCCATGCACTGCGTGAAAGGCCGTGGACCGAACAAATAGGCAGGCACCTGAAGCCCAAAATATGGGTACCGCACTATCATACTGATTATTATCTTTTTCAAGGGCATCCATTATCCTCCCTCTACAAAAAGCATATCCCCAGCAATCGAGATATCCTCCACTAGCCCCAGCATATTCAAAAAAATCTGGATTTTTATCCGCCAATATTTTAGGTTGAATGGCTGCAATTTGATCGTTGTTTTCTGCCATTTTAACCAAGGGTTGCAACCAATCTTTAGTCACTCGAACATCACTGTTTATCAATACATAATACGTTGCATTAATTTGACTCAAGGCCCAATTATATCCCCCAGCATATCCCAAATTTTTTGGGGTCTGCAACACTTTAATTTGGTCCAAATAATTTTCGTGTAGTAATGCTAAAGAGCCATCCGTAGACGCATTATCGACCACCCAAATTTCCTTATTATCATAATTTGTCGCTAGAATGCTAGGCAGATACTTTGACAATAATACTTCTGTATTATAATTTAAAACGACGATGGCTACACAAGATGATTTACTCATGCTTTACTTTAATCGAAAAATAAATCGCATACTCTCTGGATGAACAAGCAAAATACAAAATGAATCAGTATGTGCAATGAATTGTTCTTTGAAAGCCTCTTTTTTATCATCTGAAATAATTTTTCTGGCTATCAACTCTTCCATGGTACTTGCAGAAAAATTAAAATGTGTATGATAATCTGTTTTGTCAATGACCTTTTGAGCAATAGGTAGGTTTTGTTCGTGTGCTAACAAAATGGGATATTTAGAATACCCTCCTTCTATTATGGCTTTAATAGTTTCATTTAATTCTTTTTTTAAACCACTAATATCACTATCCAACGAGTGTAAAAGTTCTTGCTCTTTTGTATTTATGGTTTGCTCCATATCACTAATTAATTGTCAAATTTGCACCATATTTATTTTAAATTGCAAAACTGTAATAATAATTTATCAAATTCGCCAATTCAATTATACCTTATTGATCATGCTGTCAAATAAATCCACCATCATATTCCTTCTTTTTATCGGTTTGATTAGTGGTTGCGAAATAGACCAAAATAAGCCAAATGTGCTTGCCCTCACTCCAATATATGGAACCTTAAGCGACCTGCAAGCCATGATTTCTGTTCAATCACCCAGAGACTTATCTGCTGTGGGTAAAATTTACACCTACAACCAATGGCTTTTTATCAATGAGCGAAACGTTGGTGTTCATGTATTTGATAATTCCAATCCCAGCTCACCAAGCCCCATTCAATTTATTACAATTCCAGGGAATATTGATTTAGCAATACACCATGATTTTTTGTATGCAGACATGGGGGTAGGTATAGTCACCATAGACATAACTGATATCGCTCAACCTCAAGTCACTGCATTTGAACAAGCACACATTGGTGAAAAATTTCAACTAAGACCTCCAACATCTTTTATTGAATCTTTTTCCGAAAATAAAGTTTATTTCGAATGCCCTAATCCATCTAAGGGGACCATTATCTCCTGGGAATTAAATACGATACAACAACCTGATTGTTATCTAATTAAATAATCTATCGTCATGAAAAATATAGTATATTATTTGCTCATTATTTTTTTCTTAGGTTCGTGTGAACAAACCACTACATCCCCCAATACATCATCCACCAAAAATCAAGCTGGTTTGAGTAATAGCGGATCTGGCATTGGAGGTTCAACTGCTCGTTTTACCATAGCTCAGGCTCATTTATATATCGCTACTGAAGATAGATTATTCACCTATGATTTATCCAATCCAGCCATACCTACATTTCAAACAAAACATGAATTATCTGGAGTCGAAACCATTTTTTCTCTAGATAACTACTTATACTTAGGCACTCAAAATGGAGTACTTATATTTGATATTTCCAACCCTAATCAACCTCATCAAATATCTACTTATCCTCATATAACCAGCTGTGACCCTGTAATCGCACAAGGAAATTATGCTTATTCTACACTTAGGACCAATAGCAATCAACCTTGTTGGAGAGGCATTAATAGTTTGGATATTATAGATATCTCCAATAAAAAAAATCCAACTCAAGTAGCTCGAGTAAATCTAACCGGTCCCATTGGATTGGGTATTTACCAAAATGACTTATACATCTGTGATGATAATCAAATCAAACACTTTAAAGTTGACCAACCTGAATCCCCAAATTATGCTGGAGCTACTCCACTTGATGGATGCTTTGACATTATCATTCAAGACCAACTATTAATTGCTGTAAGTTCAAAAGGCATCCATCAATTTTCTATTGAAAGTAATGGAACTCTAACTAAATTAAGTACTATACTAACTAAATAATACACATGAAACTAAAACTAATCACTCTAACACTAATCATTTTCTCAGGATGGAGCATTCAAGGTCAAAATGAGCCTACACCTCCTGTGACAAAGGAATCATACAAAATTCTAAAAATTGATGCTCTAAATCTAATGGGTTTGGGTGTGCAAAAACTACATGTTTCTTATGAAATTTCTCCCCTTACTCCTAATAAAACAAATCTCCCAACATTCAATATTAATTTAAACGTTCCATTGGCTACGACTTCAGAAATGAATATTAATTATGGTATGGAAGTTGGCGGTGAACTGAGGTTTTATCAACTTCGAAGACATCAAAATACTCCCCTAGCTGAGGGTCTTTTCTTGGGGGTAGGTCTCGATGGCGGATTTGTAAAATTCAATCGACCTCTAACCTATTTCAATTCAATGAGTCAAACCTATCAAAATATAGATATGGAGTACAACCGAACAAGGACTGGCATTTATTTTTTGATGGGAGGAGCATCTAAAATTGGAGAAAAATTATACTTTGAGACCAGTTTTGGTATTGGCTGGAGTAATGCAAATGTTCAAGCCCAGAATGAAATAAATATCGCTAATTTAAATAAGCAATATGATGATATTGATGACAATATTTTGTACCTCAACTACTGGGAAGGTAAAGGTCAACGATTTTACATGCCTGTTAATGTGAGTTTAGGCTACAACTTTGGAGAAAAATAAACTAATATTTAAGGCTGTAATCGAGTCTAATTCAATAGCTGTTTTAGCCAATATGGCTCGAGAAATTTGGGAAGAGCACTACACTCCTATTATAGGTAAAGACCAAGTAGCGTACATGGTTGAAAAATTTCAATCAACCACTGCCATTACGAATCAAATTCATGATAGTTATCAGTACTATACCGTTTGCGCAATTGACAATATAGGATACCTTTCTTTCAAACAGCAAAAAGATAAGACGCTTTTTCTCAGTAAAATATACCTTATAAAAAAATATAGAGGACTAGGTTATGGCCGTCAAATGATGCAATTTGTCTTGCATCAGGCACAAAATCTAAATTGCTCATCGATTGTGTTAACTGTAAATAAATACAATACAATTGCCATCCAAGCATATCTAAAATTAGGTTTTATTCAACGAAAAGACTTGGTAATTGATATAGGTTGTGGATTTGTTATGGACGACTTTGAAATGGTGTATCAACTACCGCAGGGAGAGTAGTACCACATTTTCTACATGGTGAGTTTGAGGGAACATATCTACTGCTTGACTTTTATTTACTTGATAAACTTCAGTCAACATCGCTAAATCTCTAGCTTGCGTTGCCGGATTGCAACTGACATATACTATTTTAGGGCATTTTATTTCAGCTAGATACGCAACAACGCTTGGATGCATTCCACTCCGAGGCGGATCGGTGATGATTACATCTGGCTGACCATGTTGATCGTAAAATGTGGTATTAAAAACATCTTTCATGTCGCCCACTAGAAAAGTAGTATTGGTTAGTTGATTGAGGTTTGCATTTACATTAGCTGCTTCGATAGCCTCGTCTACAATCTCAACTCCAATTGCTTTTTTAGCTTTTTTAGCAGCCAAACACGTGATTGTTCCTGTGCCACAGTATAAATCGTAAACTACATCATTTTTTGTGATTTCAGCAAAATCAAGAGCCACTTGATACAACTTTTCTGCTTGTACTGGATTGGTTTGAAAAAAAGATTTGGGAGATATGTTAAATTTCAAACCATTTAGTTCTTCTTGAATTTCGAAAACTCCGTGATAAGAAATAAATGTTTGGTCGAAGGTACTATCGTTCAACTTCTCATTGATACAGTAATTCAGTGCAGCTGGTGAAAACTTTTTTTGAATTGCATCCAACAATAAAATTCGATTTTCTGGTTCGTCTTTAGCAAAGATTACATTAATCATCCAATCACCTTTTCGAGTATTTCTGAGCATTAAGTTACGCATCAATCCAGTATGTTCTTTCAAATCATAGAATGTAAATGCATGCTCTATACAAAATTCATAAACAAAATTTCGAATGGTATTGCCTAAATCATCTTGTAATCCACAATGTTGAATAGATAATACTTTGTCAAAACGACCTGGGGCATGAAAACCTAGAGCATTGGTATGGTCCAAGTCAGCTAAAGATTCATGGTCGTACAGCCAACGTTTATTGGAGAATGTATACTCCATTTTGTTACGGTAAAACTGGGTTTGTTCAGCGCCAACGATGGGTAAAACTTCAGTGACATCCAACTTACCTATGCGTTGTAAACAATCATGGGCCCATTGATTTTTAAGGGACAACTGTGATTTATAATCAATGTGTTGCCATTTGCAACCACCGCAAGTTCCATAATGATTACAGAACGGTTCGATGCGAATTGGCGAAGCATGGTGAAGCTGAGTGATTTTAGCTAAACTAAATTTCTTTTTTCTACCCACAATTTCCAAATCCACCACATCGCCCGGTGCACCATATTTTACAAAAATAACCTTACCCTCAATTTTAGCTAGAGCATGCCCCTCTCCTCCTGCTGCTACAAGTTCTATATTATTGTAATGCTTTTGCTTTTCTTTTCTTCTTCCCACTGGTTAAAATTTGTTTATTTAGGCAACCTCTCGATCTGATACTTTTCCATGTTTTCAAGTATTTCTCCAAATTGGGTGACATCCTGATATCCGGGTAATTGAAATATCTTTCGATCTTGAGGTACAAAAAAGAAAAAAGTAGGATATCCACTTGGCTTATTATTGGATAAAGCCATTAGCAATTGACGACCCGTTAATGAATCTTGTGTGCCTGCAAAATATTTCCCTGGAAGCTCTGGATTAAATTTTATGGCTATAAAATTTTCATTTATTTTTTGAGCAATTTTGGGGTCTGAAAAGGTTTTTTTATCCATAACCTTGCACCATCCACACCATTCCGTATAACAATCAATCATGGCTATTTTCCCTGTAGATTGGGCAAGAGACATCCCCGTATTAAAATCTACCCACTTTATTTTTTCAGGCACATCTTCTCTATGCAGTGTTGTCCCCACGAGGAAAGGCAATAGCCCGATTAATAATAACATTCGCATCATAACGATCACAAAGGTAACTCAAAGAGACCGGGTTTTGAATTGAATTTTATCAGAACCATTTAAATGTTATAATGTATTATGAAAAGTAGAAGTTTACTTAAACTGGGCTGAGTAAATCGATAACAAATCAACTATTTTCGCGTTAAGTTAAAAGACTAAAAACCTATGAGTCATCCTACCCTTATTGATCGTTTGGAGTACTTTATCAAAAAGTACTATCAAAATCAACTATTAAAAGGGGTAATATTAGGTTTATCTATACTCATTATTGCATTTTTCAGCTTAAGTTTTGCGGAATATATGGGGCGATTTGAACCCGTTATTCGAACCCTACTCTTCTATAGTTTAATTGTATTTGCGGCCATCATATTTACTATATATATTTTGCCTCCATTATTAGGCCTTTTTCAAATTCGCCGTAAGTTTGGTTACAACGAAGCCGCAGATCTGATAGGTCGTCATTTCCCTCAAGTTCAAGACAAACTCATTAATACCCTTCAATTACAATCTTCCATTCAGAATAATGACAGCCTATTGCTTCTGGCAAGTATCAATCAACGAATTGAGCAACTGAGTCCAATTCCATTTGTAAGAGCAATACCCTTTCATAAAAATAAAGTTTATCTAAAATATGCTTTACTACCCGCATTTGTACTACTTAGTATCCTGATTGTTATTCCGGGTTTTAAAGAAAGCACAGAACGACTTGTCCATTACCAAACCCATTTTATGGAACAAGCACCCTTTGAGTTTAATAGTAGCATAGGCGACCTCAAATACATACAAGGGCAAGACATACCCATTCCTTTATCGATTACAGGAAATGAAATTCCATCTGAAGTATACATTCACATTGGAAATTACACCTATAAAATGAGAACTAATGCATTAGGGTCATATATCTATCAGCTTAAAAATATTCAAAAATCAGAATCAATCTACTTTGAAGCAGGAGGGTACAGAAGTAAAACGTACCCACTTACTATGTTACTAAAACCGCGTATGATGAATTCATTCGCTACGTTGATTTATCCTCCATACCTTGATATTCCTACCAAAACAGTGGAAAATATGAGTGAACTTAAAGTTCCACAAGGAACCACCATTTCCTGGGAAATTAAAACTCAAAATGTAAGCAAGCTGCATATAGATCCGCTTGGCAAGATATATATTCCAAAAAAAAATAAAACTGATTTTAAAATTCAATGTATGGAATCAAGCCAACTTAAAATACGTACAGAAAATAAAGATTTAAGTTTGGGCGATTCTATGAGCTATTTGATTCAAGTCATTCCAGACATCTACCCCACCATTCATGTAAAACAACAAAAGGATAGTATGAGTCAAAAAATCATTTATTTCATAGGCGAAATTGGGGATGATCACGGATTTACAAGACTTTACTTCAACTATAAGCTCCGGAAATATGGAGAAAAGGATTCACTAATTTCATTAAGAAAATCTATTCCCATTCCATCTACTCCAACTTCACAAGGATTTTATTTCTATTGGAATATAGATACATTGCAGGTTGGACCCAATGATGAACTCACCTACTATTTTACCGTATGGGATAATGATGGTGTCAATGGAAATAAATCTGCACAAACACCCAAGACCACGTTCCGAATACCCTCCATGGAAGAAATAGCTCAACAAACTGAACAACTAAGTTCAGAAATAAAAGCTACATTAAATCAAGCTCAATCCGATTCTAAAGAACTTGAAAAAGAAATGAATAGCATTGAAAAAATGCTAACCGAAAAAAAGAACTTAGATTGGAACGATCAGCAAAAGATCAAAGAGATGTTAGATAAAAAACAAGCTATTCTTGATCAAATCAAAAAAACTATCGAAAAAAATAAAGAAAAAAACGTAAAAGAAAACGAGTTTAATCCCATAGAAGAAGAGCTATTAGAAAAACAAAAAAAACTGGAAAAAATCATGGAAGAAGTTTTGGATGAAAAAACAAAAGCACTTTTAGATAAGATCAAACAATTGATGGAAGAAAATAAAAAAGATGAACTTCAAAATGCATTGCAAGATTTAAAATTTGATGAAAATCAAATGAATAAAGAAATGGATCGTTTGTTAGAATTATATAAAGAACTTGAACTTGAAAAAAAACGGAATGAAACGATAAATAAAATTAATGATCTAGCTAAAAAACAAAAAGAACTTGCCCAAAAAACAAAAGACAAAAAAGAGCCCAACACTGCTCAAGATCAACAAAAATTAAATCAATCCTATAAAGATGTAAAAAAAGACCTGGAAGATATTAGAGAAAAAAATCAGGCACTAGAAAATCCGATGGACATAGATGACCACCGGAAAGAAGAAGAATCTATCGATCAAAAAATGCAAGATGCCTTATCTAAGGAACAAAAAGGCAAATCAAAAGATGCATCCCAAGAGATGGACGATGCTGCTCAACAACTGCAAGAATTGGCTGAAAAAATGCAGCAAGAAATGGATAAAGATACTGAAGATAAACAAGGAGAAAATTATCAAACTCTTCGACAGATTTTAGAAAATTTAATTCAATTATCGTTTGACCAGGAATCACTTATGGAAGATTTCAAAAAAAACCAGCGATACAGCCCAGAATATGTTGTACTTCGTCAAAAACAACAACGTATCAAATCAGATACTAAAATGGTTGAAGATTCCTTATTTGCACTGAGTAAACGCAATGAACAAATCCAATCATTTGTAAATGAGGAGATTGCTCGCGTTAATGACAATTTAGATCAATCCCTTAAATATCTGGGAGAACGTAGCACGAATAATGCGTTAGTTACCCAACAATATGCAATGTCTGGATACAATAATCTAGCACTGATGCTCAGCGAATCTCTCAAACAAATGCAGGCTCAAATGAAGGCTCAAAAACAAAAGAAAGGAAAGCCAAAAGGGGAGTGTAAAAAGCCAGGAAGTGGAGAAAAAGGAGATAAGCCTCAGCAATCCAATGCCAATGCTATAAAAAAATTACAAGATGAATTAGCCAGACAAATGAAAGCATTGGAAGAAGGTCAAAAGCAAGGGAAAGGCAAACCAACAAGCAAAGAATTTGCTGAAATGGCAGCTAAACAAGCAGCCATTCGAAAAAAGGTACAGGATCTTCATCGTAAACTTCAAAAAGAAGGGAAAGGAAGCAGCTTGGGTGATTTGAAAAAAACACAAGATTTAATGGATCAGGTTGAAGAAGATTTATATAATAAACGTTTGAACAGCCAAACCTTTCAAAAACTCAAGCAAATTGAATTTAAATTAAGTGAACACGAAAAAGCTGAAAAAGAGCAAGAACAGGATCAGAGTAGAACTTCAAATGAAGGCCAAGATATTGAACGTTCAATGCCTGATAATATTAAAAAATACTTAGAGCAAAAAGAAAGAGAAATAGAAATGTTGAAAAGAGTTTCTCCAGAATTACAACCTTATTATAAAGAAAAAGTCGAACACTATTTTACTCAATAAAAATTAAGAACGTAGTTCAAAATTTTTACCCAAATATACATGACGAACCATTTCGTCAGCAGCCAATTCCTCTGCAGTACCTTTCTTGAGTAATTTTCCTTCAAATAGCAAATATGCACGATTTACAATACTGAGCGTTTCATGTACATTATGGTCAGTGATTAATACCCCAATATTTCGTTTAACCAATTTTTGAACAATTTGTTGAATATCCTCCACGGCAATTGGATCCACTCCTGCAAAAGGCTCGTCCAATAGAATAAACTTAGGATCGACAGCTAGGGCTCTAGCAATTTCACAGCGTCTTCGTTCTCCCCCACTCAATACCTTTCCGAGATTTTTACGTACTTTTTCTAAACCAAATTCAGCAATCAGCGATTCTGTTTTTTCAATTTGTTCTTCCTTTGATTTATTTGTTAGCTCTAGAACGGCTAAAATATTGTCTTCAACAGACAAATCTCTGAATACAGAAGCTTCCTGTGGCAAGTAACCTACCCCTTTCTGAGCTCGTTGATACATGGCTAAACCTGTAATTTTTTCATCATCCAAATAGACTTCACCCTCATCCGGAGTCACCAAACCAACCGTCATATAAAATGTAGTTGTTTTACCTGCACCGTTAGGACCCAATAAGCCTACTATTTCTCCTTGTTCTACTTCAAGAGACATGTCATTTACGACTCGTCTCTTTTTATATTGTTTGACTAAATTTTCTGCTCTGAGTCGCATACAAAGTTCAAAAGTAGCATACTAATGAATAACAACTATTGGTTTTAAAGTATATTTGTCAAACTAAATTTAATAACCGATGAAAAAAATTCTTTTATCTCTTTTTGTAATCATTGGATTTTCCATGAATACTAACGCTCAAATGTGGCTCACCTACAAAGGTGGAGGTGGACTTGCAACTGTTGGAGGTAGCAATGGAGTTCAACCTGGATTAGCTGTGTTTTCTGGACTAGGATACAAGCACCAAATTACAAAACGATTAATTGCTGAAGGTGATGTACTATTTGATATCCGTGCTTTAGACTATAATACAGGCTATGTAGATGTCGATGATAATAAAATATATAATCTTGGCGGGGGAACCTACATTCAAGTTCCCTTAACTATCCAATACATGATTCCTTTCAAGAAAAAAGAGCTTGTCCCATACAGAGTAGGACAGCCTACTAGCTATTGGTTCATTGAAGGAGGTCCATATTTGTCTTATGGTACAGCCGTAAATATCTATGTTGACTCCACGATAGTAAAAAACTGGAGTGATCAAGACAATGATATCCCAGAATCAGATTTAGTCGGCAATACCATTGACATGGGTATAACTACTGGATTAGGTATTAACTTCAGCATTCGCGATGGGAAAAGTAGACTTATTGTAGGCACTCGAACAAACCTTGGATTATTAGATATATACAGAGATTCACGTTTAGGATCTGCTACAAACTTATCCATCGTAGGTTATTTGGCTTTAGATTTTAGTCTTACTAAACGAAAACATATCAAACATCGTTGGTAAAACGAATGTCTTTCAACATCAGTTGAAGTGTTCGGCTTCCCCGAAAAATATTTTCATTAATCTGAAAGCAGGCTTCGAAAGAGTCTGCTTTTTTGATGGCTGGAAATTGATCTGCCATTCCAAAAGCTAATGAAGGAATAGATCCAGATGGCCGCTTAATGTTTAATTTAAGGTGTTCCTCAGTCTTGCCTATAATTTTACCAGTACCATCATCTTTTAAGCCTTTTGCATAAAAAATGGGCGTCATATTTCCAGGACCAAAAGGTGCCATTTTTTGTATGATGGAATAAAAACGATAGTTGACTTCGTTCACATCCAATAATGCATCATAATAAATCTTAGGCGTCAATATATCATCCGTTAACACCTCTCGTCCTACTTGTTCAAAAGCATCGCTAAACGCTTGTAAATTTTCTGCTTTCAATGTCATACCTGCAGCATATTTATGTCCTCCAAACTGAAGTAGATATTCCTTACATTTTTCAAGGGCTGCATGTATATCAAAACCTTGAACACTTCGAGCACTACCTGCAAGAATACCCTCTGCGCTTTTAGTTAAAATAATAGTAGGCCTATAATACTGTTCAATCGCTCTACTAGCAGCAATACCCACCACCCCTTTATGCCAGTTTTCTTGATAAAAAACGTGGGTTTTACGATCTAGTAAAGATGGGGTTTCTGCTATTATTTTTTTAAAATCGGCGGTAATTTCTTGATCTACAATTTTACGATCTTCATTTTGAGATTGTAATTCCAATACATATCTATCCGCTACTTCCTGAGTTTCAGCTAGCAACATACGTACAGCACTTTTAGCATCACTCATTCGACCTGCTGCATTTATTCGAGGACCAATATAAAAGACAAGATCCCCAATGGATAGTTCTTCCTTATTTATGGCAATTTCAATAAGCCGCTTCAGTCCTAACCTTGGATTTTGATTGATTATTTTCAAACCAAAATGGGCTATAATTCTATTTTCATCTTGAATTGGCACAATATCACTGGCAATACTTAAGGTCGCTAAATCAAGATATTGCAAATATTCTCGATCGTCCAAATCATGGACTTGAGCATAAGCTTGAGCTAACTTGAGTCCAATTCCACACCCTGCCAATTCCTTAAAGGGATATTCACAATCTGACCGCTTTGGGTCAAGTACAGCTGCAGCTTTGGGTAATTCATCACCCGGCAAATGATGATCACAAATAATAAAATCAATACCTAGAGTTTGGGCATAATTGATTTTATCAATAGATCGAATTCCGCAGTCCAATGCAATTATGAGGGATAAACCGGCAGATTTGGCGTAGTTGATACCAGCCTCACTAATTCCATATCCTTCTTTGTACCGATCGGGAATATAGAAATCAATTTTTTTGAATTTATCCTTAAAAAAAGAATAGGTCAATGCCACAGAAGTCGTTCCATCTACATCGTAATCACCAAAAATAAGAACTCCTTCCCCTTCTTTTTGAGCTTTTTGAATTCGTTCAATGGCTTTATCCATGTCTTTCATTAAAAAAGGATCATGCATATCCGCTATTCTGGGATTAAAAAATGCTCGTACTTTAGGCACGGTATCTATCCCCCTTTGGACTAACATTTGTGCAATAATATCTGGGGCGTTGATCTCATTTTTGAGCAGCTCCACAGCTTCAGCGTTGGGAGTTTTATGTGGCTTCCATAGGGTATTTGGCATACTCAGTTATAATTTAATTTGCACTTGACTCAAATCTATAAATTGTTGTACACGTGCATGAATTTCTGAGTCACTTAAATTTACTAATCGCTCTGTACCAAATTTTTCAACACAAAAACTGGCCATTGCGCTACCATAAATAACTGCTCTCTTCATATTATCGAAAGAAATATCATCCGTAGAAGCTAAGTAGCCAATAAAACCTCCAGCAAAAGTGTCTCCCGCCCCGGTTGGGTCAAATACTTCTTCAAGGGGTAAAGCTGGACAGAAATAAACCGAATCTGCATCAAACAACAATGCTCCATGCTCCCCTTTTTTAATAATTAAAAATTGGGGTCCCATAGCCATTATTTTTTGGGCTGCTTTTACAAGAGCATATTCCCCACTTAATTGTCTAGCCTCTTCATCATTGATAATAAGAACATCAACCATAGCAATGGTTTTATCCAAAGCATCTTTGGCGATATCCATCCAAAAATTCATGGTATCCATGGCAATTAATTTAGGTTTTATTTCCATGCGTTCTATCACCGTGCGCTGAACATCTGGCGACAAATTTCCGAGCATTACATACGATGAGTTCTGATACGATGCAGGTATAATTGGATCAAAATGCTCTAAAACATTTAATTCAGTTACCAAAGTGTCACGACTATTCATATCGTTATGATATTTTCCGCTCCAAAAAAATGATTTTTCATTTTCCTTGATTTGTAATCCTTGAGTATCAATACCGTGGGATTGAAGAAGAGCAATATCTTCTTTCGGAAAATCTCCACCTACTACTGCTACTAATTGGACTTGATCGGCCAAATAACTACTGCTTAAAGTGATGTATGTAGCAGCGCCTCCTATTATTTTATCTGTCTTTCCAAAAGGAGTTTCAATTGCATCAAAAGCAACACTTCCTATTACTAATAAACTCATCCAACAAAAGTATGGCTATCCCGATAAAACACGACATATGTTATACGTATTTATCCCCCATAATGCACAAAGGCAAAAGTTCTATTTACGCATTGGTTATTTTCGCACCATGAATGTAACCGCAATAGCCCAAAAACTAGATCAGGCAGCCAACCAAGCTCAAGCGATAGCACAGATTAGTCAAGAATATACTTTTTCTGAAGATCAAGCCTATGAGATTCAACGTTTATCGATGGAGGAACGTTACGCCCGAGGAGAAAAATTTGTCGGGCTAAAACTCGGATTTACCTCATTTGCTAAAATGGAACAAATGGGAGTTCACGATATGATTTGGGGAAGACTTACTAATGCCATGTGGCTTAAGCATAATGAAGAAATGGATATGGGTCAATTTATCCACCCTCGGGCAGAACCCGAAATTGCTTTTTTACTGAAGAAAGATATTGATAAAGAAATCAGTTTAGCGGAAATATCTGACTATGTATTGGCTTGTGCTCCAGCCATCGAAATTATTGATTCACGATTTTCAAATTTCAAATTTTCCTTAGAAGACGTAATTGCGGATAACTGTTCCTCATCTGGATTTGTCATTGGTGCCTGGCAACCACTTCCAAAATCCTTAAATAATTTATCGATGTCACTACTTTTTGACCAAGAAATTAAGGAACAAGACACCAGCAATGCCATTTTGGACAATCCATTCTTATCTATTTGTAATGCTTCACGACTTGCTACCAAATACCACCAACCTTTTTTAAAGGGGAATATCCTATTGGCAGGAGCTGCTACCCCAGCCGTATTTGTAGAAAAAGGCAAAAAAATAACGGCTAAAGTAGAAGGATTAGGCAGTTGTAGTCTTGTACCAAAATAATTTATAAAAATTATTTTTCGTTTAAAGTAAAAATCTATTTTTGCAGTCGCTTTTAAAGAAAGTATTCTTCACCGTTTTTAAAAGTTAAATGCCTTCATAGCTCAGCTGGTTAGAGCGGTTGACTGTTAATCAATAGGTCCCTGGTTCGAGTCCAGGTGAGGGCGCTACTTAAACCCTTTACTAGTAATAGTTTAGGGTTTTTTTATTTCAACTACCTGTGTTTTACACAATCTCAAATATACACTTTTTAAGTCTTTTCTGGCAGTGCTGAGGCAGTGATTTTGTAATACTTGAATTTTTTGTTTAAGGCATTACCACATTATTACAACTCCATTTTTTTAAGATTAGATAGACTTTTACACCTATTTCTGGCAGTGCTGAGGCAGTTAATCTAATAGATTATTATGCAAACACTTCTTTTAAACAACTTTGCATCAGTTGCTCTATTTGGGATTGACTATTATCTACTTGTTGCTCTAGCTCATCACATAAAGCCATGAGGGAGTTTACTTTCTCTACTATTGCTTGTTGCTCTTCTTAGAGGGGGAAGTGGGAATAGGTCATAATGTCTCAACGTCAGTTGCTGAATAGGTTTGGCAAGTGCAGTGCACAGTATCATGTCTCAGAATCATTTCCAAAATCCTTTAAAGGGCTCCCTAAACCATAGCTTCAGTAAACCAAGCGCTACTATATATCAGACAATACTGTCACTAAACATAGGAAGAAGAAGCTTTAAGATCTTGGCTACCAGTATCATATTCCTTGCTTAACAGATACTGGACATAGTTACTTTCTAAAGAGCCTCTCAGACACTACCAACAATATCAACCATTTCAACTTGCCCGCTACTTAGGAAAGAGCAAAGCGCTGGAGTTCCTCAGCTCCTATCCAGTTGTAACTTTGTCCTGAGAATCATTAAGAATGTAACACCCAGGTCTTCATAGCCGTAATAAACGGGATTCCTGACCCAAGGAATAGTGACCATCCGAAGGGTAAGTTGATTTTCCCTCTGAGGGTGCACCATCCTCCTGAAGAGTGGAGCCTGTCAGCCTTCAATCTACACCAAGCCCAGCCATGAGGTAAATCATAAGGACTTATCCTCGTCTTCTACAGGAGGTTAATGAGCTTATCCTTCTTGATCTTCTTCACTGCAACTATGAGCTGTTGCTTCTCAGCTTCAATGCGCTTTAGGAGCTCAGAAGCAGGTTCTGTGCAGAAGGGTTGGCCTGCTCTCCATTGAGCAGTGAGTTTACCTTGAACGGCTAACTGCAATATGGTTTCCCTTAAACTTTTAATGTTTTTCTTTTCTGTAAAAAAACTTGAAAAGTGTTGTTGCAGATAATTCCACTCTTGTGTGGTATTGTCTGTTTCTGTTAGCCTTCTTAATGCAGAAGTAACAAAGTCTTCTTTAAGGGAAATACGTTCTT
Organism: uncultured Bacteroidia bacterium; assembly: GCA_943787465.1. Lineage (GTDB taxonomy): Bacteria > Bacteroidota > Bacteroidia > NS11-12g > UBA9320 > UBA9320. The sequence continues at coordinate 9,252 of CALSMN010000002.1, read as the reverse complement.
TGGTAAGCTCTTCTAATTGCTCTACTTCTGTAAACAACTGGTTGACTACTTCTACTATGGCTTTTTGCTCTTCTAGTGGGGGTAAAGTAATATTTAATTTACCCATATCTGTTTTATTGAACCCTGCCTGAGCAGATCTTGTACAGTTTTGAAAAAATTCTTGAATGATTCTAGCTGAGAACATTTGATAAACAAAGTCTTGAAGCAATATATTATTGTCCCAAATTAACTTTACAAGAGCAACATTATATGCCCCATCTTTTCCGTAGAAAACTTTACCAATTGAAGCGCCATACCTTCCAATCATGATATCTTCTGTTGTGCATAACTTAGATACACTTTCTACTGGACATAAACAGGTTGAGGTTTTTTACCAAAATCACGTATTTGATATAGCTGTACATATCCTTCTTTTGGGTTGTCAATAAAATTAGATTTTGGAGGCTGAGACCCACCCTTCATATCAAAAACTACTGAAAACTTTGCCTTTATCCATGATTTAGGAATATCTAGCTCAATAATACTTAAACTATGCTCAGATAATTCTTCTGAGGTCATTTTAAAGGCACTAGCTCAATTTATCAACTTGAGTAGAGATATTTGGATTCTCTTGTCTCCAATTAGCGGTTAATTTTCCTTCAACAGCTAACTGCAATATTAGCCCTTTAAGTTCTTCCGCATTTTTAGGATGCAGGCTCAGTTCTTTGAGTAATGATAGTAACTTCATATTAACTCAATGCTTCAGTTAATACTTTTATAATCTCATCTTGTATAGAGCTTATCTTATTTTCTGTAGTACGGTATTGCTCTAATATTTCTTCAGGAGTACCAAGTGTATCAGCTTCTTGATGAGGGTTCTTGATATCCAAATTATATCCTCTTTCTTTTATCTCCTCAGCAGAAACTTTCCAAGCATATTGGTTCTCTTCACGGTTATTCCACCATGCTTTTTCTGCATCAAACTCTTTTACTGTAATAGGTTTACTCTTGTTGTAGCTTTTGTATCCTTCAGGATATGGATGCTCATAGTACCAAACATCTTTTGTAGGTGTTCCTTTATCAAAGAATAACAGGTTGGTCTTAATACTTGTATAAGGGTTAAATACTCCATTAGGTAATCTTACAATAGTGTGTAGGTTGCATTTCTCCATCAACTCCTCTTTGATACGTGTTTTCACGCCTTCACCAAACAATGTTCCATCAGGCAAAACTACTGCACAACGTCCTCCATCTTTCATCATCTTGATAATCAATGCCAAGAATAAATCTGCTGTCTCTTTAGTTCTAAACTTACTAGGGAAGTTGGTTTCAGTCCCATCTTCCTCCACACCACCAAAAGGAGGGTTCATCAATATAATATCAACTCTATCATTTTTACCCCAATCAGCATAAGGCTTGCTCAACAGGTTGTCTCTACGCACTGCAGGCAAATCAAAACCATGCAACATGAGATTGGTAGTACACAACAAATGAGGGAACGGTTTTTTCTCTATACCTCTAATAGACTTTTGAAGAATGTCTCTATCCTCTGCTGTCTTTACTTGATTTCTTAAATGCTCAATACTACATGTTAAAAAACCACCAGTACCACAGGCCATATCATAACACTTTCTCCTAACTGAGGATTGATAATGTCTACCATAAACTGTGTAACTCCTCTTGGGGTATAGAACTCTCCTGCACTTCCTGCAGATTGCAATCTCTTTAAGGATAGTTTCATAAAGGTCATTGAACACAGTGTCTTTCAGTACTGCTGTTAAAGTCAATCTTGTCTATCTCATTGATCACCTGACGGAACAGTGTTCCGTTCTTCATGAAGTTGTAAGTATCATCAAATACAGAACGGATAATTCTAGCTTGTGGGCTAAAACTGATGTCCAAATTTTGTAGAGTAGGGAAGAGTTCATTGTTTACAAACTCCATCAATGCATCACCAGTGAGTCCTTCATCATCAGAGGCCCAGTTTTGCCATTTTAACTTTTCAGGAATTGGGCTTTGATATCCTTCAATGGTCAAATCCCATTCTTCTTCTTTATCTGCAAATATTTTCATGAACAACATCCACACCATTTGTGAGATACGTTGTGCATCTCCATCTACTCCTGTGTCTTTACGCATGACATCACGGATCCCTTTTATATTAGCTGTTATATTACTCATCTGTCTTTATTCAAATCTTTGATTAACGTAGCTTGCTACTTCTGTAATGTCTATTTCTTGTGATGAATTCCCACTTCTCACATAAAATTTCTTGCTCTTATTTCCATTTTTATCAGATACTTCAGAATACAATGGCTTCAGCCCTTGTTTAATTTCAACAGTGCAAATCTCTGTATCTTCAACTTCTGGGAATAACACTGTTAAGCTGTTTGTTGCAAACTCAACTCCGTATGCATTATTAACTAAATTTCTTAAGTGTAACTCAAATTCATCTTTTGTTCCATTTTTGAGCGTCCTATAATCATTCTCTAGTCCAATAATATTTTGATCATCATCAACTCCCATGACTAAAGTTCCCCCTTCAGCATTAGAAAATGCAGCTATGGTTTTAAGAATAACTTCTTCAAGCTTCTTATTTACCTTATTTTCCCTCATATCATAGCGCATTGTGGTTTTAAATTCAACACCACTATTTTCACCCTCTTTAATTAATCCAATCAAATCAGTATCTACGTTCTCATCTGAAGTAACAGTGATGTTGCTTAAAAACTCATTGAGCTCCTTAGCCAATAAGGTCCTTCTTGCATCTAAAAAAAGCTCATAATTTTCTAGCTTCCATAACTCTTTATCTTCAGGAATACATTGAAGTCTTAAGAGAGTTTGGAAACTGCTCAGCTACATTTGCTAGGTAGTCTTCTGCAAGATGGTTCGTCTTTTTTCTGTTGGCAGTTTGAGTTAATATAGCCCTATTGGTCATCTCCTGAGCTAAGCTATATTTTCTGCTATTATTTCTACTGTATCCGTTCTTTTTTAGGATAGAATAAGGGAAAATGTGGTCAGATTCAAGCTCATATTTTTTCCCCATATTCTTACGGATGTTAATGCCTGTACTTAAACATACGGCCCCCTTGCTTTTAAAGTAAAAACGCATTAAACCATAAAGTGCTGTGCCTGTACTCCTGATCCAACAAATTCATCTTTGTGAATCTCCAAAGGTCTTTCTGCTGCAATGATATTAAGGAGCTTATCAAATGGATTACTTTCATTCCAAATGATGCCAACGTCTTTATCTAGTTTAGATTGTAGTTGGCTAATATAACGCTGTCTAATTTGTGAGTAATAGAACCACTTTACAATTTTCTTTACTTCTTCTTGGTTCAATTTTTCACTCCCTTATTATATGCATAAACTATAATTGGGATAAAAGCAAAGTTGGTATTTACTTCTTTTGTGTGATCAATATAGGCCTGACTCTTCATAAGGTTAAAAACATAGTCAAGCACATCATTATCTAGTCTACGCCATATCTCTTGAATATTTTCTTTGTTACTGCCATCGTGTCATCTATCTAGCTTACTACCCATCTTATGAGCAATTGCTAGTAGGATGTAAATAATATGATCTAGCTTTAGAATTATGCCTCCTTTCTCTAATTCAACAAGTTTTTTCTTAAATACCTCTCTTGCCTCAGGCCAATATCCTGAAATTTGAGCTAATGCCAATTCTGCATCTGTTAAGTTAACGCCACTAGCATTTACAATGTAAAATATATCAATAGCTTCCTTTAGACTAGCCTTTGGAGGAATAATTTGTTCTTGAAAATCTCTATCTTTTATTCTCTCAATTGCTCTAAAATTGTCATCAATAACATCTTCTCTTTCTCTGGGAACTCTTTCCCCATTCTGTTTATTTTCCAGTTTATCAATTACATCTCTAAATCTAATTTTCCCTAAAAAAACATCAGTTAGGTTAACCCATAAAGGATCTTTGCCCATAATTGTTGCTTTGTAGTACTCCAGTGCTGAAGTTTCTAAATTTATGTACAATCCTCTAATATCCTGACGAATTTCATGATCCTTATAGTAAGGAGGAATATTACCTGTCATCAACATGTATAGGGTGGTGATCGCGTTGTTTGGCCGTCCAGTAAAATTTTCACGGATCCTTGTTTAGGGTCATATTTATAATCCCCTTTTAATTCAGGAGGGTGATTTGTGTCCCACGTCAACATTGTCCCAGTTGGATAGTCTCTTATTAGAGATGCAATTAAATTTTTGGCATCTGCCTTCTTCCAAACGTATTCTCTCTGAAATGCAGGGACAAATAATTGTTTCTCATCAATTTTATCTAAGATCTGTGATATTTTCATATTAGGCTATTCTATATATTTCTTTTTCTAATTCTTGAACGGCATCTTCATAATCTACTTTTTTACCAAAAGCTCTAACCAGCTCAACAGGACTCCCAAGCTCGAGAGAGGAGGTGTTAGCTTGAGCACTGAGCCATCTTCTATAGATGCAACACCATCTTTCACATACTTCTCTAAGAGGCTCTCTAAGACCTCTCTTGCTTGTCCCCCATACTTAGCGAAGTAGTTCCTCTTCTTGACATTATCTGCTCTCTCTTTTCTGGTAAGAGGAGGTTGATCAAATGCAATATGGCAGATTAAATCAAATGCATCAATATCATATCCCACTTCTTCTCTTAATGCTTCTATAAAAATGCCATTTTCAGCTAGCTCAGATATTAATTCTTCTTTTTTGGAAGTGTTATTCCATTTCTCCTTAAATCCACTCAGAGTAGTATACTCTCTGAGGATATTATCTTTAGAATATTGTTTTAAAGATTCTGTAATGAGCTTACCGTCTTTGCCATAGTATTGAACACGTTCTGAGGCCACTGAAACTTTAACATTATCTACATAATACTTCTTGATCTCAGTTTCATCTGTATCCATTGATATATTAGGAGTGCTGCTTAATTGATTTGCAAATTCCTCAGGGTCTAAACCTTGTGCTTCAATGTCCTCATCTGAAACATCTGGTGGCGTAATAGGATCATCAATCTCTGGATTATATATCTGTACAGGGTCTCCATCAAAATCAGGATCAGCAAAGTGATTAGTTGCTTTTCTAAAGTCCATAACTGTAAAAAACACCTTTCCATCATTTTCTCTAATTCTTGTGCCACGCCCCAATAATCTGCTTAAACTCAGTCATAGAACCAATATTAGATTCTAGCACAATAAACTTCACCATTTTAGTATCAATCCCTGTAGTAAGCATTTTAGATGTAGTAGCAATAACAGGGAACCGTTCTTCCACATCTGTGAAATTATCTAGTTCTCTTTTTCCTACATCATCATCACCTGTAATCTTTACGCAGTAATTCCAATGCTTTGCCACTAGATCAGCATTCTCATTAATCAATGCTTGCCTCATTCTGTTAGCGTGATCTATATCTGTACAGAATATGATGGTCTTTGCAAATCTGTCTGTAGCTTTGAGGTACTCAGTAATCTTCTTTGCTACTGCTTCTGTCCTGCCAGCAATAACTAGATTCCTATCATAATCTTTTAGGTTGTAGATTCTATCCTCTACGGTATTACCATACTTATCCCTGAGACCGCTAGTTGGTCTCCAACCTTCATCAACATCCATATTAATTCTAACCACTTTGTAAGGTGCTAACAAACCATCTTCAATTCCTTGTTTTAGGCTGTAAGTATATATTGGCTCACCAAAGTATGCCATGTTTGAAACATCCTTAGTTTCCTTTGGTGTTGCGGTTAGTCCAATCTGAGTTGCATTACTGAAATAATCTAAAACTTCTCTCCAGGCAGATGCTTCAGAAGCACTTCCTCTATGACCACTCATCAATAACAATTAGATCAAAAAAGTCTGGACTAAACTCTTTATAGGCATTTTGAGATTCTTCAGTTCCTGTTAATCCCTGGTATAAGGCAAAATAAATTTGATAGGACTTGTCAATCTTTCTATTTTTAATAATATGCATTATGTCATTACCAAAAGGAGAAAAAATCTCCATTCTTAGTCTGCGTTAATAATGCATTTCTATCTGCTAAAAATAGGATTCTTTTCTTGGTCTGACTTTTCCAAAGCCTCCAAATAATATTAAAAGCTGTATAGGTTTTACCTGTACCAGTTGCCATTACCAATATGATTCTATCTTGACCTTTGGCCACTGCTTCAACAGTCCTATTGATGGCATTTTGCTGGTAATATCTAGGGGACATACCGCTGTCATCCGCAAAATAATCTTGTTCTATTATCTTTTTAACTTCTTCATTATGAGCACCCGTATGGCTTAAATATTTGGCCCAGAGGTGTTCAGGACTTGGGAAATCATCTAAAGAAATTTCTCTTTCAATGACTCCTTCTGAAATAGTTTTATCATGAAATAAAAAACTGTCACCATTTGAGGTGAATACAAAAGGGATATCAAGGATTTCAGAGTACTCCAATGCTTGCTGCATACCGTCACCAACATTGTGATTGTTGTCCTTGGCTTCAATAATTGCTATTGGAACATTCGGTTTATAGTAAAGAATATAATCAGCTCTTTTTCTTTTACCTCTTGTATGTAATTGACCTTGAACAATAATCTCTTCCGTCAGTAAATGAGAATTCTTCTCTTACCTGTCTTCTTATATCCCATCCACTTTTCTCTATTGATGGATTGATATACTTGGAACAAATATCTCTTTCACTAAGGCTTTGTTTGTTCATTTATAGTTTAAGTTGCTGCTAGCAAACAAAGTTATCAAAAAACCCTTAGGAAGCTTAACAGAAAAGTCATCTCTAATCTTTCTAAAGCAAGGCTTATCAGTCTAAACGTAGTAAGTGAATAGTGGATAGTGTATTAGCTTCTGAATTAAACACCTAGTTTTTAAACATAGTTATAGCAAAAGTTATTATTGCAGTATCTGTGATATTCAACTCAGATATTAATTTCCTTATATGCTATTTTCTCAAGTGAAGAGTGAGTAATCCTAGCAGCACTGTTTTTGCAGGTACTGGGATCACCCACTTTTAAAGGCTTGAAGTTTATGCTTCTTCCCCAAAGTGTCTAAGTTGGAACATTAAAGCCACTTAGATTGAAGACAACTATCAGGTGTTTAATCACCTGTTGTGCTTGGAACTCTCTTCTTAGTGCCATTCCTGAGCTTTGCACAAATCCCGTAGTAACTCATAAAACAACTTTGCTACCGTTAATTTTTCCGTCCAAAATTGAGTTTATAAAAAGATTTTCTAATCCTTGTATATATACAATATAAGGAAAATAATTGACTTAAAAAAGGGAATCCTGCTTTTTATCCTAAGCTCTCTCCCCCTGCTACTATTCTGCTCCCCAGCTAAATCTCAAAAGGGTGTTACCCCCTCTATGGTGCACCGTATTTGTGAATTTTATAGACTAAAAGAGCATATTAAAAATCTGAGCACAATAATATATAGATATAGCTATCAGTAAGAAATATTTTAAAAGAACAAGGGTTTCACCTTTACTCTGCCATCAGTATGAAGTGTGTAGGTTTGATTTACTTCTAATGAGTCTATATCAATTGGACCCTGGCCACTAAGTGAAATAAGCTTCTGCAATAGTAGATTTCTTTCTTGGGTATTATTTGTAATGAATGCCAATCCATCTAGATTAAAGAATGTTGAATAGCCCAACCATTTTTAAATCTTACCTCAAACCAATCTGCTTTATAGTTTTTACTGGATAGGTACGTTAGCAATTTAAGAGTGTTACTAAAAGATAATCTCATTTTATGCTGTGGATAGACTTTCTGTGCTTTCCTATTGTAAGCACTTTTTTCCCTGTAATATAATTCCATTTCAAGAATGTTAAGTTCTTTAAAATGAATGAGCATTGCTACTCTATCAATATTATCATTAAATTCAATAATAAAGCTCCTATGGATGCTTCCACCCTGTAACTGGTTAGGATTATCTATTTCACTTATCCAGGGAGAATGCCTTAACTCTATAGATTAAACAAGATATATTCCTGATTATCCTTCATCTAACTCAAATTCATATTTTTTTCTTACCAGTTAATATTTCTAATGATGGTATATCATCTGATGACATATTTAGCAATTCATAAGTGGAGTCAACCGTAAGTATGACTTTATTTTCCTCCAAACTGAATTCATTTTTTTTATTTAATAGCCAATGGATCTCTTCCTTCTTGAATTTAACATTTCTCATTTGTTCAACTTTGGTTTCACGTATCCAGGTTTTTAGCTTATCATTCAATGGATTAATCTTTATATTATTTGATCTAATTAAATCCCCTGTTTGAGAATTGTATGGCCCTTCTTTGCCTGTATATAGTTGCTTAAAAAAAACGTTGCTTCATGAAACTTGTATCATTCAATGACCATAAGTAAAATGTCTGCCAATTAGTTCCTCCTCCGTTGATTAAGCAGGAAGTAAATAAATACTCTTTAGGGCCGTATTTCAGAATCTTATAATCAGGAGTTCTTCCATAGGTACAATCATAAATTGTATCAACCTGATCACCATTTGATACAACTAATCCTCCCTGATCACCTCTGCCGCCCCAAGATGAATCAATTATGGGAGTTATAGTGATGCGTTTTGTCCCTGCTGTAACCTGTAACTGTCACTTCATTTTCTATTGTGTCATTTTCTATATTGTGACTATTTGAACAGCCAAAAAATAGTGGGATAATGAAGAGAAAGTAAAGGTTATTTTGCATATAAATTGAGACGGGAATAGAATATTAAAAGTCTGAGCAAATTATATATATCAGTTAAGTTCCTAGAAGTTTCACAGTCTGCCTGAGATATTTTAGTGCCACAAACTTTCCAAAAGGATTAATATTTCAAAATGCAATCAGTATGCTCAAAATAAATTACCCCATTAGGTAATTCCATAAGTTTTTAATTAATTCAAAACTCCAGGATATTATGTTAAAGTTGAATACCAAATAGATATTGAGAATGAGAATAGCAACAGTTCCCAAATTTAATAAAAGGACTTACCTGTACCTGCTAATTTTTTATTCTGTGGAAATATTTTGATTATAATTTTTCTAAATTCTCTAGCAAATACAAAACAAATACCTAGAGCAATTAAAATTACCAATGAAATTTGCCACCATTTATAATCATCCCAATGGTATAAATATTTTTGTTTAAATACTGGGATAGAAAAACCAATAAGGATTAAAAAGTTAATAGCCCAATACCAATTTGCTTGGGTGTCAAATTCTTCATGGATCTGGAGGTAAGCCTCTTCTAGTTCTTGTCCTGTTTTGCG
>CALSMN010000001.1 GCA_943787465.1 uncultured Bacteroidia bacterium | reverse complement strand
ACTTAGACTTGTAGAAAATAATAAAATTAAAGACGAATGGTTAAATTCAATTACTAACCTGCATAAATAAGAAAGATTAATTCCCCTGTGGACAACTTGTTTGGACCTGAGTTCGAGTCCTAAATTTTAAGAAAAAAATGTTTCACTTGATTACTAAAAACTACTTAAGTAATTAAATTACAGGTAGTTACAAGTAATAAATTGGTCCCGGCATCTCCACTAGAAAAGCCACTCAATCGTGAGCGGCTTTTTTTTACATCTAAAATCAAAAAATTAACTGCCATTTCCTATTTCTTCAAAAAAAATTATCTTGCAAATATTATTTATGAAGCAAACAATCTTAGGCCTATTACTGATTTTTAGTGTAAATACCTTCGCACAAAATATGGGCATCCAGTTTTATCAAGGGGTCAATAAACCTATGGTTTCTTTTTCAGGGGCTCAAGGAGAATTAGACTATCAATCCAATTACAACGCTGATACACGCATCGGTATTTATTATGGTGACCTTACAAGGCTTTCTGCGGGTATGCTCGTTGGTTCATCTACCGTAAAAGCAACAGCCAAAAATGATGACTTGACCACTTCGTTTTCTCAATCCAGTTTACGCATAGATATTCCAATTCGATACGCAATAGCACCTACTTTTAAGCGCGGTAAAATCGACCAATTGCGTTCACAGCAACCCAGTGATTTCTTTATTAGTTCGATAGCCCTTGTCCCTTCATATGGATTTCTAACTGCTTCTTCTCAAAGCATCAATGGTATAGAAAATAAAACAGAAGAACTCTTTAATAAAACGAACATTTACCTGGGTGCTGAAATTAACTTTATGGGATATACTTCAGACCATCTAGCTGTTCATCCTTATATCACATACCGATACATGCTCTCTGATGCAGATTTGGATGCAGATGATTTAAAAATGAATGAATTCTCACTAGGTCTTCGTATAGATGTCAGCCCATGAAAAAGTTATTTCTCCTCATTTTAGGTTTTACCTTAATAGGTAGTCAGGCTTTTGCCCAGAAAATAGCTCGATCGTGCATTGGCACCCTTGGATCTTCCAGCTCAGGCAAATATGGTCTAGTCGCTTTTAGTCCAATATCCTCACCAGTAGTACAATCAGGAAATAGAAGTGAGGGGCTGTCTATTCAAACTAAACCTTTTCTTCATCTCAGGACTAGCTCACGATTTCAAGATATACAAGTAGATATCTATCCCAATCCTACCCAGAATTGGATAAATATCAAAACTAAAGAGACCTATACCGATGTAACAATCATCGATGTGTTTGGTAAAACCTGCTACACTGGTTGGTCTGATCGCATATCCATGCAAAATTTAGCTGCAGGGATGTATACCATTAACCTTACACTTGCCGATAAACGAGTGTACGCTAAAAAATTAGTACTCATCAAATGAAAAAGATATTCTTATCCATATTTACAAGCATAATTGCAGTTTGTACAGTTGCTCAAAACCTGCCTCAAGGCATTGCTTACCAAGCGGTGGCTGTCAAAGAAGGCCCTTACTCGGTGGCTGGCGAAAATCCACAAGCTATTTACTGGTCCAATAAAGACATTAAGGTACGATTTACGATACTGGATCAATATCCAAACCCAATGGATACCTATCAAGAATTTCATTCGGTAACTACTGATGATTACGGGGTATTTAATCTCATCATTGGTCAGGGAGCAGTTATCTCGGGTGATTTTGAAACCATTCCTTGGGAGTTGGGTGCCGCTCATTTGCAAGTAGAAATTGATTTTGATAATGATGATAATTATAAAGTAACCTCATTTGAGCGTTTTTGGTCCGTGCCCTATGCCTTTGTATCTAATAAAGTTAAGGGTACTAATATAGATAGTGCGATTCAAGCATTGAATGATAAAATCATCTACTTAAAAGATAGAGATAAAGATACCGTCATTGGTAACGAAGGAATCACGTATAAAACCATAGATAGTTTGAACCAGGTACTTCAATCTAAAATAAATGCTTTAAGAGCCAATGATTTAGATACGGTTGTGGGAAATGAGTTTCAAACATTAGCCATCAAAGGAGATAGTTTGTCTATCTCTGATGGCAACACCGTTAGGATCGATTTTCCAGATAATCTAGACAATGATTCCGTAAATGAAATTCAGTCTTTGACCCTCAAAGGTGACAGTTTATCCATCTCAGATGGCAACACCGTTAAGATCAATTTTCCCGCTAATTTGGATAATGATCCAGTGAATGAAATGCAGTCTTTGATCATCAAAGGTGACAGTTTATCCATCTCTGACGGCAACACCGTCAAGATTGATTTCCCAGTGAATTTGGATAATGATACTACCAACGAAATCCAAACTATTTCATTGACCAATGATACGATTAGCCTCAGTAATGGCGGAGGAAACATCGCACTGGAATCCATTAAAACTTATATCCAATCTGCCTCAAATTCATCGGGTAAAAATGGTACGGTTGACGATATGTGGTTTGGTGTTCGTCCTAACCAAGGTACTGAAGAGCCGCTACTTTATCTCGATTCAGATACCATATATGTTTTGGGGATCACCAATCGATCTACCCCCTATGTGATTAAACTCTATCCAAATGGTACGCGAGATACCCTTATTAAACTCGCTAATTTTGCAAGCTCTACCGGGAATATGCGTGTGAGTCTTCCTTACCTTTACCACACTGTATATGGCTCCCCAACACAAACTAAAATTTATCATATTGATACCGGATTTGTTCGTATAGCAAAAACAACATTTACCCTGAACAATCATGCTACCGATCATATCACAACTGACGAACACCACAACCTGATATATCTAGAGAGAGGTAGTAACAGTTACAATGCAGGTACGGTATATTTTTATAACTTTTTGAAAGACACTACATACGCCCTGACAAATCCCGATTATGATTACCGAGGGTTAACTCCTCCGCAGCTGATCAATGATTCCATGGTGCTTATCACCCCCAGAATTTGGAAAACCAGCTCAGATACCCTAATTCCTACATCCCAGGTAATAGATTTTTATTGGTATAGCTCCATCAATCAACTCTTTGTGCCCATTGTCATTAATGACCACAAAATTCTATACGAAAAACAAATCTATGAATCCAACGGAAATGCAGGGGCTGGCTGGCATACTGTACTTAAACTTTACAGCTTAAAAACCAAATCTTCGATGATTATTGACGGAAAAAACGGGAGAGGTAGAAGTTACCAAAATGGAGGAACCTACCGTATGTATAACTTCAAAGGAATCTCAGACAATAAACTATTGATTTCAGTAGACTTTTCTAAAAATTTTTTTTGGTTTGATACTGAAAAAAATTATATGAATCAATTTATTCCTGATGACGAACAAATCACGCTCAACACGGAAAATAGGTGTTATTATAAGCGAATTTCTCTTCGCTCTGGAACCTGGAAAGTAAATAATTTTACCCGCCTGTCCTTTCCAAATGTCAACTATACAAGACCCATTGAAGGAATCACATACTTGCATGAATAAGAATAGTATCCCAGGTATTTTCATTGGCTTATTTTCTACTTGAGTTGTGGATTCAAACGTTGGTTAAAAATACAATTCTTGAGCAAGTTCAAATGTATTGGAATGCGCATCAATAATTTCTTTTAAATAAACGGAGTACCCCCCACCCATACTAACCTGCAAAGGCAAACTATTGGCTTTACAGAATTCAAGGACAAATTGATCTCTTTTTTTACAACCCTCGATAGACACTCCTAAACGACCAAGCTTGTCATTCTCCAAGATATCTACTCCAGCTAAATAAAATATAAAATCAGGTTGAAAAGAATCTACGAGTCTGGGGATTGTATTACTCAATACTTTAAGATAATACTCATCTGTGGTATTATCTTCAAATCCAAAATCAAAATCACTTTTTTGCTTTCTAAATGGGTAATTCTTTTCTCCATGAAACGATAGTGTGAACACATTTGAGTTATCCTGAAAAATAGAAGCTGTCCCATCTCCTTGATGTACATCTAAATCAATGATCATTATTTTATTGGCTAGTTGGTTCTTGAGCAAATAATTGGCAGCAATAGCTTGATCGTTGAGCATACAAAATGCTCCTGGCTTAGTTCTATATGCATGGTGAGTTCCCCCTGCAATATTCATGGAAACTCCAAAATCTAAAGCAAATAAGCTGTTTTGAATAGTCCCTTGAGCAATAATATGTTCTCTCAGAATTAGATCATCTGTCAGTGGAAATCCTATCATTCTTCGCTCAAGTTTACCCAAAGATAAATTGACTAAATTATTATAATAATGCTCATCATGAGTATACATGATATCACTCTTTGAAATCTTCGTTGGTCTAAAAAAATTATTCTCATCACAAATATTTCTTCTCAGAAGTTGTTCTGGAATAAGTTCATATTTTTCCATTGGAAATCGATGTCCTGTCTTCAATGGATGAATGTACGATTGATCAAAGGCTATTTTTAGCATAAACAAAGCTATTGTATTCGTAAAACATATACTTATTCATAATGTTGGGGAGTTTATTTTAAGATCATCCAATATTACTTATGTTAATTTCTATGTGAATTTAAATACCTATATTGTGAAAATAATAAAAAAATAAAATGTCACAATCAAAAGATTTCATAGCAAAATGGTATCCAGTTATCATAGCATTTATATGCTTAGTTTATTCTGTTGGATTAGGTTTAACAGGCAATACAGAAGGGGCGCAATATTCAGCTCATTGGCCAGGAACTATATTATTATTCGCAATAGCAATTAGACAAAGAAGAAGGTCATGAATATCATAATGTACATTGTAGGTTTTATCCTATTTGTAGCATACTGCTGCTTTATGGCATGGAGTATTCATTACGGAAACAGAAAACAAGAAGAGACAAATAATTATGCTAATTTATCTGATCCAACAGATATGGATGGGATGGGTAATTTCAGTCGATTCCCTAAAGATATTGAGGAGAGAAAAAAATAAAAAAAACCATTGAGATCAATGAGCCTGAATCTAATCGCTTGTATTTCCCATGTACTGATACTATAAATGGTGGAATAAATCACCAGAAGAACTCAGCTGGAATAGCTCAACTAATACGACTTGATATAATATTCTAAAACAAAGAAATACCGGAGCATTTTTCCTTTTAAAATATCATTAACTCATCTCAATAATTCAATAAAGCCTATGGTTATCGGTGGTGGTTGAATGATAAAAGTAAGTTAATTACACCTGGATTGACCATACAGTTGAATCGATCTTTGGTGCCCAATCGTCCTTCATATTTGATTGCAGGTTTGGGTAAAAATGGTCCATTTATTGATGTAGTAACCAACAAAATATGGTTGAGAATCCTGATCATTCACTACTACCATCTCGCTTCCACAATAAAATTTAGGACTATTTGAACGGAATTACATTATTAATCCTAAGAAACCCTCACACCTATATTATTCGTGTAATCACTACTGAGTAAAATAAAGAATCCTACGAAATGAAAATAGAACTACAAGAAATCTACTTTACCTGAATCAAGGTTGTAGTATGCTGGTACTATTTTTACCGCACCAGAGGCTACCGCATCGCCAATAATAGCTGAACGTGAAGATAGAGCCTCTACATTTTTGTGTGCATTTATCTTAACAACATCATTCACACTAGAACCCTCGGGTGCACTCGCTATAGCTGGAGCCACGTGAGCCAAAAGATGGTTTAGATTATGGCCATTATCCCCTCCAGCTAATGCGGCTGTTACCGCTCCACAATTTTGATGCCCTAAAACAAGGATCATCGTGCTACCACAATGAGCTACAGCATATTCTATACTTGCTATGGTGGATGTATTGGCCACGTTACCCGCTACTCTTAATACAAATAATTCTCCCAATCCAGCATCAAAAGCCAACTCAGGAACTACCCTACTATCTGCACAGCTTAAAACAATCGTGTGAGGTTGTTGCCCCTGAGTTAAGGCATCTCTACGAGCACTATCCTGTAATTTACCTTCTAATTTATCCGCTACAAATCGGTTGTTCCCTTCTTGAAGTCTATCTATTATTTCTTGATGATTCATGATAAGCAAACATACAAAAAATAGTGTCTAATTATTTTATTACCGTTTGAAATAATACTTCAACATCTGTTTCTCCAGGTTCACAAGTTCCGTCTTTAACTTCGGGTTGGTGCTTCAACTGAACCAAAAGGCTGGTATTCTCACTGTCAAATGTCGTTACAACAGCTTGTAATCCTAAATCTAACCCCTGATTATCTGTATCCGTAATACGAACCGTTACATCTCCCGGAATGATATAGCAAACCCGGTGTTCATTAGCCTCCTCTTTCACTTCTTCAGTAATATTTTCTACAGAAGATGGATCACTTTCATCCAAGAATCGAACCACTAAATCATAGGTACTTGTCGCACGCAATTGGATAGTATCTGTAATTTCGGGTGCATTTCCTCCAGCTCCATCTGGATCGCTGAATTTAAATACGCGAACATCGGAATCGTCTGTGGTATTCGTAAAAGTTAGTTCTACGGAAGTAATCAATTCTTCTTCATTCATTTGAGGTGGATGATTAACTGGTTGATCATCACAGGCTAAAAAGGTGAATGAAATTGTGATTGAAAGTAGAAACAGTAAAATAAGGTTAATTTGGATTTTTTTCATTTGAATTGGATTATCAATTGGTTTAAAATATATAGTTTATTGTAATGTAAAAGTCTCTTCCTAAATCATCAGCATAATATCTATATCGGTTCATATAGTCTCTGTAAGATGTATTCCATAAATTGTTGATTCCTGTACTAAAATATAGCGGTGTATTTTTATAATAAGCCCCTATTTCGGTATGAAATAGGACAAAGGATGGCGGACTACCTGCAAAGTCTTCATCTATTTCTACCCGATCTTGTCTGGCCACATACTGTACCCCAAGTTTAAAATTCCCATTTCGAAGGCTCATCTTATCGATAATCGTATACTTTAGTTCGCCCTTGATTCGCTGTGAAGGTATTCCATAGACATACCGATCATTTTGAATATCCTTTACATATAAAAATGATGCCATACACTGGGCGGACCAGTGGCTATTCAGACGATATTGTACATCCAAATCACTGCCTAAAAACCGAGCCTTGGTCTGCACATAGTTGAATACAGGAAATGCACCACGAATACTCAATTGGGTTTCACCACTGGGTTTTAGATAGATGAAGTTTTGGAAATAATGAACATAAGGCTCCCATTGAAATCGCAGTCTATTGTGCATGTAATGCACAGCAGAACTTATGGAATATACCCGTTCTTTTTGCAGGGCTAAACTTCCGAATTCCAAGGCAGCTGAACCGTGATGAAGCCCATCACTAAACAATTCATTGATAGCTGGACTTCGCATACGTGTGGCTAGAGAAAAGTAGGTTTTGATATCTTCATTTACCTTCACCCATCCACTCCAATTTGCCGACCATCCGCTATATCGAAAGTGCTCATTAAGTAACACATCTTTTTGGTACCTAAATGTGCTTATATTTTGATTATCGTACCTCAATCCCGCTTCCATAAAATATCGCGGTTTATAAAGCGTAAGCAAGGCGAAAATACCCGACTTGTATCGTACATAATTCGGTATAAAATACCTGCCTTGAAAAGTATGTTGTTGCCATTCGCCCATCGCTCCGAAGTGTAATTTAAATTGGTGTACAGATTTTACAGACCAACTATTGAACTGATGGGTCCATAGGTTCAAATCCAAGGCAGCCTCATCTTTTCCCCTGTGGTTATCAAACTCTCTCCTTTGATTATTCTGAATGGTATACGAGGTATTGATCTCCCCTAAAAAATTCGATGTGTATTTCCATTTAAGTTTTGCTGTGTAGTGATATATCTGTTGCGATGGTGATGCTATAGTATACGTAAATGGTTTTATAATCAAGGGGGTATCACTGGCCAATGCTTTTTTGAGATCTGTTAAATTACTGCTATGTGAGGAAAATAATATCCCCAGTTTTTGTTCAAAATAAGAGGCATTCCATGACCATTCGTGCTTCGCTCTTCGCAGAAGCCCATAATAAGAACCACTACGTTGGTGAAAACCAGTATTACTTAATGTATAGATGGGAGTCTGCCCATCTCCGTTGCGTTTAATATTGACAACAAAACGTTGACCCAATGCCCTTTTTTCGTTGTAAGTATCATATTTAACCCCGATTAAACCTCCATTTGTGTTCGTCGTCAATTTGGTCAAAACCGATAAACGGTGATAGCTTGAATCATCAAATATAGCCGGCAATAAACGGATAACACCGCCCATGGCATCCCCGCCAAATTGTAATGTTGAAGCCCCTTTTAGTACTTGTAAGCTACCTGCACTTAGTGGGTCAATCTCTGGGGCGTGTTCTCTCCCCCATTGCTGTCCCTCTTGTTTACTATCGTCATTGATAATCGATATGCGATCACTATGCATCCCATTGATAAGTGGTTTGGCAATGGAAGTACCCGTTCTCAAAAAATGAACCCCATTTACGTCTTGCAATGCATCTGCTATACTAACTGCGGCCAGATGTTCTAATTTTTTTTGACTTACCTCTTCTTCTAAATGTACATGGATATTTTTATGAGTGCTTGCTCTTGTCACAATTTCGGTAAGGCTATGCAAATGGTGCGGTAGATAGATCGTGATGAGGGTATCTATGTTGAGATATACATCCAAATAAACTGCATTGCACCCAACATGATGAATATATAGGGTATGCTTACCTAACGGAAGATTAGGGATCGAAAATTCTCCTTTTTCGTTGGCAATGAGTGAGTTATTTCCCAGTGTGATGAGGGTATTGGGCAATGGCTTATGACTGGCACTGTCTTGAACGATACCAAATATGGTTACTTGGGATAAAGCAAATTGGCCAGTACCCATGAGTACAAGCATTGCGATCAATTTTCGCATGTGTGGTTTTTATTAATTATTTAATGATAGTGTAAATTGAAAACGAGGTGTTTAATTTATACCATTGGGGGTGCTCGATCTGAGCTTGCTTGAATCTGAATTGAATGAAGCCAAGTGTTGGACCTGGACATATAATCATCCTCTCCAAATAGTACAGATGTCATTTCTGTATCATGAGAAAAATCATTGGGATGAATTACCACATCACATAGCGAACAATCCATATGAGCCAAATCTGCACAATAATGGGTGGAGGTTTCATGGCAAACTTCTTCGTCATGATGATGGAAAATACCCATTCCACTTGCAAAGGCAAGAATTATAAAAAAGAGAATGGATGTGATGCGTCTCACTCGAGCAAAGGTATCATTTATTCAAATGAATAGAAAAATCATTTTATTATTTTAAGGGATTGTTTATTCGCTGGTGTATATCATTCACTTTTTCCTATTAAAAATATATGCCTATTTTTGGTTTCACAATCCAAAACCATGAAGTATCTCCTTTCTTTCTTATTATTGATCCCCATATCGGCATTTTCACAACGAGTATTTTCTACTTCATATCGTAACCAAGCTGATGTGAACATTTTTGTAGTTGATTATGAAAATCAATGCGATTTGAAAGTATATAAAGTCGATTACGCCAATCAAGCTAATGGGAATAATGGACTCTGGCACTTTGTAGATTATGCCAATCAAGCCGATAAAAAAATATTCTTCACTTCCTATGCTAACCAAAGCGATTTAAAAATATATTTTGTCAAATATCGCAATCAGGCTGGTTGGAGGAATAAATCCAAACAGCATTTGCTATATTGAGCCCCTCATTTTTAACGCCGTAAGCATTTTACCAAAAATACCCTTCCCGTGATTGCAACAATTCTATCAAATTGCAAAAAACTTGCTGGGTTTAAGTTAATATTGTCATTCCAAATAAATTATGATTGAATTATTAAACAATCCCTGGCCTTGGTATGTGGCAGGACCTATCATCGGACTCACTGTTCCGTTGTTACTTTTATTGCTCAATGAATCTTTTGGTATATCTAGCACCCTACGCGACTTCTGTGCCATGTGTATGCCGAATACCAAAATTACCTTCTTCCAGTACGATTGGAAATCGAGAATGTGGGCCCTCACTTTCATCCTTGGTGTAGGATTGGGTGCGTTCGTCGTTGCTCAATTTTTTCCCAATTTAGAAGCCCCTGATATCCATGGTGACACATTGGCTCGACTCCATTCCTATGGAATCACTACCTCCCAACAATTGCTCCCATCCGAAATATTTAGTTGGGAACATCTTACTTCACCTCGAACCATTATCATGCTATGCTTGGGTGGATTTTTAGTAGGTTTTGGAACCCGATACGCGGGAGGTTGTACCTCAGGACATGCCATCATGGGACTCAGTATGATGAAACTGGCTTCGTTGGTTGCAGTAATTGGATTTTTTGTAGGTGGGTTAATCATGACCTGGTTTGTTTTACCTTTTATTTTATCCCTATGAAAAAAAATATATACGCCTTACTCGTTGGGATGTTATTTAGTACTGCTTTGGTCAAAGGAGAAGTTATTTCCTGGTTTCGTATCCAAGAGATGTTCATGTTTAAGAGTTTTCACATGTATGGCATCATTGGGTCGGCGATTGCCGTGGGAGCATTATCCCTGTTTCTCATCCGTAGATTCAATCTAAAAACGATCGACGGAAAATCAGTAGTATTGGGAGATAAAGTCCTCAAGCCAAAGGCTAATTTTATGGGAGGAGTCCTCTTTGGTTTAGGATGGGCGATGACTGGATCTTGTCCTGGTCCTCTATATGCACACTTGGGATATGGCCACACCATCATGCTCATCGGTATCGTCTTTGCTATTTTAGGTGTTTATGTATATGGAATAATCCGAAATAAACTTCCCCATTAAATCTATATCATAGTTTACTCACAAATATTGTCACACATTAAAACTATTGGTTAGATAGTGTGTTAATATTCACATAAGTTAAATTAAACAACATGAAAAAAATTATTTTATCTGCCACTATTTTATTTGCAATTGGTGCTTGTAATAGCCCTAGTCCAAGTACAGAAGCTCAAGATGCTCAAGCTCCTGCAGCTATTTCTGAAAACAGCCAAAGTTACACCATTGACCCATCTACTAGTGAGGTCCTATGGAAAGGAACTAAACCCACAGGCGACAGCCACAGTGGAACTATTTCAGTTAAAAAAGGTACCCTATATACCGAAAAAGGAAGCATCACTGGAGGTATATTTAGTATTGATATGAATACCATTGAGGTGACCGATGAAGGAATGGACGAAGAAACTAAAGGTAAATTAAAAGGACACCTGACGACCGGAGATTTTTTTGAAACAGAAAAATACAACGAATCACTCTTTGAAATTACTTCTGCTACAGCAAACGAAATAACGGCTAACTTGACAATCAAAGATGTAACCAAATCGATTACTATTCCGTATACCTTGTCCGAAGAAAATGGAATCGTTATTGCAAAATCAACATTTTCGATTGACCGAACTTTGTGGGGTGTTACTTACAATAGCGGTAATTTCTTTCAAAACTTAGGTGATTATTTGATTGATGACGCTATACAATTTGATTTAACAATCCAAGGAAAAAAATAATCTTACAGATCATTCCATTTAAGCTGCATGAATTATCTCATGCAGCTTTTTTATGTCTTTTGATTTAAGAAAAATCAAAATAACCCATGGTATGTTAAGTTGATAAGACCTTATCCAATGATGAAACTACTTTTAGCACTCACAGGCACCCTCGTTCTTGTATTTGTCATCATTCAATTGTATGCTAAAAAAAGTCAGAAATCAATAGAAACCTATCCCTATTCTGTAATCAAAACCTATGATGATTTTGAAATCCGTCAATATGAATCCCGATTATTCACTGCTGTAACATTACCATCTAACGAATATGAAAAAGTATCGAGTAAAGGGTTCTCCATTTTAGCAGGCTATATCTTTGGGGGAAATGAAAACCAAGAAAAAATTGCTATGACATCTCCTGTAGCAATGTCATTAGAAGACTCGATGACTATGATGTTTATGGTGCCCAAAAACAACGAAAATTCCCTTCCAAAACCTAACGATAATCAAATTCAGTTCAAAAAAGAACCCGCAAAAATGGTAGCGGCTGTAACGTTTGGAGGATGGGCTAACCAATCCAAAATAGAGCAACATAAAATAAAACTGATAGAGTTATTACAAAAGCAGCAAATTACGCATTCAAACCAATTTTATTTTCTGGGTTACAATGCTCCTTTTGAAACCTATAATCGTAGAAATGAGGTGATTGTTGTGTTAGATGATTTTTCTTTTAAATAGTGTTAACTAATTTCCTAATCATTTAAAAAGGAGGTTTTTTAAACTCAGCTTTTCTCCTACACGTAATTTATATTTATTCCATTTTCACAACGAAAATTGGAAATCAGTATTTAAAGACTATACCTTTTCTGCTCACAATTTTAAATATTTTATCAACTATGTATACTACTAAATTTAAATTTATCCTATTAATTACAATTTTGTTTTTCGGTGTTACAGCAAAATCTCAAGAAAGAATTAATGTTATTAAAACCAATGTCGTAGGCGCCTTTGTAGGGCAATATCAATTAACCTATGAGAGGGCATTTCTGCCTAGCTTAAGTGGTCAATTTTCGTTAGGAGCCATATCCACTGGGTCTGAGGGTACATCAACTGTTGATGGTCAATCGTATTCTTATGAAACCCAAAAATCAGGAATTATTATTGTTCCCGAACTTAGATGGTATCCTGGTAAATTTGCACCTGAAGGGTTTTTTATTGCAGCTTATGGAAGACTAAGAAATATTAATAAAGATTTAACTGATCATAGTAATGGGGCTTCAGGAATAGATCAAAATTTATCCCGAGAAGAAAGTGTGTTAACTTACGGCGGAGGGGGAACACTTGGATTTCAGTGGATCAGTAGAGGTGGGTTTTCATTTGATATCTTTCTAGGAGCTGGATATAAATCTAGATCATCTAAGATGAAATATGATTTGACGCATTTAAATGATAAGTCTTCTGATGAAAATTATAGTACAGTGGGTGATCAATTATTCAGTAAAAAATATCTGGACTTCAAATTAGAAGATACAGAAGGAGTGAGCCCTAGATTTGGGTTTAATTTTGGTTACGCATTTTAATTTTAGGTCTAAAATCTTATTTAATAAATTATAAGCCTACCCAAATGGATATGATTATCCAAAATTAATATCCTATATATTCCCGGATCTAAATCAAAATCAATAGAATGTTTACGACCGTTCTGCAACATAGATTTAGTGACCAATCTTCCTGTTAAGGTATATATTTGGAGTTCTGCATTTTGTGTGGGTTCTTGGGTGACTAACACAAATCGTCCCCGATTAGGATGAGGGATACATTGAAAATAAGGCATCGCAAAATCTGACACACCTAAACCCGTCAAACCATAACATGCCGATGTGTCAATGCATTGATTATCTGATATTTCCACGGCATATTGCCCACTATTAGCATAATCTAACGTTGCAGATACTTCGCCTGGAAGTTGTGAATAACCGTTAGAACAATCCAACCATTGAAAACTTCCAGAACTGCTTAAAGCTGTAAGTTTATATGGGGCCTCCTTAACTTGAGTATTTACTGTCCGAATTAAAACATCCATAGTTACAAAACTGTCGCATCCTTGCATATTCATCAAGGTATCATAATACATGCCAGAAGAAGTAACTAACTCTCCTGATGTAGGTAAAACGGTCTCAAAACAGGCATCTATTTTTATTACTTCTGTGGTAGGAATACGTATCGTTAGATGAATCGATAATACACTATCACATCCTTGTACATTAATCAATGTATCCGCATATACCCCGCTGGATGTATATACCTTACCCGACGGTGAAGTATAAAATAAACATGCACTTTCATCCATTTTATAAGCTGATTTTAACGATTCTACTGTCAAACGAACAATGCTGTCACATCCACTACGATTGACGATTGTATCTGTCACTATATCTCCAGGTTTTAACCATTGAGTTTGGGTTAAATTTTGAATAGAATCACAGGTCTCAAGAGTAATACTCGAGTAGGTGGTTGGAATTATTTCTAGATCTAGTTGAAGAATACTATCACACCCCAAATGACTCATATACGTTTCAAAATATCTGCCGCTTTTAGTATACGTATTTCCTTGAGAAGATATATAAATATCGCACATCGAAGTATCCATAAAACTGGTATCTGCACCTACCTTAAGTTGCGTAGTGATAATACTGTCACATCCAAGATAATTAGGAATGATATCATAATATGTCCCTGATTTTCTGTAAATTTTACCTGTAATAGATGTCAAGCTATCACACACCCAATAGCTTTGGGTAGAGTTTGTATTGGACTTTATCTCAATATATTTACTATATGCTGAGTCACATCCCGTATAACTTACAAAATGTTTAGTAACTGAACTGGTTTTGGATATATACGTTTTTAAATCCCGATCATAATAGGGGCCACAATTGGAGGAAGAATCAGTATTGGTTATCGTATCTTGACCCAGTACTTTTCCCACGTGCCAATTGGAGTTGGATCCATTTAAAGTAAAATTGGTTAATGTTCCATTTTGTCTACTACTGGAATAATCAATTGCCCTATTTTTCCCAGTATTCGAACCTTGTGCAATCCCAGCGTCTAGTTTATAGTATCCAACTAAATGAGGAGTACTAAAACTACAAAATTCATCATTCCTATTTTGCTTAATTTGATTGACTGTCCGAGTAGTGTCCCATATTCTTACTTCATCAATACGACCACTCCAGCCTCTTGAAGCATAAACAGGATGATACCCTAAAGTGAGGGGTGTAGTTGATGAACCTCCAACACTAATTGTAGCAGATAATGAATCAGTCAAAGATCCGTCAATATACAACCGCATGTATGATCCATCATACGTAGCAGCCACATGATGCCACGTACTTGAGCTTAATACGGCTGCTGAAGAAAGTTCTAACCAAGAAGAATTGGTTCCAGAACCTATCCCGAAATTTAACTTACCTCCGGCTCCAGCTCTAAACATAAATCCACCATTATTTGAATTATTTTCCTTCATAATAATACTTCCATCATATATATTGGTTTTGAACTGGTCGGCATAAATCCAAGCCTCAATACTAAAAGCTTTATTCCCAACATTCAGCAAAGTGGAAGTCCCACAATTAACCCCATCATCTGACCCATCAAAATGCAATGAATTTTGAGAAAATCCTAAAGTAAAGAATAACGTAAATTGAAAAAAGAGGAAAAAACGCATACACAAGTATATTCAATTATTGATCAATATGCAATAGGTAAGAAATCTACAATGCCTTTATATACCGCGAATTCGCCTAATTAAACTT
Organism: uncultured Bacteroidia bacterium; assembly: GCA_943787465.1. Classification (GTDB taxonomy): domain Bacteria; phylum Bacteroidota; class Bacteroidia; order NS11-12g; family UBA9320; genus UBA9320. The sequence goes on along the minus strand of CALSMN010000001.1, from coordinate 228,767 downwards.
GGAAAAAGTTGTTCTTTTTTTTCTGGTGGAGGACCACTCAACGTTTTGCTCAGTTGAATAACCCCATCTTTATCTTTTTCCAAAAGAAAACGAAAGAAAAAATCGTTGGGGCCATCTCCTTTTCCTGAAAAAGTACCAAATCGCAAGTCACTGAACTGCCATGAATCTTCCATGATATGAATGGTATAATATCCGTCCGAAAACCACTTTAGTGTCTGCATGGTAGGATTGTTTTTTGATGAAATAAGTTGATGATTTTTATCGATTTTAGAAAAAGTGATTCCTTTTGTATCAAGCATCGAATATTGAGCAACATAGTAATAATAAGTAGACTCTCCGGTATAATTCCACAAAATATTGGTCAATATGGTCGGATTAGAAATGCTTCGATGTATGGTAATATTCTGACGAATAGCAGCATTTTTAAAAAGGGTGTCTATATGATGTTTATTCCATACTGTAAATACCAGATAAAAAGAACTTATTCCTATCCCCCAATAATTCCATAATCGTCTGTTTTTTTTATTTCTATCGATGCGAGATGCAGTAATAAGACAAACCAAAAATGGTAACGTATAAAAAGGGTCTACTACTGATATTGTACTCCAAGCTACGCGCATATCTGAAAAAGGGGCAAATAATTGAGTGCCATACATGGTAAAACAATCCAGCAAGGGATGCGTGATTAATGCCCAAAAAAATAACCACTGCCAATTGCGTATCGTAGCTTGAGGTGGCGACCAATTGTCATTAAAATACCTTTTTTTAACATTCAAAAACACCCCGAAGACAACACTAGGAATTATCAACATCAAAGACCAATAAGTATCAGGGGAAAAACGAGTAATAACAAACTGAATAGCCGCAATTATCAAAACACCTGCCAGAGACTTTGATAAAATAGCCAGCCATCGATGAAAACTACTTTGATAAAGTTGGTAGGCCAACCATCCAAAAACAAACGCCCCCAAAATACAAAAAAGTATAGAATGACTAAACCCTCGATGAAAGGCAACATTATCAATGTTGGAAAGAAAAAGCCCCCCCAATACATCCAAGTCGGGGATTGTGCCGCCAACCGCTCCCCAGACCATGGCTCTATTCCCAATTTTCTTTCCTAAAACTACCTCTCCAACAGCAGCTCCTAGTACAATTTGAGTTAATGAATCCATGTATTTATGACTGCTAATCTAAACCATTAGGTATACTCTAACCTATTTTTTTAAAAATATTGCTATATTTATGAATTAAAAATTATATTTTGATATCATACTCACTCATTGTATTAACCGGCCTGGCTAGTTTATACTCACTAATTTCCGTTTACGGAACCATTAAAAAATTCTAAAGCAGGCCTATTTAGGGGTTTTTATTTTGTCATTTTAGATTTTATCTTCGTTGAATAGATTAACATGAAGGTCAAATTATCTTTTTGGGTGTGTTGCATTACATTATGGAACTTTACCGCTACTGCTGCACTCACTATCCCTACCCAAGTATCACCAACAGATCAAGCCACAAATCAGCCTACAGGAGTTCAATTAAACCTAAAGAATAGCAATGGAACTACCTATGCTTTTGAGTATTCCACAACATTGTCTATGTCTAACCCAGTTAGAATTGAAGTAAAAAAGGGTTCTTTTAATACACGGCAATGGATTTACAAACTTCAACAGAATACCACCTATTATTGGAGAGCTAAAGCAATTTCAAATTCTGATTCTTCAAATTGGACTTCCATTTGGTCGTTTACCACGAGCAATACAATACAAAGATATCACCCTTCTTCAACGGGGGCAACACTAAACTACTCTAAAATATACCTCTCCTGTTTTAGAACTGCACCTTATGATACATTCGAATTACAATTAGACACCACCCCTTTATTCAACTCAACTATCAATAGACACATATCTATTCCCGATACATTTAAGTCCTTTTATATTGAAAGTTTTCAAGAAAATTTAAGGTATGGAAGTCACTACTATTGGAGATTTCGTGGTATTCATAACAAAGACTCAAGCTCGTGGTCCGATTCTGGGGATTTTATGATCTATGATTCTATTGTACCCAAATATCCAACAGCCTCAGTAAAAGAGGATGTAGAAGTTCAATTTGATTGGCAAAGCGGAAGTATCTATGAGGCCTTTCAAGTTCAGTTAGATACTTCACCTTTTTTTAACTCCATTGCACTAATCGATACCTTGAGTATAGATGGCACTAGAAAATTTGATTCTAATCCATTTAAAGTGGGTCAATTGATGTACGAAACCCATTATTATTACAGAGTAAGGGCATTTAACGCTGCAGATACAACCTATTGGTCACAAAGTGAATTCACAACCAATGGTTTTGCCCCTAATTTTACATTTTCAGACCAATATGTAGATCCAATCGCAGATTTGCGAGTTTACCGAACCATTGAGGGTTCTGAAGGTTATGAGTTTCAAATTGACTTAAATAATACGTTTGATAGCGAGGACTTCCGATCCCTTCATTCCTCAGATGGTAATATCACCTTAGATACCCTAAATTTTGGGGGCATATACCATGTCCGATCTAGGCCATATCATGCAAAAGATACTGGAGATTGGTCAAAAACAAGAACCATAAGTGTTCTTCAGTTTCCAACAACATACTATCCTTACAACAATTGGACGGATATTAACATTACAGATTCACTCATTTTTAGTACAAGAAGAGGCATTGATGGTTTTCAAATTCAAATCTCTGAATCTATTGATTTTAACTCCGAGTTATTTTTAGACTCTACGTTGTATGGGTTACCTATTTTTGATGACCCTGCTGTAAAAACTAGACTTTTTAAATTCAATCAAGATTACTACTGGCGAATGCGTTGTTGGCACAAAGCTGATACTTCCATATGGAGCACCTCCAAAAAATTTACGACTCAAGTTTCTCCTAAATTGATCAAGCCATACAACAGTGACTTCCTTGGAACAAATACAACAACCCTTCTTGAATGGGAGAGAGTTAAAGGAGCTGTCACCTATCATTTAATGGTTGATACATCTACTGACTTCTCTTCTAAAAATAAAATAGATACCCTCATTTCACTCACTAATACCTTTGCGCTTACAGAACTTTATTTTGGCAAATTATACTATTGGAAACTGAAAGCTATAGGAATACAAGACACATCAGATTGGAGTGAAACTTGGCAGTTTAAAATTTTCACTCCTCGTCTAACCTACCCGTCTAATAATATCAAAAATCTGACATTAACTAGTTTGGATTGGGCTTCTATACAAGGAACTTCTGGATATATTTTAGAAATAGACTCCACACTAAATTTTTCTAATCCATGGCAGATTCAACAACAGGATTCAAATTCTTTCTTTCATTATTTTTTAGAAACACCCTCTATCATTACATTTAACACCCAATATTTTTGGCGAGTTAAGCTATTTCATAATAAAGACACCTCATCGTGGAGTCATGTTTGGAACTTTACAACTAAACCCAGAAGATCACCTACACTTATAGCCCCTAAAAATTTATCTGAAGATGTCCCTGTAATTGCCACACTATCTTGGAATAAATATTCTGGTGCGGCTAGTTATACCTTGGCATACAGTACAAAACAAGATTTTACAAATGCAATAAAAGTTAGTGTTTCAGGTAATGCAAAAACGTTGGCTCTCAAAGAAAAAACAACCTATTACTGGAGAGTTATCGGCAAAAACTCCTCCAATCAAGAATTTTATGATTGGAGTGAAACATGGCAGTTTACCACTGACGAAGGACTCCCAGCCCCTCAATTGGTCTCGCCCCAAAATATGATCAACAACCTAAATACAGATGTAACTTTAAATTGGGAAAAAACATCGGGTGCTACAAGTTATACCATAGAGCTTTCAAATTCACCTGACTTTATTGGAGTATTTAAGAGAACTTCAAATACAAACTCATATACCTATTCTGATTTGAATCACAATACATTATATTATTGGAGAGTAAAGACAACTGCAGGGAGTATATCTAGTCCATGGAGTGAGGAATGGCAATTTACTACTGAAAAAGATAGATCTAAAATCGTGCAAGCCACATATAATCCTCCTTTAATAAATCCGATACCTGCAAACTCATCGATAACAATAGATTGTAAAAACTCTAACTATAAACCCTTTCATATTTGTAATAATTGGGGGGCCGTCGTTTTTGAATTTTCATCAGCAGATACCAAAACTATCCACAATCTTGATATAACAGAATGGCCGGCTGGCATATATTACCTTCGATTATCAAATGGCAGTAAGAATACCTACAAAAAAATACTCATTCATTAATCGGTCGATGAAAGTGCAAAACAAATATATTTGCCTTTCATGCTTGTAAAGACTTATGGAAGTGCCGTTTATGGTATATCAGCTCAACTCATTACCGTAGAAGTAAATGTAGGCCAAGGTGCTAAAACTCAAATTATAGGATTACCAGACAATGCTGTGAAAGAGAGTCAACCTCGTGTAAATGCAGCTATGAAAAATTGCGGATACACTTACCCTCGTAAAGGTGTAATTATCAATATGGCTCCTGCTGATATTCGAAAAGAAGGATCTTCCTATGACCTAACTATTGCCTTAGGCGTGATGGCTGCTGGCGAACTGATCAATCCCATCGGATTGGATGATGTTATCATCATGGGTGAACTTAGCTTAGATGGAAGCATTTTACCCATCAAAGGGGCGTTACCCATAGCTATTCAAGCCCAAAAAGATGGATTTAAACGATTGATTTTGCCTGTCGAGAATGCACGCGAAGCGGCGATTGTCAAAGATCTAGAAGTATATGGAATGCATACCCTCAAAGAAGTGGTCAACCTTCTGGAGGGTAGCGCAACAATAGAACGAACTATCGTCAATCCTAGGGATGATTTTGCAGACGGAATCCAACAATTAGCCTATAATTTTAGTGATGTAAAAGGACAAGAAAATATAAAACGTGCCATGGAAATTGCTGCAGCAGGTGGTCATAATATAATACTAATAGGGCCTCCAGGAGCAGGAAAAACCATGTTAGCCAAACGCTTGAATACTATACTACCCCCTATGAATTTGCATGAAGCACTTGAAACTACCAAAATTCATTCTGTTGCAGGTAGATTAGGGTCTAATGCATCACTCATGGCACAACGTCCCTTCCGAAGTCCACACCACACCATAAGCGATGTAGCCCTAGTAGGAGGAGGAAATCATCCTCAACCGGGTGAAATTAGTTTGGCACATAACGGCGTGCTATTTTTAGATGAATTACCCGAGTTTAAAAGAACCGTTCTTGAGGTGTTAAGACAACCCCTTGAGGAAAGAAGAGTTACCATATCTAGAGCAAAATTTTCTGTTGATTACCCTTGTAGTATGATGCTTGTTGCAAGTATGAATCCGTGTCCTTGCGGTTACTTTAATCATCCAGAAAAAGAGTGTGTATGTGCTCCTGGCGTTGTTCAAAAATACCTCAGTAAAATAAGTGGCCCTTTATTAGATAGAATAGATATACATATTGAAGTTACACCCGTGAATTTTGATGAGCTGAATTCAACAAATACCAAACCAGAAGAAAAAAGCGAATTCATCAGAGAACGTGTTATCAAAACAAGAGACATCCAAAATAAACGATTTAAAGATCTCCCAATCTACAGTAATGCTCAAATGGAAAGTAACTTAATTAGAAAATACTGTCAAATAGATCACGCAGGCACCCTATTATTGAAAAATGCTATGACAAAATTAAATTTAAGTGCAAGAGCCTATGATCGAATTTTAAAAGTAAGTAGAACAATAGCAGATCTTGATGATAGTGAAGCGATAACAATTGTTCATCTTGCTGAAGCTATTCATTACAGGAGTTTGGATAGAGAGGCCTGGGGAGGCTAAATGACATCAATACTTCATAACTATAATTGAATTTACATTGTACTTTCGCACCATGAAATTATTTACAACTCACGTATGTATGGTCAAGGATATTGGAGTTCATGGAAATCTTTTTGGAGGTATAATGATGGCTTGGATTGATGAAGCTGCAAGTGCTATGGCTGTTAGTACATGTCACACTCCCAATATGGTTACCGTAAAAGTGGATGAACTTGTTTTTAAGAAAAAAGTCAAAGAAGGTTTCTTGATTCGAATTTACGGAGAAGTTGCCAAAATGGGTAACACCTCCATTACTTTTAAAATTGAAGCACGTAAGGTAAGTGTATATACTGGTGAAGAGGATGTAGTAGTAACGACCAATACGACATTTGTTCGAATTGATGAAGAAGGTAAACCTACACCTATCCCTACTATTGTCAAAGAACGGTTCAGAGACAAACAAATTTAAATACTTCATTTACCTTTTTTAACGTTATAGGATTAAGTAAAAAAGATAAATCCTATGCCTGTAAAAACCCACCGTAAAAATCTTGATCGTTTTATACTCTTTGAATTAGGAATAATTTTCGCATTACTTTTTGTTAATTATGCCTTAAATATTAGTTACGGAGAGCCTACTACTTCATTCTATAATGATGAAAATGTCTTAGACGAAACTCCATTTCAATTGGTAATGGAAGAAGATAAACCCATTCCAAAACAAAAAGAAGAATCAAAACCCAAAAAGCAGGATAATATACAAGCCGCTCATATATTTAATCCCCAATCCCTTGTGCTTCAAATCGATGATCTTTTTAAATTACAAACAAAGCCATCAAAATCCAGTTTACCTCAGATTAAAAATATCGCTCCAATTGTTGTAACCCCTCGATTAGACACTACCACCATTGTAAGAGATTGGGCAGACATTATGCCTGAATTTCCCGGGGGTGATGAAGCCCTTAACGCCTACATCATTGATCAATTCACCATTCCTGATATTATATATGAAGTTGCAAATACCGTAGAAGTAGTTGTAGAATTTATTGTCAATGAACAAGGAGAAATTGAAAATATTAAGATATTACAATGCTCCAAACCTGGACTTGGAATTGAGGAAGAAACACAACACATCTATAAAAATATGCCGAAGTGGTTTCCTGGTAAAAGCAATGGAAGACCTGCAAAAGTGCGCATGAAACAACCCATAAAAATAAATATTCAGTGAAGTAAGGGTATATTTAGCTAAAAGCATTAAACACCACCCAACTTCCAAGATATGCTAGAAGTGTCATATACACAAATTGAATAAAAGGCCATTTCCATGATTTTGTTTCCTTGTAAACTACCGCAAGTGTGCTCATACATTGCATAGCGAAAGCATAAAAAACCATTAGAGATAGAATTACTGCTAAAGTATAAATTGGTTGACCTAAATCATCTAAATCAGCATTCATCTTCTGTCTTAACTGATTAAAATTTTCTTCATCACCAACGCTATAGATCGTACTCATTGTTCCTACAAAAACTTCTCTAGCAGCAAATGAGGTAATTAGAGCTATTCCAATTTTCCAATTGAAACCAATAGGGGTAATTGCGGGTTCAATTGCTTTCCCAAAATAACCCGCATAACTCTGCTCTAATTTGGGGGCTTCTTGCAGACTAAATGTTTCGTTAGGCTTTGGACCATAACTCGCAAAAAACCAAAGAAAAATAGAAATAATTAATATGATTTTACCTGCCTCGGTAACAAAACTCTTTGACTTTTGCCAGCAATTCATCCAAATATTCCCCCATCGCGGAGCATGATAAACTGGTAATTCCATAATGAAATACGAGGGGATATTATACCGGATAAACCATTTAAAAACAAGTGCAGCTAAAAGTGCTGCAACCGTACCTAACACATACATGGCTAACATGACAAGAGCTTGCAAACTAATAATACCCAACACAGGGGTATTCGGTATAGCCATAGAAATAAGCAAAGTATATACGGGGAGTCGAGCCGAACAGCTCATCAATGGAGTAACCATAATCGTAATTAGACGATCTTTCCAGTTTTCCATATTTCGAGTACTCATTATAGCGGGAATAGCACATGCTGCACCGCTCAATAAGGGAACTACTGATTTGCCACTCAAACCCAATCCTCGCAACATTTTGTCCATGATAAAACTTACACGAGCCATATATCCTGTATCCTCAAGCAAACTCATAAAGAAAAATAAAATTGCAATTTGAGGAACAAAGACAACGACTCCAGCAATGCCAGCAACTAAGCCATTGATAATTAATTTTTTGAGCCAGCCTGCCGGTAAAAACTCCGCCAAAGATTCTCCTAAAATACCAAACCCATTCTCTATCCAATCCATTGGATAGGAAGCAAGCGTAAAAACACTCTGAAAGATGCAAAGAAGAACTACTAAAAATAAAAAATATCCAATGATAGGATGTGTAGCATAAGCATCAATTTTACTCGAGATTAATTCTCTTTTTGTCTTAATTGTGGTTGTTTTATTTAACAATTTAGCAATTGAATCAAAGTGTGATTCATGAGTATGGTCATTTTCTGATCCAAATGCATAATGTGGGACGAACTGATCTTCGAAAAGTGCACTTTTAAGAGCTTGTGTACCTTCACCTGTACGTGCATTAATCTTGAATATTCGAATTCCAAGCTCTTTTTCAAGACGTTCTACATCAATTTCAAAACCTTTAAAATCAGCAATATCCATCATATTTAATGCCAATATCATAGGGGTACCTTGTTGCGCTAATTGACTAAAATAAAAAAGATTTCGCTTTAAATTTGATGCATCAGCGATATACAAGATCGTGTCTGGAGGTGGATCTTGAAAAAATACTTTAATGGCCTCCTTTTCATCCAAGCTTTTTGGATTGAAGGAATAAGTGCCAGGTGTATCTATAAGCTCAATTTTTCTTGAGCCTAGGGTAACTGTACCTGTTTTATTTTCAATAGTTGTCCCAGGAACGTTTGTGATTTTTTGTTTTAATTTGGTTAAAATATTAAATAATGAGGACTTTCCACAATTTGGATTTCCTACCAAGACTATTTTTGATTGATACTCCATTTTAGCTATTGAATAGAGAATCAAGTGGGTTTACATGTATGCTATAAGCTTCATTTCTACGCATACTCAACGTATATTCTTCTAATTCGTAGGCAATGGGATCTCCAAAAGGTGCTTTCATTATAGGCTTTACCAATACACCTGGGATACATCCCATTTCTTGTAATTTTTCTTTGTAAGGGGAATCCTCAATAGAAGAAATTCTTGCAATGTTTCCTAGTGGTAAATCTGATAGTCTCAAAACAAGCTACAAAGATGTATTTTTATTTGGATTAATTAAACATAAGGTATTGGTATCACCATTTTAACAAAGCAATAACCTTCTCTTTTATTCTACTTTTTGCCATAAAATTAGCTTCCAAATCAGCATTAAATGGAATAGGCGTATCTAAACTACAAACACGTGTAATTGGAGCATCTAAATCTGTAAAGCAATATTCACTTATCCAAGCTGCTATTTCTCCACCAATACCTCCTTGCTCTGTATCCTCATGGACGATCATCACTTTACCGGTAACTTTTACAGCATCAGCTACCGCATTTTTATCCCATGGAACCAAGGTACGTAAATCCAATAAAGTAGCTTTTAAGGCTAATTCTTCCGTCACTTCTTTACACCAATGCACCCCCATTCCATAACTAATAAACAGTATATCATCTCCCCACGAATCTACTTTTGCCTTCCCTATTTCAATGATGTAAGACTGAATTGGTACTTCTTCCTTTACGGATCGATATAGCCCCTTGTGCTCAAAAAATAAAACTGGATTGGGATCTTCAAAAGCGGCTAATAATAGCCCCTTAGCATCAATAGGCGTACTTGGATATACTATTTTTAAACCGGGAATATGAAAAAACCAAGCTTCATTGCTTTGACTATGAAATGGCCCTGCAGCTGAACCACCACCTGTCGGTAATCGGATGACTACATCACTATTTTGACCCCAACGGTAAAACGTTTTAGCTAAATTATTGGCAATTTGATTAAAACCACAACTTACAAAATCAGCGAATTGCATTTCTACCATTGATTTCTTCCCTACAATACTTAAACCTAGTGCAGCCCCCAATGGTGCAGCTTCACTGATGGGTGTGTTTCGTACACGTTGGGCTCCAAATTCTTTTATAAATCCATCCGTTATTTTAAAAACTCCACCATAATCACCAATGTCTTGACCCATTAAAATTAAGTTAGGGTAAGTATTCATAGCTATTTTTAATCCATCCTGAATGGCATCAATAAAACGAAGTTCTTTCGTATCTTCAGTGGGTAAACTATTTTTAGATACGTGATCCATAAAAACATCATTGATCTCATCACTGGTATTGACCACTAATTGCTCTTTATCATTAAAAACAGCAACCGCTTCCACTATTTCTTGAGCTATTGCTTCCTTAATAGATATCAACTGCTCCGCTAACAGTATATGAGTATTCGTTAAATATTCTTCATACAACTTCACAGGATCTTTTTGAGCCCATTGTGCCATCAATTTGTAAGGAACATATTTTGTACCACTCGCTTCCTCGTGACCCCGCATTCTGAAGGTCTTACATTCAAGCAAAAATGGTCGTGGATTTTTTCTTAAATCATTAGCTATAGATGTAACTTCATGATATACTTCAAGGATGTTATTCCCATCTATACTTTTACTTTCAATACCATAACCAATACCTTTATCCGCTATATGTTTACATTTAAACTGATCTTTACTTGGAGTACTCAAGCCATATCCATTGTGTTCTACTAAAAAAATTACAGGCAAGTCCCACACTGCAGCTAAATTGACAGCCTCGTGGAATTCACCTTCACTTGTGCCCCCATCGCCACTGAAAGCAAGGGATACTTTGTTGGCATTATCTAATGTGTGAGCCAAAGCAACACCATCTGCCACACTTAACATGGAACCCAAATGCGAAATCATCCCAATTATATGAAAGTCTAAAGTACCAAAATGAAATGATCGATCTCGGCCTTTCGTAAAACCCTGGGGTGATCCTTTCCATTGATAAAATAACTTTTTCAGTGGAATGTTTCGAGTGGTGAACACTCCCAAATTTCGATGCAAAGGGAAGATATATTCATCTGCTGCCAATGCCATTGTTGCTCCTACAGAAATAGCCTCCTGACCTATCCCACTAAACCATTTACTGATTTGACCTTGACGTAGCAATTTGAGCATTTTATCTTCAATCATTCGTGGTTTGATTAAAGCAGAATACAAAGCTAAATGCTCCGTAGAGGTATAATTATCCCATTTTTTAAAGTCCACTTCTACGAAATAAATACAATTATTGTAAGCTATCGAAAGTTTACAAAGCTATTTTTGTTAAGTGCTTCTATTAGTAGACAATTACGACTCTTTTACTTTCAACTTATACGACTACTTTTTAAAATGTGGTGTAGCTGTTGAAGTGGTTCGAAATGATTGTATTGATATAGACACCATCGACGAAAAGTATCAAGGTATTGTTTTTTCACCCGGTCCTGGAAAACCCACTAATGCAGGTAAAATGATGGATATTATAGAAAAATACTATCAAAAAATTCCTTTATTCGGTGTATGTTTGGGGATGCAGGCGATCGGAGAGTTTTTTGGTGGTCAGCTTATCCAATCCAATTATCCCATGCATGGTAAGGTGAGTGAACTTACATACGATGCAAAACACTCCATGTTCGCTAACATCACACCTCCACTAAAAGTAGGTCGATATCACTCTCTGGTTCTAGATCAATTAGAAAATGCCCCCCTTTCTATAATTGCAACAACAGATATACATGAACCCATGGCTATCGTACATGACACCCTTCCTATTTGGGGAGTGCAGTTTCACCCTGAATCCATACTAACAGATCAGGGAATTCAAATCATAAATAATTGGTTATCTTGCCACTTATTAAACTAGAAAACGAAACATAATTTAAAATATGATTGCAATAAACTGTTCAAGCAATATTCCGAAAATTAATGATAAAATGTCACCCGCAAAATGCTTAGACATTATGATTGAAGAGGAATGTTTTGAGCTACCTGTTTTTCGGGATAATCAAATCTATGGAACTATTCAAATGGAAGATTGCATGCATACTATAGAGCCAACGATTGAAACATTAATCATTCCAAGATTTGTTAGTATTTACTATCAAGCTCATATTTTTGAGGTACTTCAAGTTTTTAAGTCTTCTCCAAGAAGTGTATGTGCCGTTTTGGGAGATGATTTAAAATGGATGGGTATAATTACCAAACAACGACTATCCGATATGCTTTCTCAATCTCTCACTATTGAACAAAACGGTGCACTGCTGATTCTTGAAATGTCATCTTTACATTATTCGAGTTATGAAATATCCCGAATTGTTGAAGGAGAAGGATCTAAAGTATTAGGATTTTGGCTTCATAAAAATCAAGACTCTGCTCGAATACGTGTTTCCATAAAATTAAATACATCTAATGTTGAACGCATCGTCAATGGATTTGATCGATTTGGGTACGATATTATTTCCATATTTGGTGATGAAGATTACAATGAAAATGTAAAACGTAAATTTCAATCATTTATGAAATACTTGGATGATTAAATACACTATTATTGGGATTTTCGTTTGCCTATCACTCCTGTCAAAAGCACAACAAATATGGCCTCTAAACATTATAGAGATCACTGGAAACGAAATAACTAAAGCTTCTGTTATACAACGTGAATTATTAGTTTACTCTGATTCTATATATGACTTTGAAAGCGTAGAGTTTCAGCAATTACTTCGGCAGTCTGAACAAAGAATAACTAATCTTAATTTATTCAATAGTGTAACAATAGAAGGATATATAGATAGCACCCAATTTTATGAAGTTTGTATTGTACTGCATATTCATGTAATTGAAAAATGGTATCATTGGCCTATTCCCTTTTTGGAATTTAGTGACCGTAATTTTAATGTCTGGGGAAATTTATCATTTGACCCTGCCCGAACAAATTATGGACTTTATCTTTTCAACTACAATCTTTGGGGTAAAAATCATACGCTGAAAACTAAACTTAAAACAGGTTACAACAAAAAACTTGGTATAGAATACCGCATTCCCTTTTTATCTTCATCTACTGGATGGGGCATAAAAGCCTCTTTTGATTATTCCTCACAAAATGAAGTATGGCACACTACGACCAATGATAGCTTGCAATTTTATAAAAATGGTCAAACTAATTTGATAAAAAATACAACCGCATATATAGCGTTGAGTAAACGAGTAAGTCCCTTTGCTCGAATTTTTTTTACTCCTCATTTTAGAAACGATCAACTGAATGCAGCCTTACCATCATCCGATTTCTTGGTTCACAATGAATCGTATCAGAATACCTATGGTTTTCAATTTGCCATTGAACAGGATAAGCGAAATAATATTTTTTTTCCTACCCAAGGTAGTTTTTCAAGAGCTAGCCTAACCGGGTTGGTATGGGAAAACATACGTGCTGATTACAATGCCCGTTTGACTGTAAAAACACAAAAATTCACCCAACATACCCCTGTCCTATATTCTGCATTGTCATTTTATTCTCAAGTAAATACCAATAAAAATCCCCCCTACTCTCAACGAAAAATACTGGGTTATGATGAAATCATTCGTGGATTTGAACATTATGTTGTTGATGGGACTGCTGGTTGGAAGGCTAATGCTGCCATCCGATTTCATGGTGTGAATAAGCATATAAAATTGCCTTTTGTTCCCTTCAAAAACTACCAAACGCTACCCGTAAATATCTATTGGGAATTGTATACCGATGCTGGCTATGTTCAATATGCTAATCCAGATCCAAGCAATCGGTTGGTTAATCGCTTTTTGTACGCTGGGGGAATAGGTTTAAATACCCTTTTTTACAACGATCGGATGGTAAGATTTGAATATAGTTTGAATAGTTTACAAGAACATGGTTTCTTTGTACACTTCAATAAAGCCATTTAGATGAAAGTAGCATTATATGGAAGGGGCATAAAATATCCCAACTTCAAAGCGTTTTATTCTCGCTTGATATGGGTACTAGATACCCATGAAGTGGCATTTGAACTTGTAGAATCTTACGGTATTTTTTTGAAAGAAAAATATGGCATTACTCATACAATATGCAATCATGACCAACTCCGATTAAAGAACTTTGATTGCTTAATTAGTTTGGGTGGTGATGGGACAGCGTTGGATACATTGTCTTTAGTTCGTGATAGTGGATTGCCTGTCATGAGTATCAATTTAGGTAGACTCGGATTTCTTGCCAACATAACCATGGATGAAATTGAGGCTGCTGTACAAGCATTAAAAAATGGGCAGACAACACTAGAAAAAAGGACCATTATTCACGTAGAATCTGACATAGATGAAATCAATGCTTTCCCCTATGCGCTCAATGATTTTGTGATTCAAAAAAGAGATACATCAGCTATGATAACCTTGAAGACGAATCTAAACGGTTCGTATTTGAATACCTATTGGGCCGATGGATTAATTGTAGCGACACCAACAGGGTCATCTGGGTATAGCCTAAGTTGTGGCGGACCATTTATATTTCCTGGATCCAAGTCTTTTGCTATAACACCCATAGCCGCCCATAATTTGACTATTAGACCTGTTGTGATTCCCGATCATTCTGTCCTAGAAATTGACACTAGCGGACGAGCAAAGAAAGTGCTGGTTACTCTTGATTCTAGATCTTTTGTCGTGCCATCTGATTCGAAGCTCACCATCAGACGAGCTTCATTTGAGTTTTCGATGCTACAGTTACAAGGCACAAACTACATGGATACCATTCGCAATAAATTGCTCTGGGGTGCCGATCGTAGGGATGAATAGTCGTCTAATAATGTAACTTACTGATGAATTAATTCTGCACCACAATCTACCATTTTCTAGTTGGTGGTATCGTTATTTTCTACTCCGCTAAACATTCGCAATAACCCTAGATTTCATTTAAAAAAATAGCTGTTTTTATGACTTTATAGCAGATTAACATAAATATAGAATGATAAAATTGAATACTTACTCTTTATTTGCATTAACAACAAGTTGTGTTCAATATCTAAGACTATGAAACTAGACAAAATAGACATATCAAACTACAGAAGTATTGAAAGCCTTGAACTTGATGTTAAAGCCGTAAATGGAAGTCACACATTTGCACTTTTAGGTATAAATGAATCAGGAAAAAGTAGTTTTCTTCAAGCTCTATCATTAGTCGAGTCTGGTCAAATTAATCACCCTCTCGATTACTTCAATCAAAAGGAAGAAGTGTATGTACAATTAAGCTACACTAATATTCAGAAGGTCAATTTGATATGGACACATTCTTAGAGCAGAATAAAAAATTGATAGAGTTAATAAAATAAAAACTACCGCCAACAATGGGTATAAAACATAGGGCGGACAGTGGCTTCCGCAACTTTTGGGTTCTTAGCAAACTTTGTCTCGGTGGACAGGTACGCAGCTCCGATATGCCCTACGTTTCATACCCGAGCCGTTGTGCAACATTAAATAGCACACTTCAATAATTAAGAATTTAAGGCTATACTTAATTAACAACCTCTCTTATTTAATAATTTTGTGATTTTCTTAATTAAGAAGTATCTTTGTTTAAGCTTATACTTAAATAAAAATGAAAACATTCAAATCTGGTAATTATATAAACCAAGGAACTTATAAAAGCTTTCAACCCAATAAAATAAATCAACAATGGGTTATTGACGATATGGAAGTATTAAACCTTTTAAGTCAAGCAGACAGACAACTTGGAAGACTCGATATGTATTCTGAATACATTCCAAATATCGATTTATTTATCAGTATGCACGTTTTAAAAGAGGCAACGCAATCAAGTAAAATTGAAGGAACAAAAACAAACATAGAAGATGCTTTATTAGATAAAGAAGATGTAAATGATGAAAAAAGAGATGATTGGGAAGAAGTACATAATTATATCGAAGCATTAAATTCTGCTATAAAAGTTTAGAAAAACTTACCTTTTTCCTCTAGGTTAATAAGAGAAACTCATAAAATACTACTAAAAGGAGTAAGAGGAAAACATAAACTTCCTGGAGAGTTTAGGAGTAGCCAAAACTGGATAGGAGGAGCTAGTATAAATGACGCTACATTCATTCCACCTATTCACACAAGTGTTAATGATTATATGGGCGATTTAGAAAATTTTGCTCACAATATTGAATCATTTTTCCCGACTTGCTTAAAATTGCATTAATACATTATCAATTTGAAACAATTCATCCCTTTTTGGATGGTAATGGAAGAGTTGGCAGATTAATGATTACCTTGTATTTGGTTGAGAAAGGGATATTAAAAAAACCTATCCTTTATCTCTCTGATTTTTTCGAAAGAAACAGAATGCTATATTATGACAACCTAACAAAAGTTAGGGAAAAAAGTGACTTAAGTCAATGGTTCAAATTCTTTTTAGTTGGAGTAATAGAAACTGCAAAAAACGGAATAAATACATTTGATAGTATTTTAAAACTACAAAAAGAAGTTGAAGCTAAACTACAAACATTAGGAAGTCGCTCGTATAATGCTCAATTGATTTTAAACCATCTATATCAGCGACCAATTATAGATGCCCAAAAAGTTAAAGACTTGACAGGTTTATCCTCACCTTCTGTTTATAAATTAATTGAAGAGCTAGAAAAGCTAGAAGTATTAACTGAAATAACCGGTGCAAAAAGAGGAAAAATTTATTTATTTAGAGAATACACAAAGTTATTTAAATAAAAACGTTGCCCAACAATGGCTATAAGTAATAGCTTGTTCTCGCCTATTTCTGAAAATCCTCGAGGATTTTTAGCTTGGTGTGTACTTGCAAAGGTTATTGCCAATCCACGCAACTACTCATAGCCGAGACCGTCACGCTATACCCAAAACACTTATAATGTACCACGCAATTCCTGTTCTCGTTCGATGGCTTCGAATAGAGCTTTAAAGTTTCCTTTACCAAAAGAAGTCGCCCCTTTACGCTGAATGATTTCAAAGAAAAGTGTAGGCCTAGGTTCGATGGGTTTTGTAAATATTTGAAGTAAATAGCCTTCATCGTCACGATCTACCAATATACCCAATTCCCTTAATGGTGCAATATCTTCATCAATTTCACCCACTCGATCTAATACCACATCATAATAGGTATCTGGCACACGTAAAAATTCTATTCCACGAGACACCAACTCCCGCACAGTTTTTATAATATCATTAGTTGCTACGGCAATATGTTGTACCCCGGGTCCTTCATAAAAATCGAGATATTCCTCTATTTGAGATTTCTTTTTACCGTCAGCTGGTTCATTGATTGGAAATTTAATTCTACCGTTTCCATTGCTCATTACTTTACTCATGAGAGCTGTATAATCCGTAGATATATCTTTATCATCAAAAGAAACTATTTGAGCAAAACCAAGTACATCTTTATAAAAATTCACCCACGTATTCATTTCACCTAACTCCACGTTACCTACCATATGATCAATATACAATAATCCAGTGGGGATTGGCTTATAGGCTGTTTCCCAAGCTGTATATCCTGGCAAGAAAATCCCATTGTAATGATTACGTTCAACAAAAATATGTACGGTCTCTCCATAGGTATATATACCTGAACGAATGACATAGCCGTCCGCATCTTCTTCTTTGGTTGGTGTCATATAATGTTTCGCACCTCGACTGATCGCCTCATCATAGGCGATTTGTGCATCAGGCACCCAAAGTGCTACTACTTTTACTCCATCACCATGGGCTTCAATATGTTGACCAATGGTGGTCCCACTTTTCAGTGGAGATGTGAGTACAAGCCTGATTTTATCTTGGTATAAAACATAACTCTCCCTGTCCTTTAGTCCTGTTTCCAATCCAGCATAAGCCAGTTCTTGAAATCCAAAAGCAGTTTTATAGAAATGGGCTGCTTGCTTGCTATTGCTGACATATATTTCTACATAATCCGTCCCTAACAAGGGCATAAAGTCCTGAGCTTCGTCGTATACTTTGGGAAGTGTTAATCTATTAATACTCATATAAATTGAGTACAAATGTATACTAATGACGCTTATAAAATCAAGTCTGGCAGTACTATTCGCTTTGTTTAGTTTCTTACCAAACAGTTAAAAGTCCATCCAATAAAAGTATTTGTTAAAAAAATAAACCAAAATGTATATTTCAATATCAACAATAAGCATCGATACCTAAATAATCTTTTGTTTTAATGAGAGAATATATTAAGCGTTGATCAATCATAAAATGAAGATTCATTTCTTTTCCAATTTTCTAGAAAATTTAATTCGTGTGTATTGAGCATTCCGTTTATTGCGTATTATTCAATAAAAGCCCCCTCCTACAAAAAGTATCCCCTATTTTTTGTATTCAGGAGCTCTTGAATATGAAAACTCTGAAAGCTATAGAAAACTTCCAACTGCAAATAGAATACATATTATTAATTTAACGTTCGGTTGAAATATGATTTTGGTCATAAATTCATATGATTTTTATACAAAAAATGGAAATTATACCTTGAAATAAAAATAGTAGGCAGACCAATCTTTGATCATGTATCTTTGTTGAGTTTAAACTTGTATGCTTTATTTCATCACACATCTCTGTAATCCGGATGCCCCTTGGGTAACCTTTGTGCATGGTGCTGGAGGAAGCAGCAGCATTTGGTACAAACAAATACGAGCCTTTAAACCCCAGTATAATGTATTGCTCATTGATCTCCGAGGACACGGAAAATCTAAAAAACCCATTTACGAACAACTGAAATCGTATTCTTTTAAAAATATAGGTAATGAGGTGATTGAAGTATTGGATCATCTCAAAATAACATCTACCCATTGGATAGGTATATCCTTGGGTACGATCATTATTCGGGAACTCGCCGAACGATTTCCTGAACGTACCAAAAGTATGATATTGGGTGGAGCCATTATGAAAATAAATCTCAGAGGACAAGTCCTCATGAAACTAGGGGTAATATTTAAATCTGTTGTTCCGTACTTGATGTTATACCGATTTTTTGCTCATGTAATTATGCCCAAAAAATCACACCAAGAAAGTCGAAACTTATTCATTAACGAAGCTAAAAAGCTCTATCAAAAGGAGTTTCAACGGTGGTTTACGCTTGTTGCTGAGGTAAATCCACTACTTCGGTTGTTTAGAATCAATGATTTACCCATCCCCACGCTATATATTATGGGCTCACAAGATCACATGTTTTTACCTCCTATTCAAAAATTAGTGTCCCATCATGTCCATGCATCATTGGAAGTTATTCCTAGATGTGGCCATGTAGTAAATGTTGAACAACCCATGCTATTTAATCAAACTAGTCTTCAATTTTTACAACGCTTTGACTAATCCATCGCTCTACCTTGTTCCCAACTTTATTGGTGAATTTTCCAAGGATTATTTACCCCCACGTACAATAGAAAAAATCTATACCATCCGTCACTTTATAGTAGAGCGCGAAAAAACAGCTCGTGCTTTTTTAAAAGCCATTGGACACCCCACTCCACAAGATGAGTTTGTTTGTATTGAACTGAACAAACATGACAATTACTCGGGATTTAAACTATTTTTTGATCAATACATTAACGATTTCCCAATTGGCGTTTTGTCTGAAGCTGGTTTGCCTGCTATAGCAGATCCAGGCCATGAAGTAGTTCGTTATGCCCACGCAAAGCAGGTGCGAGTAGTCCCTTTGTCTGGAAGTTCATCCCTATTTTTAGCACTTATGGCCAGTGGTTTTAATGGGCAGAACTTTCAGTTTAACGGATACCTTCCTATTGACTCCAAAGATCGAATCCTTGCTTTAAAGGATATGGAATACCGGGCACGAAAGACTACTCAAATTTTTATGGAAGCTCCTTATCGCAATAATGCATTTTTGGAATTTTTGATCAAGAATCTCCAACACTCAACACAATTGTGTGTTGCTGTAGATTTAGAAAAGGATGGAAAAGAAACCATTATTTCAAAACCCATTCGGGATTGGAAACCAAAAGAAATAGAGCTTCACAAAAAACCTTGCATTTATATCATTGCTGGTTAAATGCTCGCTCCTTGTATGATTTGCTCCACACAATCTGGATTGAGTAAGGTGGATATATCGCCCAAACTTTCCGTGTTACCCTCCGCTATTTTTCGAAGAATACGACGCATGATTTTACCACTTCGGGTTTTAGGAAGACCAGCTGTAAATTGTATTTTTTCGGGTTTTGCTATTGGGCCTATTAATGACGTAACTAGACTGTTGATTTCTATTTTAATCCCCACCGAAGCATCTTCATGCTTCGGTGATCGCAAGGTTACAAAGGCATATATAGCATGTCCTTTGATTGGATGAGGATATCCTACTACCGCACTTTCGGCAATAAGAGGGTGTTCATTAATAGCATTCTCAATTTCAGCTGTACCAAGATTGTGCCCGCTGACAATCACTACATCATCTACACGACCTGTAATCCGGTAATTCCCGTTTTTATCGCGTTTGGCACCGTCCCCAGTAAAATATTTTCCTTCAAATGCGCGATAATACGTATCTGCAAAACGCTGATGATTCCCATAAATAGTCCTAGCCATGCTGGGCCAAGGAAATTGAATACATAAACGACCTTCGGCTTCAAGAGTGGCAATTTCATTGCCTGCCTCATCCATTAAACATGGCTGAATACCGGGAAGAGGTAACGTAGCAAAAGTGGGTATATCTTTCGAAACACCTGCAAGATTTGATATCATTATACCTCCTGTTTCTGTTTGCCACCAAGTATCTACAATAGGACATTGACCCTGACCAATATGCTCATTATACCATTGCCAGGCCTCTAAATTAATAGGTTCGCCTACGGTACCTAATGTTTTTAAACTGCCTAGATCATGCGAATGTACCCAGCTCAAGTCACCACTGGCCAATGAACGGATAGCTGTAGGAGCTGTATAGAAAATATTGACCTTATGTTTTTCGATGATACGCCAAAACCGTCCCATATCTGGATAACTTGGTATTCCCTCAAACATCACGGTAGTCGCTCCAGCACTCAGTGGACCGTAAAGAATATAACTATGTCCGGTAATCCATCCAATGTCTGCAGTACACCAGTAGATATCGCCCTCTTGGTATTGAAAAACATTTCGAAATGAGTAATTAGTATATACCATATACCCCCCACAAGTATGTACCATGCCTTTGGGTTTTCCCGTACTCCCGCTCGTGTACAAAATAAATAAGCTATCCTCAGCATCCATACTTTCGGCAACACATGCATCCGATGCTTTCGCAAACACTTCATGCCACCATACATCTCGACCTGATTTCATGGATACTTTTAACCCGGTTCGCTGAAGTACCAATACGCGTCGAATACTTAGACAGGAAATTAACGCCTGATCGACAATTGCTTTGAGGGGGGTGATTTTCTGACCACGATATCCGCCGTCTGCCGTAACCAAAAGAGAACATTGAGCATCGTTGATTCGATCCGATAAGCTTTGAGCACTAAATCCAGCAAAAACAACCGAATGAATGGCACCAATTCGAGCACAAGCCAACACGGTATAGGCCAATTCAGGGGTCATGGGCATATAAATACAAATTCGATCTCCTTTTTGGGCACCCAATGCTTTAAGCATATTGGCCGTCTTATTAACTTGTTTAGATAATTCCTGATATGAAATATGCAATGGCTTATCCTTAGGGTCATTGGGTTCGAAAAGAATAGCCGTTTGATTTCCTCGAGTAGTTAGGTGCCTATCGATACAGTTTTCTGTGATATTTAACTTACCACCAGCAAACCATTGAATGGTTGGTTTTCTGAGATCAAACGAGAGGGTGTTCTCCCATTTTTTATGCCAAACGAATTCTTGTTCGGCAAAAGCTGCCCAAAATTTTTCGGGATTTTCAACACTCTCTTTGTATAACGTATGATACTGATCGATGCTTTTTGCAACAAAACGGGACATGAAGCGAATTTATACATATTTTTCTGGTGATAGCTATCATTGAACTAAATGGTTCACTAAGTGTTAAACTTGCATAAAGAAAATCATGCAGAACTTTGAACTAATCAATCCCGTAAAAATTTTATTTGGCAAAGGAGAAATCGCTAAAATCAAAACTCAAATTCCATCAAATGCCCGTGTGCTGATGCTGTATGGTGCTGGAAGCATCAAAAAAAATGGAATTTATAATCAAGTAATTCAAGCACTAGATGGAATAACTTACATCGAGTTTGGTGGCATACCCGCTAATCCAGAATATGCTATACTCATGAAAGCATTGTCTATTATTAGACAAGAAAAAATAGATTTTTTACTTGCTGTAGGCGGTGGATCGGTAATTGATGGGACTAAATTTTTGGCTTCTGCGGCTCTTTTTGAAGGCGAAGAACCTTGGGATATATTAACCCAAGGGATACGAACTGAAAAAGGAATGCCCTTTGGTACTGTGCTTACACTTCCTGCTACTGGAACAGAAATGAATAGCGGTTCTGTTATTTCCAGAAAAGAAACTGGAGAAAAATTAGCTATGGGCGGACCGGGATTATTCCCTCAATTTAGTATTCTAGATCCATCTGTTGTGGCATCTATCAACAAACGGCAATTAGCCAATGGTATAACCGACGCTTTTACTCATGTCATGGAACAATACATGACCTATCCTATAGGAGCAGATTTACAAGACCGATTGGCTGAAAGTATCATGAATAGCTTAATTGAAACTGCACCTAAAGTGATGCAAGATCCGAGTGATTATACGATAGCTGCTAACTTTATGTGGTGTTGTACGATGGCCCTTAACGGATTGATTCAAAAAGGAGTACCTTCGGATTGGGCCATTCATGCCATGGGTCATGAACTTACCGCATTATATGGCATAGACCATGCGCGTACATTGGCTATCATAGCCCCAAGACATTATCACTATTTTTTGGAGCATAAAAAAGAAAAATTAGCTCAGTATGGCAAACGGGTATGGAACATTACTGAAGGTTCTGTAGAAGAACGAGCCAAAAAAGCCATTGAAAAAACGGAATCTTTTTTTCATTCGCTTGATATCGATACAAATATTTCCGATTATACTACCGACTATGACGGCACGGCCAAAAAAGTAAGTAACGCCTTACGGAATAGAGGATGGGTGGCTCTTGGCGAACATAAATTAGTGACTCCAGAAGCCGTCCACACTATTATTGAAGCTTGTTATTAAAATCATATTTGCCCTTAAACGTATAGCCTATACCTTTGTATCATGAGTCAAATCAACTGGACTACCGTTAAAACATATGAGGATATTACCTACAAAAAGTGTAATGGCGTAGCCCGTATTGCTTTTAACAGGCCCGATGTACGCAATGCCTTTCGTCCTAAAACCACAAGTGAATTGCTAGATGCCTTTCATGACGCACAAGAAGATTTAAATATAGGGGTTGTTTTACTAAGTGCAGAAGGACCCAGCTCCAAGGATGGAGTGTATTCCTTCTGTAGCGGAGGAGACCAACGCGCACGTGGTAAACAAGGATATGTAGGTGATGATCAATATCATCGACTAAATATATTGGATGTACAACGATTGATTCGTTTTATGCCGAAAGTAGTTATTGCTGTGGTTCCAGGATGGGCAGTAGGTGGAGGGCATAGCCTGCATGTGGTATGTGATTTAACATTGGCTAGTGCCGAACACGCTATTTTCAAACAAACCGATGCTGATGTTACAAGCTTTGATGGTGGATACGGATCTGCTTATTTGGCAAAAATGGTTGGTCAGAAGAAAGCACGTGAAATTTTCTTTTTAGGAAGAAATTATACCGCACAAGAAGCCTTTGAAATGGGCATGGTCAATCAGGTAGTACCTCACCATCAATTAGAAGAAACCGCTTATCATTGGGCACAAGAAATTTTAGCTAAATCTCCAACTAGTATCAAAATGCTCAAATTTGCCATGAATCTAACCGATGACGGTATGGTAGGTCAACAAGTATTTGCTGGAGAAGCCACCCGATTAGCTTACATGACGGATGAAGCACAAGAAGGTAGGGATGCTTTCTTGGAAAAAAGAAAACCCAATTTCAAAAAAAAGTATTTACCGTAATCTAATTAAACCAATCGATTTGCCTTTTGCCAAGGACCAGCATTGTAGGCTTCAATCCCGTTACCTTTCAGTATACGCATAGCACTACCGCTTCGCATGCCACTTGCACAACATGTGATGACGGGTTTATTCCAATTTTTTATTGTTTTTATCTTTCCATCGATTTTGTCTAAGG
The DNA here is from genome assembly GCA_943787465.1 of uncultured Bacteroidia bacterium. Lineage (GTDB taxonomy): Bacteria > Bacteroidota > Bacteroidia > NS11-12g > UBA9320 > UBA9320. The sequence continues at coordinate 204,513 of CALSMN010000001.1, read as the reverse complement.
GAATATTTTTACTCCCTTTCACGTGACCTCCAGCATATTCGCCAGGTGATCTAACATCTACAATGATAGCTCCCTCACGTATCTTTTCTGATAAATCAACTTTGGGACCAAAGAGCTTTTTTATAAATCCAATCATGCCTACAAATGTGAAAAATAAATTGGAACCTATTGTAATTTTAATTGCTAATTTGTAGATTTACCTCTGCCAAATGTCATGGATAAAATAAATCTATACACCCAATGTGTTCAAAAATTACAGGAACAAATTAACGACATCAAAGATGCTATTCTGAAAGTTCAAGAATCCATAGAGGGAGAACAAGGAAGTACTGCAGGTAATAAATTTGAAACGGCAAGAGCCATGGGTCAGGGAGAACTAGATCGTTTAAATGGTCAACTTTTTAAATTAAACCTTGAAATGAATATTCTTCAGCAAATTGATGCAGTAAAACCTTGTAAATCAGCACAATTGGGAGCCATCATCAATACAGAGAAAAAATCCATTTACTTATGTGTAGGCCTGGGTAAATTTGAACTAAACAAAGCAATCATTTATGCCATATCCATCCAATCACCGTTAGGTCAAGCGGTGATTGGAAAAGGAGTCGGAGATGAAATCATTTTAGGCGAAACCGTAGAAAAAATTCTTTCAATTCATTAACCTTGCTCCATGAAATTAATATCTTGGAATGTAAATGGTATTCGTGCAGCTGTTAAAAAAGGATTGGTCGATATTATTCATCAATTCAATGCTGATGTTTTCTGTGTGCAAGAAACCAAAGCTCAAGACGGTCAAGTTTTAGAAGCGTTAAACGAATTAAGTGGGTATTTCATTTATAGCCATTCGGCTGTAAAAAAAGGATATAGTGGTGTAGCTATACTTTCAAAAGAAGAACCACTCTCGGTAACCCATGGTATACAAGTAGAAGAACACGATCAAGAAGGAAGAGTTATTACCGCTGAATACCCTGATTATTATTTGGTAAACGTGTATGTACCTAACAGTGGTGCAGGACTGAAACGTTTAGATTATAGGGCTACTTGGGACAAAGATTTTGCTCATTTCTTAGAAAAATTAAAAATCAAAAAACCAGTCATTGTTACTGGTGATTTTAATGTTGCCCATCAGGCAATTGATTTAAAAAATGATAAAAGTAATTATAACAAAACGAGCGGATATACCGAGATTGAAATTAATGGCTTGGATGCTATTCTAGCTACTGGATTGATTGATAGTTATCGAATGATGTATCCCAATAAAGTGGAATATACCTTCTGGAGTACCCGATTCAACGCCCGAGCGAATAATGCTGGATGGCGAATTGATTATTTTTTAGCTTCAAAAAAAATAGCCAACCAAATAAAAGAGGCAACTATTCATAGCGACATTATGGGAAGCGATCATTGTCCAATTGAATTAGTCTTAAAATAACATCTTTTGAGAAGATCCAGGGATGGTCAGCTTATAGTCCCAAGACTGATTGATTTTTTCAATCAAACGAGCAGACAACATCTGCAAATCTCGCTCAATGGTTTGATGAACAAAAAAATGGATTTGTTTTATTCCTTGTTCTTTCCAAAGCGATAAACGATCAAACCAGGCATCGATACGTTCGATATCTGAAGCATGATTGGCTCCAGTAAATCGCACAAAACAGGAGGAATTGGTCAGTCGCATATGGACTAAATCTCTACGGCCAAGCGTATCGGTTATGGTATGAGCAACACCCTTTTCACGCAACAAATCACATAAGGAATTGGTAGTGGATGCATCAGCATACCACCCCGCATTTCTTAATTCTACAGCCAATGGTAGATCGTTGGGCCATTGATGGATAAATTGGGATAAATCATCAAAATTTTGAGGCCCATAATTATCATTCATTTGAAGAAACACGGTACCTAGCTTTTCCTTGAAATGAGAAATGGATATAAAGAAATCATTCAATGCATCATCACAATTTTTGAGTCGCCTGAATTGACTAATCAATTGGGGGACCTTTGGGAAAAAAACAAAATCTGGAGCTGACCTATCGTACCAACTTTGAACTATAGTAGGGGGAAAAATACGATAATAAAATGCATTCATCTCAATGGCATTAAATTGGCTTGAGTAGTACGTGAGCTCGTCTTTTGTACCTTTTGGGTAAAATCCTTTCAACTCTGTTTTTGCCCAGCGGGGACAACCAATGTGAACTTTTACAGGTGAGTTGGAATTGGAGCCAGACAGCACCAATTGTGTATCACTATGATCTGCTGGTAAATTAAAATTACACGCGGCTGGGTTATCTACTTTACCAAATTTCACTGGTCAAATATAGAAGAAGTAAGATCAAAATAACCTTCTTTAGGTGAAGATTCTATTTAAGCCTATAACGATTAATTCTTGTATTGATTTATCAATCCAAAATCAAAAGGAGTCCAATAACATGATTTTAGTCCAGAGTATCTAAAGGCTGAATTAGCCCAAGTATTGCATGTTTTGAAGCAGGAATAACTACCTGTAGCTTTATAAAAATTATCAGATGATGAATATCCTTGGTTTTCTAAAATAATAATTTCACCCTTAGAATTGGTCCTAAATGAGGACAAAATATAAGTATTCAACTTATGAAGTTCGGCACTACTAATTTTTATTTCAATCCAGTTCGATTGAATGGAATGATAGCGGTTTACATGCATCAAGGAAGTACTTTTTAAAAATAATGCACGAAATGCATTAGTAAAAGTTAAATCTGACCAAGTAGGTGTGTTGATGAAAAAATTTTCATCACCCCAACCAAAACCTATAAATACATCTTTTTCGTTATGCACTATGCCTTTACTTAAAGTAGAGTTTATATTTTTAGCAGGAAGAATTATGTCTAAATGTACACCATTGGAATTTAAATAAATGGATTCATTGAATACATTGTCTATATCCAACTCTCTATCAATTGTAATTGAAGAAAAAATTAACGAGATGAGTAAGTAAAGGATAGGTATTAGTAATAGAAAGCCAATTGATTTTAACGTTATTTCTAGTTTTTGATACAAATTCTGCCGACCAAAATAGTTTCGGAATCCTATCATTTTTTGGAAACAACTATGTTTTTTACATCCCTGACTATTAAAATATTATAAATAATGAGTAATATAGTCAATAAGGAAAATCCTAGCGTTAAAATAACTGAACCTGTCCATGAAAAATCAAATAACTGTCCTATTTTTTCTAAGTAATAATTTCTCACTATAAAGCTTATAGTTATTGCTGATGATATAGATATAATCGTAATAATACTTACAACTGATTGATAAAAGCGAGCAATTCGAGTATAATTATACCCAATAAAATATAGGTTATTGAGGATTTCTTTATTTCTATGAATAATTAGGTTAAGACTCAAGAGAATAAATGCAATGGATAATACAATAATGATAATCGCAATTAAAACTACAAAGATCATAGCCGATTTGAAGAAAAAAGCCAGTTTGCTTAATTCTAATTTATCTTTACTCACTTCATAATTATTCTCATTCAAATATTCAAGAATTCGCGGATCTGAAGGATCATTAAACTCCATCAAAATACGGCTTGTTTTTTGCTGATCGTTTGAGCTAAATTCTTGATTAGCCCATGCTAAAAATGGCTCTGGAACCAAGATAGAATTTACTTTATTAGAAAATCCGACAATTTTGCTACGATATTCTTTTGTTTTGTAATTGCCTGATGCGGTAATGTTAAATTCGATTTGAGCTATGGTATTTTTAGATAAAACGGGTAAGCCTTGACTTTCTGCAAAACCAAAATTATAGAGATTCAAATAATTTTCAGGAATAATAATGGGGATAAAATCCATTGAAGCATCCCATTCCCACTCATCCGTTTCTACATCAAGGTATTGAGCTGGAATACTTTCAAAAAATAAATCTGTGTAAAAAACTGGCATGCTGCCTGATTTATTGGAATGGGCTTTAATTTTAAATGTGGCGGTGGAAAATTTTGAAATGTTTTTTATAAATGGCTGCTGATTAAGTCCTTCTAGTTCATCGTCCGTAAAATAAATTTTAGATTTATCCATAGACTTAAACACGGATATATTTTTGCTCACAACAGCTGCATTGTTTTTGAATATGTCTGTTTGTTCCGTCAACAGGGGTTTAATGTCAAAATAGAATTGTGCTGTTACTAAGATTATAGCAAAACCTAAAAATATGGTAACAGCATATCCAACTATCTGAGATGGAACTAGAGTTCGTCTTTGAAGTTTTAATAACATGATTATAAATTCAATATTTTATCAAAACTAAAAAAATGATCTTCGCCTAATGACGTCATTAATAAGCTGGCATTTTGACTTTTTATCTCCTGAGAAATTAGTTGAGTAAGGATTTGAATGTTTTGATTATCTAGATGACTAAATGGCTCATCCAATAATAAAAACTCAAAGGGCTGACAAAGGGCACGAATTATAGCCACCCTCTGTCGCTGACCTAAAGACAATTTTGTAACTAAGGTATCTTTCTTGTGGCCCAAAAGAACATCATCAATCATTTGATTGATTTCTGTTGTTGTTTTATGATGTGTAAGTGTATTTTTAAGCTGAATATTTTCAAAAATGGTTAACTCTGGGAAAAGTTTAAAGTCTTGAAATACATAGCTAATTTTTGACTGTCGTAAATCAAATACCTGCTGATTTAAAGCATCATTATACTTGATTTTCCCATCATAATTTGGATTACTCCCATATATAAAATTCAACAACGATGATTTTCCGTGACCCGAATTTGCTCGAATAAGATACTTCTTGCCTTGCTCAAAAATCACATCATTTTGTAAGTATATATCCGACCCTGCTACTTCTGTAGCTGACATGTAACTGGGTTTCAAATGATGTAATATAATCGCCATTATCCATTAAACACATAAAAAATATTTATACGTTTTATCAAGGAGCTTCTGTAGCTACCTCATCGTAATCACTGTACATATCCATGTATGGATCAGCTGATTCTTCTGCAGCTGCCTCGTCTATAGCTACCTCATCGTAATCACTGTACATATCCATGTATGGATCAGCTAATTCTTCTGCAGAATCCATTGTTTCTGCAACAGCTGATTCTGCTGACGGAGCCCTGTAATTGTATGGATCAGCTGATTCTGCTGGCGGAGGACCAAGCACTAAAAAATATTTATACGTTTTATCAAGGGATGTAATTAATTGATTTAAGGTATTTGTATCATCATTTTTTGTATTGATGCGTATTTCGCAAGAAGTAGCATCTTCTTGTATGATTTCCATACTAGCTAATAAATCGCTCCATACATCAAATACTTTTTCTTGATCATTATCCATCATGTCGCTAATTTCATTTCTGATTGAAGTTGGATATTGTTCAACATCAAAATTAAAATGAGTATAAAAATTACTGTTGGCTAAGCTCGAACTGATTTCTGAATCCTTCAAGTTATCCGAACTATACCCACCATCATTAAAAGCTTTTATACTTTTCTTATCATTGGTAATGAATAATAATTCATCATTGTAAGCAAAATAAACAGGAGATTCTCCATCACCAACAATTTCATAATAATTTTTATTTTTTTCAATCTTCACGTTTTCCTCTGCTTTTTCAATCAGCTTTTTTACTAATTTGGTATTATTAATATCAATAGCTAAGCCCATCAAAGGTATTTTTTCACTTTTTGTTTTTTCAATGTATGGTCCATAATCCCATCCGTCCTCATACCAGATAATATCCATATCATTTTGAATAGCTGTTTCTATATCCCCTCCATTATCGAGAACATTTTTAATATTAATACAGTATTTCCCATTGTATGCAGATGTTTGAATCGTCTTACCTTGATTTAATGTTTTTTTATCATCACTAGATAAATAACCCGCTGAACTTATAGGATATTTTTCATCCAAAAGTGTTGCCATATCTTCATTAAAATCATACCCCCAATCCATATACGAGTATTCTACTTCTTCCATCCCAAATAAACTAAATACGGCATTTCCTTTAATAGACTCAAAAATATCTTTTAAATCTAGCCCCATCTCATCTTTGAATTTAGAATTAATATCTTTAAAAGAATCTTCTTTCTTTAGGATAGTATAATAAGCCATTGGATCAATCGACAAACTGGATGATATGAAATTTTGTTTTGGGAAATAGTTTAGTAGTTCATCATTAAAATCATTGTTCCATACATCGTTATCTTCCATCAATTTTTGGTTTTCTTCATTCAGAACAAATTGAGTTTTGAGTGATATGTTATCATCATCAAAATCCAAGTACATATTCATATAATTATCATTTAAATCAATATCTACCTGTTTAGCAATGAACTCAAACTCATCATAATCATTAATGATGTTGGAGGAAACCCAAAGACTGATGTCTTTTTTATCATCATAAAAGTCCGTGAATTCATCTACCGATGAAATTTGATCTTCGTCTTCAAGGGTTAATAAGGTTTCAACTTCGTCTTCCAAGTTGTCTCTGCTATCATAATTTAATGCTCCAAGAAAAATTACTTTATCCTCATCCCATCCGATAGCGCCTTCGTTCCCAACAAGGGTATAGCTGTAGTCGTCTTCATCTTCAATGTCAATATCCACATCACTGTATTTCATAAAATCTTCTAAAAATTCAGAAAATTTTTCATCATCACTTATTTCTGCAGACATACACATATATTGCTCCTTATCACCTTCATTGACATAGTAAACAAATACATCTGATAAAAAATTAATTCCAGAAATAGAAGGATCATCCATCATCTCCTCCATCATATTGGTTAATTTTTTGCTCTCGTTTTTAACCTCTTTCTTAAAATCTTTAAAAAATTTAAGCTCTGATAGTTCGTCTAGCTCGCCCTTTTTTGCTAATGAATATACATCAATTACCGAAACTACTTTAGTAGATTTGGGTATAGCTTCTACACCATTTGATGAATTAAACAATCTTTTCAAGTAACTAAGATTTGGATCTACAATAAATACAGCAGTTACTAAGGCAATCACAAATATTAAGATTATACCTGGTAGAGTAGTCAGTTTTAGTTTGATCTTTTGAAGTATGTTCATTTTGTTCAAGTAAGTTAATTACAAATAAAATCAAAGTCTTTTATAAAAAAAAGTGAAGTGCATTCCATCCACACACTTCACTTATGTATATTTTGCTAATGCAGACAACCGTCTGCCAATGGCTAATATCTTCTATCAAAAAAAGTTACATTGGATTAGTAACCATCTAGACTTTCTATATCCATTTCTTCTGCTTCCATCATTTCCAAAGGCATATCCCCATACATATCTTCTGCTGGAGCAATTGCTTCTGTAGCTGACTCATCGTAATCACTGTACATATCCATCTCTGGAGTAGCGGATTCTTCGAACATACCCATTTCAGGCACTTCGGCTTCAGTGGAATTAGGTGCTTTTCTAAGTTTAAATATCCTTTGTCTATCTTCCATGGTTGCATTCCAAGTTAATTGATCGCCATCTATTACAAAAGAGCCACAACTAATTCTTTTTATCGTTATACATAGACTTTTATTGTCAACTTTCCACATTAATGTTGGATATTCGTAGTGAATTAAATTCTCCAGTACCGATCATTTTCAAAGAATAAAATAAGTCACTTCGGTAAATTTTCCCATATTAATACTTCTAAGAATCCATTTTCCATACAAGGCTTCTTCAGCTTTAGGTAAAGCAGATTTTTCACCATCCGTTTTTTCACTCTTTTTTGAATCATCCGATGAGGTAGATTTGCTAGACTTTTTATTATCATCACATGAGGATAATAAAATTGTAGCAGCCATAGCAATAGCAAGGCTTACGTTTTTGATATTCATTTTTTTTTGTTTTTTAGTTTATTCAAATATAAAAATTCCTATTTAAAATATGCTTTCTAAAGATCCTGGTTAGCAGACGCTAATATTTTTTGAAGTTTTATCAATCGATTTAATTGTGATTGACTAAAATTATTATACGTAGTAGGATCATTTATTTCTAATTCAAAATCTTGAGCTTGGTCAAGAAGTTCAAGCATCTCCGTCAGTGCTGACACATCTCCTTTCTGACTTTTTCGGATGACTTGTATGTATTGATTAATAAATTTTTCATAATCATCCAATATATTGTTCAAATCCTCCTGATTATAATAACTCGATGTATTCTCTTTTGTATTTGGAGATACTTCACTCTCCAAGGCATCTTCATATCTGTCATATAGATACATATCATCCATTGAATTTTGACTTTGCTCTAAAATATCCTCCTTTTTAAACTTAAATAATATTTCTTCACCATCATTGGTTGAATTCCATATCATCCTATCTCCATCAAAAGATACAGAACCACAAATAAGGTCTTTGGAGTCATCAATACATAAAGTATTTATTTTTCTCTCCCATTGAAATGGTTGGATTTCATCAAATAAATTGATCAGTCCAGATTGGTCCTTCTCAAATTGGAAGAAAGATAAGTCATTCGGTAATTCTTCCCCTTTTATTGATTCTATAATCCATTTACCCTCCAACTGAACGGGTACAATGCTAGTTACATTCTTCTTTGCTTTAGAAACATTATTTTCTGTGGATTTTTCATTTACCTGTTCTTTTTCATCCGAATTGTCAGAGGATTTAGACTTTTTCTTCTCATCAACACAAGATGAAATGAAAAATGCTATAGATAGTATTGAGATATAGCTTAAGTTTTTGATATTCATTGTTTACATTAATTAATTGTTATAATATAAGTGCATTTAAATATCCATAGCACAAAAAAAAGTTAAGATAAAAAACGCTAATTGTACAAAAGTAATCTATAATTTCAAATTGATTTTTAGCATGCGCATAATCGTATTATTAGAGAATTTTTGGTAGGTTAATAAAATCAACTACTTTTGCCTAACGAACGTTAGTTTGTGGATAATTAGTTTATGACCGAAAGAAAGAGACAAGTATTGGCATCTGCTCAACGTATTCTTAAAAAGAAAGGATACGCATCGACGTCTGTGCGTGATATTGCCAAAGCATTATCCATGGAACCTGCCAGTTTATACAGTCACTTTTCCTCCAAAGAGGATATGCTCAAGCTGACCTGTTTTGATATGGCAAATAAATTTGAGAATGCTATTAATGAAATCAGCAGCTTGTATTTTGATGGGGAGCAACAACTTCGAATGGCCATTAAACAACACGTTGAAATTTTGACATTCAATTTAGACTCTGCCATCATCTTTTTAAGGGATTGGAGGAATTTGTCTGGAGAATCTCTTGACATATTCATTCAAAAAAGAAACTCCTATGAACAAGGGATTCGAAAAATTATTCAGACTGGTATTGACGAAGGTCGATTCAGTGAGATTGACGTCAAATTTGCGACTCTAACCATTCTGTCCAGTGTAAATTGGATTGTGGAATGGTACAAACCTGAGGGCAATTTGAATCCTCCTCAGATAGCACAAAAACTAAGTGATTTTATCCTTAGTGGTTTAATAAAAACAACTTATAAATAATACGATCATGTACGGAAACGCATACATAGACCCCAACGAAAAATTTGCTTCAGTAGAAGAAACACCCGAATTATTAGCTTCATTTCAAGCGCGCATAGATCGTGGCGAAAAAATAGAACCACAAGATTGGATGCCAGCTATGTACCGAAAACAATTAATTCGGATGATTGAGCAACATGCTCATTCCGAGATTATCGGTGCTTTACCTGAAGGGACATGGATCACCCGTGCACCCGGTTTTCGAAGAAAGCTAGCCCTTATGGCTAAAGTTCAAGACGAAGTTGGACATGCTCAATTACTTTATTCTGCTGCCGAAACTCTTGGTAAAAGCAGAGAGGATATGATGAATGATTTGATTACTGGTAAATCGAAGTATTCTAATATTTTTAACTACCCTGCTAAAACTTGGGCAGATAGCGCTGTAATTGCTTGGCTTGTAGATGCTGGAGCTATCGTAAATCAATTGGCGAACAGTAAAGGATCATATGGTCCTTATTGTCGAGCATTAGAGCGCATTTGTTATGAAGAGTCTTTCCATTTGAAATATGGTCATGATAATGTTGTTCATTTAGCTACAGGTACTAGCAAACAACGTCAAATGGTTCAAGAAGCTATGAATCGTTGGTGGACACCGCTCATGCATTTTTTTGGGCCCAGCGATAAAATTTCTGTACACACAGAAACACTCATGCGATGGAAGGTTAAAATGGCAAGTAATGATGCCATGAGACAACAGTTTTTGGATATGTATGTGCCCAAAATTTGGGATTTAGGATTAACTCTTCCTGACCCAAAATTGAAAAAGAATGAAGAGACTGGATTGTGGGAGTATACTGAACCGGACTGGGAGGAATTCAAGCGGGTAATCAATGGCGACGGACCTTGTAATGCTGAACGATTGGCCGTACGAAGAATGGCTGAAGAAAATGGTAAATGGGTAGCAAATGCTATCAAAAATGACGAAGAAAAGTATGTTACTCCGTTTGCATAGCACGACTCTGTTTTTAAAAATGGGTAGGAATAACCAATAATTATTACGAATTTTATGCAGATTTTAAATAGAATATCGATGAGGAATATAATCACTTTCATTTTTTTAACGACCCTGCATTTTTTTGTACATGCCCAAAATGTTCCCAATGGAGATTTTGAAAAATGGCGTATTCGTGATCATTATAAACCAGCAGGAATGACTGCTACCATTCGGAATGCAGAACGTTCAACAGATTCTTGGGAAGGTAATTATTCACTCAAATTATCCAACACCTTCATCCCAAATTCTAGAGGTTACAGATCGTATGCTTTTAACGTTGATAAAGCAAAAAATATAGATGGTGTAGCTTTCACAGGAGATGCACTGAGTATAGCTTTTTGGACTAAATATGATTTAGCCTACGGAGATACTGCAAGAGTTTATGTGATATTTAGAGATAAAGGCGTATATAAAGGAAAGGTTGATTTTAGATTTACTGGAACAAGTCAAGGTGAATGGGTGAAATACTCTGTTCCTATTGAATGGACTTCCTCTCACAGTGTAGACAGTGTTTGGATTAATCTATATTCCTATGCAGACTATGGGGTTGATGGGGACGGTTATGTAATGTTTGATGATATTCATTTTACAAATCTTGATGAAAGACAAATGGATATTGAAAATCATGGTTTTGAAAATTGGGATAACATAGGAATAAACTATCCTAATGGCTGGCGGAGTCTAGATTTGTTGTATTATGACACCTATTACAGCTTTTTATATGAACCTACAGTATTTCAAGTTCAAGGTGAAGAAGCTTTTCAGGGCGAGAGCTCAATGCTGGTTAAAAATGCCAAATCTAATGGTAGCGGAGGATCTAGGTATGGATATTGTTTTTTAGGATTGGAAAATAATGACTACTACACTCCTTTTTTTTCAATAGATACATTCAAATACTTGCAAGGCTATTATAAATACATTCCCGACGGTGATGATACTGCTAGTATTAATTTAAGAACTTGGGGAAAAGGAGCCTACAAATCAAACGATTACTATTATCTTGGACCTGCTGCAGAATGGACCTTTTTTGCCTTTCCAATCAATTACAATACCTCCGCTATTAAGGCCGATAGTGCTGCACTTATTTTTTACTCTGGTAAAACTACTGATGTTCGAGGACCAAATAGTAGTCTTTATCTTGATAATATAGAATTGGTCATGGAACCAAAAAGTCTCGGAATTGAAAAAATACATCGAGCAAATCAAATTTATCCCAATCCATTTGAACACACCATAACAATACAATGCTATGACAATGATATCCTCTCCATATACAACGGAATGGGTAAGTTAATTACTCAACGTGCTGTTCTACCTGGCAAAAATCAAATTCATCTAACCCAGCTTTCATCGGGTTTATATTTTATAAAAACTCATAAACAATCATGGACAACAAAAGTGATCAAACGGTAAATTCAATTGACCCAAGAATTACACGTGCTAAAATTCATACTGGTAACACCTCAGATATGGAAGGGCTAGCACATTTTCAAACGTATGAGGTCTTTCATCAAAACAAACGAGGGGCACAACATAAACATGTAGGGATTGTACATGCTCCTAATCCCGATATGGCTCTATTGTATGCCAAAGAACAATATGCCCGGAGAGAAGTTACAGCTAATATATGGGTAGTCCCAAGTAGCTGTGTGTCGGCTACAGAATATGCAGATGATGATATTTTTATAACAGCTCCAGAAAAATTGTATCGGAATCCCGCATCATATAAAGTCATGGATAAAATTAATGCTTTTAAAGCAAGAGGCGGAAAACCCACAGATAACGTATAACTCCAACAAAATGAATAGTATAGACGCACTTAAAGAACTCCTTTATAAAATAGCTGACGATCAATTAATTATTGGTCATAGGAATAGTGAATGGACTGGGCTTGGACCGATATTAGAAGAGGATATCGCTTTTTCGAGCATGGCTCAAGATAAAATTGGTCAAAGTGAGCATATTTATAATTTACTCCATCAATTGGGTGAGGCAGACGCAGATACTGTTGCTTTTACCCGAAATTCTGCACAGTTTCATTCATCTCAGTTTGTTGAGCTTCCTATAGGAGATTACAGCTTTAGCTTGATTCGTCATTTTTTATTTGACTTTGCTGAATATCTTCGATTTGAATCTTTGAAAAGTTCTGCGTATGAACCTCTAGCACAAGTTTCCAAAAAGTTTTTTGGTGAAATCAAATACCACACCATGCATGCCAATACTTGGGTCAATCAATTGGGTAAGGGGAATGAAGAAAGTCATACTAAAATGCAAGATTCGTTGAATTATGCTTGGAATTATGCCCTAGGTATGTTTGAACAAGGACCCGCTGAGGATCTATTAATTAGCGAAAACATTTTTATTGGAGAAAAGGCCTTGCAAGATGTTTGGTTAGGAACAATCACACCATTATTAACACAAAGTAATTTAACTATTCCAGCCCAAGAAAACTGGAAGCCTATTTTTGGTGGAAGATTTGGAAAACATAGTCAACATTTACAACCCCTTCTGGAAGAAATGACAGAAGTTTATTCTATAGACCCATCAGCAGATTGGTAAATATGATTACTAAGTCTTACATCAGAGAACAACTAAAGCAAGTTAAAGATCCTGAAATACCTACTATTTCTATTGTCGATTTAGGAATTGTAACAGGAATTGATATTCACGAAAATGATGTCCATGTTACTTTAACCCCAACTTTTGCTGGCTGTCCAGCTCTTCGATTGATGGAGGATATGGTTGTAAACCATCTGAATTCTTACAATCAATTAGGAAAAATAACCGTAGAAACTAGCTTTGAAACGACTTGGACTACTGACTTAATCACTGATGAAGGACATGCCGCTATTAAAAAACATGGGCTAGCTCCTCCTATAAGAAATTGTTCCAATATCACGATGGAAGTCATAGAAGCCACCAACTGTCCCTATTGTGATAGTGATAATACATCCATGAAAAGTCCCTTTGGGCCAACTTTATGTAGAAGCCTCCATTATTGCAATAATTGCAAACAGGCATTCGAAGGATTTAAACCTATTTAAATCAAATATCAACCTTACCTAATTACTCATGAATAAAACTGAAATTCTTTCTGCCTTTATTGTCTTGTTTGCGGTAATAGATGTGATTGGAGCAATCCCACTAATTATTGCTATTAAACAAAAGACAGCCATCAGACCAGCACTAGCAACACTTGTGTCGGGAATCATAATGATCTTATTTTTATTAATTGGAGAATCTGTACTCCACTTTATAGGAGTAGATGTAAATTCTTTCTCAGTAGCAGGGAGTATATTAATGGCATTTATCGCTTTTGAGATGCTATTAGGAATACGAATATTTAATAACGATGATGCAGATACCGCTACTGCTTCAGTGGTACCCCTAGCCTTTCCCTTGTTAGCTGGAGCAGGAACACTTACAACCATCATTTCCATTCGAGCAGAATTTGAATTTATTAATATAATTATTGCTATTGCATTAAATATGGTTGTAATATTTGGTGTTTTAAAATCGGTTGATTTCATTCAACGATTTATTGGTCCGGCAGGGACAAGGATAATTAATAAAGTATTTGGAATTATTTTATTAGCAATTGCAGTAAAATTATTCAGTGCAAATGCAAAAAATCTTTTTGCTTAATTGGACATTATGATGTTATCAGCACATTTTAAATTCCAAATTAAAATATGGCTGATTCTCATTACAAACATTGCTTTTGTTCCAAAAGCATTAGCTCAATACAATTTACTTGATTCTATTCAACTATCACTAAAAGAAAAACCTCAATTTTATATCGGATTTCACAATAGAAATACTCTTATTAATGTTCAGAAAACAAAACTTTATGGAATAATTGCAGGATTTGATTTCGATAACAAATTGAAACTCTATGGTGGTATATATGGGTTTGGAAGAGAGGAAAAGAGATTGCTTTCTCAGAACAATTTTCCTAATCATGACTCCGTATACCGATCAATTACCTCAGAAAATGTAAGTATTGGTATTGATTACACATGTTACCATAAAGACAATATTTACATTAGTATTCCATTCCAAATTGGTATAGGTAAAACAACCTATAAATTTTTTGAAAACAATACAAAAAATACCATTCAAAAAAACAACTATACTACTTTTCCTCTGGAGTTGGGATCAAATGTTTTTTGGGAATTTTTACCATTCATTGGAATAAAAGCAGGTATAGGTTATCGATTTTCTATCGGTAAAAAAGAAGTCACACGATTAACATCACCATACTATAATATTGGTGTTGCTATTCGATTGGGTGAAGGTTATCGATTTATCAAAGCAATGGGTAAAACAACTGCTATTTAGCTTCCGATGATTCTTTGGATGGAACAATCCCTTGTTCCTCCAAAAGATATTGAATAGTTTTTGCCAAATCTCTAGCCCCAATTTTCTTAAAACGTATATTCTTTTCTCGATCTAAGACTAAAATCTGAGGAGTTGTTCGAATATTATATTTCTCTCTAAATTTATCTTCTCCAAAAGCATTGGCAACATTGATAAATTTGTATTGATCTGAGGCTAATCTTTTTTTCCACCCTTCCCAATCACCTTGAGTGTAAACAGCGTATATTTCAATATGCTTGTTGGTCAAGCTGTCGTACATACGACTGATAATAGGCATTTCTTTTTTACAATGACCACAATTAATATCCCAAAAGACAAGAACAGTTACAGGCTTATCTATTTCAGACATTCGTATACGACGACTAAATGTAGAATCAGGCATATTTAAATCTGGCGCTTTTTTATCACATAGTGTTGGCTCCATCTTATCACTTTCAATACACATCTTTGAGACATATGCTGAATCTGCCCAAAATGCTTTCCCTGCACAATAGTAATTTTTTGCTATATGCCATAACGCTTTATCAAAGCACATGAATTTGGCATTTTCAAAATAACCCAACAAAAAATGTATCGTATATTTATACTGTTCTCTACTACCAGAAGCCTCAATACTCTGGATTAGATCATCAGCCATCCATACCGCTGTATCGGCTAATGGGGGCATGTATGTATCAAAATAATACTGCAATTTGTTATGAAATACGGGTGAACGAACCAAGCCATCCTCTGACAAATCAATATTGTCCCAATAATGTGACCGAAGCCATAGATATTGTTGTTTCTTTTGTTCATCATCGCTTAAACTCTCATCTACTTTAGGTGCATTACTCTCAGCCATTGATTTATACAATTTCCCAATAAATAAACTAGCATTTTCTTGAGCTATTTGATCTCGTCTCTGAGCTACTTCTTTACTTATTTCTTTGAGATTTTTTTGAAGTTTTTCCTTATCCTTACCCTCCTCTAAAGAGTCTAATTGACCTTTTATTGCAGAAGCATTTTTCCCTTGAATAATCGCAAAACTATTGAATTCAAAAAAGAGTTTATTTTCTAATGACCCTTCTGTTTTCATGGTATTTGGATTCAACAAAGTATCAGTGTGAAATACATATTGGGTTTGATCTTCTTCTTTTGAAATAAGAATTTCAAAATAATTTTTCTTAGGAAGTACAACCAAATAAACACCGTTTTCAAGGGATTCTTTACCCATAAATGTAGCTATACCATCTACACACTCTGAAGTATCTCTAAGATATTGTTTATTACCAAAATGGTTGGCCAACAACAATTCGTCTTTACAAGAAAGACCATCAATTTTGACTGAAATCTTATATTGACCAAAACTATTAGACCAATGTAATACACCTAGGAGGAAAATTAAATATTTTTTCATGTATTTTTTGAGGGTTACTTTTGTGCAAATATAGGGTTAGTAAGACGCTAAATACGTACCGTTTATTGCCCAAACTCTAAATCAATTTATTGCAATAATGATGCCTAAAAATGATACTTTTTTTGATCTTGTATGTCAAGTAGTCCGATTGATCCCAGAGGGAAGAGTAACCTCTTATGGTGCTATTGGTAAATATTTGGGTTCTGTTAAATCTGCACGCATGGTAGGTTGGGCCCTTAACAAGACTCATCAGATTCATCCTGAAGTTCCTGCTCATCGTGTTGTAAACAGGAATGGACTATTAACTGGGAAATATCACTTTTCAATAGAAAATCCAATGGCACAACGATTAAAAATGGAAGGAATTCCTATTGCCAATAATCAAGTAATAGACTTGGATGTCTATTTTTGGGATCCATCAATCCATTTAAATTTAGAATCCTAAATCATCCATGCCTGGAATATTAGGCATAATTTTATTCATCTCTTCTTTGATTTTTTGATCTGCTTTTAATTGAGCTTGGTCAATCGCCTCGAGTATCATGATTTGAACTTCTTCACGAGATCTTATCTTAAAAATACTATCATTAATTTCTAGAGAATGGAAACGTTTATCTCCGGTACATTGAATCGTGACCATCCCATTAGTGGAATTTCCTTCAAAATTCAATTGTGCTAATGCAGATTTCATTTGCATGGCTTTTTCCTTTGTCTCTTTAATTTTATTAAGTCCAAACATGGATACCGCAAAGGTAAATACTCCTAGATCAATTCCTTAAAAATCTTTCATTCCATATGAGTTTTTTATCTTCGCAGTATTATGATTAAACCCATCACAAGTCTATTGAGTATGCTACTTCTAATTTCATCATGTATGGATAGCCCATCTGATGATGTTCAAGGTACTGACCAAATCGCAAGCAAATATGTCTCGGTTAAATTAACCACAGATTTATCTATTCTTTCCGCTTCTGAAAAGAAAATGTTGCCTAATTTATTTGCTGCTGCTGATATTATGAACGATCTTTTTTGGATACAAGCCTATGGGAACAAAGAAGCTTTAATGGCCACTATCTCAAATCCTGAATTACGTCGGTTTACAGAAATAAACTATGGTCCATGGGATCGTTTGAATAATAATGCACCATTTCTAGATCACATAGAATTAAAACCGCTCGGTGCTAATTTTTATCCTTCAGATATGACTAAAGAAGAATTTGAGGAACTTGGATTACCTGATGAAAAGGATTTATACTCCATGGTGAGAAGAGATGAAATGGGTAAACTATTCACTATCCCTTATCATGAATTTTTTAGAGATAAATTAGAAGCTGCCTCAGGACATCTACTCGAAGCCGCTGAGGTTTGTGAAGACAAAGAACTCCAAAACTATTTAGAGTTACGAGCAAAGGCTTTATTAAATGATGAATTCAATGCAAGCGATATAGCGTGGATTAGCATGAAAAATAATACTTTGGACATCATTATTGGACCCATTGAGCACTATGAGGATGCCTTATACAATTATAGAACAGCCTATGAAGCATATATCTTAGTCAAAGATAAAGTATGGAGTAAAAAGCTAGAAAAATATATTGATTTACTTCCCCAGCTACAAGCTAACCTTCCTGTGCCTTTGGCTTATAAAAAAGAAAAACCAAACACAGACGCAGCACAACTAAATGCATATGATGTCATATATTATGCCGGAGATTGTAATTCGGGGAGTAAAACTATCGCTGTTAACCTTCCAAATGATGAAGGTATTCAATTGGAGTATGGTGCAAGGCGAAGTCAGCTTAAAAATGCGATGAAAGCAAAGTTTGATCATATACTGACCCCTTTATCTAAAGAACTAATTGATAAAGAGCAACTAAAACATGTCACTTTTAATGCATTTTTTAGTAATACTATGTTTCATGAGGTAGCTCATGGATTAGGAATTAAAGAAACAATTAACGGAAAAGGTTCTGTAAGAGAAGCATTAGGAGAAACCTATAGTGCATTAGAAGAAGGGAAAGCTGATATTTTAGGACTACATATGATTACACAACTAAAAGAACAAGGACTTCTCAAGGAAGGAGAATTGATGGATTATTATGTGACTTTTCTGGCTGGTATTTTTCGATCGGTTCGATTTGGAGCAAGTAGTGCACACGGAAAAGCTAATATGGTAAGATTCAATTATTTCAATAAGCACCATGCATTTACAAGAAATTCTGATGGTACTTATACCGTAAATTTAGAAAAAATGAAGAATGCTATTCAAGGATTATCTAGTCTTATTCTCCAACTTCAAGGTGATGGAGATAAAGAAAAAGTAATGGAGTTAATGGCTAATGAGGGAATAATTCCTGAAAATCTTCAAAAAGATCTTGATCGATTATCCAATAAAGATATTCCTGTAGATATTATTTTTGAGCAAGGAATAAAAGTGTTAGGCTTAAACTAATTATCTTTTCCTTTCTATGACAAAGTTAATTAACGCAGCTAAATATTCTGTGGAATGTTGGGTTGGGATACTATAGAGTATTTCCTCAGATATCTTTTTGTATTCGAGCATTTTATTATAGGCATATTGAATCCCCTCTTTGGATTTAACAAAAGTTATAATCTCTTGAATTTCGTTCTTCGTTTTTTTATCCTTATTCAATATTTTAAGTATATGCCTTTTTTCGGAAGGTGTACTTAGATTTAGAGCGTGAATAAGCGGTAAGGTCATCTTTTTCTCAATAATATCAATACCGGTAGGTTTGCCCACTTTGTTGTCACCATAATCAAAAAGATCATCTTTAATTTGGAAGGCAACACCAATGGCTTCTCCCATAATCATTACTTGTTTTAATATTTCATTGTCCTTTGAAGTGCTGAATGCACCAATACCACAACAACTAGCGATTAGCGATGCTGTTTTTTTGGTAATAATATCAAAATAAATTTCCTCTGTAATATCTAATTTTCTAGCTTTTTCCATTTGTAGAAGCTCTCCCTCACTCATTTGCTCAACAGCAGAAGACAAAATTTCTAAAGATTGAAAATCTTTATTTTTTAACGATAATAATAAACCCTTGGATAGTAAATAATCTCCAACTAAAACGGCCACTTTATTTTTCCATAAAGCATTTATTGAAAAAAAACCTCTTCGTAAATTAGACTCATCAACTACATCGTCATGTACCAAAGTAGCCGTGTGTAAAAGTTCAACAAGTGAAGCTCCGCGATAGGTTGTTTCATTAATGTCCCCAAAAAGTTTGGCACAGTGCAGAACCAATATAGGGCGCATTTGTTTCCCTTTTCGCTTTACAATGTATCCCATAATGGTATCAAGTAATGAGACATTACTTTTTACACTGGCCTTAAATTTTTTTTCAAAAATTTGAAGCTCTTCCTGAATGGGAGATTTGATATAGGATAGAATGTCTTCCTTCACTTCCTCAATTAAATGCTTGAATATGTAGGATTTCAAATAGAGAAGAGGGCTTCAGCTCTCTTTCCATATTATGAATACTTATTTTTAGTCTTTTACTTCTTTAGATGCAGTATAACTTAGTTTTAAAGCATTTACTTTTCTTAGTTCTTGTTTAATATCAGTAACGATTCCCATTTTAACTGTCTTATCAGCTTTTAGGGAAGTGGTCATAAAGGGGATTTCTTTTTCGTCCTTCTCGTTATTTTTTAAAGTAATGTACTGTTGAATATCGTCAATGGTGGCAAAAGCATCATCTAATTGAATTCGGGGTGTAGTTCCAAAACTTTCATTCAATGGTGGCCCAACAAAAATGTAATGGAGTCTAGATTTTTTTTCAAGTTTTTCAACTTCTGTAGCTTGTGGGAGTTGAGTTTGCACCTTCATCTCTTTATCTCTCATTTTAGTAGCTACCATAAAAAAGAAGAGTAACATAAAAACAATATCTGGAAGTGCAGATGTGTTGATTGCTGGGGTGGGTCTTCCACCATCTTTTTTAAATTTTGACATTACTGTGCTCCTATACTAACGGGTTCTGCTTCTGATAGTTTACGAGGATATTTCTTCTTTACCTCTTTAATTTTATCTTTATCTCTTTGAGGGTCAAGCTCTGTATACTTCTTACCATATTGTTGCATAGAGTAATCGTCACGAACTCGATTATATGCAGCGGTAAGTTCGTTATACACTTGAACATACATGTCATACGATGTACCTCTATCATTTTTTAATGATACAATAGCAGTGGTTGATGTGGTAGAAAGCGTAGGATCTTTACCTTCATTCGTTAAGTGATCTACGGTCTTTTGCTGTAATTTATCAATAGTTAAAGGAGAACCCTCTACCAATAATTGATCTGCAGCATTTACTAATACTTCTAAAACTTCACGTTTCTTTTGTTTACTATCTTCGGGTGGTTCTTCAGATATTGGTGGCAGGGCTACTTGAAGACCCGTAGGAATATCCATTGTTGTCGTGACCAAAAAAAACACCAAAAGCAAGAAGGCGATATCTGCCATAGACCCGGCATTAATTTCTGGAATATCTCTTCTTCTACTTGCCATATTAATTTTTAAATAACGCTACTGCTTCTGAAACAATTATAGAAACTATAGCTGTCACTCCTAGAGTAAGTGTTAGGTAAAGACCCATATCAATCAATTTAGACTGACTTACTTGTGTTATATTATACTTCTCATAACTTTCATCAATTACGCCTGAAGAAGCCGAATAAGCAATAATACAAATGATTGCTATTACACCAGTACCAATCAATAAACTTTTAGATGACTTAGGGTTATTTATTAAATACATTACGGATGACACAACAATCGATACTAATGCACCCACAACTAATGTTAATGCAAACCAAATACCCATTGCACTTCCAGCAAAATCATCACGGATGACTTTAGACACAAAAGTGATAACTAGTAGTACAATAATGGCATAAAAAATTATTCTTCCAAACTTTAACATTATGCTTTTACTACTTTATTTTTTACAAGTATATCTACAAGAGAAATTGAAGCATCCTCCATACCATTTACAATTCCATCAATTTTAGATGTGATAAAGTTATAAAATATCTGTAGGATAATAGCGACTATAAGACCCGCAACTGTGGTTAAAAGTGCCACAGATATACCGTCAGCTACAACGCTTGGCGAAATATCACCTGCTGCCTTGATAGCGTCAAATGCATCAATCATACCAATTACCGTTCCCATGAAACCAAGCATTGGGGCTAGTGCTATAAATAAAGACAACCAAACTAAACCTCGCTCTAATTGACCCATCTGAACTGAACCATAACTAACTACTGATTTTTCAACTACGTCTATAGACCCTTGATCTGATCGATCTAGGCCTTGATAAAAAATGCTAGCTACTGGTCCTCGAGTATTTCTACAAAGTTCTTTTGCTGCTTCGATATTTCCTTCAGCAACTTCTTGCTCGATTTCCAAAATAAATTTATCATTATTAATGCTCATCCAAAAGAGGGAAATAATTCGCTCAATAGCAATAGCTAACCCAAGAATTAAACAAATTAATGGTAGTGACATAAAACCAGCTCCACCTTCAATAAACTTTTTCTTTAACACTTGTATGCCACTTTCTTCCTCAGCTTCCTCTGTAGTAACTTCTGAAATAACCTCTTCCTGAATTTCTTCAGCAGGTGTAGTCGTAGTTTTTGAAGAATCAACATTTTCTGAAGATGTGTCCTTAGATTCGCTAGTATTAACTTGAGCGTTGGTAAACAAGACACTGAACGTCATAAGGAAAACTAACATTAACAATGATGTGATTTTTTTCATTTTTATATATTTTAGAATGTATCGCTGGCAAAAATAGAAAAATCTTCGCATGCTTTATCCATTTCAATTTTTATTTTTTAATAGAAACGTATTAATCTCCGATTTAATCTTTCATATAGTAGATAAAAAAGCTCATTTTCGTTTATTGAAATACTATTTTAAGTAAATGGCTAAGACTAAATCTGTTTTTATTTGCTCCAATTGCGGAAGTAATTATCCTAAAATGATGGGTAAATGCTTCTCTTGTGGTGTTTATAATAGTATTCAAGAAGAAATCGTAACTAAAGCCAAAGCACCCATGTTAAACTTGAGTGATATAGAAGGAATCGTTACCCCTGTATCAAAAGTTGATGGTGTCATTTTACAACGAATTAAAGTGCCTGGCACTGAATTAAATAGAGTCTTAGGCGGAGGTATTGTTCGTGGTTCTGTTGTACTCTTAGGTGGTGAACCAGGTATTGGTAAGTCTACATTGCTTCTTCAAACTGCACTCCGTATGAATAAAAAAGTGCTATATGTAAGTGGGGAGGAGAGTCTAACTCAAATTAAAATGAGGGCAGACAGAATTGGTATTACCAATGAAAATTGCTTACTACTCAATGAAACATGTATAGAAACAATTAAAGCAAAATTTAAGGAAGTCAATCCTTCATTTGTTATCATAGACTCCATACAAACCATTTATAGCAAATTTCTTGATTCTACTCCAGGTACTGTATCTCAAGTTAGAGAAAGTTGTGCCCTACTCGTTCAATATGCCAAACAACATGGACTACCAATAATTTTAGTGGGTCATATAACCAAGGAAGGACAGCTTGCTGGCCCTAAACTTTTGGAACACATGGTTGACACGGTTTTACAATTTGAAGGTGAGAATCAAAATAATTATAGAATTCTGCGTACATTAAAAAATAGATTTGGAAATTCTCTAGAGCTTGGCATATACGAAATGACAGCTGAAGGAATGCGAGAAGTAGATAATCCCTCAGAAATTCTCATCAATCAAAGAAGTGACAATTTATCTGGTATTGGTGTTGTTGCATCGTTAGAGGGAAATAGAAGTCTTATGATAGAAACGCAAGCATTAGTCAGCACCGCTGTTTATGGAAATCCACAAAGAAATACAAATGGGTATGATATTAAAAGGCTTAATATGTTGTTGGCTGTTCTTGAAAAACGATGTGGTTATAAATTATCGCAACAAGATGTGTTTGTAAATATCGCTGGTGGTTTAAAAATTAATGATCCTGCAAGTGATTTAGGAATTGCAGCTTCAATTGTATCTAGCCTCGAAAATTTTGCTTTATCTCACAAAATGGTATTCGCTGGAGAAATAGGTTTAAGTGGTGAAATTAGAGGAGTAAACCGAATAGACCAACGCATAAAAGAAGCAGAAAAATTAGGATTTAAACAGATTATTCTAAGTGATCAATTAGATATTAATCAAAAAGCGTATTCTATTAAAATTCAAAAAGTATCTGACGTGAGGCAATTTTTCTCATTAATCATTAATTAACGATCTTAAAACACTTATCCATCAAATAAATTTAAATTTGCAAAGCGTATCCAAGTATGATTATTGAAGTATTAAAATCAAAAATTCACCGAGCCAAAATCACTCAAACAGAGTTGGATTATGTGGGTAGCATTACCATTGATCTGGACTTAATGGAGGCAGCTAATTTAATAGAAGGTGAAAAGGTGCTTATAGTAAACAATAATAACGGTGAACGTATTGAAACGTATGTAATAAAAGGAGAAAGAGGAAGCGGAATGGTCTGTCTAAATGGTGCTGCTGCTAGAAAAGCAGCCAAAGGAGATATTGTGATAATTATTTCATTTGCTCACATGGAATTTGAAGCAGCTAAAACATTCAAGCCCTATTTAGCCTTCCCCGATAAAAATAATAAACTCATACTTGAATAAAAATGTAAAAACAGCTTTTAACACTGTGTTATTCCTAACACTTGGGGGTGTCTTATTCTATTGGGCTATCAGCAATGAAGATCCATATCAATTATGGAATACCATAAAACAAGCTAATCCATTCTGGATTTTCATGTCAATGCTTGCTGGAATAATAAGCCATTTTTTACGCGCATTACGCTGGAATTTACTTCTTGAACCCATGCAATATAAAGCATCGGTTGCTAGTAGTTTTCATGCTGTAATTATTGGATATTTAGTAA
Source organism: uncultured Bacteroidia bacterium (assembly GCA_943787465.1). Lineage (GTDB taxonomy): Bacteria > Bacteroidota > Bacteroidia > NS11-12g > UBA9320 > UBA9320. The sequence goes on along the minus strand of CALSMN010000001.1, from coordinate 180,212 downwards.
ATATGGCATTGCCCCGTGTTGGCGAAATAACTCGTCCAGCTGTATTAAGCAAATTAGAAAAAATCCCTTTTAATAAGTTGGTAGGAACTGTCTTAGTAGAGCGTATTGTTGATCTGATTATCACTATAATACTTGCGATGTGTATCTTTATCATACAGTTCAACATCATCTTTGATCAAGTGAATGAACTATGGGGTCATACATCACTGACTCAAATGGGAACGATAGGTATATTTTTCTCTATAGGAATTGTTATTCTTTACTGGATATATAAAAAGCGAGAGTGGTTTTATCAATTGCCAATCATACGAAAATTCAAATCATTTACGGAAGGTATAATTGATGGGGTAAAAACTGTTTTTAGCCTTAAAAGGAAATCATTATTTATGATATACAGTATAGGAATTTGGATCATGTATTTTCTAATGCCCTATTTTGTTTTTTACGCTCTTGCAGGCACATCACATCTTGGAATGTCAGCCGGTTTGACTGTTTTACTTTTTGGAACTGCTGCTATGATTGTTCCTATTCCAGGAGGTGTTGGTACATTTGAAGTTTTAGTCCCATCGGCATTGGATATTTATAATATAAATGAACTTGTAGCAAAATCATATACCCTAATCACTCACGCAATTCAGTTTATAGTAATCATTGGAGTAGGAATTATATCAATCTTTTATGTAATTTTAAAAACTAGAACATTAAAAAAGAATGACTTGGAATAAAAAAATTGCCGCAAAACAATATAAATCTATAGAAACATTATCCATAGATGTGATACGATGGAAAAATCATCATAAGAAAATTGTATTTACGAATGGTTGTTTTGACATTTTACATCTGGGACATATTGATTATTTATGTAAGGCTGCAGACTTAGGAGATAAATTAATCATTGGAGTAAATACGGATACGTCTGTAACTAAACTCAAGGGACCCAAACGCCCAATCATTGATGAAGAATCACGCATAACAAAACTTGCCTCACTGCAATTTGTCGATGCTGTAATTTTATTTGATGAGGAAACCCCAATCCATTTAATAAAGAAAATTCAGCCTGACGTTTTGGTAAAAGGAGGTGACTATTCAATTGATACCATTGTTGGTGCAAGTCAAATACTAAAAAATGGAGGAATGGTTAAAGTTATCCCCTTTTTAAAAGGATATAGTAGCACAAATTATATTCAAAAAATAAAAAAAGAGTAGCTTTTTATTCTATGAAGTGTTTTGACTCTGAACTCAGTAGACGAATTTTTTCAGTTAAGACCTCATTTTCTCTCCTTAAATCTTCCATTTCACGTTTGTGAGAAGAAATAAGCAATCTTGAAAATAAATATCCAAAAATAAAAGTAATGATGAGTATAATAGAAATTTCTAGAACATAGGTGGACAAATGTGACTGCCCAGGTCCTTCAAATATTTTTTCAGTTTGTATTTGATTTAGTATCATGAATGAAAATTTTAATATGTGAACTTTGTGTACTGTCTAATACATAGGGGAGTATTAAAAGGTGGTTGGAATCAATATTTAGACTAAGCAATTTGTCCCTGATTTGAATAGACTTGTTAAAACTGGTATCAATAGGTTCATTGGAGACTTCTTGGATTTGTATGTCAGACAAGGAATATTCGAAGGATAAAAATTGTAAATAGGCTTCTAATTGAGTATTAAAATATGGTCCATTATAAAAAATATCTGCTCCGTATTTTGTTTCTTGGACAGTTTGATTTTGAGTCAATACTCTAGTATTCACCATTGAAGACCATAATGATTTTTTAAATTTAATTTCTGAAATGCTATCTAAAACCGCTGAATTAAAAACCAAAAAATTGCTATCTATTTCTGGAAACATTTGTGAAAAGCGATACGCTCTTGCCAAACCTAGATTATCAAATCGAGAGGAATTGACTTCGTTGGGTGAATAAACACCCGTAATCAGTAGTTTATGTGTAGAATTTATACTTAAAAGTAAATCCGATTTATAAGTGTTAAAATTATTTCCTTTCATAGCATCAAAGCTGTTAATCTTAAAGAATATGGGATAATTATCTTCGGCTAATGCGTATCTATCTGGATAGGCATCTTTTATATGAAAAACATAAAACCAACTTGAAGTAAAAAACCAAAAGATAAAAAGTATAAATACTATGGTAGGTCCTTTACGCATGATGATACAAAAATGGCGGAGAGAGAGGGATTCGAACCCTCGGTACACTTTTGGTGTACACACGCTTTCCAAGCGTGCTCCTTAAGCCACTCGGACACCTCTCCTTATTAACCAATGCAAAGATGGTTATAATTTAAATAACTGCAAGGCATTGTCTGTAGTAATCTTATAAATAGACATCAAAGGGATATGTAATACCGTCGATAAGGTTTGGGCAACATAAGATATATGTGCAGATTCATTTCTTTTTCCTCTAAAAGGAACGGGAGCTAAATAGGGTGCATCTGTTTCTAAAATAATATTATCAATTGGTACATTGTGGATTTGCGATCGCAAATCTGAATTTTTGAAAGTTAAAACTCCACCTAAACCCAAATAAAAACCCATATCGATTATTTGATGTGCTTGACTAGAATCGCCAACGAAACAGTGAAAAACTCCACTTAGTTGAAAAGGATAATGATGATGTATTAAATCTACAATCAAATCGGTAGAATTACGTGAATGTATGACGATCGGTAAGTCGTGATCTAATGCCCATTGACATTGTGTTAAAAAAGCGTCTTCTTGCTCTTTAACATAGGTTTGATCCCAATATAAATCAATCCCAATTTCTCCTACAGCAATACAGGGTTTAGCAAGTAATTCATCATGAATACGCGCTAATTGATCGATATAATTAGCATCAACTGAACAGGGATGAAGACCCATCATCCGTTTGAAAAATTTGGGATCAGTATCAACTAACGCATTCATCGGGTCGATACTATCTACATCAATATTGGGCAGCAAAATATGTTGTAAACCAGCTTGAATCGCTCGATATTTTACAGCATCAATATCTTCTTTAAAGTCTGAAGCATAAAGATGTGCGTGAGTGTCTATAATCATTTGTTTTTTGCAAATAAAAAGCCCTTCATCAAATGATGAAGGGCTTCTTAAATTTATTTTGATTAAATTATTTAGAAACGGTGATTCTCTTCGTAGCGTAGAAGTTATCGTTCTTAACTTGTACAAAGTATACACCATCAGCAACCGCTGACATATCTACACCATACGTACCGTTCAAGTTATCGATCACATTCACATCTAAAACATTGCCAAGAATATCTCCTACTTTAACCACTACATTATTTGCATTTTCAACTACAACGTTGAATTTACCTGAAGTTGGGTTAGGATATACACTAATCATGTCATTGTTTTGAGTTAAATCTTCGATTCCTGCAAGATTGATGGTGATATCCTCACAAGCATCATTCCAACATTCTCCTTTTTTAGTTGCTAAACAGATCGTAAATGTTCCGTTATCAACATTCTCATAAGTGTATGTAGGGTCTTCTGATTGATCTTTACTTCCGTCACCGAAAGTCCAACGATACACATCGTTTCCAGTAGGTCCATCACAAACCACCGTTCTACCATCTTTATTTACAGTAAAGGTTACATCTGGTGCAGGGTTAACCACGATTGGGTAAGTTACCTCATCACTACATCCACCTTCAACAATTGCTTTCAATTTAACATTGTAGCTTTTTGCAGATGCATAATTATGGGTTGGAGATAAATCAGTACTAGTAGCACCGTCACCAAACGTCCACTCGTATGTTAAGTTACCAGCCGCAACCGTTGATTTGTTTGTAAATACAGCTTCGTCTCCTTCACAGATTGAAGATATATCAAAATCAGCAATAGCTTGTAATACAACGTTCACTTCTTTGACAATAGAACTTGAACATCCATTTAAATCAGAGATTGTTAACTTCACTATCTTAGGACCAACCTTTGCAAATAAGTGAGAAGGATCTGCTTGTTGAGCTGAAGCTTCGCCAGCAAAATCCCATTCATATGAACTGTTTGCTCCACCATCTGGTAATGAACCGGTAATCGTAAAGTTGATAGGTGTTAAGTTACATGCAGCATCCCATGAGAAATCAGCTTCTGGAGATTCTTTCAAAGAAACTTGGCCGGTGTAAATATTTACACATCCAAATTCAGAAGTAGCTGTTAAGGTTACCGTTTTAGTTCCTGGTGTTGCAAAAGCAAACGAAGGATCTGACTCCCTAGATATGCCCTCACCATTGAAATCCCATGCAAAACCCATATTAGCTCCATTAGCAATAGTAGAGGTATTCATAAAGTCAACATTTACAAAGTTACACTCTCCCTCGCTTGTATAAGACGCTGTAGGCATTTCGAACTGGTATGCGTTTTTAGTTAACGCTGCAGAACATCCATTAGAACTCGCTACAACAGTTATCTTACGCTGACCTGGTGTACTGAAAGTATGTGAAGGTTCTTTTGAAGCATAAGTAGCTTCTCCACCAAAATCCCATTCATACGTAATCGTATTTGCTACAGGTAATGTAGTATTGTTATTGATTCTGATTGGTGATCCTTCACAAGCATTTAACACTTTGAAATCTACCTCTGGTTTTGGCGTTACGTTAATGAGGTTTGTATCATTTCTTTCAAATAATGGGAAATTACCATTGGATACCGTCATTACTACTTGTACATCTTTACCATAAGTAGTGTACTGCCAAAATCCATCTTTGATATCAGAATTATCATCTGTAACAGATGGATCTGGATCATCAAATTCCCAATTTGTCAAAATATAACCCGTTGTACCTCCAAGAGTAGTTGTATTCTTGAACTGAGCTACATCGCCTAAACAAATATTAGAAGCATTAAATGAGGGTACGGGTACATGGGGTACATACACATATCGTCCGAAAGTAGAATCACAACCGGTGTTATTGTCGAGTGTAGTCACTTCCATGAATATCGTTCTACCAGCAAGAGAATCATCCGGATTAATACTAAAGTATTCATCACTACCTGTGTAATTGAAACCAGCCGTAGTGACATCCATCATATTATCATCCATTGCACTCAAAGAATAGGTGTAATCAGCACCTGGACCTGCAGAAGTATATTTAGCTGGTCTAGATATGTCGTAATCACAGATATATGTTTTAACCGTTGCATCTGGATCTAAAACATCCCCTGTATTATAATATCCGTTAAATGTAGCCCCTTGAGACAACGCACTTCCTTGTGGAGATGCTATTACATTAATAGTATGTGTGAGAAGGTTGTTTGACGCATCATCGTCACACAATAATCCAACCTCTATAATGTTGTCACCAGGGGTATGGAACACCGGAGACATTTCAAATTTGTAATTTGCTTTTGTGCTTGCATCAATACTATCAACTACAGCATCAGTAGTTTTTCCATTTACGCTGTAAAAAACACCTAAATCGTACAATTTAACAGAAGCACCGTTAGTGATATCTAAAGATATATCGGTAGATTGGTTACCACAGATTGAAGTAGGAATAGTTCCTAAATTTGAAACACTGTGATCGATAAAAAACTCATATGCTCCTGGATCTGGACCACAAGCAGTACGTGTTACTCCATCGTAATCCAATTTGGCTAAATCAGGAGTACCCATATTGGCAATCTTAGGATTGGTTGGTTTAATATCTCCTTTAGTAATACCTCCGAACATTGGGTCAGCGAATACATCACCTTCTGCTCCAGAGTTATTGATCCATCCCGACCATGCATTATACAAAGATGACATCGCATAATACCCGGTTGGAGTAGTCGCATACATTACGTTGTTTTCAAAATCCATTGAAGTTGTGTTGTATGGACAGTAGATGCCATAGTGAGTATAATTGAAATTTGAAGTTCCTGTAATGTACGTTATGTTGTTTTTAATATTGACATTAGTTGGAGACATTATAGTTATAATGATACAAACCATATATGTAATAATCTACATCCGTGTTCATAACCAATGTATTATGAGCTATGAGAACATCATTAGAATATCCACTGATCATACCGTAGTTATAATATCCACCTTTGTTATTGTAAACTGTATTATTTACTAACTGAGACTCATTTGCATAGTAAAAATACATTCCATACACTCCATAACTAGCAGTGTTGTCGTGTACTGTATTTTCTGAAACAACTACATTGTCTGAATAGTATGCGTATGGACCATATACATAGTAACCTGCCGAACATTTATACAATTCATTGCCTATGATTTCAGCATTTCCAGAATAGTAATAAGCTCTTACAGAGTAAACATAATAACTAGCAGTTATATCACTAAATCTGTTTCCATTTTGCTGAGCAGGTAAACTAGATGTACCAGAAGTATAGTAGAAATAGATACCGTAGAAGTAATATCCTAATGATTGATTTTCTACTACGTTGTCGTTTGCTTGAATTTGAAGCGAACTAGTCGAACATTGGTATCCGTATACAACATAGCCATAATTGGCATTACTTCGAAATTTAACGTCGTTGTTATTAAATTGGAAACCTTCAACATAGTAGTTATACATCGCATAATAATAAATATCATGAATATCATTGTCTTTCACTATGTTACCAATACCTTTAGTAGATGAACTTCTATAATCCATTACACCATAGTATGGTCCAGCAGATGATGAAGTACCATTGCTCATTACGTTGTTTTCAATCACATTGTATGATCCATGATTTCCAGTACTTCTTCCTGTTAAACTATTACTAAAAGCAACATATGCAGTAGAATTACTAGTTGAGGTGTATCTTGAAATCGTCAAGTTTGAATTTTTGATGGTGTTGTAATTTGCACCTCTATTGAATGTGAAACAACGTGTACCTGTTCCCGTACCTGTGTTTACGATATCAAGGTTATCAAATGTGAAATAATCTGCACCATTCATGTAGATTATTGTACCCGTGTTTCGGATTGTCTCACCATTACCATTGATGGTAATAGTATTACTTGAAGTACCGCTTGCAGTAAACGTTACTTTTTCGACATACGGTCCAGAACCCTTAACAACATTCACTGTAACTGGTCCTGAAACTCCACTGGAGTTAATTGCCGATGCAAAAGCACCAAAACTACTATAATTTGTGCCGCTCGTTGAAGAGGCAGAGTTGATGGTATACGTACCACTAAGTTGAGCCATTGCTGAACCTGCAAAAAGCAGAGATCCAAAAACAAAAGCTGTTTTTAATTTGAAAAGCCAATTTCGTTTGTAATTTTTTTTCATACGCTTAAGATAGATTGTTATGTTTCTTAATAATTTAAGTGCATCAAATTTAAACAATTATTTTTTAATTATCAATCATAAAATTGAAAAAATATTAAAATATAGTATTGAGCATGTTGTGTGAGGTAATATTTAAACTATTAGTTTTCAAATTTATCTAATAATCCTAAAATTATTATCTGATGGATTTAGAATGTAATCTACTTTAATAGTTGTGGGATTAGAAATCCATTTTTCATTCATATAATATGATTTACCTTCAAACCAAACCATCCCTTTTCCTAACGTGTAGATAGTACCTACTTTTGCGTATTGATTGATTCCTGAAATAGGAAAACAAATAATGTTTTTAGATAATCGGTTAGCAATCATGTAGGGTCTAACTAAATATTTCCATTGATTGTCATTTTTAGTGAAATCATCCGAAACTAAAAAAGTTGCCTGATTTCTGGATTTAAATACTAGGATAGGTTTTGGATACTTTTTGAGAATTACAACTTCTGGTAATCTACTATGCTGTAAATATCTCCAATCTTCTGAAATAAAAAACAATACACAGCAAAAACAGAGAACCAAGCCAAACTTCCATCGATATTTTATAGTTACACTGATTATAATTATTCCCACATATAATATGAATGTCTGAATTAGAGTGATATGAACCGTATCAAAAAAAGCAAACGGTATATGCTGAATAGTATTCACTGCGTTAGCCATAAATTGAATATAAATTTCTATCAATTTTGAAAACAGCTGACCTATCTGGTATGAGAATGGAGCGACTATGATAAATCCAATGCCCAGATGTAATATTATTGAAACACAGGGAATAACCATCAGATTTGATAACATAAATAAACTAGGATACTGATGAAAGTAATATAGCCCTAGTGGAAAAGTAGCAATCTGTGCTGCTATACTAATACTCAACAATAAGAAAATTTTATCTAAAAAGTAGTTGGTCTCTGGCCAAAGTTGATGAATGCCGTCTTTAAAATAGATGATACCCCAAACAGCAATAAATGAAAATTGAAAACCAACATGATAAATATTCAGAGGATTAATCAGTAATAATATAAAACAAGCAACTGTAAGAGAATTATATATGCTTGATTGTCGATAAATTGCTTTTCCGCAAATCACAGTTCCAAACATAATAGCTGCTCGAGACACTGAAGGTGAAAAACCGGTAAGTAATGCATAAAAAAATAAACAAATTAAAATAATTAAGGACTTAAATATCAGAGAATAGCCAACACTCCTTTTTATCCCCAATATCAGCCCTATAAAAATATATAAAATACCCACGTGCAAACCAGATACCGCCAATACATGCATTGTTCCTGTTTTTGAAAATGCGGCAAGCCATTCATCATCTAGTTCTTCTTTGTAACCAAAAATAACTGCTTCTGCTACACCCCGAGTTGCAGGATCTTCAATATGAATTTTAAATATTTCTTTAAGTATAGATTGCCAGTAATATCCAAATGCTTTTAAATAGTGAGTATCTTTCCATGAAGTTTTTACCCAATGACTTGAGTCTAGAAAAGCTTGATGGTAAATTCCTTGATTGAAATAATGTTTTTTAAAATCAAAATGACTGGAATGCATTGGTTCTTCATACAACTTAAAAAAATTATTCACAATCAAAACATCACCATAGTCTAATTCTTTACTTTTATTGTTCCTCGCTATATAAAGGTTAGCCCTCCCTTGAGTCCGTATCGAAGAAACAGAATCAAATGTTTGAATCACATCTACTTTTAACGAAATAACTTTTTCTTTTACCTTGGGTACCTCAACTATTTTAACAATACAATAATGTCTGTTATTTTTAGAAAAATGGTTTTGATAATGTATCTCCGAATGGGCTCTTGTTAAGATTACACCCATACAAAACATAAGACATAATGCAATAACAGAACTAATCTGTATGAAAAACCAATTTAGATTTTTCTTTAAATAAAAATGTAAGACTATTAATAATATTAGGAAGACAGTACTTAAAGTAATGGCCCAAGGTGTAGTAATGTATTTATATGTTGATACATATATTCCAAGAATAAAAGGAACCAGAAATTTTAGAAGCGGTATGTGCCTCCATGTATACACTATTTAAAGTACATCATCCATATTTACGATATATCAATGCCTTAAGTTCATCTAATAAATCCTCATTTTCCCATTCTAATGCTGATTTGTAAGATTTATAAATCTCTAAAGCTTCATCAATGCTCGTTACTGAATCTATTTTTTGAATAAATTCAGAATAAGCATTCATATCACTCTTGAAAAACACATTTTGAAATTCAAATCGCTTAGCTACTGACATTCCTTTTGCAATATTTTTGATAGGTGTATTACTGAATTTTTCAAATAACGATAGTTTTTCGTCCTCTTCTAAAACTTCCGATAACCGATCAACCATAGGTTGGGGAACTGGTTTGTTTTCAGTTTGAATAAGACTTAATTTGGTGATTTCAGGTTTATTTGAGGATTGAATCGATTCTTGAGAAACCACCTCAGACTCCAAAGTCAGATGATTGATATTTTCATATAGTTCTATACAATGCTTCTTGAAAGTATCTATATCTAATGAAGATAATTTTTCAGGATGAAGACTGAGTCTAGTGTTGTCATTACTTAGAGTGAGTAAAAGATCATTTATGTTTTGGTGTATTTTGGTTCGGCTCATTTTTATCCTACGAATAAAATCAAATAATATTACATTCGAAACCTCATTGCTAACAGCATGTATACTAAAGCAAAAAATAATAATGGCTGGATTGAGGTTGTTTGTGGTTCTATGTTTTCAGGGAAAACAGAAGAATTAATTCGCAGAATAAAACGAGCCAAAATTGCACATCAAAATGTTTGTATCTTCAAACCGCAAATGGAAACTCGATATCACCAAGAAAAAATTGTGTCGCATGATGATAATCATTTAGATTCATTGCCTATCGATAAATCAGAAGATATCCTGAATTATACCGACACTTTTGAAGTCATAGGAATCGATGAAGCTCAATTCTTTGATTCTAAATTAATAGATGTATGTAATACATTAGCTAATCAAAATAAACGGGTGATTGTTGCTGGACTTGATATGGACTTTAAAGGTCAGCCTTTCGGTGTTATGCCTCAATTAATAGCTATTGCCGAACTAGTAACTAAGGTTCATGCCATCTGTGTACAGTGTGGTTCTGAAGCACAATTTTCATTTAAGTTTTATAACAAAAATGAACAAGTAGAACTTGGTCAGAAAGAGCTATATGAACCACGATGCAGAAAGTGTTTTAATGAAGGAATGGGAAAGTAATAATAGGATATAAATATATCAAATCTCCATAAAAGCGATACTGGTCGTTTATAATGAACAAGGATGGTTTGATAATTATCAAAAGCAGTGATAACTGCATAGGTAGAAAAACAAAGCCATCAATCCAGCTTATAATTCCATTAACCAACAAGATAAAGGTTAAAAATATGGATAGTCCAATTCCTATTTGAATAAACTGTTTCAATTTTTTTGGAGAATAAAAATGAGCAATTGATAACATTTTATCTTTTTGATCAGACAACCTATCGAAGTAAGAAAAAATGAAAAGATTAGCAAGATTTATTAAATATAGAACTCCAAAGACTCCAAAAATATATGGTAAATTAATTTCTGAGTAATGTTCAAGGACTGGTGTAATCACAAAACCAATAGTAACCACAAGTGCAATATATATTTCTTTAAATAATCGTAATTTTAAATGCCTCCTTGATATGATATAATTCATTAAAAAATGAATTACGGTTAAAATAGATAAACAAAATACGTAGGTATAATATATTCTGGATAATTTTAGAGATAATACCAGTAAGATGAATATAGAAATGAAAACAATAAATATAATTTGACGATGTTTATAAAAATGATACCTATGCCTTGTAGAACTTGCATGTTCTTTGAGCTGTATTGCATCCAATAAATGATCGATTGTATAAATTATCCAAGTTCCTAATGATAATCCAGCACCAACTATAAAATTAGGCTGAACATCATATCTTTTGCTAAAATAGAGATATAAAGAAAAGGTCCCGAGGGCAACTAATAGACTGAATGTATTGGTAAACTTAATTAATGCATGATATATGCTCAATCGTTTCACAAACGATGCGTATCTTACTCTATAGCTAAAACTGATTCAACTTCAGGGAGTAATTTTTTAATGCTTTCTTCGATGCCCGCTTTCATAGTTAAATGACTAATATTACAAGTACTACAGGCTCCTAATAATCTTAAAGACACTACCTTATTTTGATAAGATATAAATTCTACATCCCCCCCATCTTGTTGTAGAAAAGGTCGAATACTATTCAGGGCTTCTTCAATTTTTGACTCGGTAGACACCATATTCTATTCAAATGTATTGCAATTTTACTGATTAGCTGCTAATATGGATAGTTTCTGTACAATTTTACCCGTAATTGACAAGTAATTTGCTTCCAAATTTGCAAAGGTTTTATTTTCTTTTATTGGAATTTCTCCTAAGAAATCAATACCGGCCTCATCACATAATTGTTGTCCACCACCTTGACCAAAGATATAATACTTTTTGCCATCATCGTTAGGTTGGAAAAAGCTCATATTTTCAATCAAACCAATCATATTTTGAGCGATGTGTGGATTTTGAAACATATCTATAGCTTTCCTTGTATCAGAAACAGCAACTTCTTCTGGTGTAGTTACGAGTACAACACCACTTAGAGGTATGTGTTGAATAATACTTAAATGAATGTCTCCTGTTCCCGGCGGTAAGTCTACAAAAAGATAGTCTAAACTACCCCATTTTACATCACTACAAAATTGAGAAATAGCCTTAGACAACATAGGACCTCTCCAGACTAATGCTTGTTTTCGCTCAACTAAATAAGCCATACTCATCGTTTGAATACCCTCTACTTCAATGGGTTTCATTAACTCACCATCCATAAGCGGTTTACGATCTTTCGTATTCAAAAGTGTAGGGATTGAAGGCCCATGAATATCCGCATCTAACAATCCCACTTTGGCCCCAGCTTTTGCGAGTGTTTTAGCTAAATTAATAGCAACAGTACTCTTTCCAACACCTCCTTTTCCAGAGGCCACTGCTACAATATTTTTTATACCTGACAAAACTGAATTATTGTCTCGGCTTTGTTGCACATTTGAAGTAATATTAATTTTTATAATGGCCTCCTTATTTACCATGGTTTTAATAGCATTCTTGCACGCATTGGCAATGGTATCTTTTAATGGACAAGCTGGAGTAGTAAGTACCAAATCAAAAAAGATAGTATTCTCTTCTATTTCGATATTTTGGATCATATTTAGGCTTACCAAATCTTTTTTTAAATCCGGATCTTCTACATAACTTAAAGCTTTTAATATTTCTTTATTATTCATTTTTTCTTGTAAAACAAAAGTCTCTTATTCATTTTCATGACAAACCATTTTACAAATTTGTGTTGTCCTAATAAGGTACCTATAACAAACAGAAATATCTGATAAACAAAATAAACAAGAACAATAGTTACGATAAGTTCATACCAATGTAATTCTGAATAATTGGCTTTATTAAATAAAAAGAGTGTAATTGGTTTTCGGACAAATACAATAGAGGAACCTGTTATAGCAAAAATGATAAAAATCCAAATCAATGTTAAGTTTGATTGAATACCCCATTTCTCTTTCAGTTTATTGGTTAGATTCACTATTTAGATATGGAGGCAAAGCTAAATAATAAATATTTCTAAATAGATAAAATTATACATCCATAAAAAATTGGGGCAGCCTAGCTGCCCCAATTCAGTTATATTTAGTTTTAGTTGTATTAATATACCAATTTAAAATCAACTCGTCGATTGAATGATCTCCCTCTTCGAGTGGAGTTGTCAGCAACTGGCTTAGTTTCTCCATATCCTATTGCAGACATTCTTTCTGGTGATATTCCTTTAGTAATTAAATAATTCTTAACTGACTCCGTTCTTTTTTGTGAGAGTAATAAATTATCAGCATCGTCACCTTGATTATCTGTATGTCCTTCTATAATAACTTTAGCTTCTTTGTACTCATTTAAAATTTCTGCCAGAACATCTAAATTCTCAAAAGATTCTGTTTTCAACACTTCTTTGCCTGTTTCAAAGAAAATACCTTTAGCGGCTAATTTTATTTTTTCTTTAACTTCTTGCTTTATTTCTGGACATCCTTTATTCTCTTTTATACCAGCAACTGTGGGGCAAACATCCAAATGATCATACACTCCATCACCATCCGAATCTGGACAACCTTGACCCTCAAGAGTGCCTGATTTTAAAGGGCATTTATCATCCGCATCCGTAATCCCATCACCGTCAGAGTCTGGACAACCTTTAAATTCAGCTAATCCTGGAACTTTAGGACAATTATCTTCTGCATCTGTAATTCCATCACCATCTGTATCAGGACATCCATTAAATTGAGGTAATCCTGGCGTATTTGGACATTTATCCTCTTCATTAATAATACCGTCATTATCGTCGTCCATTGGACAACCCACTGTATCAACAGCATAATTTTCAGGTGTGTTTGGACACATATCAAATTTATTAGCAATACCATCACCATCCTCATCCTTAATTCTGTATGAACTTCCTCCATCACCACCGAAGTTAAACACAATACCGAAAGAATGGTAGGCATAGATATCATGAAGTGGTTTATTGCCTTCTGCAGCACTGTTTAATCTTGCACCAGCTGGCATATATGGACTTGCATCGTAATTGTCATCAAAAGAGTAATTAAATTGCTCACTAATGACTAGGTCAATAGCATCTGTAACACCAATTTTCAATCCTAATCCTGCATTCCAATGCGAGGCAATCCAAGATCGGTCTAATGAATACCCTTCATATTCAGGTGTTAATGTTAATGGTGTAAACTTAGATACAGACGACATAGCTCCCCAGCCTGCTCTCAAGAAAGGTTTGAAACGAACATCTTCATCAAGAATATACCCATTATTTAATTTGTAGGTTAGCCCAATCATACCCTCTGTAACACGAGATCTGAAACCAACTCTGCTATAATCTGCCCTTTGAACGTCCCAAACTGTTTTGTAAAAACCAATATCACCAGCACCTCCATAAATATTTACATCGAAAGAAGAATTTATGTACATTCCAAAAGCTCCTCCAATGCCTTGATAATCAGGGCTATTTTTGAAATATAGTGCGGAACCTAAGTCGCCATGATATTCACGAAGTCCACCATTTACCTCAATACCATACTTCTTGTAAGAAGTTTGTGCATTGGAAGAAAACGTAAAGAACAATAAAAATAAAAAAGTTATTTTGTGTAAATTTTGATGCATAATGGCTTAATTGTTTTAGCAATATTACATTATTATGACTAAACTTCAAAAAAATATTTTTATGCCATAATATTGGTCCCTTCTGAACAATTTTGACAGATATCAATATTTTTTCTGCTCCTTAAAATCAATTTTCTAAAGCGAGCATACTCCTCCCCTCTCCATATTTTTTTAAATGCTTTTTGGTTTAATTCTCCTATTTGATAGGTTCCATCTTTGTCAAAACAACACGGAACAACCTTTCCATCCCAAGTAATAACACAGGCATGCCACATTCGCCAGCAGTGGCTCAACAAACCATTTTTAATTTTGTAGGAAAGGCCTTTCTTGATGTATCTGGAATACTTTGGATCTTTTGGCAACAAATCACTACCTGATTCAAAATTATAAATCTGAGCTGTTTTAAGTGATAAATGATCTACACCTATTTCCTTTGCTAATTTTTGAATTTCATCCACTTCATGCTCATTGTGACCAAACACTATAAACTGCCAAATTATAAATGGAGTTTTGGATTTTAATTTTTTCTTCCAGTGGACCATTTTTTTTGTTCCCGCTATGACTTTTTTATAGTCACCACCCAATCGATATTTTCCATAACTTTCTTGATTTGTTCCGTCTATTGATATAATCAACCTTTTTAAACCACTTTCTACAGTATCTCTACAGTTGTTATCATTTAAATAATGTGCATTACTTGATGTAGCTGTATATATATTTTGACTTGAAGCATAGCTTACCATTGATAAAAAATCTTTGTTCAAGTATGGCTCGCCCTGAAAATAATAGGTAATATAGGTTAATTCATTGGACAATTGATCAATGATAGATTGATTTAGATCGGGAGCTAGCATCCCAATAGGGCGCGAAAATGAACGTAGACCACTTGGGCATTCTGGACAACGAAGATTACAACTGGTAGTGGGTTCTATAGAAATAGCAATTGGATAACCAACATGAAAATTTTTTTTTGTAGCCTTACTTAGGTAATAACTAAATAAAATTTGAGCTGCATTGATCAATCGTTTGGGGCGGAGCGTTCTTAAGTAATAAAGACCATCCGTTAATTGCGCTTTTATGGACATTAAATAAGTTGATCTCTTTTTACGATATAAAATAAGGAGGTAATCATACTGAATATGAGGTAGCTAACATTCATCATCCAACCTGACAATCCAAAATGGAAGACATAAAAAGTAGCCCCCAATACAAAAATATTTCCTGATATGAATAAATGAAGGCCAATCTGTTTCATTTTACGAAGAAAAATACCTCCAATGAGTGCAACAATACAACCTATCATTCGAAATAAGCTAACTTTTTTGTATTTAACTTCTATTAAATTGGCTTCAATATCTTCCATAAAATTTTTATAAACTCTCTTTAAATTAGGATCAGGCAAATCGGTAGATTGAGCCTCTATGGATGTTAAAAGACTTTCTCTTAAAAAATTAACACTATCTGGATTCCGATACGATTCAATATTGCTCGCTATCATAAAAGACAGAATCAGAGTTACCATAAAACCAAATACTGAATGCCACTTTATTGAGCTCATGAATAGAACAAAATTAACAAAAATGGCTTCATGGAAGTAGAACCGTATAAAATTCAATAAAAGCTCATATATCATCAGATATAATCATCAAATGATCGCTATTTTTTAATTTTTATTACCTTTGTATTTTATTTTAAATAAAAACTTTTTGGCTATGGTTAGACTTTTATCAAACTGCTTTTTTTTCTTGTTAAGTGGAGTCATTTTTGCTCAATCAACTATTGATGTTACTATTTTAGGCGATGGAAAGGTAACTAGCTCTCCTACGGGAATTGATTGTAGAGGATGCAATACTGGAGCATCTCTGACTTATTATGTTTCCGATAATGGTAGCGACAATAACGACGGACTCACCACAAACACTCCTTTTCAAACATTTGAATATGCCTTTGAAAAGATGAAACCTGGGGATAATTTAGAATATCTACAAGGTAAGAAGTGGTATCGAATGGAAATGACAACAATGACGCTTCAAGAATTCCTTTCCAAAGATTTAATAAACTATGACACTGCAAAAGTTTCCAATAACTAAACTACACAAAAAATTTTATTAAAGCAAATAGATTTTGATGGAGGTTAATATTGTTATACGTTATTCCAAAAAAGAGGTAGATTACTGGTTACTGTTTATGGTCTAATATTATACGTAGAGATCTGCTTTAATGTCCAGTGGTAATAATTTTTTAACCTTGCCAAGGTTCAAATAATATTATGGGATTGTATAATGTTGAAGAATATAGTTACATATGTCAAAATACCAATTCAATTGTTAGATGGACACGTTTGGTCAGTTACATTGGCAGGAGTGCTAAATTTACAACGAGCAGTATTGAAATTATAGGTAGGAATGTCTTCTTTGCATTTTACACTCTGCTAGAAAGGATGACGGCGATAATAATGCTTCATGGAGTAGTTGTTTCCAAAAATACGAATAAAACGCTACCACCATATAGTTCATAAGAGCCTCGCTTAGTGCTCCATAAGCATAACAACCTTCGGACGATTGTTTATGTCTTTAATACATGCTTTCGAAGATATTTTTTCATTTGGTAATGTAAGAATCATGTGGATGACAATTTGAAATTAGTGAATTGCCAAATGTACCTGTCAAAACTTCCATACTCATCATTGTATCTGAATAAATTTTTGAGCATTGCGAATAGCTGCTAAAATTTTAGCTTTATGTCGAATTATACTGGCATTTTTCATAAGTTCATGGACTTTTAAATCGTTATATGAAGCAATTAAATTATACATCAAATTGATCAAAAGCAGATCTAAAATTTTCTCTCTTTTTAAGAATTGTGTGCCAACTTAAGCCAGCCTGAAATGTTTCCAAAAGTAAAAATTCAAATAAGGTAGAATCATCATGACAAACCTCACCCCATTCCTCATCGTGATAGTGAACATATTGTTCATCTTTCAAACACCAAGGACATCGCTTTTTTTGGTCTTGTATTAAATCTGTTTTCATACATTATAAAAATATAAACGTTAAAATTGAAAATAAATAAATGGCTGAATGGTCGTAGATCTGACTTGAAAGATGATAAAAATAATTAGGCTAAATACTATTACTTGAATAAAAACTGGTATTCTAGAATAGTAGATTCTTATATTTTCCTTGAAACGATCAGGTATAAAATGAAGGAGAAAACCCAAACCTATACATAAAAAGGGTTTCCAATATCCCGTTATGCGATCAGAAATACCCCAAAAATTAAAGGTGTACACTACTTTTTGAATCATAATATTGACTATTTCTATACTGGATGCCCTGAAATACATCCATGAAAATGCAACAAAATGAAATGTAATCGCCCATGAAATTATTGTCCAACTAATATTTTTCCCAATGTTTAAAGCACTACCCCAAATTTTATGAATAGTTAAACCTATTCCGTGTATCAGCCCCCAAATAATAAACTTTAGAGCAGCACCATGCCATAGTCCCCCTAATATCATAGTAATTAGAATATTTATCACAGAACGAAGTTTTCCTTTTCGATTTCCTCCTAACGGAATATATAAATAATCCTTTAACCATAAGGATAAAGAAATATGCCATTTTCTCCAAAAATCAGTTATTGAAGTAGCTTTATATGGACTGTTGAAGTTGATTGGAAGTTTGAATCCAAGCAAAGCTGCAAGGCCAATAGCCATATCTGAATACCCAGAAAAGTCGCAGTATATTTGAATAGTATAGCCATAAACAGCCATAAGGTTCATAAAACCTGTATAAAGCTCAGGAGACTCAAAAACTCGATCTACGAAATTTATACTAATGTAGTCGCTTATTAGAACTTTTTTTACTAAGCCTCCAATAATCAGTAAAACTGCCAAACTGAACTCTCTTTTACTTAACAAAAAAGGTTTTCTTATTTGGGGTATAAAGTCTATTGCCCTCACAATAGGTCCAGCAACTAATTGTGGGAAAAAAGAAACAAAAAAAGCGAAATCAAAAAAATCTTTGCATGGTTCAACATTCCTTCTGTAAATATCTATACTGTAACTCAAAGTTTGGAATGTATAGAACGATATCCCAACCGGTAGGATAATTTCAGTTATATCAAATCCCGATTGAAATAATGAATTAGACCATATGGCTATAAAATTAACAGGTTGAAAATGTATTCCGATCAGTTGATTTATGATATCCACAATAAAATAGGAATACTTAAAGTAAAAGAGAAGACCTAAATTCGATAAGATACTTAAAAAAAGAAAAAATTTTCGACGTATTCCTTCATTTCTATCAATTAAAAAGCCATAAAAATAATCTAGAACTATACTCAATAACAGAATCAAAAAATAAAAACCACTACATTTATAATAAAAAAATAAACTGAAGGCAAGTAAGTATATGTTTCGTAAACGATTGTGTGTATGAATGAGGCAATAAATCCCATACATCATCGTAAAAAAGAGTAAAAATAAATACTGACTAAATATCAATGGGCTATTTGCTGAAAAGCGAAATATATTATCAACATTCAACATAATTATTTACTCTAATGGATAGTATTTCATCAATGTTTGATATAATAAATCACCTTGTTTTTCATAACCTTTTACAGAGAAATGAATTAAATCCTTGGCTGCTAAACCTTGCTTTTGCCAATCTAAAATTGAATTTGATCCCCCCATTATCTGAAATAAATCCCATAAAGCTACGTTTTCCTCATATACTAATTCATGCAATACTTTCCTCAATGATTCTATGTTAACATTATCATATTTACGCTTATAAAAATGATCTGGAGGTGTGCTTAATAGAATAGGTAATGTTGGATTGTTGATCCTAATTCTACGAATTAAAATCCTATAATTCTCTTTAACACAACTTGCACAAAACTGATTAATAGTGGTATAACAATCATTCGTTCCAAGACTAATAATTAATAAATTAGGATTTAAATCTATAATATTTTGGCTGAAATCAGACAGTAAATATTGAGCTACTGTCGCTCCGTTAATTCCTGCAGCGTGATACAAAATACCTACAGAATCATTTTGTAAAACGATACCATTAAGTGTAGGCTGATCACCTGAGGAATGCGTTGATTTAAAATCAATTTGATGCAATGGTGATGTTGAACTAATTTCGGTATAACCGCTTTTTCGCTCCCATGTAACAATTGATTTATTATTAAATGGCAAAAAAGTACCGAATGTGTCCCAAAGTATGATTTTAGAAAATTTTGAAGGCCCGTTATAATCTACTTGAATTGAAAATTTTGCATTAGATCCAGGCCATAAAGTATAACCTAAAATCCCAGTTTTTGCC
Organism: uncultured Bacteroidia bacterium; assembly: GCA_943787465.1. GTDB lineage: Bacteria > Bacteroidota > Bacteroidia > NS11-12g > UBA9320 > UBA9320. Next base: position 160,236 of record CALSMN010000001.1, on the reverse strand, counting down.
TGATTGTTTTTTTTTCTTTTAGATAGTAAATTCCAATCCCCTTGATGATCAAATTTTACATCTGATGATCCATTACTATTAGCTATAGTATATGGGAAAACTAACCCCCTCCCAGAATTACCAAATTGATTTTGAAAATTTTTTCTAAGCTTTCCTGTAAAATAATCTGCTTGAATATGAGAGTCCCCAATATGCAAAATTGATACAATCTGATTGGCTTCACTGATTAATGCTAAATCCTCAAAAAATGAGTAAAGTGATTTTACATTGACGATACTATCATGAGTGGTATCTGACTTTTCATGATCTATATTGGGATACAAAAGCATACATATAGATATGAAATGACAAAGCATCAGTTGTATTTGCCTTTGTATTGTTTGCGAATATTGGCAACTATTTCTTTTACTTCCTGTTCTTGATCTTTTCTACAGATTAGTAATGCATCTTCCGTATCTATGACAAAGTATCCATCTAAATCCTTCAAGACGACTAATTTATGTTTGTCACTTACAACTAGGTTATTATTTGCATTGATAGCATGCAGGTTGGCATTCAAAACAGTATTTGAGGTGTCATTATGTAAATTTTCATGAACACTTTTCCATGTTCCCAAATCACTCCAGCCAAAATCTGAAGGTAATACATACACATTGTCTGCTTTTTCAAGTAATCCATTATCAATAGAAATACTTGTGATTGATGTATAAATTCGATCAATATGAGTATGCTCTATTGCAGTATTATAAGCTCCTTTTACTTCAGAAAAACTTAAATTTAACTCCGGCAAATAACTATTTAATGCTTTTAATATAGTGGGAACACTCCAAACAAACATTCCACTATTCCATAAAAAATCACCGCTGTCTAAAAATTTTTCAGCTAATTCTAAAGGTGGTTTTTCAGTAAACGTTTTCACCTTATTAATACCCGGCATAACTTCCTTTGACTCATACTGAATATATCCATAACCTGTATCAGGTCTATGAGGCTTGATACCCAAGGTCACTAATGCATCATTTTCTCTAGCATATTTAGTTGCTACATGTATTTTATGAATAAATGTATTATTATCTTGAATTAAATGGTCACTTGGTGCAACTATTAGCACACCTTTTTCTGATATTTCTGATATTTTATGTGCTGCATATGCAGCACAAGCTGCAGTATTTTTACCCAAAGGTTCACCTAATATTTGATTGTCAGATATAAATGGTAATTGCTCTTTTACTAAATGCTCATAATTTCTATTCGTAATTATGAATATGTTTTCTGCTGGAACTATATTCAAAAATCGATCATAGGCATCTTGTATTAGAGTTCTTCCCGTACCCAGTATATCAACAAATTGTTTGGGCTTGGACACCCTACTAACCGGCCAAAAACGACTTCCAATACCACCAGCTAAAATAATTGCGTACGTATCTTTTAATATTTTCATAACAATCCCTCTTTAATTAAATCTTGGATATGGATCATACCAGTAGGTCTACTATTTTCAACTAAAATGATATGATTTATTTTCTTTTCTTTTAAAAATTTAACCCCATCAATAGCCAACCTATTTCCGTTCATTGTTTGAGGGTTTGAAGTCATAATTTCTTTTGCTTTAAAATGACTTCCTGTCAATACTTTAGAAACCATCGCTGCGCCTTGTTCAAGCATTCTTCGTAAATCTCCATCAGTAATAATCCCTACTAACTCTGAATCAGAGGTAACAACTACAGCACCCATTCTTCCATTAGTCATAGCAAGAATACATCGTGGCAATATTTCATCTTGATCAACAGATGGTAATGCGTTCTTGTTAGCCAAATCATTGAGGGTGAGATATAACTTTTTCCCTAAAGCGCCACCTGGATGATATTTAGCAAAATCTTCCGATTTAAAATTCCGACATTTAATAAGCGCTACAGCTAAAGCATCCCCCATTGCTAACTGAGCAGTAGTACTTGTGGTTGGTGCAAGATTATTTGGACATGCTTCTAAATCTACAGTTGTGTCTAAAACATAATTGCTATTTTTAGCTAAAAAAGAATTCATATTTCCAGTAATACCAACCAACATATTGCCTCCATTAGCTATGGACGGAACAAGGGCAATAATCTCTGGACTTGTTCCACTTTTCGAAATACAAATTACGACATCATCTTGTTGAATCATCCCCAAATCACCATGTATTGCGTCAGCAGCATGCATGAATAATGCAGGTGTACCCGTACTGTTAAACGTAGCAACTATCTTCTGACCAATAATTGCACTTTTCCCAATCCCAGTAACGACAACTCTTCCATCTGAAACAAGTATATGATTCACTACATTTACAAAATTGTCACCCAATAAATCACTCAATTTTTTTAAACTCTGACTCTCCAGTAAAATAGTATCTCTCCCAATTTGAAGAATATCTTTATATTCTGACATATAATTTATGCAAATTAAAAAATAATTTCTGCAAGTGGTACAAACAGTATTATATTAGTGTCGTTATTTAAAAAATTATCGGAAAAAGTAAATATGACTACAAAAAATGTGGATTTGAAATCAAGTTTAAAGGAATTCTTTGGATTTGATTCTTTCAAAGGAATGCAAGAAGAGGTAATATCTACCATTCTTAAGGGAAAAGATTGTTTTGTTATCATGCCGACTGGAGCTGGAAAATCGCTTTGTTACCAATTGCCTGCACTTATAAGTGGTGGTACTGCTATCATAATATCTCCATTGATTGCATTAATGAAAAATCAAGTTGATGCAATTCGTGGATTTGGGGAAAGTGATTCTGTTGCTCATTTTTTAAATTCATCATTAACAAAAACCCAATCTGAAAAAGTAAAAAAAGATGTGTCCGAAGGTCGCACTAAAATGCTCTATGTGGCTCCTGAAACATTAAAAAAAGATGATACAATTGAATTCTTACGATCTGTCAAAGTAAGCTTTGTTGCTGTAGATGAAGCGCACTGTATCTCGGAATGGGGACATGATTTTAGACCCGAATATAGACGTATAAAACAAATTGTAAAAGAAATTGATGACGTACCGATGGTAGCATTGACTGCTACGGCTACACCTAAAGTACAAATGGATATTCAAAAAAGTTTGAACATGCTAGATGCTCAAGTGTTCAAATCATCATTTAATCGAAGCAATTTATACTACGAAGTTCTTCCTAAAGGAAGTAAGGCACAAACGATGAAAGACCTTATTTCTTTTATAAATAAAAAGAAAGGGAAAAGCGGTATTGTATACTGCTTAAGCAGAAAAAAAACAGAAGAGGTTTCAGAAATTCTAATCGCCAATGGTATTAATGCATTACCCTACCATGCAGGTTTAGATGCAAAAACTCGAGCTTCCAACCAAGATAAATTTTTAATGGAAGATGCCGATGTAATATGTGCAACTATTGCTTTTGGTATGGGTATAGATAAACCAGATGTACGTTTTGTCATTCATTATGATGTCCCTAAATCATTGGAAGGGTATTATCAAGAAACAGGGCGAGCAGGAAGAGATGGAATGGAGGGCGATTGCATCTTATTTTTTAATCCAAAAGATACTGAAAAACTTGAAAAATTTTTAAAAGACAAACCTGTTGCAGAAAGAGAAATTGGCACACAGCTCATTTCAGAAATGGCTTTTTTTGCTGAATCCTCACAATGCAGAAGAAAATCTTTATTGCACTATTTTGGGGAAAATTTCGATGAGGATAACTGTAATAAAATGTGTGATAATTGTCGTAATCCCAGAGAAACAATAGATGCCACTAATTCACTTTCTACAGCACTTGAAATTATAAAACTTACTGATGGTAAAGTTGATTTAAAACACATCATTCATATTCTGTTGGGCAAGGCTACTCAAGAAGTAAAAGCATATAAACATAATTTATTTGAATACTTTGGGATTGGAAAGGAAAAAAGCGAGAATTACTGGAAAACGTTGATTCGTTTCGGACAGATAAATAATCTAATTCATAAAAATATTGAACTGTATGGTTTATTATCTATCAGTAAACAAGGGCTTGATTTTTTATCAAAACCGAAACCTGTAAATATCTCTTTAGATAAGGAATATGAACCAATTAGTGATGCCGATTTTAATACCATACAAATTGAAGCTGTTTATGATAAAGAACTTTATAGACAGCTGAAAGATTTGCAAAAAACTGTAGCTCAAGAAATGGGACTTCCACCCTATGTCATTTTCCAAGAAACCTCTTTAGAAGATATGGCTTTCAAGTATCCTATTACCATGGACGAAATGGAAAATATTACAGGTGTAGGAAAAAACAAAGCACAAAAATTTGGAATAGCATTTATTGAACTTATTGCAGATTATGTAGAAAAAAATAACATAGAACGTCCTGATGATCTAGTACTTAAGTCTGTAGTAAATAAAAGTGCTCGTAAAATTCATATCATACAAAATATTGATAAAAAAGTATCAATAGAAGATATTGCAAAAGGGCAAGGATTAGAATATGAAGAATTGATTGAAGAGCTAGAAGCCATTGTTTTCTCAGGAACTCAAGTAGACTTAATGTATTACATTGATGAGATTATTGATGAAGAAGGGCGAGATGAAATATATGAATACTTTAAATCAGAAGATACCGGAAGTATTGATGCAGCAGTCCAAGAATTTAATGGGGAGTTTACTCATGAAGAAATGAAAATTTTCCAAATTCAATTCATGAGTGATGTTGCAAATTAAAAAAAACAATTGTAAATTTGCACCCATTAATGGCTGATGGTGTAACTGGCAACACGTCTGTTTTTGGTACAGAAGAGTCCAGGTTCGAGCCCTGGTCGGCCAACAAATTATGAGAAGAAAGGTTTATTACCTTTCTTCTCTTTAAAACATACTCTAACGGATATAGTATTCCAATAGTTTATGATAATTACCTGAATAGGTAGTGAAAGTAAAACAAAGAATATGCCTTCATTTATAAATAAAGTAAAAATTTTTGCTGGATCAGGATCGCAAGGTATTGCTGAAAGAATTGCTAAATCCTACGGCCAAAATATTGGAAAAGTATCTCTGAATAGTTTTAGTGATGGAGAATTTCAACCCTGCATTGACGAAACAGTTCGCGGTTGCGATGTTTTTATCATTCAGTCAACTATGCCCCCAGCGGATAACCTTATGGAATTGCTCATGCTCATTGATGCAGCCAAAAGAGCTTCAGCTCACAAGGTAGTTGCAGTTATACCTTACTTTGGTTTAGCACGACAAGATCGAAAAGACAAACCTCGAGTACCTATAAGCTCTAAAATGGTTGCAAATATTCTTACTGCTGCTGGAGCCGATCGTGTAATGACTATGGATCTTCATGCACCACAGATTCAAGGGTTTTTTGACATCCCAGTAGATCATTTAGATTCTACTGTGATTTTCATACCCTACATTAAAAGTATACAAACCAATGATTTATTGTTAGCTGCTCCAGATGTTGGCGCGACGAAGAGAGTTCGAGAATTTGCCAAATACTTGGGTGTAGAAATGGTGATTTGTGACAAAGCAAGAAAACGTGCTAATGAAATAGCATCTATGACCGTAATTGGTGATGTAAAAGGTAAAGATGTTGTACTTATTGACGATATCTGTGACACTGCAAATACGCTATGCAAAGCTGCCGCACTTATTAAAGAAAAAGGAGCAAAATCTGTAAGAGCCGTTTGTACTCATCCTGTATTAAGTGGAAATGCCTACGTAAACTTAGAAAATTCAGTCTTAGAAGAAATTATGCTTTGCGATACTATCCCACTAAAAAGTGGAAATTATAGCAAAATAAAAGTGCTAAGCGTTGATAATCTATTTGCCAACGCTATCAGAAATGTCAGTGAATTTGGATCTATAAGTTCATTATTTAATATATCTGACACATACCAACAAGAATTAATATAACCCATAGAAAAAACATTAAAAATGAAAGTTATAGCATTAAAAGGCGACGTCCGAGAAAAATTAGGAAAATCCGCCACTAAGCAAGTTAGAAAAGAAGGAAAAGTACCTTGTGTAATTTATGGTAAAAATGAGAACACACATTTTTCAGTTTATCAAGCAGATTTTAAACATTTAGTTTATACACCAAATACATACTTAGTTCAAGTATCTATTGGTAATAACAAAAAATTAGCTAAAGTACAAGAACTACAATTTCATCCTGTATCTGAGGATATTATTCATGCAGATTTTTATGAGGTAAATGAAAATAGTCCTCTATCCATTCCTGTACCAGTAAAAATAGTAGGAAACTCTCCTGGTGTTATTGCTGGTGGTAAGCTTCAACTAAAAATTAAGAAATTGAACGTTTTTGGATTGATTTCTGATTTTCCAGAATACATTGAGGTAAATATTAGTGAATTAGAGATTGGAAAAAGCGTTAAAGTTAAAGACATTAGCCTAGATAATCTTACACTTCTAGATTCTGAAAATAACTCCATCGTTTCTTGTATCGTAACGAGAGCTGCTAGAAGTGCCGCTGGAAATGATGTTAGCGATTCTGAAGAAGCAGAAACTGAAGAAGAAACTTCAGAATAATTCGTATTGAATCAACTTAAAAGTCCTTCATAGTTATGAAGGACTTTTTTTATATCCGATGCAAGCATCTTCAATCACTGAATCTATCAATTCAAACTCCCAATTATGAAGTTGTGATATTTTTTCATTGGAGTATAATTGCGATGATACGCTTGATTTAACCGTTTCTTTACTTAAGAATTTACCCATCTTAAAAAATTCTTGAATGCTAATGATTCCATAAATTATCCAATAAAGAAATCCCTTAACCTCAAGGTATGGCCTTTTTTTATGAAATTGATCTGCCATCATAAACGCAATTTCTTTGAATGATTTGTTCTCAGAAACAAGAATAAAACGCTCGCCAACAACATCGGATAAACATAATTTTTCAATAATTCTAGAAACATCTTTCACACCCACAAAACCCGTAACTCCGTTGCTGTAAAATGGAAAAGCGTTATTTGCATTTTTAAATAATTGAGAAGAACCGCTATCCCAGTCACCATAACCTAAAATAATTCCTGGATTTACAACAACGACATCAAGACCTTCCTCTTTGGCTCTCCATAATTCAAGCTCACCAAGATGTTTGGTATATCCATAAAAACTATGTGGTTTTGTTGAAGACCATGAACTGGTTTCATCTGAAAATAAAGTTGAACTTGATTTAGAAATAGCTGAAATACTACTGCAATACAATAACTTTTTGACTTGAGAAGCTAAAGCAACATTGACCACATTTTTAGTGTAATTGTAATTAACTTGAAGAAGCTTCATTTTGTCCTTTTTGAAATAGGAAATTAAACCTGCAGCATGGATAACATAGTCACATTTTGAAAAAATTTCTTTTAAACCTAAAATATCGTAGAGTTCGCAGGACACCCAATTCAGGTTTGCATACTTTGATTCGTCAATATTATAATTGGATTTTACTAATTCATATTCCTCAAATGAGGCTTTGTCTCTATAAATAGCCCAAATGACATGATTTTGTTCAAGTAAGTGATGAATAATATGTACACCTAGAAAACCATTTGCACCTGTTATAGCAAAAATCATGTGATAGTTCGTTTAATTTTGTATCATACGAATATATTTAATGATAGAACATTACTTCAATAAAATAGATATTGAATTTAATTACAACCCCGATCAACTCGGATATGTAGTTGATTTCCATCTGAATAAATTTCCTACTTTAGAAAATGCTAAAATTGCCATAATTGGTGTTCATGAGGATAGCAATATTGTTCGAAGTCAATTATATGAACATAGCATAGGTAGCCAATTAAAAAATCAAATTGTTGATCTTGGAAATATTGCAGCGAGCGATCAAAACGAAATATTAGCAGCGCTTGAACTTGTGATCAGTGAACTTAAAGAATTAAATATTATGACAATCGTACTTGGTTTACGAATGCCATATATAAATGCGCTTGGAAGAGGGTTAAAAGATCATTATAAAGAAATAGAAATATCGTATGTTTCCCCAGATTTAGTAGGCATTAAAAAAGAAAATGATAACCACTTTTTTTCTCTACCTGATGTAGCCATAAAACAAATCCATTGTTTAGCTCATCAAATCCATTTTGTGTCACCAGATGTCAGTTTAATAATCGAAAAAGACCAATTTAGTCAATTACGGCTTGGTGAACTAAAAAACACAATTGAAAATGTAGAATTGTACTTAAGAGAGAGTCAGCTTCTATTGTTTGATATAAATGCTATCAAAACATCCTGTGCACCTGGTAAGATAAGGGTTAATCCAAGTGGTTTAAATAGTGATGAGGCATGCCAAATTGCAAGATATGCAGGGATGAGTGATGATATTTCTTGCTTTGGGTTGTGGGGGTTCGAACCTAGTTTAGACGCCAGGGATCTTACAGCATCTATGTGCGCTCAAATTTTATGGTATTATTTGGATGGTATAACGAACAGAAAAAATGATAAACCCAACCTTCATAATGAATTTGTAAAATACCGGTGTGACTTCAGTGAACATAATACACCCATACTTTTTTTAAAGAGCAAACGTACATCTCGATGGTGGATGAAAATCGAACATCCAGCAGAACCTGAAAATAGTGACTTAGCCATAACTATCCCATGCTCCTATGATGACTACATGGTAGCAGCCAATGGAGAAACCCCTGAAAGATATTTAAATGCTCTAAAATTATTAAAATAAGTTGTTAAACTGATCGTTAATGAATAGAATGTTTCGGAAAAGGACAATTAGTTTGCTTCTTATTTTTTTATTCTCAGTCATCATGATTCTCTCATCATGTTCGGCCAGAAATCAATGCAGTAAAAAAAATAAAACGAAAGTTGATATGGGTTGGCTTTAATCCGATTTAGTAAAATTCATTTTTTATTTTTACACATATTTTCAAACAAAATGGCATCTAATGTTGTATTATGTTAGTAGAAAGAGTTTACTTACATGAATAATGCACTGAGTATAAAGGATTTAGAAAATATTAGTGGCATAAAAGCACATACGATTAGGACTTGGGAAAAACGGTATGCCATATTTGAACCCAAACGAACACCAACCAACATTCGATACTATGATCATGATGATTTAAAAAAGCTACTGAATTTGGTTTCTGTATTAGATCATGGCATGAAAATAAGTAAAGCAAGTGCATTGTCTTCAAAAGATTTGAATACAATGATTGAAGATTTACAAAAACAAAACATAGATGCTGCTAAATCCAATATTATCAGTGATTTAATAATTGCTACGCTCAAATGTGATAACCAATTATTTGAATCTGTTTACCAAAAAAGCATCCATGAATTTGGTACTGAAGAAACCATAGAAACAATTATAAGTCCACTACTAATTAAAATAGGATTGATGTGGACTATTGATAAACTTAATCCTTCTCACGAACATTTTACTAGTCAGTTAGTAAGACAAAAACTATTTTCTGCAATCAATAATCTTCCATTTGTTCACTCCAAAGACCGATACGTTTTATATTTACCAGAAACTGAATTTCACGAAATTGGACTACTTTATTCCTATTACATACTCAGAAAAGAAAACAAAGAATGTATCTACTTGGGGGCAAATGTTCCACTTGAGGATGTTGAAGAATGCTGTTCAAATACTGATGCAAATACCATTGTTTGTGCATTCACTATATATCGTTCTAAAAACAGAATAGAAACTTATTTAAATACACTTATTAAAAAATTTCACGGCAAAAAAATTCTTGTTCATGGCCTCCCTGACATTTATCAAACAAATTATAAAGATTCAAACATTCAATTCATCTCAACCATACATGATTTAAGAAATCATCATTAATTATCGTAACTTTACACGTTTTAATGCCAAATCAGGTAAATATTGCCATCATAGGTTCAGGTTTTTCTTCTCTATCCAATGCTTGCTATCTAGCAAAGATGGGATACACTGTCGAAGTATTCGAAAAAAATAATTCCTTGGGAGGAAGAGCCAGATCAAAAGAAATAAACGGATTTGTTTTTGACATGGGTCCAAGTTGGTATTGGATGCCCGATGTTTTTGAAAGATTTTATGCCGATTTTAATACCTGTGTGGAAAAACACTATGATTTAATACGTCTTGATCCAAGTTACAGAGTATTCTGGAAAGATAAGCCTGATGATATCCCCGCTCAGATTGAGGAATTATATACGTATTTTGAAAAGTACGAAAAGGGTTCTGGAAAAAAATTACAAGAATTCCTACATCAAGCAAAAATAAAATACGAGGTGGGAATGAATGATTTTGTTACCAAACCTTCTCTTTCTTACATAGAATTCATTAGTTTAGGTATTGCTAAAAAAGCAATGTCACTTGATTTATTTAAATCTATAAGCAAACATATCAGACGCTATTTTACCCATCCTAGACTGATTGAACTTTTGGAATTTCCGGTACTATTTTTAGGAGCTAAACCTCGAAATACTCCAGCATTATATAGTTTGATGAATTATGCTGATATGGTCATGGGTACATGGTACCCAATGGGTGGTATGAATAATATTGTTCAAGCAATGGTATCTATTGCTAAAGGACTCAATGTAAAATTCAATACAAATGCAGCCGTAGAAGAAATTCTGATAGAAAATAACAGTTGTGTGGGTGTTGTGGTCAATGGAAAAAAACACAGTGCTGATGTTATTGTTAGCGGTGCAGATTATCATCATACTGAACAAAAACTACTACCTAAACCATATCGAATTTATTCAAATTCTTATTGGGAAAGTAGAACTATGGCCCCCAGTAGCCTACTTTATTATGTTGGATTGAATACACGATTAAAAGGCATCAAACATCATAACTTATTTTTTGATGAGGATTTCAATGAGCATGCTGTAGAGATTTACGATACGCACCAATGGCCCAAGAAACCATTGTTCTATATATGCAGTCCAAGTATTACTGATTCTAGTGTTGCCCCAAAAGGAAAAGAGAATTTATTCTTCTTGGTTCCAGTTTCAACTGAATTAAGTGATACCGAATCTATCAAAGAACAATATTTTACTATGATCTGCAACAGACTTGAAAAACATATCGGAGTAGATATTAGACCTCATATTGAGGTTTTTGAAAGTTTTGCTCATTCAGATTTTATTACTGAATATCACTCTTTTAAAGGGAACGCCTATGGATTAGCTAACACTTTGAGGCAAACAGCTATTCTAAAACCGAGGTGCAAAAACAAAAAATTGAAAAATTTATATTATATTGGTCAACTGACCGTGCCCGGTCCAGGTGTACCACCATCCATAATCTCTGGAAAAATAGTGGCTAACCTTATAAACCAAGAACACAAACTGTCATGAAAGATTTATATGATAAAATATCGCTAAAAACAAGCAAGATTGTTACTAATGAATATAGCACATCCTTTTCATTAGGAATTAAAATGCTTCATAAAGAAATTCGACAACCTGTATATGCCGTATATGGATTGGTAAGACTTGCCGATGAAATAGTGGATACATTTCATGAATTTAACAAAAAAGAGTTGTTAAACGATTTTAGAGCTCAAACTTTTAGAGCAATTGATGAAAAAATTAGCCTAAATCCCATTCTTAACAGTTTTCAACATGCTGTTAATTATTATCAAATTGATCACTGGTTGATTCATTCCTTTTTTGACAGTATGGTTATGGATTTAGAGGATCAAAAATATAATCAGGAAACCTTTGATAAATACATACTTGGTAGCGCACAAGTCGTTGGATTAATGTGTTTGAAGATTTTTTGCAATAGAGATACATCAAAATACGAAAGCTTAAAATCTGGAGCAATGAGTCTGGGTGCTGCTTTTCAAAAAGTAAATTTTTTACGTGATTTAAAAGCAGACAAGGAAACCTTGGGCCGAATTTATTTTCCTGGTATGAATGATCAAGAATGGACACCTGAACTAAAACGAAAAATTGAAGATGATATTAATCAAGATTTTGTTCAGGCTTTAGATGCTATCAATCAACTTCCATCTAACTCAAAATATGGTGTTTATACTGCTTATCGATACTATTTTAAACTTTTTAAAAAATTGGAAAATGCTAGTTTTGATGAATTGCTTAATAAACGATTAAGAGTTCCCAATACCACTAAATTTAGATTACTATTTACATCAAAGGTTAGACTTTCATTAGGTTCCTACTTTTTATGATTTATCTTAAATATACTATAATCACAATAATCACTTTTGTGTTCATGGAGTTTGTAGCCTGGTTTACGCACAAATATATTATGCACGGATTTTTATGGAAATTACATGAGGATCATCATCAAGTTAATCCCGGCTTTTTTGAAAAAAATGACGCTTTCTTTCTAATTTTCGCAATCCCTAGTGCTATTTGTTTTATCGTTGGTAGTAGTGTGACTGCATACTTTTTTCTTTTTTTTATAGGCATTGGTATTGCATTATATGGCGTCGCTTACTTCTTGGTACACGACATATTTATACACCAGCGTTTTAATCTTTTTAAGCGAACTAATCACAAGTATTTGAAGGCTATTCGGAAAGCTCACAAAGTCCATCATAAACATTTAAATAAGGAGTTTGGAGAATGCTTTGGTATGTTGGTTGTTCCTTTTAAGTATTTTAAAAATGCCAAGTAATGAATTTACTATATCTGTGGATTAATCTTGGAACTTTAAGCATCCCTTTTTTACTAAGCTTCAATAAAACAGGTCACTTTTATAAACGATGGAAACCACTTTTCATATCCATTATCATTCTTTTTTTTTGTGTTTTATCATGGGATATTTGGTTTGCCTATCAAAAAATATGGGGGTTTAATTCTGACTTTCTGATCGGAATTGACATATTCCATTTACCCATAGAAGAATGGTTATTTTTTATATGTGTACCCTATGCTTTTATGTTTCTATATGACCAATTGGTAGTTCTCAAAGCACCAAATTATCTGCAAAAGATTGAGTATATATTAGATTACATGATGATCGGAATTGCTACTCTTTTTTTAATTATAGGTTATCCGAAATTATATACTTGCACCGTTTCTATTTTAGTAATATTAACAACCAGTTTGGCTGTTTTTTTGAAAGCACCCAATAAAGGAATATTTTACACAAGCTATGTCATTATTTTAATGCCATTTACACTAGTAAACGGAGTTCTAACAGGGTACTTTACTGATAATCCAATCGTATGGTATAACAATGCGGAAAATTTAGGTATTCGTTTTTTGACGATTCCAATAGAAGATTTTTTATACTATTTTTTAATGTATGAAATCTGTTATCTTTCCTATGAACAAATAAAAAAAGCAATCTTCAAGATAGCTTGATTTATTTTATAAGTATACTCACTACCCTAAGTATGATTTTAAGATTTTGCTTTTACTGGATTTTCTTAGTCTTCGTAAAGCTTTTTCTTTAATTTGACGAACTCGCTCTCGGGTTAAACCTACTTTGTCAGAAATATCTTCCAGTGTATGCGCCGGTCCACCATCTAGACCATAATAATATTTTAAAACATCTCGTTCTTTTTCGGATAAAGTAGATATTACTCTATTAATTTCTTTACGAAGAGATTCATCCATCAAAGGTTGATCCGGGTTGGGTTCGTCATTGTTATCTAAAACTCCCAATAAACTATTATCTTCTCCTTCAATTAAAGGAGCATCAATCGAAAGATGTCTACCACTTGATTTAAATGCATTCTCAACTTCAGTGATACTAATCTCTAGCTCTTTGGCTATTTCTTCGGGTGTTGGTTCGCGCTCCTGCAATTGTTCCAAACGAGCTGCAGCAGCACTAATTCTACCAATACTACCTACCTTGTTAAGTGGTAATCGAACAATACGAGATTGGTCAGCTAACGCTTGAAGTATGGATTGACGAATCCACCATACTGCATATGAAATAAATTTAAAACCTCTAGTTTCATCAAAACGTTTAGCGGCTTTTATTAGGCCAAGATTCCCTTCGTTGATTAAGTCGCCCAAGGTTAAACCTTGGTTTTGATATTGCTTAGAAACAGACACCACAAAACGTAGATTTGCATTCACCAACTTTTCTAATGCAGCTTGGTCACCATCCCTAATTCTTTGTGCTAACTCGACCTCTTCTTGGGCATCAATCATAGCCACTTTACTAATTTCATTAAGGTATTTATCAAGAGATTTATTCTCCCTATTAGTAAACTGTTTTGATATTTTTAACTGTCTCATTTTTAAATTGTAGTAGTGCTTTTTGAAAAGCTAATAAAATAGAATTTGCAAAGTTAACTTAAATACTGCAAAATTTGAATTATTTATATTGATTTTAGGGGCTTTACACTATAGCAAAAATTATGCCTAATCCTATTTTTATAAAATTCAATTGATGACTTAATGTTATTATTCATCACTAAATAAAGATAGAAGTATCTAGAAAATGTATCTTTGTGCGTATAATGAATAAACCTGTAATTGGTATCACTATAGGAGATTTTAATGGTATTGGACCCGAACTAGTAATAAAAGCTCTATCTAACGAGTTAATCCTCAATTATTGCACACCAGTTGTATATGCCAACACCTATGTATTGAATTTTTATACCGATTTATTTGGCGTTGCACCACTCAATTTAAATATCGTTAGAAACAAATCTGATATTAGAACAAATCAAATTAATATTAGAAACTGTAGCAACGAACGTATTAACATTACTCCCGGAACTCCTAGTCAACAAGCTGGTAAATTTGCTTTCGATGCACTTCAATTATCCGTTGAGGATGTAAAAGCTGGCATCATAACAGATATTGTTACTTGTCCAATTGATAAAAAAACAGCTGCTGATAGTGGCTTAGAATTTAATGGACACACACAATTCTTTGCTAAAGTATTTGAATCCAATGTACTAATGATATTAATGGATGATAGCCTTAAAGTGTCTATGGTGACTGGTCATACACCCTTAAATGATGTTGTAAATAAGTTGACCTCAGAAGGTATAATAAATCATATCAAGGCAATGCACGATTATCTCAAAGCAGATTTTGCTATTTCTAAACCTAAATTGGCAGTCCTTGGAATTAACCCCCATGGAGGAGATAACGGATTAATTGGAAGTGAAGAAAAGGAAATTATTGCTCCAGCCATTAAACAAGCACAAGAGCTAGGAATTATGGCCATTGGACCATATGCGCCAGACGGTTTTTTTGGTTCTCAAAATATAAAAAATTTTGATGCCGTTATTGGTATGTATCATGACCAAGTTCTCATTCCTTTTAAACAATTATCATTTGCAGATGGTATTAATTATACCGCTGGGTTGCCTATAGTACGTACATCTCCTGATCATGGTACTGCTTATGATATAGCAGGACAGGGAATAGCAGACATCTCATCCTTTATTAGTGCACTTTATTTGATTAAAAAAATTCGACGTAATCGACTAAATTTTTATGATAATTCGTTTGAGCAATTAAAATTTAAGGATCACAAAAGAGAAAAATTCAGTATTGGTGTGCCAAATTTGAGATAAGTATACCTTATTATTTACTATTTAATTCAAAATAAATATCTTTGCAAACTTTTGGAAGATGAAATTGTCTGACTTTGATATCGATTTTAATAAATTTAAAAACGAAAAAGATAGTTTTAAATTTCAATTAAAAGATACGTTCTTTGAGTTAAAAGATAATAGCTTATTCGATCAAGGAGAGGTTGAAGTTATCGTTCAATGTGAAAAATTTGAAAACACTTTAGTGCTTGATTATTCATTGAATGGTCACATTAATTCTCTGTGTGAGCGATGCTTAAATGATATTAAGATAAAAGTTAATTCTGTACGGCAAGATGTACTCAAACTAACTTTAAATGATGATTTGTTAAAGGAAGAAAATTATTTGTCCATAAATCATCCTATTTTTTCTGTTTATGATCCCATATACGAGCAAATCTGTTTAGATATGCCAACGCGAATAATTTGCAAAAACTCTATAACTCAATATGAATGTAAAATAAACCATCCTAATGCCCACAAAAATAATGCGGTAGATGAACGATGGTCAGAACTTAAAAAATTAATAGAAAAATAAAATGGCACATCCTAAACGTAAGATTTCAAAAACAAGAAGAGACAAAAGAAGAACTCATTACAAGTTAGGCAATAGACAACTCCACAGAGACCCATCTACTGGAGAGGTTCACCTATATCATAGATTAAACTTGGAAACAGGAATGTATCGTGGTATACAAGTTCTTGAATCTAACGCTGAATAATTCGATATGAATATTGGCATAGATGCCATGGGGGGTGATTTTGCTCCCGAAGAATGTATTAAAGCAGTTGTTCATAAAGCATCTGAGAAAGACTGCGATGCTCATTTTTTTGTTTTTGGTGAGGCCAAAGCATTAAAAGAGTATGTAACAGATTTGGACCTTCCCAACATTACAGTGATACATACTGGTGACAGCATTGGAATGGGAGAACATGCCACTAAGGCTGTTGCTGCTAAAAAAGATTCTAGTATAAATGTTGGAATGCATTACCTTGCTGAGGAAAAAATTGATGCTTTTCTTGGAGCTGGTAATACCGGTGCAATGATGGTTTCTGCACTTTATAACGTAAAACCTATACCCGGTATTGAAAGACCTGCTTTATCATCAGTGCTCCCACAACAAAGTGGTAAAACGGGTGTTTTAGTTGATGTTGGTGCTAATAGTGACGTAAAACCTGAAACGCTATCAAAATTTGCAATCCTTGGAAGTGAGTACGCTAAAGCTGTATATGGATTTGCTAATCCTCGTGTCGGATTAGTAAATATTGGTGAAGAAGCAGAGAAAGGAAATGTAACCACCAAAGCTGCATATCCTATTCTGAAAAATCAAAAAGGAATCCAATTTATAGGAAATGTAGAAGGACGAGATCTCTTTAATGATAATGTTGATGTAGCTGTATGTGACGGATTTACTGGAAATGTTATTGTTAAAACATGTGAAGGGTTTTTTTATAATCTCCTAAAAAGGGGTGTTGAAGACGACTTCCTTGGTAAATTCAACTTCCAAAATTATGGTGGCACACCAATTCTTGGAATCAAGAAAACAGTAATTGTTGGCCATGGCATTTCAAATAAAAAAACTTTTTTGAATATGATAAAACTATCAAAAAATATAGTAGAATCAGAATTAATTTCTAAAATTGAACAATCAATTTCTGAAACTTCAATAATTTAATCCAAAAATGAGAGCAGCTATAACAGCAGTCGGTGGGTATGTTCCTGAAAAAATCCTTACTAACAAAGAACTTGAAAATATGGTAGACACCTCCGATGAGTGGATACAATCAAGAACTGGAATTAAAGAACGTAGGATATTAGAAGATGGAAAAGCTACCAGTGATATATGTGTTGAAGCCATAAAACAAATCCTTGAGAAAAGAAAAATTAACGTACAAGAAATTGATTTGATTATAGTCGCCACTGTAACTCCTGATCATGTTTTTCCTGCTACAGCCAACATTGTTTCACACAAAATTGGTGCTATCAATTCATGGGGTTTTGATATGAGTGCGGCATGTTCTGGATTTTTATATGCTTTAGATACAGGGGCAAAATTTATTGAATCTGGAAAACATAAAAAAGTAATCGTTTGTGGAGCTGATAAAATGTCAGCTATAGTTGACTATCAAGATCGAAATACATGCGTAATATTTGGAGATGGTGGTGGTGCTGTTCTATTAGAGTCAAGTGAAGATGAAGATGGTATAATAGATAGTATTTTAAAATCAGATGGAATTGGACTTGATTACCTCCACCAAAAGGCAGGAGGATCATTACATCCACCAACACATGAAACTATAGATAAAAGAATGCATTACGTATTCCAAGAAGGAAAAACAGTTTTCAAATTTGCAGTTACTAATATGGCAGAAGTTAGCAGAGAAATTATGGATAGAAATAATCTAACTGGAGATGATATTGATTTTTTATGTGCTCATCAAGCCAACTTAAGAATTATTGACGCAACTGCTAAAAGAATGGAACTTGATGAACACAAGGTGCTCATAAATATTAAAAAGTATGGTAATACTACTGCTGGAACCATTCCATTACTTTTCTCTGATTTTGAATCTAAATTTAAAAAAGGAGACAATATAGTCTTAGCAGCATTTGGAGGAGGCTTTACTTGGGGTGCTATATATTTGAAATGGGCATATAATTCACAATAGATTATAAAATAATATACTATTTTCGCTTAAGAATTTAAAGATATGGACTTAAAAGAAATTCAGACTTTAATCAAATTTATTTCGTCTTCAAAAGTTGATGAGGTAGCTATTGAACAAAAAGATTTTAAAATCAAAATCAAACGTAACAACCAAAACAATACGGCTATAGCAACACCACCTGTTATGGTTCAAGAAATTGTTGCCCCTCAGACACAATCGATTGAAGCACAACAGGTAAATACCCCTGCAGAACCATCTAAACCTGCTGAAAGTGCAGATAATACGGAGGCAATTAAATCTCCCATGATTGGTACATTCTATCGAAAATCATCACCAGACAAACCTGTTTTTGTTGAAGTAGGTGACATTATAGAAAAAGGCCAAGTTTTATGTATCATAGAAGCCATGAAACTTTTTAACGAAATAGAATCAGAAGTTAGTGGTAAAATTGTAAAAGTATTGGTAGAAGATTCACAACCCGTTGAATATGACCAACCCCTATTCATCATCGAGCCAAACTAATTAGTCAAAACTCCTATGTTTAAAAAGATATTAATCGCAAACAGAGGCGAAATAGCACTTCGTGTAATTAGAACTTGTAAAGAAATGGGTATAGCAACTGTTGCTGTATATTCTACAGCTGATCAAGACAGTTTACATGTAAAGTTTGCCGATGAAGCCGTTTGTATTGGTCCTCCATCAAGTACATTATCCTACTTAAACATGCCTAATATTATAGCGGCTGCAGAAATAACCAATGCCGATGCCATTCATCCAGGATATGGTTTTCTGTCAGAAAATGCACGATTTTCAGAAATGTGTAGAGATCATGGCATTAAATTCATTGGTGCGAGTCCAGAAATGATTGAGGGAATGGGAGATAAATCGAATGCCAAAGCAACCATGATAGCTGCTGGAGTGCCCTGTGTACCTGGATCAGAAGGGCTTTTAAAAGATGTTAAAGAAGGTAAGAAAATTGCAAAAAATATTGGTTATCCAGTTATGTTAAAAGCTACAGCTGGAGGTGGTGGAAGAGGTATGCGACTCATTTGGAAAGATGAAGATTTTGACGAAGCCTGGAGCAGTGCAAGAACTGAATCAAAAGCAGCTTTTGGTAATGATGGAATGTATCTTGAAAAATTTGTTGAAGAGCCCCGCCACATTGAAATCCAAATAGCTGGAGATCAATATGGAAAAGTATGTCATTTATCTGAACGAGATTGTTCAATACAACGGAGACATCAAAAACTAATAGAAGAAGCACCCTCTCCATTTGCTGATGAAGAATTAAGAAATAAAATGGGAGAAGCTGCAATTAAAGCAGGTGAAGCCATAAATTATGAAGGTGTTGGTACAGTTGAGTTTTTAGTAGATAAATACAAAAACTTCTACTTCATGGAAATGAATGTGAGAATTCAAGTAGAACACCCTGTAACTGAAGAAATAATCAATTTTGACCTAATCAAAGAGCAAATTAAAATTGCTGCTGGTCACCCAATCAGTGGTCAAAACTATTTACCTCAAAAACATTCTATTGAATGTAGAATAAATGCTGAAGACCCATTTAATGATTTTAGACCAAGTCCAGGAAAAATTGATGTATTACACAAACCAGGAGGTCATGGTGTTCGTGTAGACACTCATATTTATGCCGGATATACCATTCCGCCACATTACGATTCTATGGTTGCAAAACTCATCGTTTCTGCTCAAACAAGAGAGGAATGTATTTTAAAAATGGAACGAGCCTTATCCGAATTTGTTGTGGAAGGAATCAAGACTACAATACCCCTTCACCTTAAGCTTATGAGAGATCCTGATTTTAAAGCTGGAAACTTCACAACTAAGTTTATGGAGACTTTTGATATTAATAAAATAAATTAAGTCAGGCCGCTTCTGCTTCTACAGATTCCACTTCAGGTATCATTCGCTTCAATAAATTTTCTATTCCTGCCTTCAAGGTGAGTGTGCTACTTGGACAACCACTACATGAACCTTTCATAGAAACTGTCACCACCCCTTTTTCGAAACTCTTAAAATCAATAGCTCCACCATCCATTTCCACTGCAGGTTTTACATGATCTTCTAATAGCTGTTTGATTTTAATTACCACTTCTGACTCTTCTTCTTGTGTAAGATTTTCTTTAATCGTAACTATGGGTTTTTCAGATTCCAAATAAGTTTGAACAAACTTTTTCAGTTCAGGAATAATATCAAACCAATCATATTCTTGTTTTTTAGTTACTGAAACAAAATTATTCATTATAAAAACCCCTTTTACAAAATCATATGTAAACAGCTCCTCAGCCATTGGACAATTTTCAAGATTTTCTTTTGTTCTAAAATCAATACTATCGTTTGGCAAAATCATTTTGTTAGCAACAAACTTCATTGACTCAGGATTTGGAGTTTTTTCGGAGTAAACGGTAACTATTTCTGATAATTCCATACTTTTATTTTAACATTACAAAGGTATTATTTGTTTTGTTATGATGGGTTAAAAAGCCTATCTAAATATATAGAGCCTAAAATATCTTCTATGAATAAGTATTAAATGAGCACCAATAGCAATCATCTTCGTTACAACCCTGATCGAATTCTAAATTCTGGATACGTTGGTAGCTATCTTTAATTTGATTTTTAACAAACATATATTCCTCCTCATTAAAATTAATAGTATGTTTTTTAAATGTATCATCAACTGGCTCTATAAAATCTATTTCTCCAGATAACACTGTAATAGGATTTGATTTATTACTCTCTAAAAGTGCTTTATAAAATAAAATTTGTCGCCAATAATCTCCACCACATCTTTTTTCAAAATTTTTCTCATGGGGATTATCTTCAAGACTTATTGGAGGATTAATTTTTGTTTTACCATATTTATATTGGCCTGTTTTAAAATCAACGACATGTGCCTCTCTTCCGTTGAGAACTAATTTGTCGATTTGGCCTCGAATAGGTATTCCCTCGATCTCACAATTATTTAAATACACTTCAGTTTCAACATTTACCTCTTTTTTAATTTCGTTTTCATATGCTTTATAATACTTTGATAAAATAGTATTTCCATAAAATATACGTCTTTCAAAGTTTGCGTCAGTAAATGATTCTCTGCTTGCTTTCATTTTTTGGGTAAATGTATTCCTTAAAATATCAATTGCATCTTCTGATGAACCTACTGATCTAGACGAATTATAAAGTTCATCTAATGCTGCATGAATAGCAGAACCAAAAGTCATAGTGTCGTTTTTAGCTGAAGGTACTCGTATAATATTTTGATAAAAAAATGAAACAGGACATTTAAGATAACTGTTTAAATTGGTAGCACTCATCCTAAAGTTTTCTACTTCTTTTTTGACAAAATCCTGATGATATAAAGAAAGTACTTTCTGTTCTTTGGGTTGCAACATAAAATCAAAAAAATGAAGTATGTCTGATTCTGATGCAAACACATTTTCTACGTCACAAGTTTTGCTTTCAAGTACTTCTTCTACAAATAAACTTCGAACTATTGGTTTTTCTTTTTCGTCTTTTTCAAAATAGCTTAGTTCTAAGTGTTTTCGTGCGCGAGTTAAACCAACATAAAAAAGTCTTCTAGATTCTTCTTTCAGCGCTTCTTTAGGCTCACCTGGCAATATGATATTTAGTCTGAATGGTAAATCATTTTTTTCTTTCTCCCAATTATTTTCAGTACATCCAATCATGAAAACGTAATCAAATTGCAACCCCTTAGAACTATGAACCGTCATTAAATTGACACCATTTACACCATATATTATTTTATTTAACTTTAAACCAATTTTGTTAACTTTAAGTAGCTCTATTTTTTCTAAAAATTCAGTCAAGAGCAAATAAGGATTTCTTGCTGTTTCTTCCTTCAGAAAATTATAATATGTTTTTAGGCATTGTATTTTGAAATTGGCATCTTGACTTTTTAATGAATCAGAAACAAACCCTAATTTTGACATAAATTTTTCTACAAAATCTTGTAGTGTAGTTTTGTGTAGCTCCTTAACCCAATAATCGATATCTTTTAAAAAGAGCTTTAGTTCGTGCACACTCTCATGGGATATATCTAGTTGTGAATCAATATTATGAAGCTGCTCTCTCCATCCTCTACTTTTGTCTTTTGAAATCTGATTGCTCATTTTTCCAATATCAAGTGAAGTAATATGGTTAAAATCATGTGAATACATGATAGAAAAAAGTAAATGATGACCACTATCTAATTTTTTAGCCTCACAGGCAATATAGGTAAGAAAAGTATTGAGTTGATTAACAATTGGCACTTGTAATACATCCTGGGTCTTGGCAACACTGTAACTTATTCCCTCACGTTCTAAGTATTTAATTAATTCAATACTTTGACTATGTTTTCTATACAATATACCTATGTCAGATAAGGAAACGCCCTGATTGACCAAATCTTTCAACTTGGTTGTTAAGCTTACAATTTCGTGAAATGTATTCGGGTACTCCATTACATGTATTGCTGGATGAATGGTTGCTATATCTGAATTAGAAGCTACAATATTTTTATTAATATCTGGAATAATACCCACTAACCTTTCATTATTGTTTTGAATTAAATAATTACTTGCATCCAAAATATGTTGGCTTGAACGATAATTTTGATCCAATACAACTAAATTTACGAAGGGCCTATATTTCAGATAAAAATTACGAATATTTTCAACATTGGCTCCTTGAAACTTGAATATGGATTGATCGTCATCCCCCACAACAAATACATTTGGGTTTTCCCAATAATTTATCAATACATAAAGCAAATCATTCTGGATTCCATTCGTATCCTGATACTCGTCAACTAAAAAATAGTGAAATGCTTCTTGATATTTTAATAGTAATGTTTCATCACTCTGAAATACATTCAAAACCCATCGAAGCATATCGTTAAAATCATATCGATTTCTTATTTTCAATTTTTGCTCATATACGTCTAAAAGCTGAGAGGCCTCCTTCAGTTTATCCAATCCCTTGGAAAAAAGCGCATATTTTTTTTCATTTAGATCTCCAGCTAGCTTGTTACCTGTTTTTCTTTTGTAATAAAAGCTTTCATCATTGAGTGCTTCTGATTTTGCTACTTTAATTTTCATAGCAATATCTGCAGAAGACAAGTTATCCTTTTTTAATAAACCAAATAAGTTACGTAAAGGTCGTACTTCATAATAAACATCACCTACATATCTTTTCAAAAGACTCTGATTAGGTAACTCATCAATAATTTCTCGTAAAACTTCAATGACTTCCAATTCAGAAATAGCTTCTAAATGCTGTATGCCAAAAACATCTTTGTTTTCTTGTATGACCATATTACAAAAGCTGTGATACGTGTAAATATTTACTTTATAAGACGCAGAACCAATAAAAGAATTCAGTCGCTTTCTTAATTCAGTAGTTGCTGCCTCGGTGAATGTAAGACAAAGTATATTTTCAGGTTGTGTGTCAGTATGTAATAATATGTTTGCAATTCTAGCCCCCAACACTTCTGTTTTTCCTGTTCCAGGTCCGGCAACTACCATTACTGTACCATCAATCTTGTCTACGGCTTTTTGTTGATTATGATTTAGTTTTTTATAAATTTCTGAAAAATGCATAGTAAGGTTTCGAATGTAAATAGATTTTAATAAAATACAGTGAAGCCAAAAATTATCCAATGACTATTTTTTAACCGCAGAAATAATTTCATTTTTTTTTGCAACTATTTAACAAATCCGTGTCTAATTTTATATATTTGAAATTATAAACAATTTATTGAACGTAACTAACTAATTATTATGGTAAAAACAAATACTCAATTTTCAATCTTTAAACGATTGATTAGCAAAGTTTTAACATCTCTATCTTTGCTGCTACTCACTTTTGGAGCATCTGCTCAAAGCTATTCTCAACCCAACCACATTTTTGGTTGCGCGTACAGTGCAACAGCTCTTAGGTATGGCGCTATTGAAGAAATAGTAATTGAAGATGCTAATGGAAATGTCATTTACAGCAAAAATTCTGATGGATGTAACAATCCGGTTCGTAATGGACATTACACCTTGGTGGAATCAAAAAGCGCTTTTGACTTAAGTGCTGGTTCTACCTACACTATCAAAATAAGACAATCCAATCCAGGAGGATATAATGGATACAATATTTTTTGTGGTGTATGGATAGATTTCAATGGTGACAAAGATTTTGCTGATGCTGGCGAATTTGTTGTGCCAAATCGTTGGAGTATTGGATATAATTCGTTAACAAGTCGCCAATTTACAGTTCCTTGTAGTGGCTCTACCAACACTGTTCGCATGCGTGTAAGAACAGATTACCAATATGGTTATGGCATGACTAGTACAAACCACAGCAATCAATTATACTATGGTGAAACCGAAGATTATACCTGTGACTATATCGTTCCTACATCAACTACAAGTGATTTCCTAAGACCAGATACCGCGTATGTGGGTACTCCGGTTACTTTCAAAAATTCAAATCAAGCAGGGTATATTTCTCACAATTGGTCTATGGATGGTACAACGTACACCTCAACCAATGTGAACCATGTATTTGCTGCTACGGGTACGTATGATGTAAAATTGGTGAGTACCAATTGTAATGGTAGCGATTCTACTACTAAACAAATTACCATTATCAGCCCAACTGCTCCTCCTAAGTCGGACTTTGTTGCTGATAAGAGCGTATACGAAATCTTTGAAACGGTTAAATTGACCGATTTAAGCACTAACGGTGCTACGTATTGGGATTGGGTGTTTGTGAACCCATTAACCAATGATACCATCGATGGAGATGACCAAGGCGTTCTTCGCGGAGGCGATCCATTCTTAAACAAAAACCCATTGGTAAATACGGGTAATTATTTCGGTGCTGTAGACATCGGAGTATGGGATGTATATTTAACGGCATCCAATAGTATACCTGGTCAAGTACAAACGCCTAAAATGGGATATGTAACCGTTCAACGATCCAGTTATAACATGGGAGCTGGTACTGCTTTACCTGCCAACGTAATCAGTGTATCTGCTGGAACCATTTATGATGATGGTGGACAGAATGGTAACTATGGTAATAATAAAACGACTGAAGCGCTTATTGCTCCTTGTGGTGCAAAGAGCGTTACGCTAGATTTTACATCCTTTGATTTAAATTCCAATGCCACCCTTAAAATATATGATGGTGTAAATGCATTAGGTACTCCTTTACATACGGGTAATGGCTTCACTTCAGGTAATGCACCTACAGGAGCGATTACGGCCAATTCAGGAGCGATGTATCTTTTGTGGACATCTACAACGGGAACAACTGCTGGAGGATTTGCAGCCAATTGGACGAGCGTAGCCGGTTCTGCAGATGCACCTCTTGCTGATTATAGTTTCCCATCTACTACCTTATACAATGCAGTATATGTTGAGTTTACCAATACCTCATTAAATGCAGAAGGAAGCACCGCTTTTGAGTGGACACTAACCGGTCCAGACAATACATCTGCTAATACACGTGATTTCTCGTATACGTTCTTAACTAACGGAACCTATACCTTAGAACTTAAAGTAATAGCATGTGATGGTAGAACCAGCACGAAGAGCTATACCTTCACGGTTGTGGCTCCCAATACCCCTACTAATTTAGACTTTGTGGCAAGTACTCGACGTCCTTCATTAGGCGGTGAGGTAACCTTTACCGCTTCTAGCGATAAGGCCAACAACTGGGAGTGGACGTTCTTCCCTAATAATGGAACAGATGTAACGCCTAATGCTCCATCTGCAACAACATCTAATGTGCGTTCATTTACCTTCAACACACCCGGTACATATACCGTACAGTGTAGAGGATACAACAGCGTAGATGAAGCAGCTTCAGAAGCTACCGTAGTAAAAACAGCCTATATCATTGTAGTATCACACTGTGAGCCTGTTATTGGGGTAACTACTTCAGAGGATATCGGCATCAACTATGTAAGCATCAGTAATCCAATTACGGGTTCTAAATATGAGAATAGCAGTGAGTCTGGTGTAGAATATACCGATTATACCGCAGATGCTACGACATCACTCAACTTTGGAGGAACATACCATTTTGAAATCGCTAGAAACACAGCGGTTAACAAGATGAACCGAAAAGTATGGATCGACTGGAACGTAGATGGTGACTTTGATGACGCTGGAGAGTTAGTAGGTACTGAATCAGCGGCCAATACGTTAAGCTGGACGGGTAGCTTTACCGTACCAACCATCGATGACGCATTTGAAGCCACCACACGTATGCGTGTAGGTGTATCTTACAATGCTGACGATAATGAGCCATGTGGTGCATCAAGCAATGCCAATGCTAACCGAATTGGCGAGTTTGAAGATTATGCAATCCGTGTAATGAACGATGGAGATATGCCATACATTACCTTGATTGATGCAGATACCGTATACATTGAGCAAGTAGCCACCGTAGCAGACATCAACTATGCATCTGCTGGAGCTACAGCAACAGACCCATCACAAGGAGATATCACAGCAAATGTGAAACAAACTTCAGATGTGGATCAGACCTTACCAGGTATCTACTACGAAATCTACAATGCCATGGATGCATCTGGAAATGCAGCAGATCCTGTAACTAGAGTAGTTTATGTAGTATCGGATCAAACAGCACCTGTGATTACAGTTACTGGTTCAGCAGATACGACCATTGAGGTAGGAACAGCATGGATTGATCTACCCGCAACAGCGATAGACAACAAAGAAGGAAATATTTCTAGTGCCATTGTGGTATCTGGAGAAGTAAATGTAGAAGTATTGGGCGATTACACCATTACATATAGTGTACGTGATAACCAAGGTAATGCATCCACTGCTACTCGAATAGTACGTGTTGTAGATACACAGGTACCTGTCATTGATAATCCAAATGCAGATAAATCAACGACTTGCTGGACGGTAGAAGTACAACTTCAAAACATCTTTGCCGATGTAACTTTAGCAACGGATAACTACAATAGCATTGGAAACGGATTAGAGTTTAAAGCAAATCCTGCAGCAAGCAACGGAGGAGCATCTGTAGATACGCGATTCCAAGGAACTACATCTGTGACGTATACAGCAACCGATGAGAGTGGAAATGTTTCTACACAGTGTATTGATTATGTAGTGAGAGATTATGTACCGCCTGTCATTGATTTACGTACACTAGATGTAATCAATCACCGTGTAAACACCCCGTACACTCCAGTAAATGCGAGTGCATCGGATAACTTATACAACAACACACAAATCAGTTTAACGAGTACATCAAACGTAGATGCGTATACATTAGGCACCTATGAAGATACCTACACAGCAACAGATGCTGCAGGTAACGTATCGGTAAAAGTGAGAACAGTACATGTGATTGATGATGTTGCACCGGTAATTACGGGTAAAGCAGGAGGTATCGTTAAAATAGGCGTAGGTTCTAAAGTGAATGCTATCAACTTTGTGAACTTCTCAGACAACTATGATGCACCAGCAGATTTACGAATGAACCACAGCTTGGTATTCAATGATTTGAATTTACAAGAAGCGGGATTATATTCTGTAATCTTCAAAACAGCTGATAACTCAGGAAATGAGTCTAGAGAATTTACACTATACTTTGATGTAGACTACGATCACCAGGTATTGGTGAATGGAATTAGTGACTTAGCCTTGGCAGATATGATTCAAGTATCTCCAAACCCAACCAACGGACCGGTTAATGTACAGGTTAATCTTCCAGAAAATGAAGAAGTGAACATAGGCATCTTCAATACAATGGGACAGCAGGTAGCTACCGTGGTAAACGGAAAAGTACAAAACGGATCATTCGCAGTAAACCTTGAAGGAAATGCAAATGGAATGTACTACTTGAAAATGAGCCTTAATGGTACTATCATTACCAAGAAAATTATCCTAAATAACTAAGGATTAGTCATCCAAAAAAAAAGCTCTCCAATACGGAGAGCTTTTTTTTTGCTTTAGTTTGCAACCATTATAGTTTAGTCGTGTCTAATATTAATACATACGCAAATTGATAAGTGAAGAAGAACTTATACGACGATGTAAGGAACACGATCGATCTGCACAAAAAATGCTCTTTGAAAAGTATGCCAATAAGATGATGGCTGTTTGTATAAGATATTGTAAAAATCAAGAAGATGCAAAAGATCTTCTACAAGATGGATACTATAAAGTTTTTACGAGTATAAAATCATTTAAAGGAAATAGTAAAATAGATACGTGGATGACACGAATTTTTATAAATATCGCTTTAAATAAACAACGCTTAGGTAGAAACAAATACAATCATTATGAATTCGACACGAATTTTGAAAAAGCAGAAATGAGTGAAGAAGTACCCAATGAAGAAATAGACGCCAAAATAGTAATTAATGCATTAAATGAACTACCTGATATTTATAAGGTCGTACTAAATTTATATGCCATTGATGGATTGTCTCATAAAGATATAGCTAAGCAATTAGGTATCAGTGAGGGATCATCTAAAAGTAGACTTTCTAGGGGGCGTTCATTGTTGAACGCGAAGCTTAAGCGTAAAAAGTAAATTAATTTAGATTGGATAATTTAAAGCAAATCGATAGTATTCTAAAAAAGGCAGCAGCCGATGTGCCCGCCAATGCCATGGCTGATGCTTCTGATTGGAATGCCATTGAACAAAGATTAAAGTATAGAAAAAACCGCATTATCGGAATGTGGTTTTTTCTTGCTTTATCTATTTTTACTGCCGTAAGCTACACTATAACTAGACAAAAAGATTATTCAGATACGTTACAAAATTCTAATAGCTCACAAAAGGTAACAAGTATACATGGTAATGATCCTCTAAAAGAACAAATAGAGACCAGTGAAAAATTAATAGATATAAACAGAGAAAAAGAAGATATATCAACGGGTAAAAAAGATGATGTTGAATCTAAAATAGAAACTGGAAAAAAAATAAATAAAAAGCCGGAATATAAACCAGTTAAACTAAATATATTGGATGACCAAAAAAGTACATTCACGTCTCTGCAAAGAGTTAAAATGTGTCAACTATATGCGCACAAGAAAATTAAAATAAAACCAGAATTAATATTTTATCAAAATAATCTAAAAGTAAGCAAACAGACACACTCAAAAAATCATAAAAATTGGGAATATGGTATAGCTTTCACTCCTGCCATAACCCACAAATACTTAAAAGAAAATAAAGCGCTATCTGGGTTGATAAATCGTAATTTTAAACAATTTATTGAAAGTAAAGAAGATGCCGCATATACAACCAGTTTAGGTTTAGATTTAGTTTATCATTTCAATTCCAAATTGTTTTTTAGTAGCGGTGTGTACTCAACCCAACGATCTGAACAAATCAACTATAATTATACCATTACGGAATTCCCAATTGTGACAAATGGTAAAATTACTGATTATGCTCCTCTTAACCCATTGGCATACGAAAACATCACCTTTACTGGGTCAAATTTGTATCATTTTATTGAAATTCCATTAAATATTGGATATAGGCAATCAATTTCTACTAACTTTGAAATAAGGACGCAATTCGGGTTATCCCTGATGTCACTTACAAAAAGAGAGGGTAAAAAAGGTAACTTTTTAAACCTAAAATTAGATGATTTAACGAATTTGACGTTTAATAATCAAAATATAGCAACAAGTATAAAAACTGGATTATACTATAATAAACCGCGTTTAGTAATTGGTTTAGAACCCAATTATGCCGTCAATTTAAATGCTTTGAACGACAAAAAAACAAATGCCATTTTGTCAAGACCTTATTCCTATGGGATAAATATTATAACCAACGTAAAACTGAATAAAAAATGAAGAAATATATTTTAAATATCTTCTTTATTCTAGCTAGTCAATCTTTGCTTGGACAAGTGCTCAGTCCTATGGGAATAGGATTGCCGTATGCTCCAGATAAAATATACAAACACAACAATGGTCTAGTCGTTGCATTTGATGATAGAAATGGTCAAATAAATGTTCAAACTTGGAATGGTCATTTTTGGAACAAAATTACTTCACCTAATCTTCAGAAGACTGGTATAACCTCCGATGGCGAATTTAAAATTTTAGATATAATTTCATTTAATGACGTAATTTATCTTGCTGTAGGCTATGAAAATAGAGAAACAACAAGTGATAAAAGTTACATCCTGAAATGGGAACAAGGTTGGACAGATATTTCAAATGACTTGGTGAATAAAAGTCTATCTATTAAACAGTTTTTTATAGAAAATGGTGTGTTAAAATGTTTGGGTAAATACATCGCTAACAAACAGACTTACAATATTATTCAGTACATTGATAATGGATGGAGTCCAGAAGGTAACGCCATTGCTCTGAAAACGTATGATAATACCTTTTTAAGTGCAGTGTACTACAATCAAAAACTTTACGCAACTGGAAAGTTCACAAACCCTAGTTCCGATAATTTATCATTGGTAACATGGAACGGTAACATTTGGGAGGCAGCCAATTATCCGCCATTTTTAGGACAAAACATAACTATTGGTCAATTCAAAGACGAAGTTGTCATGTATGGAGAATCAAAATTTGATGAATCAAAATTTAAAATTAGTAAAAATGGGGTTTGGCAGGATATTTCAGATGGTTTACTTCATATGGAAATCTATGAAGTTCGTCAATTTGCAAATCTCAAAAATACCTTATTTGCACTTGGCCAGTTTACTGATACTCTTAACCATCAAAAATATAACCTTCTCTTATATGATGGTATAAAATGGCAACCTACCAAACTCAATTTAAGCAGTGTGCAACAGCTATATGCTTGGAAAGAAAGTATCATTTTGTCTGGAGATTTTACAGACAACGGTAAATTAAATTATATAGGCGAGGTTTATACAGACAGGGCCCAACTTAATATTCGTGTATTTAATGATAAAAATTCCGATTGTATTAAAGACTCTGACGAGCCTTGGATGACTAATTATCCAGTGAAATTAGACAATTTTAAAAACATATTTCAAACGGATTATACGGGTCAATTGTATTTACATGTTGATAATCAAACACATCATATTAATGCCCAAAAATATCAGCATTTCAATCCAACATGTCCTGATGTCATAATAAACACATCTGAATTCAAAACTTATTATGGTACTGCCTTAGGTGTAAATCAAGCTGTTGGCATATCAGATGGGTCTATTTATTTATCTGATAATCAGGGAATTAATGCTTTAGTGGGTGATCAAAAAACTATTAATATTGCTATAACAAATGAGGGAAGTCAGCCTATTTCAGACGCGGTAGTGACTATTGATTTAGGACCTAATTTGAACTTAATATCAAGTGAAATACCCTATCAATCCTATACAAATAATATTATTACATACACTGTAAATGTGAGCGCTAATGACCGTTTACATTTTGATATTGTATGTAAAGTTAAGGGCTCTGAAAATTTAATTATTCGCTCAGAATTAGTTTTATCTGAGAATGTAACTGACCAAAATATGTCTAATAACCAAGCAATATTGTCATTTACAGAAGGTGAAACATCAGATAATTATAAATACTGTTTGGATGGAAGTAAGGTAAATCCAACTATTGATAAGTTGGCTTATAAAATAGGTATAAAGAATAATTCTAACTTTGAAGTTGTCGGTATTACATTGGTAGACGAATTAGATCCTTCTATCATAATCAGTAAATTTGGTGTGGAGACTGTAACTAGTCACCCGGAAGCTAAACCAAGAACAACTTATGAGTATACCAGAAATATTAATGGAGACTACACAGCCAAACTTGTTACTCGATGGGAAAATATATTACTAAAAAATAGCAGTGAACAAGAAAATGAATCAAAAGCCTTCGTTGATTATACTCTGAATCTATTACCAAATTCATTGCAAATTGGACAACAAATATGCAATACAGCATTAATATACTTTTCCTATACTGACGGTCTATACGAAGAACCAATTGTAACTAACACTGCCTGTACTGATGTCGAAGAAACATTGGGTGTAGTAAACGGCATACCCAATAAAAAAGGTCCAAAATTGCTTACTATTAGCCCAAATCCTGCTAATGGAGAAATACACATAAGTAATAGTTCTAAAGGTACTTTATCCGTTCAGATTGTCAATAGTGTTGGACAAAAAGTAAAAAGAACAGATATTCTTCCTAATATTACTGAAGAAATCAACCTAAATGAACTTCCCAAAGGAGTTTACTTCGTATTTTGTAACAACCTCTTTTCTGAAAAGTTGATAATAAACTAAAATACTGATTCAAATTGCAACAGCTAAAGAAGCCAAGCTTAACTTTATATTGTTAATTTTTAACAGGGTAGAACCGCAACTTATTAGTGTAGAGCCAGTTGTGATTACGTCATCTACAATTAAAATATGCTTTCCTTCTAAATCTATATCGGAAGCATTTATAAAGATGTCATGAGAATCTATATGTCTTTCAAATCTACTTTTAGACGTTTGAGAAGTATTATCGTGAATCCTGAGTATTGCACTTCTGAGTAATGGAATATTGAGTACACTAGAAACACCATTTGCAATGATTTCTGCTTGATTATATCCTCTAGATTTAAGTCGTCTAGAATGCAGAGGTACAGGTATTATATAATCAAAACTAAGATTCATATTTAAATTAAATATCATTTCACCAAGAGCTTTTCCCATTTCAAAACCTAGGCTTTTGTTCCTTTGATATTTGATATGACGCAGGATTTTCTGCACATTATTGTTGGATTTATAAGCCAGATATGCAAAACTATACGCTACAGGTAATCTCCCCCAAAATTTCTTTTGAAGCGAATTTTCAATTGTATTATACTCAAACTTAGGCAACGTATAATGGCATAAAGTACAAATATTCTTTTCTTGGAAACTTAAGAAACCCGAACAACAAATACATAGATTAGGAAATAACATCTGAGTAAACGAGTCAAAAATTTTTTTCATAACATGCACAATTTAAAAGAAATGAAAGAACTTCGCAAGTATATTATGTTTGAACATAAAGATAAAGCTCATATAAATTCATTAGGAGAATTTGGACTAATTGAGCACCTCACAAAATCATTTACAATTACAAAAAAGGAAACAAAACAAAGCATTGGAGACGATGCTGCAATTATTGATTGCGGAGGTAAACAGCAAGTAATTAGTACAGATATGCTTATTGAAAATATCCATTTTGACCTAATGTATGCCCCGTTAGTTCATGTTGGCTATAAAGCTATAGCATCCAATGTAAGTGACATTTGTGCGATGAATGTCAAAGCTTCTCAAGTATTAGTATCCATTGCTATATCAAGTAAATATTCACTTCAAGCTGTCGAAGAATTGTATGTTGGGGTTCGAGCTGCATGTGAAAAATATGATCTAGAATTAATTGGAGGAGACACTAGCACCTCGGTAACTGGATTGGTGATATCTATCACCGTTATTGGATATGCAGATGAAAAATATATAGTTAAAAGATCAGGAGCAAAAGTAGGAGATTTAATATGTGTTTCCGGTGATTTAGGCGGCGCATATATGGGGCTTCAAGTTTTAGAAAGAGAAAAACAAGTGTTTTTAGAATCCAAAGACATGCAACCTGATTTAGAGGGTAAAGACTACATTGTTGGAAGACAGTTAAGGCCCGAAGCAAGAAAAGATATTATTGATTTATTGGAAGAATTACAAGTTATTCCTAGTTCTATGATAGATATATCTGATGGGTTATCCAGTGAATTATTTCATTTGAGTAAAAATTCGAATGTTGGTGTAAAAATATATGAGGATAAAGTTCCTATAGATCAACAAACCTATGATACTGCTCTTGAATTCAATTTATCACCGACTACTTGTGCCATGAACGGTGGTGAAGATTATGAACTATTATTTACAATTACTCAAAAGGATTATGATAAAATTAAGAACTCTATGGATCTCTCAGTAATTGGATATTGTACAGACGAACATGAAGGCAGGGAGCTCATTACAAAATCTGGTAATGTTGTACCCTTGGAAGCCCAAGGATGGGAAAATTTTAAGTCATTCGAATGAATATCTTTCTACAAATAGGGTTTTAATGCAAGCTCTATGGCTTCCTCTGTATGATAACCCATTTTGCTGTATACCTCTTTGCCATTATTATAAATTTTGATTAGTGGAATGGCACTAATCTTGAAATATTGAGACACTTCAATGCTTTTGTCTGTATCCACCTTAACAATGGATAGATTAGGTCCATATTTAGAACGCAATGATTCTATATGTGGACTCATCATTTTACAAGGACCGCACCACGGGGCATAAAAATCAACAAGAGTTAATTTGTGTGCATTTATAGCTGTCTTATACGTATCCATAGTATATCCTGTCATTGGTTTTTTTGAGGAAACCTCTAATGGCAGCCCTGTTGATTGCCATTTCAAAAGACCTCCATCAAGCTCATAAACCTCAAACCCTAATGATCGAAGTGCATTGCTAGCTGTTTTACTTCTTCCACCCGAATAACAATATACAAACAAGGTACTTGATTTGTCTAGTAAGGCTACCTTATTATCAAATTCAGAAGACTGTATATTAATATTAATGGCTTCTCGAATATGACTTGTAGAAAATTCTTCTGCTGTTCTTACATCAATAACAGTATGGTTAATAGTAGAGTCTATTTTCGCTTGAAAGGTCTTAGAATCTATTTTTTCTCCTTTCCCATCTATAGGTTTATTGTTTTGTGCTCCACAAGCGAATAATAGAAGTAAGAATCCAAAAACGATAGAAATTTTAATTTTATTCATGGTTTGTATTATTTAAAAACGTTCAAAGATTTAAAAAGTTATAAATAAAGCTATATTATTTGAAAGCTATTTTCACTAATTTAAACTCATGATAAAATCACTAATTAATAAATAGCTTTGAGTATAATAATGACCTAGCTTAAGATGAGTCGGATTATCATCTGGAACATGATAATATTTATAATCACCCATCAGATAAATAAAAAATGAAGGAACACCTGCCTCACTAAAAAAATAATGATCACTATTGGCTGCTTTTCCTCTTGCTTTTAGGGATGGTAAATATTTCATTTTTGTATTTATTTGGTTTAATTTTTCATAATATTCCGTATAAATTTTACCATTGACTATCGTTGCTCCTTCATGACCCGATCCCATTAAATCCATGTTAAATACAAACTTAGTTTGGTTTAACGGTATTTGAGGCTGTTTTACATAGGCTAAAGAACCCAATAATCCTGCTTCTTCCGCTCCAAACGCTACAAATGCTATGCTGTATTTCTGTGGGTTCCTTGAAAAATAAGAAGCGAGATCTAACAACATGGCGATGCCGCTGGCATTATCATTGGCTCCGTAAAATACAGCTTCACCCATTCTACCTAAGTGATCATAATGACCACATAAAATAATAAAACTATCTGGGATAATAGTTCCTTCAACATACCCAATGACATTACTGGTTGTATACGTAGGTATGAATTTAGAAACTACATTCATATGTATTTGCTTTGAGAATCGATTAAAAGAAGAGTCAATCATCCATATTTCTGTGCTATTCGACTGGTGAGTAGATACACTCCAAATCAATTGTTTCTTCAAGAAAATAATGGGTTTATTTTTTGATATTAATCGGAGTGTCTGAATTTTTTTTTCCAATTCACCATTTTTTGAATCATATACAGGTACCACGGGCACATATCCTCTTTTAATGGCTTTTTTTACCTTAGAAACCAATTTAGGAGCATTTAATATTTTAGGTGAAATATAAAATATCAAATAATCACCTGAAATTGAATTAGCACTAGGGGAAATTAAATAATCTAAGCCTGGTATAAGCTCTTTTCCATCAATTAATACATCAGATTTTGGAATAGTATTCACAGATAAAGAAACGGGATGTTGATAGTTTTTTGTAAATTTTTTTAAGTTAAAAGAACTGAATTTTTTAGCTATATAATCTGCCGCGAATCGATCTCCACTATCTAAATATCCTCTACCTGCAAATTCTCGACTGCATAAATCTTCAATGGTCTGAGATGCTACATCTATATTTTGAGAGAAAGAAAAAAAACATGACACTAACATGAGTGCCCCTAGAATGTATCGCATATGTTTTGACTTATTAATTAGCTTTGCGAAGCTAAATATTAAAAAGCAAATGCCCTTTGGATAATTTAAAAATCATAGAACTGGTTAGTGTTATTTTCAACATGATATTTTTAGTTTTACTTACCAAAGAAAACAGAGTATGCTGGATATTTGGTATTATAGGATCACTGTTGGGTGCTTGGATCTTATACAAAAATTTTTATTATTCTGAAACTTTACTCTATCTCTTTTATGCCGTAATTGGTTATTTTGCCTACATATATTGGGGAATTAATTCTTCTATATTAACCATAAGAAGAATGAACTGGTTGACTATTTGTAAAGTTCTTATTGGCGGAGTAGTTGCCTCTTTAGGCCTGGGTTACTTAATGAGCAAAACAGACGCTTCAAAACCTTATTTCGATGCCTTGAGTAGTGTTTTTGGTGTTGTGGCTACTTTCCTTGAACTATACAAATACCTAATCTCCTGGATTTTTTGGATTTTCCTCAATGGATATACCGTATGGTTGTACGAATTAAAAGAATTGGATTTTTTAGCTATTCAGATGATTTTATACACGTTACTCTCTGTCTATGGATATTACCAGTGGTCTAAAAAACTTTTGACTGAATCAACATAAATAATTTTTAATGGATTTTTTTAACTTTTTCAACGTGAGACTTTAGGCCTTCTAAACCTATTTCAAAATCTTTACCCGCAATGTCGTCTAAAAAAAAATTTAAAAATTTATAGGGATAAGCAAGTGACGATTTTAATGTCCAGACTACCTGAGTGTTTTCTCCTAATGTCTGCAAATAAAAACTTCCTGATGACTTTTGCTCATCGTCATCTCTACCAAAAGTAACAGCATAGGATATTGAGTCTTTGTTTGAAATATTTGTGAAAAACATGGAGCCATTTCCTACATTTTTTTCGTTTGAAGACCAGCTGTATCCATACAAAGTATCGCCAAATTTGCCGACGTAATTTCTTTTTTGTGTGGTATCTTTTGGATACCACGGATCCCATTGATACCATTTTTTAAAATCTACTATTTCATCAAAAACGCGTTCCTGGTTCGCACAAATTAAAACAGATCTCTCAATTATTATATCCGTAGGAGCCAAAAATGCAGCTATTAGAATAGATGCTAACAATATAACGAGAGTATAGAGTATTCCTTTAAAAATTTTCATTCCTCAAAGATAAAAAATTTTTATGAACAAGGACATGCCTTAAATTTGCCGTCAAATATTTAATAAAAATGATTTACAATACATTTGTTTCTTTAATCATAGTGTTAAGTCTAGTAGCCTGCAACGCTAATAACGGAAACCAGCAAAAGGGTGACTTAAATCAAAAAAATAATACATCTCTCAATCAAAATAAAGCGAGTGTTAGAGCAGGTAATATAAATTCCTCAAAATCAAATTTCTCTGAAGAAAATAAAACACAAAATACAAAAAAAATAAAAATGGAAAATGGATTATACGCAAAAATGAATACTTCTAAAGGTGAGATCTTAATCGGTCTAGAATTCGAAAAAACACCACTTACGGTTGCCAATTTTGTCGGATTATCAGAAGGAACCATTCCTAATGAATCTAGACCAGCAAATACACCCTATTATGATGGAATTACCTTTCATCGTGTCATACCAAACTTCATGATACAAGGTGGTGATCCCATGGGTATGGGAATGGGTGGTCCTGGATATTCTTTTCGTGATGAATTTCACGAAGATTTAAAACATGCTACTCCTGGTATTTTGTCCATGGCTAATGCTGGACCAGGAACCAATGGAAGTCAATTTTTTATTACCGTTGCTCCTACCCCACACTTAGATGGAAGACATTCTGTTTTTGGACATGTTATTGATGGGATGAATGTGGTTTTAGATATTGCAAATGCTCCACGTGACGGACGAGATATGCCATTGGAACCTATTATTATAAAATCGATGGAAATAATTCGAGTAGGTGATGCCGCAGAAAAATTTGACGCTGCCAAAACATTCACCGAATTGAGATAATGAAAACTGTTGATTCTTTCTCTTTTGATGGAAAAAGAGCCCTTATTCGTGTAGATTATAATGTCCCGTTAGATGTAGACATGAACATTCAAGATGATAGCAGAATTGTTGCCTCCATGCCAACTATAAAAAAAATTTTAAAGGATGGTGGTTCGGTTGTGTTGATGTCACATTTGGGAAGACCTAAAAAAGGACCTGAACACCAATATTCTCTTCAGCACCTCGCTTCTCACATAGAAGAACTCTCAGGTGCTTCAGTTTCTTTTTCTAATGATTGCATCTCTGATGATAGTTTAAAAACTAGTCATAATTTGCCTATTGGTTCTATTCATCTGTTGGAAAATTTACGATTCTATAAAGAAGAAACCATTGGAGATAATTCATTTGCTGAAAGGCTTGCAATTCATGGTGATATTTATGTCAATGATGCTTTTGGGACCGCACATAGAGCTCATGCGAGCACTTCTATAGTTGCCAATTACATGAAAGAAAAATGTTTTGGTTACCTCATGGCAAAGGAAGTATCCAATGCCACCATGTTGATGAAAAACCCAAATAGGCCACTCACTGCCATTGTTGGTGGAGCTAAAGTAAGTGATAAACTATTAATTATTCAAAACTTATTGAATGTTGCAGACCATATTATAGTAGGTGGTGGTATGGCCTATACATTTATGCAAGCCCTTGGAGGTACAATCGGAAATTCTCTATTTGAGGAAGATCGGATAAATACCTGCTTAGAAATTTTAAAAGAGGCTGAGCAAAAAAATGTTAAAATACACCTCCCTGAAGATAGTGTTATTGCTGATGATTTTAATAATAATGCCACTACCCAATATTGTGACAGTAACAATATTCCAGAGGGTTGGATGGGTTTAGATATTGGAGAAAAAGCAATTCAATCATTTACAGATGTTATATCTAATTCTAAAACTATACTGTGGAATGGTCCTATGGGTGTATTTGAAATGTCGTCTTTTGAAAATGGAACAAAATTCATTGCAGGTGCCGTAGCTCAAGCTACTCAACATGGAGCATTTTCATTAATTGGTGGAGGAGATAGCAGTGCTGCCGTTAAAAAATTTGGTTTTACACAAGATGTAAGCTACATATCAACTGGTGGAGGTGCGTTACTTGAGTTTTTTGAAGGTAAAGAACTGCCTGGTATCATGGCTATCCAATAAACTTATTTATTGTTATCTGCGTATGAAAATACTTTTTTCAAAAGATCAGTAGTTCTTGATATTGGATTTTCTCTGATTTTATTTTCTTCAATTCTAATTTGTGCAAAAAGAGCATTCATAGCTTTACTAGATACATATTCATTTAAATCCGTTTGTACATTTTTACCAGACACGGTATTGTAAGCTTTACTTACTTTGGTCCATGGCTCATTTGCGTTCACTTTATCAAGTGATGATTTAATGATAGGATAAAATTTTTGTTGAAGCTGTGCAGATGTGGCTTTTTGTAAAAATTGAGTAGCTGCTCCTTCGCCACCTGTAACAATTGAAAGGGCATCACTAATACTCATCGAAGTAATAGCATTTATGAAAATGGGTTTAGCCTCTGCCATAGCATTTTCTGCTCCCCGATTCATCGAAACAACTAATTTGTCCAAATAAGGTCCAGCCAATTGATTAGTAATAGGATTTCCTTTAATCTTATTTACAGCAGATTGTATTTCTTGAGGTAAAAGTATTGTATAGGCGCTATTTTTTAAAAATCCATCCGTTTTTCCCAAGAAAGATGTTCCTGTATTGACACCTACTTCTAATGCTTGTTTTAAACCTGAGGAGGCCTCTGATTGACTAATTCCACTAGTTGTTCCAGAAGATGCAGCAATCACATCCAATAGTTCATCGCAAGAGGAAAATGATAAGATTAGAAATGCTGAATATATAATTTTTTTCATAGTATACTATTTTATATTAAACGACAAAAGTACATATAATAGAATTTAAGGCGTTAAAAAACTTTGATAAATTACGTCCATAATGTGCGTTCTGACATGCTCTCGTTGTAATTTTTTATTTTCTTGATTGGGATATACCCGATTACTCAAAAAAACATAAATCAAGTCATAGGTTGGGTCTGCCCATACCATAGTTCCTGTAAATCCAGTATGACCAAAACAACTTGGCGAAGCATAATCTGAAGCTAAATTTGTATATCTCGGATTGAGCTCCGGTTTGTCCCAACCTAATCCTCTTCTAGATATTGAAGATTGTTTAGAAGTGAACTTTTCAATAGTCGATTTTTTCAAATATTGTTCGCCATTGTAATAGCCTCCATTTAATAACATTTTCATTAATTTCGCTAAAGATTCTGTATTACTAAACAATCCTGCATGACCTGAAACCCCACCTAACATGGCCGCTCCAGGATCATGAACAAAGCCATGCACAAGACCCGTTCTCATGTCTGGACTTATAGAAGTTGGTACAATAGATGTTTTTGGAAATTTATCTAAAGGCAAATATGTGAGTCTTTGAATGTTCATTGGTTTATAAAAAACAGAGTCTACATAATATTCCATTTGGGTTCCAGTTACACGTTCAATAACATTTTTCATCAATATCATACCCAAGTCACTATATCGATATTGACCAACTTCACTTATATCTGAGTCATATATCTGCTTATATATTTCATTTTTATATGAGGAGAGTATATACAGATCATTTCCGATATAGGTATGAGAATCTGTGGGTGTAGTTGAGTATATAGAATCTTTGACATAAACATTTGAAATTGTGCTAGTATAAAAAGGAATCCAACTTTTAAGCCCAGCTCTGTGCTCCAAGACCATTCTTATGGTCATATTTGATTTGTTTGTACCTTCAAGTTCCGGTATATATTTTACTAGTTTATCATCGATAGATAGAAAGCCATCTTCTTCTAATTTCATTATACATAACGTTGTTGCTGCTACTTTAGTAATAGAAGCAATATCATATAAGTCCGATTTTTTAACAGTTGTACTATTACTAAATGTATGTGTGCCAAAACTTTTATCATATACTATTCTTCCGTTTTTTACTACCATAATCTGACAACCAGGAGTAGCTCTAGAAGTAACTGCTTGTTTTGCAATAGCATCTATCTCATCTAGTTTATCACTTGACATACCCACTTCTTCAGGTAAACCAGGTGATAATTCGAGAATAGGAGTTGTTTCTTTACCCGTCCAAGATTTATAATCTCCAACAGAAACAGATAATTTTCCGTCTATACCATGAACACCAAAAATTGCTTGAGCTGCTTTTATATGATGCGCATTTTTATCCTCATAGGCAACAAGAATTGCATTTTGATTCCGTATATTTTTAAGATTATATGGATTGCCAAAATCTACCAGTAACACATTAGGATGATGGCCTATATCGTTTATAAAATGGGACATCTGATTAGTTATGCCATAACTTGGTGGGTATTTGCTGGTGTTGTGCATAGAAACAATAACGATATCGAATTTATCGATCAATTGTTTCATCGTTTCAAACTCATTATATGAAGCATTTTTACTAATGCTCTTGAATGTGACATCTCCTCGCTTTTTTAGTTCCTTTTGAAATTCATTATAAGAGCCATTTCCTACAGCTATAGAAACTATTTTATGTTTTTTGTGGGGGTTAATAGGAATAATAGCATGCGTGTCATTAAGTAAACATAATTCCTGCTCAACCAATTGGTAGTTTATGTGTTTTGCGGATACATTATTTAGATCGCTAATCAAATTATATTCTTGTATAGGCGAAAAATCATAAAGCCCCATGGAATATTTATATGATAGTATTTTACGTACTTTGTCCCATACGTAGTCTTCACTTAATCGACCATCAGCCATCGCTTCCTTGATCATCTTTTTGGCTTTAGAAATATCTCCTGGTGCTAATAATATATCATTACCCGCCATAAGCGCTTTGAGCTCTAGTTCTCCATTGGGATGGTACTTTGCAACCCCTTGCATGTTCAAAGCATCTGTGAACGAAAGCCCATCAAAGCCAAATTCTCTTCTCAAAATACCATTGATTGCTTTATCGGATATACTCATGGCAACGTTCTTATTACTATCTATTGCAGGAATAAATAAATGAGCTGTCATAACCGACATGATACCATTATCTATTAAATATTTGAAAGGTTTGAATTCTACCTCATGCAGTCTGTCTAAAGAATGATTGATAACAGGTAAATCCTTATGGGAATCTACATCAGTGTCTCCATGACCTGGAAAATGCTTAGCGCATGCAATTATACCTGCATCTTGCATGCCTCGTGCATAGGCCCACCCTTTTTTACCTACATTGTCAGGATCCTCTCCAAACGACCTATAATTTATGACTGGGTTATTGGGATTATTATTTACATCTATTACAGGTGCAAAATTGACATGTATGCCCATTCGTTTACACTGTCGTCCAATTTCACGTCCCATGGAGTAAATCACTTGATCATCTTTTATACCTCCTAAACCCAATTGATAAGGATATGAAATCGTGTTTGATAATCGCATTGACAAGCCCCACTCTCCATCTATGGCAACCAACATTTTAGTTTTTGATAGTTCTTGGAACTTGTTGGTTAACCTTACCTGTTGTTTTGGATCTCCTTTGAAAAAAATAATTCCACCTACTTGATGTTCTTGGATTGTCTTTTCTACCTGAGCCAAGTGCTGAGTCCCGTTGGTAGGTCTTACCTCTATCATAAATAATTGAGCTAATCGCTCATCTACTGTCATAGAGTCAAAAACATGATTTACCCATGCATTTGAATTTTCATAATGTAAGGTAAGAGGGGGGGCGTAGGAAAAAAAATACCCTAGTACCAAAAAAAGAATTGAAATGAATTTTAATGAAAAGATGGATATTAATCGCATAATGTGTATCCTACAAAAGAGGACACAAATACTGAATAGTCGTATAGAAAATACCCTAACTTATAAACGTGTGTGTTTGATAATTAGTACAATTAAATTAGGCGAATTGGGTACTCCCTAATTTTTTGAGAAAAATTAAATGCGACAAAAATGCTTCACGGAATGTTTTAAATTCTTGATAGTTGATGCCATGTTTTTTTGCTGTTTCTTTGACTATCTCATATAGTTTTGGATAATGTGCGTGAGATATAGTTGGAAACAAGTGATGAATAACTTGAAAATTTAACCCGCCACAGTACCAAGTTAAAAATTTATTTTTTACTGCAAAATCGAATGTATTATGAATTTGATGTACCGTCCATTCATCTTTAGTTGTTCCATCGAACTTGTCATGATTTGATAAATCAAATTTATCTACGACATGGGCCATTTGGAAAATTACAGATAAAATCATACCTGCTACATATTCTAAAGAAAGAACGCCAACAATAACCTGTATGAATGATACATCTAATATCATGTAAGGCAACACAATCATATAAAATATATAAAATAATTTGAATGACAGAATAGTAG
This sequence comes from uncultured Bacteroidia bacterium, assembly GCA_943787465.1. GTDB lineage: Bacteria > Bacteroidota > Bacteroidia > NS11-12g > UBA9320 > UBA9320. The sequence goes on along the minus strand of CALSMN010000001.1, from coordinate 116,407 downwards.
CAATCTCTTTGTATTGATCTGTTCCTTGTTTTGTATTTAGTCCTTTTTTTCTGTACTTACCATAAGCAAATAAATCAGCAAAAAACCAACCTAAAGTAAGAAAACCATAAAATAACATCCAATAAATATGCTGAAATTGATGTATTTTTTTTCTTGGTGCATCCATAGTAAACCGGAATAAGCCTTTACCATTTACATCTTCATCGTGTTCATATATATTGGTGTAGGTGTGGTGTAATTTATTGTGTTGATTAATCCAGTTACTTGAACTAACACCTAAAAAGTCTGCGGTATACCCAAATATTTTATTTACCCATTTGTTTTTCGAAAAAGAACCATGATTTGCATCATGCATTAAACCCATACCTATACCTGCCTTAATAACACCTAAAAACATGCAGAGCAACCATAATATCCATATAGGCCAACCAGTAAATAAAATGAGTGCATAAGCTCCCAAAAAACTAATCAATAAAAGAGTAGCTTTAAATTTGAGTGCTCCATTTGCAAACTTTGAAATATCATAACTTTTGAAGTAATTTTCAACGTTTGCTCTTAATTCTCTACTGAAATTACTTCCAGCAGCTGATTTGAACTTGGGTAGCGTAGTACTTTTCATATAATTTGCAAATGTAATCAATTAATAAAATTTGGTTTTTTTGGTTTCAAATCTATTTCCCATTTAAAACCCGGAATTCGATACTTAGTTTTAGGAAACTTCTCTAATGGATAAAAAATAGATTTAGGTTGGGTCATAAATTTTATTGTTCTCACGTTTTTTTTATTCATGGAAATTCGCATATCCCCACAATATACATCATTAACCCCTGTATATTGTGTGCTATCTTCTAAGGCAAAATAAATGCTTTGAGCATTGCCTTGCACATCAATTGTTTTTAATTCTCCAGCTTTAAAGTATACTTTCATATGTCTGCCTGATACTTGATTATACAAACCATTTATATCCTCTTCAATTGTAAAGGCTGACCCTCTAATATCCATGAATTCTACAACAGAATCATTGGTAAAAATAAAGATAGTATCCCCGGTTAATTGATTGTTTCCGGACCATAATATCGGTTTTTCATAAAATCCAATGGAACTATCAGAAAAATTATAACATAATGAATCTGAGTATGATTGAATATCTGATTTATACAATCGGACATTAGAAAATGCAGATAACAACCTGTGTTGCATTGAATCTATATAATCAATAAATGTATCTGCTTTTAAAAAAAGTGTATCCCCACTCATCTTTTTTATGGCCATTGGTTCGCCGGAGATTAATGTTTTATTGCTTAATCGCTGATAACTAGCATATTGACCAAAAATGGATATTTTTTCAACAGAATCTTCAAATTGAATATCTCCAAAGGCTTCACCTAAACCTGAAATCCTAAAATATACCATACTATCTGCATCCAATCGGCTATTATTGCTTTCTATATAAGCTCCTTGGCTAAATTGTGAAGTTTCTGTTTGTGTATTATACCAACCATAATTACAAAATATAGTGTTTTCATCACTAAAAATATAAGTAGGTCCCAAAAAAGTTGCTGTTTTGGATAAAATATTATATTGAAGCGTATCCGACTCCATCGTATAGTCTGGATTTATAAGACGAACTGTGTCTCGAAAAAATAAATCTTTAGTTCTTGACAGATACGTTCCCCTCCTACTATATAGATTATCATCCCCATTAACAATGTGCCCACCGGATGAATAATTCCCCTTTTTATCAATTAAATTATACAAAAGACTTTCCGTTGATAGGATCATCTTACCGTCAGATAAGGTTACATTTTTAGAAATTGTTGCCAAACGATTATCGCCATCATACGTCAAAAACTCACCGCGCAAATCAAGCGTATCTCGCTGAAGAATACGAATTGAGCCAAATGCCTCAATTTTGTTTTCTTTATCATAAAACTTAGCGCTATCACAGTCCATAAACACTGTTCCTTGTTTGAATTTTACATTGCCTTTGCACAACTGGTAATCTCCCTGAGTTTGATTGTAGATTAGCTCTTGGGCACTCAAAATTTCAATGGGAGTTTGTCCAAAACTATACACAGTAAAAAATGATACGATGATATTGAAAATGTACCTTTTCAAAATTTTAGGAATTAATTAATGGATGCTATTATGTTTGTTTCAATATTTAATGCAAACATCGTGCTCGTTAAGTTAAAATCATTCATAGAAAAAAATCAACTGTTTAATAAATCAGACCGTATTGGTCTTGCAATAAGTGGTGGAAAGGATTCTGTGTCTGCTGCACACCTGTTAAATGACTTGAAAATTTCATTTACAATGATTCATGTAAACTATAAATTAAGAGGTAAAGAAAGCGATTTTGACGAAAAGTTTGTAAAGCATCTATCAAAAAATACAGAAAATTGTAAAGGAATTAAATGTATATCTGTTGATGCTCGAAAATATGCTAAAAAACATCATGTATCTATTCAAGAAGCAGCCAGAAATATTCGATATGATTACTTTGAAAAGTTGAAGTTGAGCAATCAATTGGATATAATTATTACTGCGCATCATCAGGATGATCAAGTCGAAACATTTTTTATAAATCTTAATCGTATTTCTGGAATCAAAGGACTCAAAAGTATTCCAGTCAGAAGAAGTTACATAGTCCGGCCGCTTTTAGCTTTTAATTCTGATGAAATTAAACTGTACGTTGCACAAAAAAAGATTGAATATCGGGAAGATAAATCTAATCAAAGTACAAATTACCTTAGAAATGTTATTCGTCATCAGATTTTGCCTGTAATTCAAGATCGATTGCCTGATTTTGTAAATCATACTTCAAAGAGTATTGCCTTACTCAATTCAGAATACGAGTTACTTGATTTTTTCATTAAACAATTTATTACTAGTGAAATAACTGTCTCTAAACAAGGTATTTTCATTCCAAAATCCAAAATCACTATTTTTCCACAACCCGAAGTTTTATTGTATCGAATACTATACAAATATGGTTTTAATTTCTCTCAATGTCAACAAATATCCGTTGGTTTAAATGGGAAAACAGGAAAACAATATTTCTCAAAAACACATCAATTATTAATAGACAGAACGCAAATAATTATTTCGCTCATTGAAGATTTAAGTACAACTGTTTTAGATATTTATACTGATGGTAGATACGCTTTTGATAAATATACCCTTACTCTTAAAAAGGTCAAAAAGTGGACTTTCTCATCCCACAAAAATATAGAGTACCTTGAAATTCCACCGTCATTTTTCCCTTTGACCTTGAGATATTGGAAAAAGGGTGATCGTTTTTCTCCACTAGGAATAAAAGGTAACCCATTGTTGAGTGATTTTTTTATTAATCATAAAATTAACAATATCGATAAAAAAACGATACCTCTTCTATGTAGTAATGATACAATTTTATGGGTAGTTGGATATCAAATTTCAGATATTGTACGGGTTAGAGATGGTTTTTTTGTTTTCTCTGTGTCATTTTAGTAAATTGAGTCACAAACTTTGTTTCGTGTAGTAATCTTAAAATCAGCATTTTACAGTTTTTAGTAGATGTAATGGACTGTACTCAATAGTAATCATTTTGTAATTTGTAATTTTTAAACATAATTTTGTACAAACTATGAAGAATACACTAATACATTACTACTTTTATTTTAATAGTCGGTTATATTTCCAACCGGCTTTCTTATGAAAAAGCCACGGCGCATATGTATGGGTTAGCCAAAGGTATAACTTACGTACCGTTGAAGATGTCTCCCTTAAGGCTTGCAAATCACCCTAACATGGTATCGGGACTTTAGACGCGTATTAGCCTGTGAAAACGGAGGAGCATGAACCAATCGTATAGTACTTCAACTGGAAGATATAAGAACGATGCACCCATTAGTACTTAACAAACTAACCGAGGAAAACGAGTACGCCTGTACACTCGTGCGATATCTTCTCAAAATGGCAGCACATCCATGCACTCTTCAACAGGAGGAATAATCTCCGAAGAAATGATGAATAAAATACTCACACTTAAAAAAGGAGATTTCATTTTAATCGAACGACTAGATGAAATGGACCCCTACGACCAAACTAGAAAAAGATACCCTAGTGTGAATTTTAAATTGGAATAAATAGACTAACTCTTCTGAATAACTACCCATTCATAGACACTAAAAACTCGTCGTTATTTTTAGTACCTTTCATATAATTGAGCATGGTGTTCATGGCTTCCTCACTATTCATGTCTGCAAGGTGGTTTCTCATTACCCACATTTTTTGAAGAACAGTTTTATCGAGCAATAAATCTTCTCTTCTTGTACTGGATGAAACAATGTCGATAGCAGGATAAATTCTTTTGTTGGAAAGTTTTCTGTCCAACTGTAGCTCCATATTACCTGTACCTTTGAATTCTTCAAAGATCACTTCATCCATTTTAGACCCTGTTTCTGTAAGAGCCGTAGCGATGATGGTTAATGAACCCCCATTTTCAATATTTCTAGCGGCACCAAAAAAACGTTTTGGTTTTTGAAGCGCATTGGCATCTACCCCTCCTGATAATATCTTACCACTAGCTGGTTGTACCGTATTGTATGCTCTGGCAAGTCTAGTAATGGAATCTAATAAAATAACAACATCATGCCCACATTCTGTGAGACGTTTAGCTTTTTCAAGAACAATATTGGCTAACTTTACATGTTTATCTGCTGGCTCATCAAAAGTAGATGCAACCACTTCAGCATTCACATTTCTAGCCATATCAGTCACCTCTTCAGGTCGCTCATCTATTAATAAGATAATCATATAAACCTCTGGATGGTTGTGAGCGATTGCGTTAGCTACATCTTTCAAAAGGTTAGTTTTACCCGTCTTAGGTTGAGCAACAATGAGTCCACGCTGTCCTTTACCAATAGGAGAAATAAAATCCATTATACGTGTCGAATAATTATCTGACTTATATTCTAAGTTGAATTTTTGGTCAGGAAACAAAGGAGTCAAATGATGAAATGCTACACGATCCTTCACAAACTCAATAGATCTTCCATTAATGGTAATGATATTAATCAGTGCAAAGTATTTTTCTCCTTCTTTGGGTGGTCGAATATTACCTTTAACAACATCTCCCGTTTTTAATCCATTTTGACGAATTTGATTAGGCGCAATATATACGTCATCGGGTGATGGTTGATAACTGTAATCTGCTGATCTAAGAAACCCATATCCATCGGAAATAACTTCCAAAACACCTTGCGTAGTAACGACCCCTTCCAACTCCAAATAATTGATAAGTTTTTCTTCAGCTTCACGCTTTTTTCTCTTTTCTTCCTCTCGCAATTTTCGTTCAGCATCTCTTTGTTCTCGCTCTTGATGTCTTGCAAGATTCTTTTCCTGATTATGCTCAGGTGAAGCAACTTTTTCTTCTTTATCTTTTACCGTTAAATCTTCCGTAACTTCTGATTTGGGTTTATTGGAATTCATTGATTTTACATCCGAGGGTCTAGATATTTTTTTCCTTTGAATCGGTTTTCTATCCCTTTCGTTCTTTTTTTCGTCAATTGGAGGATTAGAAATTGGTTCACTTGATTTAGGATTGTCAACTGATTTAAACTTAGAGGGATTAACCGCTTGAAAATCAAGAATTTTATATATCAAATCTTGCTTTTTAAATCCTTTATGAGGTATTTCATATTGGTCTGCAATTTTTTTAAGTTCAGGTAGGAGCATGTCTCCTAGTGAAAGAATATCGTACATTATTTTGTAAGTAAGTTTTGTTTTTACTATCTAAAAAGAATTAATTTATAGAGTAGCCTGAAAGGCATGGCAAGGATAAATAAAACTTTAAATATAGACAAGTTTATACAAATAAAAGCGACAGGATTATTAAACCAAAAGCCTAACTGGCTCTTCCAATAGTTCCTGAAAAGTTTGAAGGAACTTGGCTCCAGTAACGCCATCAACAACTCTGTGATCACAACTCAAAGTAACTTTCATTACGTGCCCTGGCTTCATTTCACCATTTTCTACAATTACTGTTTCTTTAGAGCTACCTATAGCTAGAATACAAGCGTCAGGAGGGTTCACTATAGCTGTAAATTCATCTATACCAAACATTCCTAAATTTGATATGGTAAAAGTATTGCCCTCCCAGTCTTTGGGTTGAAGTTCCTTGTTCTTGGCTTTTTCTGCATACGCTCTTACTTCTGTTCCTATTTGAGAAAGTGGTTTGCTATCGGCAAACCTCACAACCGGAACTAATAAACCGTCTTCGACTGCAACAGCTACGCCAATATGAACATGGTGGTTGCGACGAATTTTATCGCCTAACCAAGCAGAGTTTACATTGGGGTGTTTTTTTAATGCCACTGCTGCCGCTTTGATAACCAAGTCATTGACAGATATTTTAGTATCGCCATACTCGTTCATTCTTTTGCGAGCCTCTATTACAGCGTTCATTTTTATTTCTTTGGTTAGGTAGAAATGGGGAGCTGTAAATTTACTTTCGGCAAGACGCTTAGCAATCGTCTTTCGCATTTGTGTTATGGGTACGTCATCGTAACTCTCCACTCCAATAGATTCCGTAGTATTGACTACTGCTGGTGCTTGGAAATTTTCAATGTCTTTTTTTATAATTCGACCATTATCTCCACTACCATGAACTTGAGATAAATTGATACCTTTATCTTGAGCCATTTTTTTGGCGAGGGGTGATGCAAAAACTCTTCCGTCATTGCTAACAATAGGACTAGTTACTTCTTCTGGTGAAGAAGACAGGGATTCTTTTTTATTATCTTGCAGAAACTACAGGGTCATTCTGAATGGTTTCGGCCGAGCTATCTGAGGATAATAAATGCTGGAAATCTTCACCTTTTTTTCCAATAATGGCAATTACCGTTTCAACTGGAACCGTTTCGCCTTCTTCAACATTCAAATGAAGAACCTCCCCTTTTTCGAAATTTTCTAATTCCATGGTGGCTTTATCCGTCTCTACGTCAGCAATCATTTCGCTGGACTTGACGGTGTCACCCACTTTTACAAACCAAGACACAATCGTTCCCTCTTCCATTGTATCGCTCATTCTAGGTAATTTTATTGCTACTGCCATTATATTATTGTAAAGCTTCGCAAATCTAAACATACAAGTTTAAATATTGTTGAGAACGACAAATAAACATTGATATATTTCTAACATTATGTACTTGTTTTGTACTAAAGATGAGGCAATACGAAGATTTTTTAAAATATGTACTTGAAAATGGTGCAATTAAAACGGATCGGACTGGTACAGGAACGGTAAGCGTGCTAGGGGGACAGCTACGTTTTGACCTGTCTCATTCTTTTCCATTAATCACAACAAAAAAAATTCATTGGAAATCTGTAGTTCATGAATTGCTTTGGTTTTTAAAGGGTGATACAAACATTCAATATCTTAAAGAACATGGTGTTAAAATATGGGATGCGTGGGCGGATAAAAACGGTGATTTAGGTCCAGTTTATGGAAAACAATGGCGAAATTGGGAGGGTCCAAACGGTGAAAAAATCGATCAAATACAATCCGTTTTAGATACATTAAAAAGTAATCCTGATAGTAGAAGAATACTTGTAAATGCTTGGAACGTTGGAGAGCTTGGACAAATGGCATTAACACCCTGTCATTGTTTGTTTCAATTTTATGTTGCCAATGGAAAACTAAGTTGTCAATTGTATCAACGTAGTGCTGATATGTTTTTGGGAGTACCTTTCAATATTGCCAGTTATGCTTTACTAACACTAATGGTTGCTCAAGAGGTTGGATTAATGCCAGGAGAATTTGTGCATACATTTGGCGATGCTCACATTTACAGTAACCATTTTGAACAAGTTAATGAACAACTGAAGCGTAAACCCAGAAAATATCCAACAGTTAATATAAACCCAGACAAAACATCAATATTTGATATTGAATATAATGACATAGAATTGATTGGATACAATCCTCATCCAAGAATACAGGCTCCTGTTGCTGTTTAAATTTTAGATTCTAATTTCTTTAGTATATCAGTGGCAGCCTCAGCAATTACTGTTCCTGGCCCAAATACAAAATCCACTCCTTTTTTAAACAGAAAATTATGGTCTTTTTCAGGAATAACTCCTCCTGCAACTACCACAATATCCTCTAGACCTTGTTTTTTTAATTCATTAACCACCTCAGGCATCAATGTTTTATGTCCTGCCGCTAAAGATGAGACGCCTAAAACATGTACATCATTTTCCATGGCTTGTTTAGCCACTTCAGCAGGGGTTTGAAAAAGAGGACCAACATCTACATCAAAGCCTAAATCGGCGAAGGCTGTAGCTATAATTTTAGCCCCTCTATCGTGCCCATCTTGCCCCATTTTAGCCACCAGTATTCTGGGACGTCTACCCTCTTTAAGAGCAAATTCGTCTGCTTTTTTACGAGCATAAATTACTTTAGTGTCATTTTGCACCTCTTTCAAATATACACCAGAAATTGTTGTATTAGTTGCCTGATACCTGCCATAAACGTTTTCTAGTGCAGAAGACATTTCACCTAAAGTTACTCTAGCTAATGCTGCTTCAACACATATTTCTAATAAGTTATGATTATTAACGGCAGCATTTTCAATCTTTTGAAGATGAGTCATTACTTCTTCTTCATTTCGGGTATTTTTTAATTGAGTTAATCGTTGGATTTGGCTCTCTCGAACCGCCTTATTATCTACCTCAAGTATTTCAAAATCAGTTTTTTCTTCATTTGCTTTAAAGGAATTAACGCCAATGATGTATTCTTTTCCTGAATCAATATTAGCTTGCTTAATTGCAGCACATTCTTCTATTCGCATTTTTGGAATACCTTTTTCGATAGCTTTAGTCATTCCACCTAATTCTTCTATTTCTTCTATAAATGTCCAAGCACTAAGAACAAGGTCTTGTGTATGTTGTTCAATTATTTTACTTCCACCCCACGGATCAATGGCTTGTGTAATTCCTGTTTCTGTCTGAATTATTTTTTGAGTGTTACGGGCAATTTTAGCACTGAATTCTGTTGGCAATGCAATAGCCTCATCAAAGCTATTGGTGTGTAAACTTTGTGTCCCACCAAATATAGCGGATAACGCTTCAATGGTTGTTCTTGCAATATTGTTATATGGGTCTTGCTCTGTTAAACTCCAGCCACTGGTTTGACAATGAGCACGAAGTGCCATTGATTTCTTATTATTAGGGTTATATTTTTTGATGAGTTTAGCCCATAACAACCTGCCAGCTCTTAACTTAGCTATCTCCTTATAAAAGTTCATCCCAACTCCCCAAAAAAATGAAAGTCTGGGTGCAAATTCATCAATGGCCAATCCTGCATTTATCCCCGTTCTTACATACTCCAATCCGTCTGATAAAGTATAAGCGAGTTCCAGCTCAGGGCTTGCCCCTGCTTCTTGCATATGATATCCGCTAATACTTATGCTGTTAAACTTAGGCATATGCTTCGCCGTGTATTTGAAAATATCAGACACTATGCGCATGCTTGGTTCAGGAGGATAAATGTACGTGTTACGTACCATAAATTCTTTCAAAATATCATTCTGAATGGTGCCTGCTAGTTGATGCGAATCAACGCCTTGTTCCTTGGCTGCGGCAATGTAGAACGCCATAATAGGTAAAACTGCTCCGTTCATTGTCATGCTAACAGATATTTTATCTAACGGTATTTTATCAAACAGCAGCTTCATGTCTTCGATGCTATCAATAGCAACACCTGCCATACCAACATCTCCAAATACTCGTGGATGATCACTATCGTACCCACGATGGGTTGCTAAATCAAAAGCAACAGACAACCCTTTTTGTCCAGCTTCAAGATTTCTTTTATAAAATGCATTACTTTTCTCAGCAGTACTAAATCCCGCATATTGTCTGATTGTCCATGGACGAATAACGTACATTGTAGAATATGGACCTCTTAAAAACGGAGGAATACCTGGTGCAAAAGAAAATTCTGCTTTGTTATTTGTTAATTCTCCTCCATTTTTATTTGAAATAGCATCAATATAGCATTGTGTTAATTTTTCAAAAAACCAACTTCCATATGCGGCATCAGAAATTTGATCCATATGGCTTTCATGTTTTAAAAGATATAGGATGTTACTTGCTAAACGAGAACTTCTCTTAGATGGTTGATTATCAAACGGAAGAATACATATATGTTTAGCGCCGCCAATAATCGCTGAAGCTGCTGCTATGGTTTGTCTTATTAAATTATTGTATTCGAAATCATCCTCTTGAGATGGTATTACAACATTTATTTCTTGTTGAGGGTGAACGTGTCTTAAAGCACGTAAACGAGCAATGTTGTCATAAAACGATATACCCAAATGAAAAAAAACGGGGGTTTCTTGAGTGAAATGCATGTTTTCAAGGGATAAATCTCCCAAGTTTTCACCTAATTCCTCAATATTTTTGATTTTCCTTCCTGAAAATTCATCAGGCTGGACAAAATCTGTTAAGGCAGTAATAATCCATTCAACACTGGGTAATTTGTAGCATTTTTTTGAATTTTCCGAGCATCCGTAGGAAGATATTTTAATACCATCTGATGAAGTATAAAAAACATCATCTATAGTTTTGCCTTTCAAATCATGAATTGCCTTTTGCTGCCAATCAATAAAACTCAGCTTTGGAAATTCATCAAAAGACACCTTATTGTCCTTGAGCATGGGGCAAATTTAACTTTTCCATTGATGGTGCTAACCAAGAGTCCTATAAATTTGCAATTATGTATAACCTCATAACCACAGAAAACCAAGGAATTGTTCAACTCATTACACTGAACAGAGAAGACAAGCTCAATGCCCTTAATATTGAACTAATACAAGAAATAGGAAAAGAAATAGACCGCTTAAATCATGAAAATACTGTTCGTGGAATAATTATCACTGGAAAAGGAAACAAGGCCTTTGCTGCCGGAGCAGATATTACTGAGTTTGCTGGTTTTAATAAAATCGAAGCTGAAAAAATGAGTACAAATGGAGGCATTGTATTCCAAAAAATTGAACAAAGTAGAATACCCGTTATAGCTGCTGTTAATGGTTTTGCTTTAGGGGGTGGCTGTGAATTAACCATGGCTTGTCACATAAGAATAGCTAGTGAAAATGCAAAGTTTGGTCAACCTGAAGTTAACCTTGGACTCCCTCCTGGATACGGTGGTACCCAACGATTAGCTCAAATAATAGGTAAAGGTAGGGCCTTAGACATGCTAATTTCAGCAAAAATAATAGACGCCCAAACGGCACTTCACTATGGATTAGTTACATCTGTAGTTACTATTGAAGAGCTCCTAAATACGTGTAAAACTTATATCGAAAAACTCATTCACAAGTCTCCCGTTGCTATTGCTGAAGTTATAAGTTGTACGAATAAGCTATTTGAAAATACGGAAGGCTTAAAGTTTGAAGTTGATCGTTTTTCTGATTGTTTTCAACTGCGGGATTTTAAAGAGGGTACCGTTGCCTTTATTGAAAAAAGAAAACCTCACTTTTAAAATAGTCGTAATTTGGCATTCTATTTGTACTTTGCACACGGAACATTACATTTGAAATATTAAAAATTAATAAACATGAAAAATTTAATTATACTTACTGCTGTCCTTTGGGGATTAACATCAACTAGTTTTGCCCAAACAGAAACCGTAACCCTATCTAGTGAAGCTCAAGCTAAAATGAGTATCGAAAAGAAATCACACGATTTTGGAACAATTGAAGAGGGCGTTCAAGCGACTGTTACATTTACATTTAAAAATACGGGTAATGCACCTCTTGTATTGAACAGTGTTAAAGCTTCATGTGGTTGCACAACACCCAAATGGACCAAAGAACCTGTAGCCCCAGGAGCTGAGGGTGTTGTTACTGCAATTTATAACTCAAAAGGACGTCCAGGAAATTTTACTAAGACTATCACTATCAAGCACAATGGTGAGGGTGGTACCGAATTTTTAACTATTCGTGGTATAGTCAATAAAGCAGCAACAGAAGTAACACCAACGGTTGTCGCCCCTTAATTACTTTTTTATAAAATATCTAACCCCTCATACATCTTTTATGTTATGAGGGGTTTTTTTGAGATAATTTAACTCCTCTCCTTTACCCAACCAACCTGTCATTCCTCCTGTATGAATGGCTAGAATTTTTTTTCCAGATTCTATTGCGTTTTGTTCAATAAGCTGCTTTATTGCAAACATCATTTTACCCGTATATATGGGATCTAGCAGTATTCCCGTTTCTACCGTGAAATCGTGAATAAAATCAATCAGTTGGGCATTTGTTTTAGCATAACCTCCTTCATGAAACTGGTCATATATTATACAATTCCCAATATTAAAACGGTGAAGAAGTTCTGCCTCAATATATTTACTACCCTTCAACACTTGTATGCCAATTAAGGGGATTTTAAGATTCTGAGCTTGAAGATAACTATGCATTCCCGCTATAGTTGTACCTGTTCCACATGATACATAAATTTGATCCACGTTAGAAAGATTTGTTTCTGATAAAATATGTGTACATCCAAGTGTTCCCTCATGGCAAGCCCCACCCTCTGGAATAAAAAGTTCTCTATCAAAAACACCATACAATCTATTAGTTTTCATATACTTTGCTCGAGAAATAAATTCGATTTGCATTCCATACAAACGGCATAATTGCAACAAAGCATTTCTCTCTTTGGGTTCTTCTCCGCGAACAATTCCTTTACATGGTATTTTTTGAATAGCACACACAACCGCTGTAGCAACTAAATGATTTGAATATGCCCCACCGTATGTGACTATTTTATCAAAATGTTCAGCATTGAATTTTGAAAAAATTCCTGATAACTTTCTCCATTTATTACCCGATATCAACGGATGAATTAAATCGTCTCTCTTTAATTGTATTCTTACATTGTGGTCTTTGCTCCAAGAAGTATTTATCTCAGAAACGGGACTAGGTATATGTAAGTGATTTTTCAGCTCCATTTATTTTTTATGACACTCCAAGCAATCTCAGACTCAAACCCTTTTGCTATGACAAACTGGACAGCCTTGTAATTTTTTTGATACGACTTTATTCCCGAAAGAGACTTTAGTTTTTTATGAAGCAAATTTTCTAGAGTATCTACATATGTGTTTTCATTGATTTCTGCTAACCCTTTTTTGATGCAATATTCTGATATTTTTCTTTGCTTTAATTCTTGAGTTATTTTGTTCCTACCCCACTTTTTGTAATTGAACTTCCCTCTTACAAATGCTATGGTGAATCGCTCCTCATTGATGAAGTCCTGTTGAATAAGGTCAAAAATGATTTCTTCAACATCCTCCGATATTAAACCAAAACTATACAGTTTGTCTCGAACCTCTTGATGACATCGCTCTTGGTATACACAATATTTAGCAATCTTCACTCTAGCTTCTCGTGGGGTATAGGATTTGTTTCTTGGTGATTGCATCTTGCGGCAGCTAAATTAGTAACAATAAAACTTACTTTTGCATAGAGTTGTATTCTTTAAAAGAAATAGCGCACATCGTTCAAGGAAAAACCTTTGGAAATGATTCAATTATAATAAATCATTTGTACACCGACACACGAAAAATTCACGAAAGAGATCATTCTATTTTTATTGCGATTAATACTACAAAAACTAATGGACATCGATTTGTAAAGCAAGCGATTAATCTTGGCATTTCTGCCGTTATAGTAACTGAGAAACCCAACGTTGATTGTGCTTATATTTTAGTTAAAAATAGCATAAAAGCATTACAGGATTTGGCCATTGCACATAGAAAAAGTTTTAATAAACCAGTAATTGGAATAACAGGAAGTAACGGGAAAACTATTGTAAAAGAATGGATCAGCCATGTACTTTCAAGCTCATTTAATATTTGTAAAAATCCCAAGAGCTATAATTCTCAGATTGGTGTTCCGTTATCTATTTGGCAACTAAACTCATCTCATACGTTAGGTGTTTTTGAGGCAGGCATCTCCGCCTACTCAGAAATGGATCAGTTGGCTCGTATTATTCAACCAAACATTGGGGTATTTACCTATCTAGGTGATGCTCATGGCGTTAATTTTAATACCCAAAAAGATAAGTTAAACGAAAAAATAAAGCTTTTTGAAAAATGTGAAGTTGTTATTTGTTCTAACACACAACCCGAAGTTGTAAGCGCAATTAGGGGTTCAAATATTTCCTCGTTTGTATGGGGGTATGATTCCGCATCTGATGTTTCTATTACCAAAATTGCTAATAATCATTTTTCGGTAAAATACCAAAAAAAAGATTGTATACTTAAACTCCCATTCTCAGACAAATCATCCGTTCATAATGCTTTTACCACGTTGTCAATAGCCCTATATCTGGGAGTTGATTTAGAAGAGATTATTCGAAAAATAATAGTACTTCCTACCATTGATATGCGATTGCAACAGACTGATGGAATATATAATAATCAGCTTATTTTGGATTACTACAATGCCGATTATCAGTCTCTTGTTATGGCTATTGACTTTTTAAATCAACAGCGAATAGAAGATCAAAAGTGTACAATCATTCTGTCTGATATAATAGAAAGTCAATACAAAGGAAAATCACTTTACAAAAAAATAAATTCACTACTCGTCGGCAATAATATTGATGAGGTTATTGGTATTGGTGAACATATTACTTTACATGAAAACAGTTTTTCATTACCGTCTCACTTTTATTTGACTACTGAACTTTTTTTGACTAAATATCAGATGCATACTTTCAAAAATCAAATGATACTACTAAAAGGTGCTCGTAAATATAGGTTTGAACGCATTGCAGAAAAACTAAAATTAAAAACTCATCAAACGGCATTATATGTGAATCTAACACGATTGCAACATAACATTAATATCATAAAAAGCTCCATAAAGCCACCTACCAAGATAATGGCTATGGTAAAAGCACTCGCCTATGGATCTGGAGGGTATCAAATAGCAAAGCTTTTGGAATTTAATGCGATTGATTTTTTAGGTGTTGCCTACACCGATGAAGCTACACAGCTAAAAGAATCGGGCATAAATACCCCCATCATGGTATTAAATCCTGATTTAACTGATGTTTCTCCATACACTAATCATACTATTCAGCCTGTTATTTACAATTATTCTAGTCTGCTAAAAATTAAAAATCAATCCATTAGTGTTCATATTGAATTTGATACTGGAATGCATCGACTAGGTTTTCAAAAAGAAGACATCCCAAAAATTGTTGATTTCCTTAAAAACCAACCTAATATTAGTGTAGTTTCAGTTTTTAGTCATTTATCATCGGCAGATGATTCTACTCAGGATACATTTACAGAACAACAGATTAAGCTATTTCGTGAAATAGCTCAAAAATTGGAGAATCAACTACAATTAAAACTAATAAAACATATTTTGAATACAGCTGGGATTGAACGTTTTTCTGAAGCATCATTCGATATGGTTCGACTAGGAATTGGTCTATATGGCATATCCCCAATTGAAAGAAAATCTAAACTGCTTCCGGTCAGTAGTTTTGTTACTTATATATCTCAAATTCACAGCATACCTGCTGGAGAAGGAATTGGATATGGACAAATTGATAAGGTTAATTATCCTAGAAAAATTGCTGTGATTGCTGTTGGATATGCCGATGGCTTTTCACGATTCTTTGGAAACGGGGTGGGTTCTGTGCTTATTCGAGAAAAAGAAGTAAAAGTTGTTGGAAATGTGTGTATGGATATGGCTTTTTGTGATGTGACAGGTGTTGAATGTCTAGAAGGAGACACTGTAGTATTGTTTGGAGACTCACCTACAGTAGAAAGTCTTTCAAAAAAAATTGGCACCATTCCGTATGAAATTCTAACCAATATTAGTCAAAGAGTAAATCGTGTTTTTTTTCAAGAATGACCAAAGAACAATTCATACAGGGGATATCAAATGGAGATATTAAAACTTTAAGTAAGGCTATAACTTTAGCTGAAAGTTCCATTGCGTCGAAACAAGAATTGGCCCTTCAAATTATTGAGCATTTTGGTCCACAAAAAAATACATTTAGAATAGGAATTACAGGCAGTCCAGGGGTTGGTAAAAGTACTTTTATTGAAGCTGTTGGAAGTCGAATGGCAGGAAATAAAAAAGAAAAAATAGCCGTGCTTAGTATCGATCCAAGTAGTGCCATTTCTCAAGGAAGTATTCTAGGTGATAAAACGAGAATGAACCAGTTAAGCTCATTAGAAAATGTGTATATACGCCCGAGTGCATCCGGTAATCAGTTGGGAGGTATTGCTAAAAATACACGTATGGCCATGTTGCTTTGTGAGGCTGCTGGGTATACTACTATTATCATAGAAAGTGTAGGTGTTGGACAAAGTGAGACGGAAATATCAAAACTTACCGATTTATTTGTGCTCTTGCTTAACCCTGGAGGGGGGGATGAATTACAAGGAATAAAACGAGGTATTATGGAAATGGCTGACATTGTTGTAGTCAATAAGCATGACGGTGATCAGAAACGACTAGCCGAAATTACAGCTAAAGAGTATAGTTTGGCGCTTCATCTAAAATTAAAAAATAAAAATTCATGGACACCTAAAGTGTTAGTTTCATCAAGTCTATACTTGACCGGAATTGATTCATTTTTGGAAAAATGCTCTGATTTTAATAATCACATTCATGATCAATGGAAAAAAGTAGTCAGAAAAGAGCAGATGAAATATTGGACTAAAAAAAATATTGAGTATCTATTAATGTCTAAAATAGACGGGTATGAGGAGCAAATTAACCAAGATATAGACTCCGGTATATTGCCCGAGAGATCTGCAAGAAATATTTTAGAATAATTCCCAATAACAGGGAAGAAGAATATTCGCATTTTTTTAAAATTCAAAACCTACATTTGCTCTACAAAAAATTTAACGTAATGATAATTGGCGTACCAAAAGAAATAAAAAATAATGAAAACCGTATCGCATTAACACCTGGAGGTGCATTAGAACTGACTAAACGTGGGCATACTGTTTATATTCAAAAAGGAGGGGGTTTAGGTAGTGGGTTTAGCGACACTATGTACACAGACTGTGGGGCCAGCATTTTAGACACCATTGAGGAAGTATATGCTATTGCCGAAATGATTATGAAAGTTAAAGAACCTATAGAAAAAGAATATTCGCTTATAAAAAAAGATCAGCTTGTATTCACTTACTTCCATTTTGCAAGTTATGAACCTCTAACTCACGCTATGATTAATAGTGAGGCTATTTGTTTAGCATACGAAACAGTAGAAGCATCGGATAGAAGTTTACCATTGCTTGTTCCTATGAGTGAAGTGGCCGGTAGAATGGCTATACAAGAAGGAGCGAAATATTTAGAAAAACCCGTAAAAGGTAAAGGAGTCTTATTAGGTGGTGTTCCTGGTGTATCTCCTGGAAAAGTTCTGATTATTGGTGGAGGTGTTGTTGGGACACAAGCTGCTAAAATGGCTGCAGGTCTGGGAGCACAAGTTACCATATTAGATGTTAGTTTGGCTAGACTTCGGTATTTAAATGATGTAATGCCTGCCAATGTTGTGACTCGTTTTTCAAACGAAATGAATATTAGAGATCTTATACCACAAATGGATCTAATTGTAGGTGCTGTTCTTATTCCAGGTGCAAAGGCACCAAACCTAATTACCAAAGATATGCTTAAAATGATGCACCCTGGTACCGTCTTGGTAGATGTTGCTGTAGATCAGGGTGGTTGTATAGAAACATGTAAGCCTACAACTCATGAAGATCCTATATTCATCATTGACGATATTGTACATTATTGTGTTGCAAATATGCCAGGAGCGGTGCCATATACGTCTACTGTAGCGCTCACTAATGCGACCTTGCCATATGCAATTCAGTTGGCCAACAAAGGCTGGAAACAAGCTTGCAATGAAAATCATGAACTGAAATTAGGACTAAATGTTATCAATGGAAGTGTTTGTTATAAGGCTGTATCTGAAGCCTTTGACCTCGAATACACGCCTGTTGAAGACTTTTTGGGTTGATGGCCAATTTGCTTAATTATAAATTATATCCAAACAACCATACTCAAACATATTTATTAATTTATCATGGTTTATTTGGCATGCTTGATAATTGGCATCAAATAGCAAATAAGCTTTCGGTTTATTACAATGTTGTCACAGTAGATCTTCCAAACCATGGTCAAAGTCCTCATTACACCAAAATGACCTATGAGTCAATGACAGAAAATGTTATTGCGTTAATGGATAGTTTAGGTATTGAAAAGGCACACCATCTAGGTCACTCCATGGGGGGGAAAATGGTCATGAAACTCGTAGACCTATTCCCTGAAAAGGTTTCTAAACTTATCGTTGTTGACATTGCACCTAGAGCTTATACACCGGTTCATACACCTTATTTTAATGCCCTTAAGAACCTTGATTTTTCAAAATTTAATTCTCGAAAAGAAGCAGATGATGCATTAGGTCTAGTCGAAAAAAACATAGGTGTTCGCCAATTTTTATTAAAAAATATTACTAAGTCTCATTCTGGGTATTCATTGAAAATAAACCTATCGGCTATTGAAGATTTTTATCCAAAAATGATTGATGCAATTCGTTTTAAAAACACTATAATCACGCCTACAATGTTTTTGTTTGGTGGCCAATCCAATTACATAAATGCTTTAGACATTGAAACCATAAAAGCGCAATTTAAAACCGTTTTGTTCCATGAAATAGAAAACGCTGGCCATTGGATTCATGCAGAGAAGCCAAATGAAACGCTTGAATCAATTATCCGTTTTCTTGATTGATGAGCTATAGATTTGGTGTAATTTTGCTATGATATAAGTGAAAAGTTTAAATTTTATATTTATTCTGCTTTGGGGGTTTACTTTAAAAGCTCAAACTGTAATTACCGGAAAAGTTACGGATGCTACTACTGGTGAACCACTTCCATATGTTGCTGTAAGAGGAATTGGAATTAAAGTTGGTGCTATTACAGACTTTGATGGTTTCTACACGATCAAAACGGATGAAAAAGTAGACTCAATTATCGCCACTTTCTTGGGGTATTCTCCTGTTCAAAAAAAAGTCGCGTATCAACAAAAACAAGAAATAAATTTTAGCCTTTTAGAAGAAGCAAGTTCCTTACAAGAGTTTATTGTTAGGCCTGGCAGTATTAACCCAGCCTCAGTAATTATGAAAAGAGCTCAAAAAAGAAAAAAAGAGTATAATCCTGAAAAAATCGAATTTTATCAATATGAATCATACAGCAAAGTCCAACTTGCTGTAGACAATGTTTCCAATAAATTTAAAAAAAGAAAAATATTTTCAGCTATGGAACCTCTTTTTGATACTATAGCAAGTTTCAGTGATAGTAGTGCCCAAAAGGTCTTACCTGTTTTTGTGTCTGAAACATTAAGTGATTATTATTTTAGAAAATTTCCAAGAAGAACGAAAGAGGTCATTAAGGCTACAAAAATACTTGGTGTGGGCGTTGGTGAGGAGAGTTATATCTCACAAATATTGGGATCTACATTTCAACAATATAATTTCTATGAAAACAATTTATATATCCTGGACAAAGATTTTATATCGCCACTAAGTTCAACTGCTAACGCCTACTATTTTTTTACCTTAAAAGATAGTGTTGTCGTTGACGGTAAATCTTGTTATCAAATCCGGGTAGACCCTAAAAATATAAATGATTTGGTTTTTTCAGGAACGCTATGGATAGAAGCAAAATCGTATGCCATAAAACAATTAAGTTTAGAAATAACGAGCAAGGCAAACATTAACTTTATAGAAAAATTAAAAATTCAACAAGAATTTGAAGAAGTTGAGCCCCAATATTGGTTGCCTAAAAAAACTCGCGTATTAATAGATATTGCTGAGTTAACCAGCAATACTCTGGGAATGATTGGTTTATACTACAACTCTGCTAAAAATATTGTCATAAATAAAGTGAACGAACTCCCTTTTTATGAAGATAAAATTACCGTAATTGATAGTTCATTTAATCGTGTAGAAAATTACTGGGATACCGCACGCCACGAGCGAATATCTGATGATGATAAAAGGATATACACCATGGTTGACTCATTAAAAAACCAACCACTAATTAAATCTTATATTGATATTGTGGAAATGGCTGTAGAGGGTCATATACCTGCAGAAAAAATAGATTTAGGTCCGTGGTATTATTTGCTAGGATACAATGCATTAGAGGGTGTCCGAACCCGTGTTGGGTTCAGGACGTCTCCCAAGTTTCATAAAAATTTACAACTTAAAGCATATGGCGCTTATGGTTTTAAAGATGAAAAATTCAAATATGGAGCGTTTGGTGAATATGTTATTGATAGAAAAAAATGGAGTAAAGTTGGTGCTTTTATTAAAAATGATGTTGAGTTAATTGGTTTAACCGATGAGGAAAACAACACCTCTGCCTTATACGATGCATTTGCATTATTTGGCACAAACCAAATAAATCGAAGTTTAACAAAAAGCCTGTGGCTAGAAAAAGAACTAATGAAGGGGTATACCCAATACTTTGATGTCAGGCATAAGTCTTTTGCATTTGAAGAAATAGGGGACTTTAATTTTGGTTTTTATTCGTCGCCAGATGATCGCTCATCCATTAAATCAAACTTTGATATCACATCTATCCGACTGAAAGGTCGTCTGTCAAATAAAGAACAATTTGTATATCGAAGAACTAACCGATACAGTATGGGTAATTTAAAAGCGCCTGTGCTGACTATTGATTATACTCACAGTTTTGATAACGTTCTAGGAGGTGATTTCAAATTTGATAAGATTGGTTTTGAATTATGGCAATTCAATAGTTTTGGGAATTGGGGAACCTTTGAATATACCATAAAAGCCTATCGAACATTTGGCGAAGCACCTTACCCCTCACTGTTTATTATGCAAGGCAATCCGTCTTTCTTTAGTAATCGGCAGGCATATAACCTTATGGACTTTTTTGAATTTGCAGCTGATCAATACCTATCATTTGATTACGAGCATCAATTTAATGGGTTGATAATGAATAGAATACCGTTGGCAAAAAAACTCAAATGGCGTAGCTTCATAAATACCAAAGGTGTTTTAGGAACAATGTCTGATGCGAATAAATTATTAATGCCACTTAATCAAGAAAACTACACCGTACCTCGTTTTTTTGAGGGTAATAAGCCTTATGTAGAGGTTGGTTATGGTATAGAAAATATTTTTAGGTTTATACGAATTGACTTTATTCACCGAATAACATACATCGATGAAAATCATTCCAACGCTCGACCCTTTGGCGTAAAATTTAATGCCGTAATCCGGTTTTGACGGTTTGTTTTCTTTTTTGACTGAAAAATGTTCTCATTAATTCAGCACTCTGATTGCCCAAAACATCTTTCGTTATTGAAATACTATCTGTTAGGGGTATCCAATTTGAAAATCCGTGTTTAGGCTCCATACAACCTAAAACTATCTCTTTTATTCTGGCGTTTTTGATAGCTCCATAACACATCAAGCATGGTTCTAAGGTAACATACAATGTACACTCGTTTAAAAATTTAGCGTTTAAAAACGAACAAGCAGCTGTAATAGCTATCATTTCAGCATGTGCTGTAGGATCACCTAACCTTTCTACTTGATTATACCCTTTGCCTATAATTTGATTGTTTGCTACAACAACAGCACCAACAGGAACCTCGTCCTCTGAAAATGCTATTTCTGCTTGTTGCAGTGCTTTATTCATAAAATATTCTGGTGTAAGTTCCATTTATTTATATTCTAATTCTAAGAGTGCCTGACAAAACATTTCTCCAACATATTTAGCTCCTTTATACGAAAAATGCGTAAAATCTTTTTGTGCTAAACCATCATTTACCCACGCAACCATTGCATTTTTTCCGCCCATCGCTCGATATAAATCCCAGAAACAGCAATCATTTTCAATAGCTGCTTTCTTCATTGCATCGACAACTAATGGGATATTATCATAAGAAACCATGTTGCCATTTATATTTTTACTCATATCGCTTGGGCCAATTACAATAACTACCATCGATGGATCAGCAGCTTTAATGACCTTTAACTGTTGAGATAGTTTTTTATAATAGTAGTGATAACTCTTACTTTCATTGGGAATAATATTTACACCATATTGTAATACCACAGCAACAACGTTAAGTTCTTTTAATTGATTGACATATAAATTTTGATTAATCGCTTGAAAACCAATTCCGTTACTACCTCTCATAGGGAAATTGTCTACAGCAATTCCGCAGTCGCCATCTAATGCAATACCATAAATGGTCGGCCTCTCCTTTGAAAGAAAATCAAACTTGAGTTTTTGAGGGCTATTAACATTCCATTTTTTTACACCAAATGACCCTGTTGATGGAAGGGTGTGCAAGAGAGGGGTGTCATTTATAAGTATATTGATTCGATTGGAACGATTGCTGCTATATAACAAAGATGCTCTGCTATAGGATCGTGAACTTAAATATCCTCTATTCTTTTTATTGATTTGGATGTATGTGCTTTGTGGTTCTCTTTCAGTGCTGTCATGATTATATAAATAAGCAGAACCACTGATTCCTATGTGCTTGGTATCGCTGTTTCTCTTATAAAAAGCATGTTTAATGAAATTTTTACTTTGGGTAACAAGGTAGTTTTCTCTGTACGTGGCTGCTGGCTCAAGCGGTAACAGAATACCAGGACCTATGCCACCAAATTTATTCTGAAAACGATTTCGTATATAGCTTGTAATTCTGTCGCCCTCTAATTGAGAGTCGCCATAATGGAGAATTCGAACTACTTTATTTTTACTTTCATGGTTTATTTTTTCTAAAAGCAAAGAAATCATGTGTTGGTTATTTTTAGGAAAAGTAAAAAACCGACTAAATCTTCCATTTCTAGTTGTCGTTTTTGTTTTGATAACAGGGGATATTCTGTCTGAATTAAACGTTTTCTGCTCTATCTCCTCATTCTCGTTTGATAAAGCTAACCCCTTTAATACCGATTCTATATTTACTGTTGTATCTGATTGGTTGTCCCATAATTCTTGTTTTGAAACAAAACGCAAGGTGATATCTTTAGAGATTATTAAGCCATTATCTGGAAAAATCCAAACCATCACACCTAAAAGTATATTTAGCAAAACAAGAGCTGTGAAAATTCTCCAAGGTTGCATTTTTCTGATTATAAAACAGCTAATTAATCTTTTTGAATAACATTATTTTTTTGAGCCTGCGACATTCTGTTAATGCTCTGATAATATGATTTTTTACTCAATGGCTTTTTGATCACTATGCGTTGGTTAATTTGAATAATGTCGCCACGAATGTGGTTCCAATTTCTGATTTCTGATATTGAACAGTCGTATAAATCTGCAATTCGTGAAAGGACGTCACCACTTCGCACGGTATAAATTATAGTAACCAAATCGTTGGTGCTTCTGGATTGATTAATGACATTAGTTTGCTTTACAGTATCGGCATTTTGCTCCGTGTAAAAAGAATCCCTTCTCTCATAAAATAGGCTGTCTTTTGATATAGGTATTTTTAAAAAATGCAATCGATTCATCGTGGGGATGATTTCATTTTTATAAATAGGATTGAGTTTTTTTAACCGGTCAATATCTATGGTTAATTGCTCAGATATTCGTTTAAATGTGACATAATGATCAATCGGAACATCCGTTGTTGAATCGATAGCAGGTAGTTCATTTTTTACATATTTGTACAATTCGGCAATATATACCGCAGCTACAAAGTTTGGATAAGTCTTAAAATAAGGGTGCTCTAGTTTCAAATTAATTAGATTAAAATCATCCAGGCTATCTTTGCTTAATATGCGAGCTTTTTGCCACAGTGCATCTCCACAAGCATAAATTGTAAGTGCTTTTCTCCAATCGTTATGAATCGTGTATATTTTTGAAATCTCTTCACAAAATACGCGAGCTGATTGAATAATATCCAAGCGTTCATCGACATAATTACTTATGAATAATCCGTTTTTTTTTGCTGTTTGATAAGACACCTGAAACCATCCTGCTTTGGTCGGATCTTCCTTCGAACTTTGTTGACAGTTAGATAAAGAAATACATGAAAATCGTAATTCTTTAGGTAAATTATACTCATCAAACACCGCAATCAACTCTTCCTCCCGTTGAAAAAATGTTTTTAGCGTTTGTATGGTGTTATATTTATCCGTTTCTATTTTTTGTGCAATTATTTGATTTACGGTTTCTGAATATTCAAGAGGTACTATCTCCTCGAGTTTGTCTAGTGTTGATTGAATAGATGAAGTTTGAGCAACAGCTGTTGTCACTGAAATAGCAAACCATAAACCAAAAAAAAATTTATGCATAGTTCGCTATCATCTGAGCAATATTGAGCAATTTATCTTCTTGAAAAGCTGAACCCATAAGGTGCATTCCAATAGGCATTTTATTTTGATGTTTTACTGGAACAGAAATAGCTGGAAGCCCTGCCAACGAAGCCTGAACTGTAAAAATATCTGCCAGGTACATTTGAATTGGATCTTTTGACTTTTCGCCACCTATGTCGAAAGCAACACTTGGAGTTGTTGGACAAAGAAAGAAATCGTAAGTATTCACTATTTTTTTACTTTCATTTTGAATCAAACGTCTTACTCGTTGGGCTTTGGAATAATATGCTTCATAAAAATCTGCACTTAGCACGAATGTGCCCGTCATAATTCTACGCTTTACCTCGTCTCCAAATCCTTCGCTTCTAGATTTTTTGAACGTAGAATCTATATCTACGGCATCTTTGCTTCGTTGACCATAAAGTATGCCGCTGTATCTTGAAAGGTTGGAAGAAGCTTCTGCTGTAGTCAAAACATAATAGCATGGCACCATGTAGTCCAAATATGGAAACGAAACCTCAACAACCTCATGACCTTCTTTTTTTAATCGATTTATTACAGATAAATACGCTGATCTAATTTCAGGCTCTAATCCTTTGCTTTCCATTGCTTCTTTTGAGAAAGCTACTTTGTATTTTACTGAGTTATTAAATACGTATTTTGTTACAGGCTCAGCGGAAGATGTGGCATCATGGTCATCCTTTCCTGCCATTATTTCCGTTAACAGTGCAGCATCTTCTACACTTGAAGTAATTGGACCTATTTGGTCAAAACTAGATGCGTAAGCCAACAATCCATTCCTAGATATCCTTCCATAAGTTGGTTTTAAACCGATAGTTCCTGTAAATGCTGCTGGTTGACGAATAGACCCACCTGTATCTGATCCAAGTGCGGCCAAACAAAGATCTGCCTGAACAGCTACTGCGCTACCTCCAGAACTTCCACCGGGTACTTTAGTTTGATCAGCTGCATTTTTAACCGGACCAAAGGCAGAATTTTCGTTACTAGCTCCCATGGCAAATTCATCACAATTACAACGACCAATAATAATCACGTCTTCATCTAACAAGCGTTGCAATGCCGTTGCGGTATATATCGCTTCGTAGTTTTCAATTATTTTTGAAGAAGCAGATACTTTGTGACCTTTATAACATATGTTGTCTTTTATTGCCAAAAACATCCCAGCTAATCTTCCAGCTGTTCCATTTTTAAGTTTACTGTCAACTGCTGATGCTTTGGCGAGTAATTCTTTATCAAAAACCTCTAAAATAGCATTTAGGTGCTTATTGTCTTGGATTTGATTAAGATAGTAATGAGCTAAATCAACACAAGACAGTTTGTTTTGGTTAATTAATGATTGAATTTGACTAAGAGATGTGTACTTTTTGGTGTTCATTCACCTTGTTTGTCGTCTTTTTTTTCTGATTTTTGAGGTTCTTTCATTCCCTCTTTTATCTGTTCCGAAACATCATTTTTGGCTTTGTTAAACTCGCGAATACCTGAGCCCAAACCTTTCATTAATTCAGGAATTTTTCTGCCGCCAAAGAGTAAAAGAATGGCAAAAACAATAACCACCCATTCCATGCCTCCCATATTTAAAAATAATACCATAATTTTTGATTAAATGTTAC
Organism: uncultured Bacteroidia bacterium; assembly: GCA_943787465.1. GTDB lineage: Bacteria > Bacteroidota > Bacteroidia > NS11-12g > UBA9320 > UBA9320. Next base: position 90,368 of record CALSMN010000001.1, on the reverse strand, counting down.
TTATGCAAACGTACTACAAAATCTTCGAATATTGGGATGTCTAATGGATTCATTAATTTCGCAATAAACTATCGCTTTATGACCCTAAGACGACCCTTTAACTTAAATCAATGGATTGACGAGCATCGTCACGAATTGAAGCCCCCAGTTGGAAACAGAAACTTATACAAAGATGCAGGAGATTATATTGTAATGATTGTGGCGGGGCCTAATGCAAGAAAAGACTACCATTATAATGAAACAGAAGAACTTTTTTATCAACTAGAAGGGGATATTAATGTCCGCATACAAGAAAACGGAAAAGCTGTTGACATCCCCCTCAAAGCTGGAGATATGTTCTTACTTCCTGCTGGAATACCGCACTCCCCTATGAGAAGTGAGGGAAGTATTGGGTTGGTTATTGAGTGTAAACGCTCCCATAATGAGCAGGATGGATTAATGTGGTTTTGTGAACATTGCAACCATAAACTTCACGAATATAAATTTCCTTTAACCGACATTGAAAAAGATTTCTTACCTCGTTTTAAAGAGTTTTATGCTTCTACAACATTAAGAGCTTGCGATAAATGTGGAACAGTTATGGAAGCAGACAGTCGTTTTGTTTAAAACATATCCCATATGATTGCTTTAATCACGGGTGCTTCGAAAGGTATTGGAAGAGCATTTGCAACTGAATTTGCAAAAAACGGCATAGATGTAATTCTTATTGCAAGAAGCCAATCTTTATTAGATGAATTAGCAAAAAAAATACGTTCAAAATATTCTATTAAAGCATACCCCATTGCGATAGATCTTTCAATCCAGAGTTCAGCAGAAGATGTATACAGATCTGTTAATGATTTGGGCCTTACGGTAGATTTTTTAGTAAATAATGCTGGTTTTGGGGATCATGGCTATTTTGCCGATTCTAATCGGCAAAAACAAACAGAAATGATTAATTTAAATATCATTACATTAACCCAACTTACCCATTTATTTGTTCAAAATATGAAAGAAAAGTGCTCAGGAAAAATACTAAATGTAGCCTCTACCGCAGCTTTTCAACCCGGCCCATCTATGAGTGTGTACTTTGCCACAAAAAGCTATGTTTTGAGTTTTTCTGAAGCCATTGCCGAAGAACTAAAACCGTATAATATAACCGTTACCGCATTGTGTCCTGGACCAACAGAAAGTGATTTTGGAAAGGTTTCTGGTTTTAAATTACTCCTTAATCCCCAAAAAAATAAATTTCCCTCATCACAAGAGGTAGCAGAGTTTGGATATGATAAAATGATGCAAGGAAAGCTCATTGCCATTCATGGATTTTTTAATTCTATTCAAGCAACTGCTGTGCGCTTTTTCCCTCGAAATATCATACGAAAAATAACCCATTTGAAAATTAAATAGTTCAATCCCTAAGAATGGATATAAAAAAACAAATACCTAACCTGCTCACCTTATGCAATCTATTTTGTGGATTAAATATCATAATAGCTGCTGCTATTCAAGATTTTAATTGCGTGATATATTGGGCAGCAGCGGCGCTTCTTTTTGATTTTTTAGATGGTACCGCTGCACGGATTTTAAAAGTAACTTCTAGCCTTGGTAAAGAGTTGGATTCTCTAGCAGATGCCGTAAGTTTTGGTGCAGCACCTGCCTTAGTTTTGTATTATTTTTGGAAATCCGAACAGGGGGATGGCGTTATTCATTTTTCGCCATTAATTATTGCTGTGTTTGCCGCATATCGATTAGCTAAATTTAACTCAACAACTCAAAATAACAACTACTTTACAGGCTTACCAACACCCGCTTTGGCTTTGGCTTGCTTTGCTATACCGCAAATAGGCGATGATTTTGAATGGGTAAGTTCCATAATTAACCATCCTTTATTTATTGTTATTTTCTCCTTTTTGGGAGGTTTACTTTTAGTAAGCAATTTCAAATTGTTTTCTCTAAAAATTGGTTCTTCTCATAGGACACTCAATATTCTTAGGATAATTTTAGTGATTAGCTCAGTAATGTTGATAGTGTGGCTACATTTTTTTGGTGTTTTTCTTTGTTTACTGATATATCTGGGGCTTTCTTTGACTTTTCAAAATAAAATATATTAAATGACTTACGAAGTATCGGTAAACATTATGCCGCACCAGGGTCTTTTAGATCCACAAGGAAAAGCTGTTCATCAAGGGTTAAATAAAATTGGTTTGGCTCAGGTTTCAGATGTACGCATTGGGAAAAAAATTGTTCTGCATATTGACGCGTCCGACGAAAAAGAAGCGCTAGCTATTGCGCAAGAGTCTTGTACAAAAGTGTTAGTCAACGCTGTCATGGAGACAGCCGATATTTCAATACTAAAACTTGCATAACATGGCTGATATAGTATTTGATCTCATAAACAAAGAGCTACACCGTCAACAAACCGGGTTGGAACTCATAGCTTCAGAAAACTTTACCTCCAAGCAAGTTATGCAGGCTTCTGGCAGTGTTCTTACAAACAAATATGCTGAAGGATTGCCCCATAAACGATATTACGGCGGTTGTGAAATCGTTGACCAAGTAGAGCAACTTGCCATAGATAGGGCTAAACAGCTGTTTGGTGCCGAATGGGTCAATGTTCAACCACACAGTGGCGCCCAAGCCAATGCAGCAGTAATGCTCGGTGTCTTGAGTGCTGGTGATCAAATTCTAGGGTTTGATCTTTCTCACGGTGGTCATCTCACCCATGGGTCATCGGTGAATTTCTCCGGTAAACTATACAAACCAGCATTTTATGGTGTAGAAAAAGAAACGGGCAGAATTGATATGAATAAAGTTGAAGCTATTGCTCGTGAAGTGATGCCAAAACTAATTATTTGTGGAGCTTCATCTTATTCAAGAGATTGGGATTATCAAAGATTTAGATCCATTGCTGATCAAGTAGGAGCTTTACTTCTTGCTGACATTTCTCACCCCTCAGGGCTCATCGCTGCAGGATTATTGAATAACCCACTACCCCATTGTCATATTGTCACCTCGACTACACATAAAACACTCCGAGGACCACGAGGTGGTATGATAATGATGGGATATGATTTTGAAAATCCGTGGGGACTCAAAACGCCAAAAGGAAACATTAAAAAAATGAGTGCCATATTGGATGGTGCCGTGTTTCCTGGTACACAAGGTGGACCTTTAGAGCACATTATCGCAGCAAAAGCTGTTGCATACGGAGAAGCACTAGACTCAAGCTATATAGAGTATTGTAAACAAGTGATGAAAAATGCTCAAGTTTTAGCGGGGGCTATGGTAGAAAAAGGATATCAAATTATTTCTGGTGGAACAGACAATCATTTAATGTTAATTGATCTAAGGGCTAAAAACTCAGAGCTTACTGGGAAGGTGGCTGAAAATACATTAGTAAAGGCAGATATTACCGTTAATAAAAATGCGGTACCATTTGAGACCAGGTCACCGTTTATCACTTCAGGTATACGAATAGGAACACCAGCCGTAACAACACGAGGAATGAAAGAAAAAGAAATGCTGACAATTGCAAACTTAATTGATCGAGCGTTGACTAGTGTTGATGACGAAACATCCTTGTCAAGCGTAAAGGCTGAGGTTAACTCCTTGGCATCTTCGTTCCCTTTGTATTAATTGGTTTTGCGCAATACCTCTTTTAATGCTGACCTTTTCCGAAAAAGTATAGATTCCATCGGCGAGCATTGGCGAAAAGATGTGCTTGCTGGATTTAGTGTTTCTTTAGTAGCGATGCCGCTATCTTTAGGTATTGCCATAGCTATGGATTTGCCACCCCAGGCATTGCTTGCTGGAGTTATTGCAGCCATTGTGGGTGGCCTGTTTACTTCAATTATTCGAAGTGGTAATGTTTCTATTAACGGTCCATCACCAGCTCTTATTGGCATTGTTGTAACCGGAATGAGCACATTGGGTGGTTGGGAGTATATGTTAGCAGCATTTGTTTGTGCTGGAATATTGCAGACACTTTTTGGTGCTTTACGGTTGGGTAAGTTAGCTGATTTTATTCCGTCTTCTGTTGTTCAGGGAATGATGGCCGCTATTGGTGTAATAATTTTGGCAGGTCAAATTCATCCGGGATTGGGGGTTGAGATTGGGAAAATGAACGATTTTGCCAAACTAATGGCTATTCCCAAAAGTTTGGCAAACATGAATCCATTAATAGCTATTATTTTTTTTAATAGTCTATTTATTTTGGCAGTTCACCCAATGGTTACTAACAAGTTTATCAAATACCTTCCTGCTCCTATCTGGTTAATTGTTATTTCAGTACCCTTGTATCTTTTATTTCAATACCTGTCCACTGGTCAGTTAGAACTATTTGGCGGCAGTCATTCGCTAAATCCGCAACAAGATCTTATTCGCCTCCCACTAAAATCGCCATTTAGCATTAACGATGTTCTATCGTTTCCTAATTTTTCAAAGATCAAACAGTTTAGTTTTTGGATAATTGTGCTTTCTGTGTTTTTAGTTTCCACAATAGAAACATTAGGATCCGCTAAGGCGATTGACAAAATAGACCCTCTAAAACGAAAAACCAATCTAAACAATGAAGTGGCGTCTATGGGTATTAGTACGATATTGTCAGGTTGCATTGGTGGTCTTCCCATTATTGCTGTTATAGCTCGAAGCTCTGTTAATATTAATCACGGAGCAATGACTCGTCTATCTAATTTTATACATGGGTTGTTGATTTTAATATTTGTATTTCTTTTGTCTGACTTCATTATGATGGTGCCAAAAGCTGCATTAATGGCAATATTGGTTTTTACTGGATATAAACTAGCCTCACCTAAAGTGTTTAGAGATGCTGGACTAAAGGGATATGAACAGTTTTTAATTTTAACCGTTACCCTTGTTTCTACCCTTTTTACTGACTTAAACAAAGGGATTTTATTGGGCATATTGTTTACCTTAACCATTCACCTTGTTCGATCTCACTTAACAGCAAAACTGTTTTTTAAATATCTAACCAAACCTTACTTTAACTTAGCTAAAATTGAAGACCATTATCACATGAGGATGAAGGGGGTTGCAAACTTTACGAGCATAATGAAGCTTCGAAATGTTTTACTTTCTGTTCCAAATGGCGAACGAATCATTTTTGATTTTTCAAGAACACGACTCATTGACTTTTCGATGCTAGAATATATTAACAGTTGGGGGAAGGAGTACCAGATAGAACGAAACGGCACTTATGAGTTAATTGGATTAGATGAGCATTTAACCACAAGCGATCATCCGTTCAGCATTCATGCTTTGCCTCAGACCGTTGGCAAACCACTTTCTAAAAGACAATCACAACTTAAAGAGTTGGCTATAAAAAATAATTGGCAATATGAGTTTAAAATTAATTGGAATACGGACTATCTTACGTTTAATAAGTTTTTTGAAACCCGACCTATTGAATATCTAAAAAACAAAATTACTGGCCAATATCCAGACCAAACCGCTTGGGAGGTTGTAGATATTACTTTTGATGAGGGCGCATTAATGGCAGCAGAAGTTCATAATATGACCATGCTTACTATTAGTTTTAATGATTCCATTCCTGACTTTGAGTTAGACAAAGAGCGTTTATTTAATAGGCTTTTAGATTTTGCAACTAAAGAAGACATTGATATAGATCAAGATTTTAGCACCAAATTTTCTGTAAAAGGAAAAGATAAAAACAAAATCAAGCACTTTTTTAATAAAGATCTGAGAAGTTTCATAAGTCAAAACGATAAATATCATATTGAGAGTAATAAAAATACAATCCTTGTCTTTAGATACTTTAGAGTCTTGAGTGTTGGGGAGGTGAATGATCTAATTGAATTTGGAAAAGACTTGGTTGATGCTTTTTATAAAAGCTTAAACAACCCAATCGAAGCACCATAGCTTTTTGTTTTTAGAGGTAGCGCTAACGATTGAATATTGTTTATATTCAAAAAATAACTGAAGGATTGTCCTTTATATTCTATTGCTTTATTCCAAACAATACCAGAAAAACTTCCATACCCTAGACTTGAAATTGCTTTTAATCTTTTATTAAAAACGTGGGACATACCTACGCTTGCCGCAAATCCATACTTTCCAAGTGACCTGACTCTCACGTTCGAAATAAAAGCAGTGGTTTTGTTAAATTGATGGTTCCATTTAAGATTTAGTGAAGACGGGAGAGAAGTTAGTATGTTTTTTGATTTGTTGTTAATAGTTTGCTTGTATGCTGAATCTATAAAGTTTGAAATTGAGGACTCAGAATTAAAAACGTCAATTGGGGCACCTGTGAACCTGAAAACTGTGTCAATGAGTGTCTTCTTGCTGTTGGGTAAGTAATAGCTATTAATGTTTGTTGCAGAGAACGAAATCGTGTTAGATGGGGTTATAAAATAATCACATTCTATGTTGGCAACCAAACCAAACCCTTGATTTTCGTTTTTTTTATCTGCAATCTCTACCCCTTTGAATTCGGCATCAATATACGAACCATCATCTGCCGTATAGATTGAAATTTGATCTGCTTTGATCTCCATAAAATCATAGAGGTAAGAGACTGCTATAGAAGAAGTAACATTGATTTTGTTTTTCCAGCGGCTAATTCTAGAATATCCCAAAGCTAAAGTAGAGCTTTGAATAAAGTTTGTAGGGTTAGAGGTCACTTTTTTGTCACGAAAAGGAGCATTGCCAAAAAGCAATAATTCGGAAAAGTCCTTGTTCGATCGATAGGCTAGTATGGATTGATTGGAAATGAAAAAGCCAGATATCGAGTCATTAAAATAACTAGCGCCCATACTTTGATCTGAAAATATTGATGTTTTGCTGCTTTTGCCCTCCAAAAATGCATTTTTGCTTTGATTTGAAAATGTGGACTTAAACATGCGTTCGGAATACATACTCGTATTTAACACATTGGATCCGATAAAAGCCGTTCCATTAAATTTTATGCCCTGCTTCTGAATTGTTGCTTGGGTAGGATTTTGAATAAACCAAAAACTATCGTTTTGAGCTATCCCTTTTTGACAAAAGAACAATAAAAAAAAGGTATAAAACTTATAGCTGGTTTTCATATATAAAATCGGTGATAAGTTGAGCATTAATGGTGTAATCATCAAACATAGGGTGCCTTTTTGCGTCCTTTGAATTTAGTGTTATTTTTAACTCTACTTTCCTTACCTGAGGAAGGAGTGAGCACTCTAATCGTGACAATTGGGTATACAATTCGCTATCAACAGAGCCTTCCGTTTTATTAGTGACTGGATTGACCTCGGCTGCCTTCATGATATTTGCTGGATCATTAAACAACTCGAATAGTTGCTTGTCGTTTTCATCAAAAAAAGTCATAACAACACCACCGCTTATTGGAAAATTATTAGCTAATTTCAAGAGCAAAGATCCTTCTTTAACATTTGAGATTTTCTCATTTTTATAAAACTCTACCGGTTGTTTGGTGAGCAATTCTAAGTTTTCAAACCCTATTTTTAACGGCATTTCAAATCTAACATTAACCAAGAGCTCACTGACATCAAAAGCAAAATCTTCTTGATTAATAGTGCCGTAAGGTCTAACCGTAGCCTCTAAATCTGGCATTAATTTGTTGGGCACTAGCTCTAAAAACTGTTTTAAATTTGAGTTTGATTTATCAAGAGTGATGTCGTATTCTGAGGCTACTAGGGGTGGGTTATTCACCGCTTTTTTCAAGAGAAAAGGGTTTAACAGGTCTTGGGAAACCAATTTTATGCTTTTTTGATTGTTGGTGTTTTCCCCTTTGATTTCTTTAATGTCAATTAATGTTTCTATTCCAAAGCTATTGTAAAAATTAAGATTCATGGAGGCGTCTTCTAGGCTGAGATTTCCTTTTATATTATCAAATATTTTTAGACTTAGCGTGTCTTTGCTTTGTAAAATATGTTTGCCTGGGTCACCTATAATCAGTTCTGGAACAAGATCTACCAAGCCAAGTTCAATATAGATTTTGTCTTCTAAAGACAGTGTTCTTTTTATCCCAGAATATTCTATGCTTGCAATTAATTCTGTATAAACATGGTTAAATACCGGTTCTACCAAATTGCTTTTCCCCCAAAAATAAATGGTATATCCATCAATTGGGAAATATTCCTCAACTCTAACCGTCTCTCCTTTTTTAGCTGGGTCTACTTTCCATGTTTTTTGGAGTGAGCCCGATTGACCTGTTTTGAAACTGTTGGGGATTTTGTAATCCAACACAATAGACTCTTCAATGGTAGATAGAATCTTTAGCTTTATAAAACCTGATTTTAATTTTACTTGTGTAAACTCAGCTCCTCCGAAATAGTATTTTAACTCATCTTTTTTTTCTACTAAGTTTTGAGCTGGAAAAACAGCGGTAGCTATGCTGGGTTTGAGGTCACGTATCGCTATTTCTGTTCGAATCCCCTTGTAAACATCAACAAGGACAGGGTCGCTGCTGTTGGCTGTTTTCACGCGCTTTACGATTAATTCTAAAATCCCGTTTACTTTTTTATTGGCTAAAGAGTATGATTTTGATATACTACTGTTGGGTAAAAGGTTGTTAAAAATGCCCGAAACTATGACACTTTTATCATCATTGTTCTGTAGTTCAAACTCTAATATTTCTGCAACAACAGGAAGATCGTTAGAAATTGTAATGTCAATAAAACCCGAAACAAAAGTTGCTGTTGTAAAAAAATCTTCAGTAACATCAATTACAGTACCCTCGTTGGTTTGTATGTCCTGACCGGGAAGTATGGTTGTTTGGTTGTGAAGTAATGCACTCGCTGGGTATATTTCTAAAAGGGTTAGTGTGTCTTTAAACGAACGGTCATCCAAAACTAGGCTAGAAAGTGTAACCTCAGAAACCTCTACAGTATCTGGTATCTGAACAATATCATCGATATCACTTACGCCATATTCGGATTCAAAAACAACATTTATAGAGCCGTCTACATTATTTTCTGTTAACGAGTCCGCAATAGCGTTGCCTAAATTTAGTTCTGATTCAAAAATGGGCACCACCCAATTACTCTCCGAAACAAACTTTTCTTTTCTGCAACCCCAAAAGACAAGTCCAATTAAAACGAAAAAAAGATATTTTCTCATTCCACAAATAACGTAATATCTTCTGTTGAATTTGTTAGGTTTGTGAAGTATTACACAAATATGTCATCGCATCATTTTGTAAAAGAGGGACAAGAGCCAGCGCTTGTATTCGCAAATGGACAAGAATGTTCGCATGATTTGGTAGTGCAGCTCATGGAATGGTGTCCTTTTATTGTAGCTTTAGATGGTGCATACCATCGATTAAAAAACAAACAGATTGCGCCCGATGTAGTCATTGGAGATTTGGATAGTATCGGTTCTTATGAGCCCTCGAAAGAAATACGCTTTATTCAAAAAAATAGTCAAGAAAAGGGGGATTTAGAGAAAGCTATTCTTTTTTTAATTGACAAAGGTTATGATACCATCCATGTAATCTGGGCAACGGGTAAACGTTTGGATCACACTATAAACAACTTGATGCTTTTGGCTACATACCCCAAAATTAGAATCGTTTTGTATGATGATTTTTCAAAAGCATACGTAATACCCAAAATTTTTTCTAAAGTGTTTAATCAGGGAGCTTTTATATCGTTGATTCCATTACCTTATTGTGACGGAATAACCACTAGTAATTTGAAATTTTCCTTAAAAAACGAATCGCTAAAACTGGGCGATAGAAGTGGAACAAGCAACGAATCAGTATCTACTGGCGAGATAAATATTATTTATAAAACTGGGTTATTGGCCATCATAGAAAGTACCGATTAGTTTTATCTGCTGTAATTGGGTGCCTCCTTCGTTATTGTGATGTCGTGAGGATGACTTTCTCGAATTCCAGAACCTGTGATTTGGGTGAATTTTGCTTTTTTCAGGTCTTCAATACTTGAAGATCCTGTATATCCCATTCCAGCTCTTAAGCCACCAATATATTGATAAACCACTTCAGATAAGCTGCCTTTATAGGCTACTGTTCCAACGATTCCCTCCGGAACAAGTTTACCTATTTCCGCTTCTGCATCCTGAAAATAACGATCGGTTGAGCCTTTTTTCATAGCCTCTATGCTTCCCATTCCTCGATATGATTTAACTTTTCTTCCGTCGTAAAACGAAACCTCTCCAGGTGCCTCTTCTGTTCCTGCAAAAAGAGAGCCCGCCATAATGGTATCTGCTCCTGCAACGATAGCTTTTACTAAATCACCGCTATAACGTATCCCGCCATCCGCAATAACAGGAACACCTGTTCCTTCTAAAGCTTGAGCACAGTCCATGATTGCACTAAGTTGGGGTGCGCCAATTCCCGCAATTATTCTTGTGGTACAAATAGATCCTGGACCAACACCTACTTTTACAGCATCAGCCCCATTGTCAGCTAGATATTTTGCCGCCTCTCCAGTAGCAACATTTCCAACAATAACCTGTAAATTAGGATATTTTGCTTTTACTTTTTTTAGTTCTTTGACCACACCCATAGAGTGGCCGTGCGCTGTATCAATGGCTATAACATCAACATCTTCTTTAACCAGGGCTGCTACCCTTTCCATGGTATCTTCGGTCACACCAACTGCGGCACCCACCATTAAACGACCAAAACCATCTTTGCAAGCTTGGGGGTGGTTTTTGACCTTCTGTATGTCTTTAAATGTAATTAAACCTAGTAGTTTTTGAGATGTATCAACTACGGGCAGCTTTTCTATTTTGTATTGTTGAAGGATTTGCTCTGCTTCTTTTAAATCGGTTCCATATTTTGCTGTGATTAAGCCCTTTTTGGTCATCACATCGCCAATTGATGTATTTAAGTCACGTTGAAATCGAAGATCTCGATTGGTAATAATACCTACAAGTGTGTTTAGTTCGTCTGTTATTGGGATTCCTCCTATTTTATTCTCTTTCATTACGCCTAGGGCGTCACTTAAAGTATTTGTTTCGCTCAGGGTGATTGGATCTTTGATCATACCGCTTTCCGATCTTTTTACCTTTTTAACCTGTTTGGCTTGGTCAGCTATGCTCATGTTTTTGTGAATGATTCCGATGCCGCCTTCTCTTGAAATAGCAATAGCGAGTCTTGCCTCTGTAACAGTATCCATCGCTGCACTCACAATAGGAATATTAATGAACAGGTTTTTTGTAAGTTTTGTTCTAGTCACAGTATCTCTAGGTAGAACCTCTGAATACTGGGGCAAAACCAAAACATCATCAAAGGTTAATCCTCTGTTTAAGATTTTTGGGTGTGTAGTCTGGGACATTTGCAAATAATGATATAGTTATTTGCCGAACAAAGGTAATACATATATTAATTAACTGGTTATAAAAGTAATTTGTAACAACAATACGCTTATTTGTTCCGTTCTATGTGGTGAAAGAAGTTAACTCTATCTTTGCTTTACACAATGAGGATAATTATAATTGTTTTTGTGGCGTTTACATGGGTGTGTAGTTTTTCACAAACCACACAAGAGCGACTCGGAATACAATTTTTCGAAAACAACGAATATGAAAAAGCTGAAGCGATTTTTAAAAAAATATATCACCAAAATACGCCGTCTATTTATGTTTATGAGTATTATTTAAACACATTAATTGCCTTAAAAAAACAAAGAGAGGCTGAAAAGGTGGTTGAATATCGCATAAAAAAGTATCCTTCCGATATTGCCCTGCAAGTAGATTTGGGTTTTGTGCTTGACCGTTTTGGTGAAACCGAGAAAGCTAACCGGTTTTTTGATAAAATTTCTAAATCCTCCACAGAAAATATATACGAGGTAAAGGTCTTAGCCAATGGGTTTCAACGTAGGGGGTATCCTGAAAAAGCGATTGAACTATATCAACTTGGAATTAAAAAACATGGCCATCTTCCTTTTTATGTTGAACTTATTTATGTATACCGATCAACATTGAAAACAAAAGAACTTGCTGATTTTTCCATTAACTTAATACAACAAGAACCCAGCACGTATACCTATGTAAATAGGAGTTTAATTACTGTTTTTGAAGAACCTGAGGCTGTTGAACACCTAAGACAAATAATACTTAAAATCATCCAGAAAAAACCCGACAACGTAATGCTAAACGAGCTGTTGTTGGAATGTTTTATTCATCAAAAAAAATACGCGTCTGCTTTTAAACAGGTAAAATATATTGATCGTTTGTCAAACGCCCAAGGCAAAAGAGTGCTTGATTTAGGTGATCTCTGTTTACAAAACCATGTGTTTAAAGAAGCGATTGACGCATACTATTACATTATTGATTTAGGAAAAAATAACCCCTATTATTTGGATGGGCAAAACGGTCTTATCCGAGCCCTGTATCAGCAAATATCGCTATCTATTCAACCAGACTCTTCAGAGTTATCTACCTTGACGTTAAAAATACAGGAACTTATAAATCAGGAAGGATTAACATATAAGACCGTATCCAGTATTTATCATTTGGCAGAAATAAATCTGTTTTATCTGAAAAAACCTGAAGAAACTTGTATTCTTCTTAAAAAAATAATTGAAACCCCGCGATTACAGCCTGGTTTTGTGGCAAAATGTAAGTTGTTATTGGGTGATGCTAGCCTCGTTCAAGGTCTTGAGTGGGAGGCTCGCTTGCTTTATGGTCAGGTGGAGAAACAATTTAAAGAGGATGCTTTGGGTCAAGAAGCTCGTTTTAAGAGTGCAAAACTGAGTTACTACATGGGTGATTTTGAATGGGCACAAAGTCAATTAGACGTTTTAAAAATGGCAACCACCCAACTTATAAGTAATAATGCGATGGAATTGTCGCTTTTAATTCAAGATAATATAGGGTTAGATAGCACAAATCAGGCGCTAACCGACTATGCAAAAGCGGATTTTTTATTGTTTCAAAATAAAGTTAATGCTTGCAACGAGGTGTTAAACTTATTGCCGTTTAAATACCCAAATCATTCACTAAATGACGAAATCTATTTTTTAAAAGCTCGGGTTCAAGAGCAATTAGGGGATTTTCAAAAAGCAAAATCCCTATATACTGTTGTGTATCAAAAATATCCTAACGATATCCTTGCCGATAATGCTTTGTTTCGTGCTGGGGTTATCTCAATTCAGATATTGAAAGACCAAAAAGAAGCAAAACAATTGTTTGAGCAGTTAGTCTTTAATTATAGTGGTAGTTTATATGTGACCGAGGCCCGCAAGCAGTACCTTAAACTTAAAAATGAATAAAACGAAGCTACAATACGGTGCCGATGTGATCGAAAAATACTTCGTTCCGTTCTTATTTTTGATTGTTTTTAGTGTTCCTCTTTGGTTGAAAGTAGATTTGTTGCCGTTTCGAATGTGGGATGAGTCTAGAAACGCAATTAATGCAATCGAAATGTACCAGTCGCACAATTGGTTAGTTAGAACATGGAATTTTCAACCCGAAACCTATGAATTAAAGCCGCCTTTACTCACTTGGATACAGGTTGGGTTTTTGCACACACTGGGGCTTAATGAGTTAGCGATACGTTTACCCTCTGTTCTGTTTACTATTGGGTCGTTGGTTTTGGTCTATTTTGCTGCGTATGTGTCAACCAAAAATACCTGGATAGGTATTTTGGCTTCTGGTATTACGGTCACTTCTTCTGGGTTTTATGGGGACCATGTTGGTCGATTTGGAGATCATGACGCTCTGTTGGTTTTTGAGTTTTTGTTGTTTTTGTTCCTACTATATGGCTATTGCGCAACTCAAAAAAACAAATATTTATATCTATGTGGGTTTATTTTGTCGCTTGGCGTTTTAACTAAAAGCGTTGCTATTTTGATGGTGTTACCCGGCACACTTGTGGTGGTGTTAAAAAACAAACTGGTGTTGTCTACCCTAAAGAACCCACATTTTTATTGGTCTTTGTTGATTTTTGTTCTACCAATTGTTACCTACTACCTGCTCAGAGAAAATAGGCAGCCCGGGTATATCGGTTTGGTTTGGGAAAATGAGTTGTTTCCAAGATACTTCAACACCTCTAAAACATCCGTTTTTAAACAAGAGGGTTTTTTTTACTACTTTAATTTATTGCTGAAGGAAAAAATGAGCTACTGGTTTTGGGTTGTGTTACCTGCCACTGTTTATGTGCTTATTAAAAAACTAAATTCTCAAAATCACTTTTTTTGGTTTGTGCAAGGTTTTGTTTTGTTTTTTGTTCTCTCCGTGGGATCTCAAAATTTTTGGTATATCGCTCCTGTTATTCCTTTGTTTGCTGTGTCTGTGGCGCTCGTTCTGTTTGATTTTGTTTGTTTTTTTAAATTAAAAAAAGGGTGGATGGTGCTTAGCTTGTTGCTATTGTTGTGGGTACCCTACAAGAGGGCCTATGGTTATGCTTTAAACCCTTCTGAAAAATACTATGAATGGGAAACCAATGGTATTTCTCATTACTTAAAAAACCCAGAACACAAAAGCAACTTAACTTCCAATACTCGAATCTTATTAGATACCGCCCATGGATTTGAACCGCATCTTTTCTATTTAAAAAAATTAGAATTAGAAAAAGGGTTTTTTGTGCCTCGTTTATGGTTAAACCAGGTTAAAACTGGAGATACGTTGTTGATTTCGCACCTGAGTACCTACAATGCTCTTAAAGTAAAATATCGTGTTGAAGTATTGGATAGCTCATATCTTCACACCAAACTAATTGTTTTGAAGGACTGATTTTTTGATATCTATTCCCCAAACAAGTATCCTAATCCTAAAGAAAATCTAAACTTATTTTGAAACGCCACATAGTCCGCATTTTTAGATACTTGTGTCAAAGAAAATTGACTCAAAAGTTCAAAAACTAATGCGTTTCTATTCCACTTTTTTTGGTACATTAACCCTTGTTCTAAATCTACACCAAATTTCAGTAGAGCTCTTGGATCTTAAACCCAAATTCTTTGTTCTTTATGAAACAATACTGTCTGTTTTCTTCAGGCTCTAGAACGGTGATGGGGTTTCCAGATTTATCTTGTGTGTGAATTAAAACTCCACACCTCGCTATTTCTACTTTGCCTTTATGGTTCATTGTAATTGAACCTTTTCCCTCACACTGTTCTGTGTTGCCTTTTTCACAATCTCCGTCTTTTTTTGGAACAAGGTCAATTAATTTTTGACAAGAATAAAATGCCATGGTTCCAGCAACCAATACAACTAATAAATGTAATTTTTTCATAATGATGTTTTTTTAGATTTTTAATGTTTGAGTTAATTTCATATGTAAGACAACACTTAATGGTTGCTCGTTACAAAATAAATTAAATTAGTTTACAGACACTTTATTGTGGATTGGAATATATTGAAATACAACGGGTTACTTTTGTAGCGTGTTTAAATCTGGATTTATTGCCATTGTGGGTTTGCCTAATGCGGGTAAGTCGACCTTATTAAATGCTATTTTAAAAGAAGACTTGGTTATCACCAACCCAAAAGCTCAAACAACCCGACATCGAATTAAAGGCATATTAAATGGTGAAAACCACCAACTTATCTTCTCAGACACACCTGGCATTATTGAAGAATCAGCATACAAGCTTCAAGAGGCTATGATGGGTAGTGTTAATGAATCTCTTGAAGATGCGGATGTTGTGCTGCTTGTTTTAGATGGCCAGTATCCAAAGTTTGACCTATTTGTGGAGCGCATGAAAAAAACAACCTGTCCATTGGTGGTTGTTTTAAATAAGGCAGACTTGGTAGAAAATCAGGATTCCATAGAAGCTCATATGGAATCCATTAAAAATACATTTAACACGGATCATGTTTTTTTAGCCAGCGCAAAGGAAGGTTTTAACATAGAAACGGTTGTTGCTTCTTTGGTTTTACTTTCTCCCGAGCACCCTGCTTTTTATGATAAAGAAACTATAAGTGACGAAAGTGTTCGTTTTTTGGTAAGCGAAATGATTCGAGAACAAATTTTAAACTTGTTCAAAAAAGAAATACCATACAGTGTTGAGGTAAGTGTGACCAACTACAATGAAAAAGAAACAATCGATGAAATTTACGCTACCGTATTTGTTGAAAGAGAATCGCAAAAAGGAATACTTTTAGGAAAAGGGGGTTCGGCTATTAAAGCGCTCGGGATTGCTTCTAGAAAAAGAATTGAAGCTTTTGTTCATAAAAAGGTGTTTTTATCATTGACTGTAAAGGTTAAAAAGGATTGGCGTTCAGATGAACAACAGTTGAGATATTTTGGTTACTTGAAGAAATAAATATGCGCGTACCTTTGAACGAATAGAAAATGGCAGGAATAGTAGCAATCGTAGGAAGACCAAATGTTGGAAAATCTACTCTTTTTAATCGACTAATTGGAGAAAGAAAAGCAATTGTTGATAATATAAGCGGGGTAACCAGGGATCGTCATTATGGTAAAAGCGACTGGATTGGTAAAGAATTTACAGTCATAGACACGGGAGGATATGTTGTAAATAGTAACGATATTTTTGAAAGTAGTATCCGCGAACAGGTTGAGCTCGCAATAAACGAAGCAGATGTATTGCTTTTTGTGGTAGATGCTGTTTTAGACCCCAACGATCTAGATATCGCTTTCTATCAGATCATACGACAAAGCAACAAGCCGTTTCTAGTTGTTGCCAACAAAGCAGACAATGACGAAAGGGTATTTATGGCCAACTCTTACTATGCTTTAGGTATTGAAACGCTTTATCCGATATCCTCCTTGTCTGGCAGCGGAACTGGTGAATTGTTGGATGATTTGGTTGGTTTGCTACCCGAAGGAGATGTATCATTAGAAGACAATATACCTAAAATAGCATTCATTGGCAGACCAAACGTTGGAAAGTCTACAATTTGCAACACGCTTCTTGGAGAAGACAGAAACATTGTAACAGATATACCTGGTACAACAAGAGACACGTTGTTTGTAAGATATAAGGCTTTTAACCATGATGTGTTTTTGGTTGATACTGCTGGTGTTAGAAAAAAAAGTAAAGTGTCAGAGGATATTGAGTTTTATTCTGTTATGCGCTCTGTTCGAGCTATAGAAAATGTGGATGTTGTTGCTTTAGTTATAGATGCTACTCGAGGAATAGAGGCACAAGACATGAATTTATTTGGGTTGGCTCAGAAAAACGGAAAGGGTATTGTGGTTGTTGTAAATAAATGGGACCTAGTTGAAAAAAACACCAATAGCACTAAAGAATATGAAGCGCTAATTAAAGAAAAGATTGCTCCGTTTGTGGATGTGCCCATATTGTTTGTTTCCGCTATTAAGAAACAAAGAGTACTTAAAGCTCTAGAAAGTTTAATTTCTGTTTATGATTCTATGAACCTAAAAATTAGCACTTCCAAATTGAACGATTTCTTTCTTCCTATTATTGAAAAAACACCACCACCTTCTATAAAAGGAAAATATATTAAAATTAAATACATTACGCAGTTACCAACACCGTGTCCGTCTTTTGCTTTTTTTTGTAATCTACCACAATATATTCCTGACAGTTATAAGCGGTTTTTAGAAAACAAACTTCGAGCAAACTTTAACTTATCGGGTATACCTATACGGCTGTTTTTCAGAAAAAAATAATTGTATTTTTAAAAAACACTTATATTTGCAACTTAATAAATTTATTTAACCATTAAAATTACACCAAAATGAAAAAAATTATCGCATTATTAGCTATCGTATCTGTATTTGGTTTTGTTGCTTGTGGCGACGCTACTACAGGAGAAGGTGAAGGAGCAAACGCTGATTCTACAGCTGTAGATTCTACAGCACCAGCTGACAACACTCCGGCTGAAACAACTCCAGCTGAAACAACTCCAGTTGATACTCACTACAGCTGAATAAGAGCTTAGTTATTTAACTAAAAAGGGTTGTGAAATCACAACCCTTTTTTTATTTCCTTTTTTTGAATTATAAACTCTGAAACTGGCCTAAAAAACGTTGATCGTTATTAAAAAAAGTTCGTAAATCTTTTACTCCATATTTTAACATCGCAATTCGATCTACACCTAATCCAAATGCAAACCCAGTATATGTTTTTGGGTCTATATTACAATTAACCAATACATTAGGATCTACCATTCCACAACCTAAAATTTCTAACCAACCTGTACCTTTGGTTAACCTGTTATCTGATTCTGTTTTTGTACCTAAAAAGATATCCATTTCTGCACTTGGTTCTGTAAAAGGAAAATAAGAGGCTCTAAATCTTACCTTAGTTTCGGGTCCAAAAAATTCTTTCACAAAATTATATAGCGTTTGTTTTAGATCTGAGAAAGAAACACCTTTATCTATATATAAACCCTCAACTTGATGAAAAAAACAGTTTGAGCGAGCTGATATAGCTTCATTTCTATAAACACGTCCGGGCATAATGCTTCGAATAGGTAAATCTCCTTTTTCCATAAGTCTTACTTGTACAGAAGAGGTGTGTGTCCTTAATGCAAGCTCTTCTTCAACAAAAAATGTGTCTTGCATGTCTCTTGCAGGATGATTTTTAGGAAAATTTAATGCAGAGAAATTATGCCAGTCATCTTCTATTTCTGGGCCTGTGGAAACAGAAAAACCTAAACGTTCGAAAATTTCTATCATATCATCTAAAACTTGACTAATAATATGTCTACTTCCTAACTCAGAAAAATATCCTGGCAATTCATTGTTTTGATTATTAATATTTTCTTCTTTATTGAGTTTTGAATTTTCTGATTGATAAATACCCTCTATCGATTTTTTTAAATTATTTAACAGCTGACCAATCTCTTTCTTTTCTTCAGAAGGAAGTTCTTTAAATTCCAGGAAAAGTGTATTTAAAATACCTTTTTTAACTAAAAATTTTAACCTAAAATTTTCTAAATCATTTTTTGATTTAATTATAAAATTTTGTGCACTTTCATCTATTTTATTTAGTTTTTCCTTCATATTTTTAACAAATAAAGCGAATATTAAAAAAGGAACAATATCCATTTTCCATTCTTCTATTATTTATATAGTTTTATATATAAATTTAAATAATTATAGTAATTATATAAGTGTATGTTGATATGGTTATAATATTTTTTTTAAAAATTAAAATAACATATTTTTAACATATCTATTTTTATAAAATACTGATTATTAATTAATAATAATTTAATAACACTTTAATTATTATTATTTTAACACAATTCTGTTAATAATTAACATGTTAAAAAGAGCAGTTTTTAATGTTAATATCACGTATATATATATTTTATATTGAAGATAAAATATATTAATTCATCTAAATTATTTTGTACTTATTATTTAAACATATTTTGTTATTAAGTATGTGTATAATTTTATAATTGGTTAATATCTAAGTTGTTAATCCAATTTTCTCTAATATTAATATTGGTATATATTTTTACTGGTTCTGAATGTACTTTTAAAAATATTGAGCCAGGATCCCATATTTTATTTTTATTTAAATCTTTTATTATTCTTATATCATATAATCCCGGCTCAATATTTTTAAATACTTGCTTATTTATATCACTCAAATACCGACATTCAATTATTTGCTTTTCCCGGATTAATTCTATTATATATTTTTCTGTTTTTGTGGTTTTTAAATTAATAATTAACTGATTTTTATAATCATGTTTTTTATTTATTATAATAGTATCTAACTTATTTGTTTGATGAAAATATGTTGTTATAAATCCTTCTTTAATATTTAATTGTATTTTATCGTTAGCTTCTAAATCTATTTCTATTTCTTGAGGATTTAATTTAGACAATTGAAAATTAACATCTTTATCATCAACGTGTATATTTAAAAATTCTGAGTCAAATTTTCCTGGAATTGTAGATTTAATTTTAATTTTATTGTATAGTAACGTATAGGTTAATCTTGGTATCATTTTATAACTGCTACTATCTATATTATAATTAAAATCAAAACTATCTGCACCTATATATATTTTTATTGATTCAATCATTGAATCACAATAAGCAGTAATGGTATCTCTTGTATTATTTATAAAATATTTAGTTTTCGTATCATTAATTATTACATCCACGGTATCTATATACAATGGTTGATTCATTTTAAAATTTACCACACCAGGAAATCTAGGTTTTATTAAAGACGGTATATATTTTTCTTTTTTACTTAAAAATGTGTAAAAAGTATCCCCTTTAGTTTTATTACTTTCTATATATGAAAGAACAGAGGATTCTTCATTATAATCATACAATAGGTTTTTATTTTCATCGTTTAACACAAGAACCATAAATTTTTGATTAGGAAGATTATCAAACTGGAATTCTCCATTTTTATTTGTTTTAATTAAATAATTAGGTTTCACGTTAAGAATACAACTATCGTTTTGATTTTCATATAGATGAACATTGTAATTTTTTAAAACGTTTTGATTTAAATTTGAAAACACCACACCTTTATAAGAAAAGGAGTCTACATAGTCTCCTGTTGAAAACACATGTTGTATATTACCTACAGGGTTCCCTTCGTTAACATCAACAATGCCATTATTTAATTGGATAGTATATGTTTTATCTAAAAGTAATGAGTCGTTTAATCGAATCGTTAGTCTTTTATTTTTTATTTTAATGGTGGGTTTTACTATTTGATTTGGTGATATAATAATTACCTCATCGAGTTTATCTGATTTAATATATTCATCAAAATCAATAACAATTACTGGATCAGTAACGTGCTTTTCTCCATATGCTGGAACAATACGGCTTATACTAGGTCCGTTACTATCCTTAGGCCCGCCTTCTAGGGACTGAATAGAAGCACAGGATAGGAACAACAAAGCAAAAGGATATAAAAATTTCATTTATTTAAGTAAATCAATAAAGCAGAAATGTCAGCAGGACTAACACCACTTATCCTAGAAGCTTGACCAATGCTCTCTGGTTTAATTTTGTTCAATTTGTCAATAGCCTCTAATGACAAAGAGTGTATTAAACTGTAATCAAAATCGGCAGAAATTTTCTTATTTTCCATTTTCCTCAGCCGATCTACATTTTCTTTTTCTGTTTCAATATAACTTTTGTATTTCACCAAGATTTCCACTTGTTCAATCTCTTCCTGACTATACTCGTTAACCAATTTGTTAATAGAATCAACTCTTAAAAGATCATTGTGAGAAATTTGCGGCCTAGCTAAAACTTTAGCAATTATATAATTTTGAGGAATTGGGTTAGATCCACGCTCTTCAAGAATTTCATTTATTTCTGCAGGCTTAACAGTTTTAGAATCAAAAATTTTAGTGATTTTTTTTATATTATTTGACTTTGTCAAAACCTTTTCATACTCCTCGTCAGAAATCGTTCCTATTTTATGAGACAAAGGAATTAGCCTTGTATCTGCGTTGTCTTGCCTTAGAAGAATTCTATACTCTGCCCTGCTTGTAAACATCCGGTACGGCTCCTTTGTCCCTTTATTAACCAGATCGTCAATCAAAACACCGATATAAGCCTCTCCTCTGTTCAAAACAAAAGGTTTCTTTTCGTTTATACGATGGTGAGCGTTTATGCCCGCCATCAATCCCTGACAGGCAGCCTCTTCGTATCCTGTTGTTCCGTTGATCTGTCCTGCAAAAAACAAACCCTCAATAGCTTTTGTCTCTAAACTCAATTTAAGTTGAGTTGGATAAAAAAAATCATACTCAATAGCATAGCCCGGTCTAAACATTTTAGCATTTTCAAAACCTTTAATTTGTCTCATTGCTTCATATTGAATGTTTTGAGGCAAAGAGGTGCTAAACCCATTGATGTATGTTTCATAGGTATTCCACCCTTCGGGTTCAACAAAGATTTGGTGTCTTGTTCGTTCAGCAAAACGATTTACCTTATCTTCAACGGATGGACAATACCTAGGGCCAACCCCCTTTATTGCTCCATTAAACAGCGGACTCTTATTAAAAGCTGAGCGTAAAATATCATGCACCTTTTCGTTGGTGTAAGTAATGTGACAACTATGTTGTTTTTTTACTCGGTTAGGCTTTACAAAAGAAAAACATCCTGGAATATCGTCTCCTTTTTGTTCCTCCAATACACTATAATTAATGGTTCGTCCATCAACTCTTGGCGGCGTTCCTGTTTTCATACGCCCCGCTTCAAAACCAATAGAAACAAGTTGCTCCGTAATTCCAAAAGAAGCACTGTCTCCCATTCTTCCGCCACTGCTTTGTTTTTGACCAACATGTATAACCCCATTCATAAAAGTCCCGCTTGTCAAAATCACAGTCTTAGACAATATTTTACTTCCATCTGTCGTTTCAACACCAACAACCCTGTTTTTTTCTATAATTAATTGACCAACAGACGATTGCAAAAAATCAATATTAAAATTGTTCTCCAAAAGCTCACGCCATTTTAGTGAAAACTGATTTCTGTCATTTTGCGTCCTTGGACTCCACATAGCTGGTCCCTTAGACTTGTTTAACATTCTAAATTGCATAGTGCTGTAGTCTGACACAATCCCTGTTAACCCCCCTAGACAATCAATTTCTCGCACAATTTGACCTTTAGCAACCCCCCCAATTGCAGGATTACAAGACATTTTGGCGATGGTTTCCATGTTCATGGTTACCATTAAAACCTTAGAACCTAATTTTCCAGCAATGTTTGCCGCCTCACAACCAGCGTGACCAGCACCTACAACAATCAAATCATATGTATTGTTGGGTTTCACGTGGAACAGTAATTTTTTAAGTAATAATTCTCTTTCATTCTCATTTCTTTCTTTTCTTCATTGGTTTTATCACCAAAGCCCGCAATATGTAACAAACCATGAATACATACTCGGTGTAACTCTTCTGACAGCTCCACGTTATACGTTTTGGAATTTTCAATTACACGTTCGTAACTGATCAAAATTTCATCCTCTTCGATATCGTCATCCTTATAATCAAATG
This sequence comes from uncultured Bacteroidia bacterium, assembly GCA_943787465.1. Lineage (GTDB taxonomy): Bacteria > Bacteroidota > Bacteroidia > NS11-12g > UBA9320 > UBA9320. Next base: position 67,517 of record CALSMN010000001.1, on the reverse strand, counting down.
TGATAATGTCTGTGTAATAGTCGTGACCCAACATGTTTATGTTTACTTTAAGCAGCTCTTCATCATTAACAAAGCAATAAATTACAGGTTTTTCAAGATTTAGTGCGGCGTGAATTTGATTTAAAGCAACAATATCCATAAGTTTTTCAAGTTCACCGCGAGTTTGTACTTGTATATTATCTAACAACATTAACAACCCCTTTATCTTGTAATTTTTCACCCAAATAACCCTGTATGTCAACGATATACAAATAGACACCAGGGGCAACCAAATTACCATTATAGTAACCATCCCAGGGCTCGTTGGTTTTAGATTTTTTTATAATTTCTCCCCAGCGATTATAGATGGTATAAAATGATTGATTGTGATCGATGCCCTCTCCCTTAATACTGAAGTTTTTGTTCAACCCCTGTGGGTTAAGTGCAGTGGTTATATAAACATTTAGCGGTTTATTTATACAGACTTCGTTTGAGTGACTTATGTTCGTCTCGTTGTTTTTTTCCCTAGCAACAACCCGATAACACCCGCTTTCTAAAGTTAACTCACCTTTCTCAATAGGTCCTGTGTTCTCCTCAACAACGTTCCACGTGAAACCATTGTACTTTTCTAACCGATAGCTTTCTGCCCCACTCAGCCAACCATCATATGGGTTGTGAAGGGGAGTTTTCTCTGGATCAAAATAAATATTGCTTGCAAAACCCGTTGACGTTAAGCTGTCTCCGCACAGGTTAATTGCTTTCACGCTGTAATGAAAGATAGCATCATTAGGATTGTTTATGTTATCCTCAACAATAAATTCTGTTTTGTCAGAATTTGACAACACGGATGCTATGGGTTCGGCTTCACTTAACTCCCAGACAAAAAACTTTGAAACATCATTGTTGTTTTTAGATATAAACCTAATAATCAGAGAATTGTCAACCACATCAACCACATCTATTTTAAATTCACTAGGTTTGTTTTGTGCTCTTGTTTCTAGCTTAACAATATTCGAGCTGCTGCTTTTTGTTCCATTTTGGCTCCAAGCTCTAACAAACGCAGTTATTGTGTCACCCAGCATAAATTTATCATAAACAAAATTCTTGTTTTGCTCAGAAACGGCTTTAAATAAGGAATACGGTCCGTTATTAACAGAAACAAATATTTCATGACGGCTTATGTTGTCCCAACCCACATATAGATTCCAGTTTAAGTATATCTCTCCTAAGCACGTGTCTATTGATGAGTTTAAGCGTATTGCCCTGTGAGGCTTTGACAATAAAGAAGATAAATTACAGCTGTCAAGTGTTGCTAATACGACAGGAAAGAAGCCGTTCCGGCTTTTTGAAACATTAAATGTTAAATCAGTTGTTTTACCAAGGTAGTCCCCGCTTCCCGAACTATAGTCGTAAAGCTCGTAGTGTTTGGTGTCGATAGACGGGTTCTTTGACCACCCCGCAACCAATTCTTGCGACACTAAATCGTAACTAACAGAATCAAGCTCAATATTTGTAGGATATGTTTTGTCTATCGCTATAATGTTGCTGATTAAGCTATCATCTCCATTACATGTTGTGTGTGTTGTAATGTAATAGCGCCACTGATCACCCTGATTACTAATATCGTGAGGGTAGTTTTCTATACTCAGACTAGGTATATCTACAATCTTTGTAAAAGCTCCCCCGTTCTCGCTGGCATAAAGTGAATATTTGGTAAACGACCCACACAAGTCGGCGGGCTGTACCCACTCTACAGTAACAATACTGTTGTCATAATCCAAACAAGCCCTCAGTAGCTTAGCAGGCACAGTAATTGCTGAACCCAAAAGCGCACATATTATAGGTATAAAAGTGATAAGTCTCAATTAAACTGCTATTATCGTTATTAACGGTATTATTTTGCAAAAATTACCACAAAGAACGGAGTATGAAAGTAAATGAAAAACAAATAAGCCACAATATTCAGCAGTTGCGCTTAAATAAGTACATTTCTAACGCTGGCATATGTAGCAGAAGAGCCGCAGATGATTTGATTTTAGAGGGTCGAGTTAAAGTAAATGGTGTTCAGGTTAAAGCACTCGGAACCAAAGTTAGCAACATTGATGTTGTCGAAGTAAACAATCAAAAAGTATCTTTAGAAGAAAAATTATATGTTCTGGTTAATAAGCCCAAAAACATCATTTGTACAAAATCAGACGAAAAAGGCAGGCGATCTATTATGGACTTGTTGCCAGAAAAATATAACCACCTTTATCCTGTAGGTCGACTGGATAGAAACACAACAGGGATTATTTTGTTAACCAACGATGGAACACTTACCCAAAATCTGCTACATCCGTCAAAAAAAATAAACAAAGTGTATAAAGCAAGAGTAGAAAAACATCTTACGCAAGAAGAGCTCAACCAAATGGTATCTGGGATTGAGCTTGAGGATGGACTAAGTGCTTTTAACAAGATTGTAGAGTTGAACGAAGACGAAACCCCTAGATACGGAATAGAAATACATAGCGGAAAAAACAGAGTGATTAGACGAATGTTCGAATCTATTGGAAATCAAGTGGTAAAACTAGACAGGGTTATGTTTCATACATTTGAAAAAAGAGGTATACCTGTTGGTGAATTTAGAGAATTGAAAAAAACGGAATTGAAAAATTTAGGCATCTATTTAAAAACAAAAAAATAACTTTGAAAAATGAATAAAGTTTTATTGATGTGGAGTGTTTTGGTTTTCTTTTTTGCATGCAAAGAATCAACCCCACCTATCAATTTTAATGAAGACGAATCTCTTGTCCTAAAAGACACCTGTTATCTTTTAAACATCAACGAAATACCAGCACCAGCATTCAGGGGCATACTGATTGAAGACCTTACAGGAGTAAGGTGTGTTGCTTGTCCAAACGCAGCATTGGCAGCAGCAGAGATTAAGAACAATGCGACCACTAACAACGTGGTAGTTTTGGGTCTTTACTCCCAAAACCCCAAATCATTAACATTTCCTTTCGGTGGTTATGAAGATTTAAGAACAGAAACCGCCCAACAGATAGGCACAAATATTTTTAATTTCAGTAATGTTTTGCCTGCCGGGGGAGTAAACAGAACGCTATTTGATGGAGAAACCACAATTAATATTCCGTTCGAAAAATGGCTAAGTAAAGCAAACAGGTTAAATGGAGAAAAAGCAGTTGTCAACATCGATTTGATTAAAGAAAAAAAAGACGAAACAACATATACCGTGCAAGCTAAATTTACATTTACAAACACACCAATAGCAGAACCATTTTATTCGGTTTTTTTGTTAGAAGACAATTTAAACCACCCCCAATATAATTCCAACGGAACAGATTCTTCATATGTTCATCAACATGTTTTACGTTCAGCATATACACCATACAATGGGTCCCCTCTTTTGTCCAACAATTCTAATTGTCAAACTGTTGAAAGAGGAACCGTCATAGAAAAAGGATGGGAGTTGGTCATCCCAGAGAATGTAAACACTCAAAATGCAAGCATTGTTATTCTGGTTAATTATAATGATGGCAACAATAAAGAAGTTATTCAGTGCCAGGAGTTGAAGCTAAAATAAAAACAAAAAACAACGCCCTGGTCGAGGAGTTTGTCACAACACTGTTGCTGGAAAGATCTTTAAGCAAAAACACCATAGACGCATACCAGCTAGATATTAAAAAATTAGCATCCTTTTGCAACAACCAAGATTTGACTAAAATTAACAACGATCAAATTTTTGATTTCATTAACCACCTAACCAGATCAGGCTTAGCACCCAGATCGGTTGCTCGTATTATATCAGGCTTAAAAACATTTTATAAAAAACAAATAATAGACGAAGTCATGGGTTCAAATCCCATGCAAAATATAGAAACACCAAAGCTTTCAAAAAAACTACCAGATGTGCTTGATTATGAGGATATTAGAGCAATGATGGAATCAATTGATTTTTCTAAACGATCTGGGGAGCGAGATAAACTAATCGTTATGTTAATGTATGGAAGCGGTCTTCGAGTATCTGAGCTAGTGACTTTAACTATAAACGACATATATGTAGACGAGGGCTTTGTTAAGGTTTTAGGTAAAGGAAATAAAGAGCGACTAGTGCCCTTCGGTGAAAAAACAATAAACCAACTAGGCCACTACCTTCTACAATACAGAGAAAAAGTAGCAAAAACCAAATCTAAAAATATTCTTATTTTAAACCAAAGAGGAACAAGTTTGAGCCGAGTGTTTGTGTTTAAACTAATAAAAGCATTAGCGTCCAAAGCAGGCATTCAAAAATCAATCAGCCCACATACGCTAAGGCACAGTTTTGCAACAACATTGATTGAAGCCGGTGCAGATTTGCGTGCTGTCCAGCAAATGTTAGGTCATGAAAGCATTACTACCACAGAAATTTATACCCACCTGGATAAAGCATATTTAAAAACAGTAATTCAACAATATCATCCGCGAGCCTAATAATGATTATATACAACGTTACACTGAGTATTAACCCAGAAATAGAAAAAGAAGCAATAGAATGGTTAACACACATACATATACCCGAGGTAATGCAAACAAACCTATTTATATCATACAACATATATAAAATCATTGAAAACCCAATGGAAAGAACACACAATTCATATGCGATTCAATATACGCTGGCGTCTTGGTTAAATTTTGAAAAATATTCTCAAAATCATGCATTTTCACTTCAAGAAAAGACAAGAAAAAAGTTCGGAGAAAACATACTAGCATTTAGAACTTTTTTGGAAAAAATCTAAAATACGCAATCCACCTAAAGAACAACAAACCAAAAACAACACACCTACAGGTAGAAGAAACCTTGCCGCACCAACTGGACCAGCAATACCTATAAAATATAACAAAACGACAAGTATCGCTGGGTTGTTTAGCACTTGTTTTGTTGAGAAAAAAAAGAGTATCACTTTCAATACGCTTAAAAAAAACAACCCTAAAAAAAGAACCCATACAGCAGGATGCTCAAAAATATAACTCTTTAATTTGATCCAATCCTTGGCCAACAAAACTTCAGTTAAACTAACCTCCAGAGGGGACTTGTTTTGTATGGAAAACAGTTCAAACCGGCCGGGGTCAAGCACCATTTTAAAAACACCAAGACTGTGGACTTTTATATACCCAACCCAATCTTTAGATATGGTTTGAATTGCCATACTTTTAACCCCTGATGCATATTTTTTATATTCTCTTTTATTTGTAGGAATGGCGAAAATGGGATGAGAAACATAATTTTGAGCAGCCTTATATCCATGAATATGAGCTATCAAAAGTTTGGCGTTGTATCTGCCAAGATTTATAGTTGAAATAGAGCTATATTCAAATTGTGAGGTTTTTTGATGGTTCCTCGCACCCACCATTAACACCACAAAAACAGGCACTAAAACCACAGGTAACCATTTACCTTTTCGGTATCTGTAATAAAAAAACACCAAAGGCCAAACCACTAAGGATGGTAACAAAACAGGTTTTAACAAAACACCCAAGCACCACAAAAAAGCGATGAGGTTAATTTTTCGAACAACAGCAATGTTTCGAATCATCGCAACATATACACCAAGCGTTACCAAGGCCATCAACGCCAAATCAGCTAAGATAAAAGAGACGTGAAACAAGGCAGAAACGTTAAATAAAAAAAGAAAGACATATATTTTGTAAGCTAAGGATTTTTGTGTTATTAACTCTAAAATAGCCAAACCCAAAAAGAAGGATAACAACAAAAACCCACCTGAAGTTATGGTCATTAAAGCAACACTGCTATATTGAAATACAAGATGCAATGGATAGCCAATCGTTCGCTTAGAAAACAGTCTAAAATCCAAAGCTTCGTCTAAATCACCGGCATAAAATACATGTTTTTGAACCATATTGTTGGCACAATTCAGATACTCCTGGCTGTCATTGATTTTGGGCGACACACCCCCAGACCAAATCAAAATCCAAACGACTATAATGGACAACAACAACATCACGAAACCTATTTTTATGGGCTTGATCATGTACAAATCTTAGTTATTTGTTAGATTCTTTGCAATATATTTATGATATCTTCAAAAATTACCCATAAATTTGAGATTCAAATATCAATAACAATCAAATGAAAAAAATTTACAGTGTAGTATTTTTACTATTTTTTAGCTTATGGGCTTCTGCTCAGTGCTCAGACTTGTTTATTAGCGAGTACGCTGAAGGCTCGTCCAACAACAAGTATTTAGAAATTTACAATGCATCAGCAGATGACATAAACCTTGAAGACTATCTTTTAGTTAGTTGCTCCAATGGATGTGGCAATAGCGGTCTTAATGGATCCTGGGAGCTTACTTTTATAGGTGTAGGGCCATCAAAAGGAAACGTAGATTGGTACAACACCTCTATAAATGCCAGTACACGTGGTTGTCTTGCAGATGATCGCGTTGTCTTTCACAAAAGTGGTGCTTTCCAAAACGTAATGGGTTCCGAAACTTGGATCGAAGGCTGGCAAGGTGCGGCAGCTGATGGGTGCGCAACACCCGTTTCGCCTTTCGATGGTTCCAAGTTGGGATCTTGGAAAGACAACGGTGACGGTACATTCACGGTATATGGTAAAGGTAGCCATGTAGGTATTCCAAAACCATATAATGGAGGAGAATTGTCATCTGTAAACGATGCCAAGGATTCAATAATATACGAATACGTTATTGATGGTGATACCGCCATGACTGTTGACATTTCAATAGGTGGAGGTTACTGGAGATACTCTTACAAAAAAGTAAGTAATTCTTTTGAATACGATAATTCATTCTTGTTCTCTGGACAAACAGTAAAAGCAGGAGAAGTATTTGTGATTTCTCACTCAAGTGCTGATGCAACAATTCTTGCTGAAGCAGATGTAAACCATAATTTCTTATCAAACGGAGATGATTGGTACGCATTGTGGAGAGCAAGCGATTATTCCTTTGTAGATGAAGTTGGAGAGCTTGGTGATGACCCAGGAAATGGATGGGATGCTTCTGGCACAACAAACGCAACCCAAAACCACACTTTGGTTAGAAAAGCATCAGTTAAAGAAGGCGCTGTTTGGTCTACATCTTCAGCAGACCAGTGGGAGGTTAAAGCTAATAACACGTGGACTAATTTAGGTGGACACGCTTGTGATTGCTATCCTGCTGCCGCTCCAGAAGTACAATTCTCTAACACAAAATACTTTGTAGATGAAAATGCAGGGACAGCTTCCGTTGAAATTTCCATAAAAGAACCATCAAGCGTTGATGCAACCACAGTAGAAGTTACTATTACCGGAGGTACTGCGGTAGACGGCACAGACTATACTGTTACCTCGTCAACTATGTTAACTTTTGCTGCTGGCGATGCCACAAGTCAAACAGTTACAATGAATATAGTAGACAATTCGGACGGCGGTCTTAACAAGGACATAACCCTTGCTTTAAGCAACCTAAGTGCAAATGCAATTTTAGGCGCAGACTCCATAGCAGAAGTTGTCATCGTTAATGATGACTATATTGTTTCAGATATAATAGATGTTGTGGATTTAGATGTGGATTTGTCTCCAAACAATAAAGGAGTTAAATATGAGGTAACAGGTGTAGTTTATGGCATAGATTACGATGGAAATGCTGGACTATCATTTACAATCATCGACGCTACAAGCGGCATAAATATCTTCAACTTTGTAGATGTAAACGATTATGTGGTTACCGAAGGAGATGAAATTACAGCACGAGGCCAAATCGATTTTTATAACGGTTTATTGGAACTTAAAGTGGATAGTATTAAAGTAAACAGTCAAGGTAACGCGTTAGCTACTCCTACCATGGTTACCGTTCCAACAGAAGATACAGAGTCTGAATTCATTCAACTGGAAAAAGTGTGGATTGCTGACACCACAACAGTGTGGCCAAACAATGGCAATGTTAAGTTAACGAATGCAGACGCAGATACTTTCCAAATTAGGGTTGACAAAGACGCCACCACTATTGTTGGCCAGCCCGTAAGTTATGACACGATGACTATTGTGGGTATAGGTGGACAGTTTGATAATAGCGCTCCTTATGACGAAGGATACCAAATTTTCCCAAGATATTTAAGCGACATCCAAGAGTGGGTGGATCGTTCTTCTGTATCTGAATTGGTGTTAGATTGCCGAGTATATCCCAATCCAACGGCAGAGAATCTTACAGTTTTAGGTACAGATCGATGGGCTACCTATGAAATATATTCTGTTTCGGGTATTAAGGTTGCAAACGGATCATTTGTAAACAACAACCTATCTGTAGCTAACTTAGAAGCTGGAAACTATATCATTCGAATGGCATCAAACGAGAAATCGGGTGTTGCTCAGTTCATAATTGTACGTTAATTCATATACTAAATATTTACAAAGGGGAGGGTGGCAACACTCTCTCCTTTTTTATTGTGTAAAAAACAGGCAATCCTGTTCAAGAAAATCAAGATAGTTGAACATAGGTAATCCTGTTCAAGAAAATCAAGATAGTTGAACATAAATTTATTTCAAACAATATAGACATTAGCCCTTAAAAACAGGTGAAACGCGAAATGCTTGTTGATTAAACAAAAAAAGTCCCGCCGTTAAGCGAGACTCTCTGATTGTTTGGTTGCGGGAACAGGACTCGAACCTGTGACCTTCGGGTTATGAGCCCGACGAGCTACCACTGCTCCATCCCGCGATAATTAAGTGCAAAGATACAAAAATTCTAACATTTAGACAACCTTATTGAGAAAGAATCATGTTGTCCAACAAATGAACCCCCTCATAATTCACAGCAATGAGCGCTACCAAATCGGTATGTTCTTCGTCTTTAACCTCCTTTAACGAAGTGCTGTCGGCCACTATTAAATAGTCTAATTCAGCCCCTTCAAAACTGGCGATGTGCCACGAAACCAAATCAATGGCCTTAGATATCCCTTGGACTCTAAAATTTTTTTGAAGAATTTCCAGACCCTCTAGAATAAAACTAGCCTTATTTCTTCCAGAAGCACTCAACCGAATATTTCTAGAACTCATTGCCAACCCATTGCTCTCGCGAACAATTGGAACGACACGTATTATTGTATTCAGCTGCGCAACCTCAGTCAGCCTTTTAATCACCACAGTTTGTTGGTAGTCTTTTTGACCAAAATATGCAAAATCGGGTTTAATTAGTGATAAAAAACGATAAATAACGTTGCAAACCCCTTGAAAGTGGCCAGGCCTGCTCTTTCCTTCAAAACGAAGATCCAAACCGTTTAAATCATAGCACTGGTTCACATAATCTACGGGGTAGACCTCTTCAACACTGGGCAAGAAAAGAATATCACACGCATTTTTAACTAACAATTCGATGTCTTGTTCAATAGGTTTTGGGTATTCTTCTAAATCATTAGAATCGCCAAATTGTGCAGGATTAACAAAAATACTGCAAATGGTTACGCCACATTCTCTTCTACTAGCTCTTATTAACGAGAGGTGTCCTTCGTGCAATGCACCCATGGTTGGGACAAAACCAAATCCAAGACCATTCGTTGTTTTTTTTAAAAAATAAAGGTGTTTTAACAATGTTTCAAACTGCCTAAATATGACCATCTATATACAAAAAAAATACTAAACAAACAATAGGTTGACGTTATAATATTAAAAAAATACAACAGTACCTTTGCAATTGTAAAACAATTAAATCATTCAATGGATAACAAAACGGAAAGAAAAAAAATTCTATTTATCTCTTCAGAAATGAGACCTTTTTTAGATGGAGATACGTCACTTGCAGAAATTGCGAGATACTTACCTCAAAAAATACAAGAAAAAGATAATGAAGTACGAATATTGGTTCCCCGTTTTGGTGTTATTAATGAACGTAGAAATCGTCTACATGAGGTTGTTCGATTATCGGGTATGAATATTACCATTGATGACAACGACAACCCGCTTACTATTAAAGTAGCATCAATACCCAACACTAAAATGCAGGTGTATTTTTTAGATAATGAAGACTTTTTTCAACGTAAGTTTGTCTATAATGATGAAAATGAAGAGTTCTTTTCTGACAATGACGAGCGTACCATATTTTTTTGCAAAGGTGCCCTAGAAACAGTTAAAAAACTAGGCTGGTATCCGGATATAATTCATTGTCAAGGTTGGATGACAAGTCTGATACCCCTGTATTTAAAAACTATTTATAATGATGAACCGGTCTTTTCAAATTCAAAAGTAATTTATTCAGTATATGAAAATGATTTCAATGAAGACCTCGGAGAAGATTTCATGCGAAAAGCAAGTCTTAACTATATTGAAGACGATAAATTAGAACCATTTTCTAAGGCGGATTGTTCGAGCCTCCATATGGGCGGAATAGCACATGCAGATGCCATTGTTAAGTGTGATGAGATTAACGAAGAAGTGAATCAAAAACTAAATGCGTGTAAAAAACCAATGTTGACTCATACCAATGATCAAATTGCAGACAACTACTTAAACTTTTACAACTCTCTTTTTACTGAGGAATAGTTTAGTGAAAAAATTAAAATTAAACATAATCACAAAGGGGTATCTACCCCTTTTCTTTTTAATCGCTCTTTTTTCTTGCAAAAAAGAGTCAACCGAAATAGGTTTGGATTTAATCGGAGATGAGTCGCTGGCTAATGCAATAAACATAGAGTATTCAAACATCATATGTAGAACCGTAAGTGACGATACTTTTTCTGTTAACACATTGACTTCAAGCCTTTTGGGAATTATTAACGACCCTGTTTTTGGTGAGAGTAAGGCTAGTCTTGTTGTTCAGCCTCGACTGAAAGAAACGGGCATTAACTTAAACAATACTACCTTAGATTCAGTAAAATTGGTACTCACTTACGACCTAACCCAAGTTGTGTCTACCCCTACTGAATATGTTGCGTATGATATACATTACGGTGATTTGACTAGTGAGATTATTTTGGATGTTTTTAAGCTTGACGAATCCTTGAATAATGATATTTATTATAATGACTACACACCAATACTTGGCAATCAAGTAGGAACTTTCGTTGGTAAGTTTAATTTAGACAGTGTAAAGTCTATCATTGACGGTGAATCCATAATGCTTTCACCCAGAATTAGTATAACACTTGATCACTCCTTTGGGCAAGAGATTTTAGATTTTGATGAAGCAGCGTTTAATACAAATGATAATTTTATAGCATCTCTTCAAGGATTAGTTATTGTCCCAAGGGAAGTGGTTATTGGGGATGGGGCAATTATTGCAGTTGAAGCCAATAATGGTTCTTCAAGCCTCAACTTATTTTATGACGATACGCTTAGCCTCGAGATACCCCTTGGGATAAGTTCTAAGCGAATCAACTTTTTTGAAACCAGTCATTCAGCAGAAATAGAAGAGCAAAAAAATAGCACAGGTCACTATGACCTCACCTATCTTCAGTCATTAGGAGGTTCCAAAGTCAAGATAGACATCCCCGATTTAGTAGAATTAATCGAGTTTCCAGAGGAAGTGGTTATAAATGAAGCCAAATTGGTAATTCCCATTGCCGAACAATATCTGGATTCAGTAAAATATCCTCAACCTCCAAGGCTTTGGCTTTTAACCCCAGATGAAACCGACACAACACAATCTCTTACCCAATTTAAAGATACCAGAGATCCTAGATTTTCAGAAGCCTATTATGATAAAAACGTGGATGGCTATGTTTTTTATTTTAACAGATATCTTCAATATTTAATTAAAGAATACCAAGCCAGTGGAATTAATAAATTTAAGGGTTTTTATTTAAGTATTCCTGTAGATTTTCCAATAACACCTCATAGAGCTGTGATAAATTCTAACACCCAAAATGGCTCTATGCAATTAAGTGTAAAGTATACAAAACTGAATTAGTGCCCATTCGTTTATTAGATAGTCATGTTTGATTTAAAGTTAGCTGCCAGGCAAAACACAAATCACAGTAGTGTTATTCAGGTAGGAGATGAATTTATAGGAAAAGAAGAACTGTGTTTGATTGCAGGGCCATGTGCCGTAGAAACGGAAGCCCAGTTAAATCAAATTGCAAAAGGGATTTCAAAACTAGGTGTAAAATTTATGCGGGGTGGTGCTTACAAGCCAAGGACCTCACCATACGCATTTCAAGGTCTACAAAAGGAAGGCTTGAAACTTTTAAAGAGTGCAGCTCAAAAATATAACTTAAAAATAGTCACAGAGGTATTGGACACCTCTTTAATTGAAGAAGTATACCCCTTTGCTGATATACTTCAGGTAGGGTCCAGAAATGCAAAAAACTATCAATTTTTAAAAGAACTGGGAAAACTGGATAAGCCAATACTTTTAAAACGAGGAATGTCAAGCACAGTAAACGAATGGCTACTTGCGGCTGAATATATTTTACTGGGCGGCAACCAAAATGTAATTTTATGTGAGCGAGGAATTCGAACATTTGACACCTCTACAAGAAATACCATGGATATAGCGGCAATACCTCTAGCTAAAGAATTAAGCCACCTCCCCGTGATAGCTGATCCAAGTCAGGGTACAGGAAAGCGAAGCTTGGTTACCCCACTATCACTAGCGGCTGTTGCAGCTGGAGCAGATGGACTGATGATCGAAGTTCATAATGAACCAGAAGAAGCCCTTTCCGACGGATTTCAAAGTATTTATTTGAGTAAGCTCGGTGCCTATATAAAAGCCATACAAGCTCAAGCTAAACTTTCCAACAGAACATTAAATCTAAATATACCCAATAAAATATCATGAAATTAGCTATAGTTGGAGCAACGGGCATGGTTGGCAGAACGATGCTCAAAGTATTAAGCGAAAGAAATATAAAAATAGACGAACTTTATCCTGTAACAAGCGCTACAAATCGTGGCAAAATTATCGAGTATAAGGGTAAAAATTACGCTGCAATAACAATTGAAGAAGCTGTAAAGCTTGATTTAGATTTTGCTATTTTCTCTGCTGGTGGAAATGTTTCACAAGAATGGGCACCTAGATTTGCAGCTCGTAACATTGTAGTTATTGACAACTCTTCTGCTTGGAGGATGAATGATAATTGCCCTTTGGTTGTACCCCAAATCAATCAAGACAGTATTGGTGATGCAAAGATTATTGCAAATCCTAATTGTTCTACAATTCAGATGGTTTTAGCCCTTCACCCGTTGCATCACCTTTATGGCATTAAACGAATTGTGGTTTCTACATACCAATCTGTTAGTGGAACAGGTAAAGCTGCAGTTCAACAAATGGAAGATGAGAGAAAAAAAGGGTCTTCCTCTAACATGGTTTACTCTTATCCAATAGATCAAAACTGTATTCCGCATTGTGATGTTTTTTTAGATAATGGCTACACTAAAGAGGAAATGAAGTTGGTCAATGAAACACGAAAAATATTTGCATCTCCCGACATACAAATAACAGCTACCGCTGTAAGAGTTCCAGTTACCGGAGGGCACTCAGAGTCTATAAATGTAGCTTTTGAACGAGACTTTGATATGAATGATGTTAAAAAAGCTCTTACCCAGACAGAAGGAGTAGTTCTTGTAGACAACATACAAAATAATCAGTATCCTATGCCTATATATGCAAAAGATAAAGATGAAGTTTTTGTGGGAAGATTACGTCGCGATGAGTCAAACCCAAACACATTAAACATGTGGGTAGTAGCAGATAATTTAAGAAAAGGTGCAGCGACAAACGCAATTGAAATATTAGAAAAGTTAATAAAAAATTAAATTATGCCTACAGGATTTTATTCCATTCCGGTTTCGAAAATAAATCAAGAAACCTCAGATGCAGTCAGTATATCATTTGACATCCCCGCTTTAATGGCACCCTTATTTTCATACAAAGCGGGTCAATATCTTACATTCAGTGCACGTATAAATAACGAAGAAATTAGAAGATCGTATTCAATGTGTTCAAGTCCCGTTACGGGTGAGAAAATAACCATTGCTGTTAAAAAAGTAACAGATGGTCGCATGAGTAATTTTTTAAATTCTTTAGTGAGCGTAGGAGATCAACTTGATATTATGCCACCCATGGGTAATTTTGTTTTAGATGCTAATCCAAGTACGAAACATTATGTTTTTTTTGGCGGAGGCAGTGGTATCACCCCATTAATAAGCATTATAAAAACGATTTTAGTTGAACAACCCGTCAGTAAATGTTTGTTAATTTACGCAAATCGTAATGAAGAAAGCATCATTTTTAATGATGAATTAGAATCATTGTCCTTGCAATACGGCGAAAAATTTAAAGTCATTCATTCCTTGGACAACCCTATGAATAATTGGGATGGATTAAAGGGTTATCTGACATCTGATACTATTTCTGACATAACACGCACCCACCTAGGATTAAATTATCCAACCGCTCAATATTATACGTGTGGACCAAGACCCATGATGGATATAGTGGTGGAAAGCCTCAAGTCTATGGGTGTTAGAGACGATAATATACATACGGAGTATTTTTCCGCCCCACCCAAAGATGACGCCTTTATAGTACCCACTCAAGAGGTCACGCAAAGCGAAGAGGTGACCGAACGAACCATTCAGATAGAGGTTTTTGGTCAAAAAAAAGATGTTGTTGTAAAACCAGAACAAACGATATTAATTGCCGCTCAAGAGGCAGGACTAGACCCACCTTATAGTTGTACTGTTGGTGTTTGCACCACTTGTCGAGCAAAAGTAAGAAGTGGAAAAACATCCATGGAAGAACGGGAGGGATTAAGCGATTCAGAAATTGACGAGGGCTACATACTTACATGTCAAGCCCACCCACTTTCGGATGATGTAGATTTGGTTTTCGAATAGATTTAAGCAGAAATTCTAACTTCAAAAGTGTTGTCGGTTTTTTTAATGGTCAAACCTTTGTCGTAATAAATTCCCATGTCGTGTTTTGGAATCTTGTAATCAGAAAATCCTGCTTGCGCCATAAATTCACGCAATTCTTTTTCAGAGGCGAATATTTCTTCATGGTGCGAACGAAGGGATGAAGGATTAATAGAATTGGGTGTTGATTTATAATTTTCTAACATGCCCTTAATTTTTTCTAGGTATGCATCATCAATATCAATAGGTACTGCAATGGTGATTACTTTTTTTTGGTTTTTTGACATCCAAAATTGAGACCTACATGAGCTACTACAAAATTTAGCGGTTTTTCGATTTGCGAGAAAATCTTGTTTACAATTAGTACATTTTAATGCTGTGGTTTTGTGATTTTGTTGAAATCCTTTAGTGGTTCTGAATAACGCTATTTGTTGTTGCATATTTCAAATGTAGAATGCCAAGGGTTAACGTTTATTAACGGTAAATTACACAACTGAGCAAGAAACTGTACACCTGATTTTTATAAATCCCATACAGTATGCTTCCTAGCAACAATATAGTGTCTAATATTTAGCCAAAAAGCAATAGCAAGATATAGTACCACAGGACTACCAAAAGTAAAGAAGGATACATAAATAAAATAGAGTCGAATGGTGCTGGTTCTAATTCCAAATTTTTCTCCAAGTGCTGTGCAAATACCAAAGGCGTAATGTTCTATGTTTTTAGTTAAACTCATGATTTTTAGCTAGTATTTTTTTACCCCAGTTACATCGTAGACATTTTTTAGATGAACAATAGCTCTTATACAAATGTAATAATCCTTGTGTATAAAGTGCGTTTTTAGCATATACACCTTTTGACTGCCATTTTTGAATAATACTATTTTTCTCTGCGGGAATAGCAGAAAGATAATTTAAAGCAATTTGCCCATTTCTGTCCATTTTTTCTCTTTCATAAAAAAAAATAAAAGGAGCAACAGCATTTATAAGTATGTGATGAATAAAATAATTGGACCAATTTTTATGGAAGCATTACAAAAATCTGGACCGTCATTTGAATTTAAAAAACCAATTTTAAGGATAGTAATTCTTTGATTATCCGTAGTTTTCAGGTTTTTATGATCAAACAGTTGGTTTTCCCAGATGTATTGGAGTAGGTTTTCATTGTATTTAAAGTTCACAAATGTTGTGTATAGGGTTTCGTTTCTAACGCAATTTCTTTAGCTTTTTGTCTAGCCACATCCGCAAAATCTTTTTTATCGGAAGCATAAATAATTCCTCTTGAAGAGTTAATGAGCAAACCACCATGATCATTTACACCATTAACACACACCTCTTTAGCGCTACCCCCTTGAGCACCAACGCCTGGAATTAATAAAAAATGATTAGGGATAATGTCTCGTATTTCTTTTAATGCACTTGCTTTTGTTGCACCAACCACAAACATGAGATTGTCTACCGTACCCCAGCTTTGAACAGTTTTGAGTACCGTTTTATAAAGCAAAGGTCGATACAAAGTGTTAGTTTGGAAGTCTACAGATCCCATATTAGATGTTAATCCAAGTACAATGGTGAATTTGTTATCAAATTCTAAAAAAGGTTGCACACTGTCAATACCCATATACGGAGCTACTGTTACAGCATCAAATCCAAGTGTTTCAAAAAAAGCTTTAGCATACATTTTACTTGTATTACCAATATCTCCACGTTTTGCATCAGCGATACTGAGGACATTGTCAGGTAACATTTCTCTTGTTTTTTCAAGTGCTTTCCAGCCATTGCTTCCAAGCTGTTCATAAAAGGCCGTATTCACCTTATAGGAAATAGCATAATCGTGTGTTGCGTTTATGATTTCTTTATTAAAAGCAATGACTCCGCGGTAGTCTTTTGTAAAACCTTCAGGTAATCGATTAATATCAGTATCTAAACCTACGCATAAATAGCTATTTTTAGTCTTGATTTCTTTTCGAATTGCTTTGATATTCACACTTCAAAAAAAACTAAAATAGTGGGGATTTTCAGAATTATTTACTTTTACAAATTATTTATGAATCGGTATGTATTTTTAGGGTTGGCAATTATTTGTTTTAATCCGTTTATTTATGGCCAAGATCAGGGTGTTTTTAGTGGTAATTTTCAGTCTAATTTTTCGGTCTTTCTAGAAGATTCTCTCATAGGAGCAACAGAAGCAGCTTCTCCACAATATGGTAGGCAAATTAGTTCGTCCGAGGCTTGGTTATTTTTGAATTATGACATAAAGGGATTTCATTTTGCAGCACGCTATGATTTGTTCAACAATAGCAACCTTTTAAATCCTTCAGAAAGTTTTACGGGACAGGGCATTGGTTTTTGGCAAATCAAAAAAAATATAGGAAATCTTGAGCTTACGGCAGGCTCTTTTTATGATCAATTTGGGTCTGGTGCAGTGTTCCGGGCTTTTGAAAATCGTTTGATTGGTATTGATTACGCCATGGAGGGTGTTAAGGCGAAGTATACCTTTGACCATAATTTTTTTATTAAAGTATTTACAGGAAAACAGAAGGGTTCGCAAACAGAACGTTTTGAAACTTCTCCTCAGATTATTAAAGGCATTAATAGCGAGAAAGGTTTCAATTTCGATAATGGCAGTGTTTTGAATTTTGGATTATCAGGAGTTAATAGAACACTAGATGAAAATACGATGAGTTCATTGGTTACTGAAATCAACGCCCTATCATTGGAAGATCGTTTTATTCCAAAATATAACGTATATGCTCTAAACGGTTATTTCAATGCAAGTTACAAAGACTTCGGTTTTAATGGAGAATACAACTATAAGACGGCGGAATCCATAAGAGATAATTTAGGAAACCTATACAATAGTGATGGTTCTCTGCTATTAGGAGGTATAAGTTATTCAAAGCGAAAATTAGGGGCAAAACAGAATCAAGCTATTGGAGTCAACGCTCAATACCGTAGAATTGAAAACTTCCCCTTTCGCGTATCTCCATACACCAATCTTCTTAATGGTATAATATCTTATCAACCCTCTTTAACACGACAGGCAAGTTATCGAATGCTAGCGAGGTATCAAGCTCCAGCTCAGTTTGTAGGTGAACAAGCTTACCAAGCAGAATTGATTTATTCTATTAGTAAAAACACGAATATAGCCCTTAACTATTCGAACATTACAGACCTTAATAACCAACTGTTATTTAATGAAAAATTTATACAAGTAGAACATAAATTTAATAAGAAATGGAAAGGGAAGCTTGGGCTTCAAAGGGTTACCTACAACCAAGCGGTATATGAAGGAAAAGATCCCAAGAAAATAGATAATGTCGAAACCCTTACCCCGTTTGGTGAAATAACGTACAAAATCAACCGTAAAAACAGTATTCGATTGGAATCTCAGATGCTAAATACGGAACAAGATTTAGGCAGCTTTTATCATGGAATTATTGAGTGGAATAGTTCGCCCAAGTATACAGTAGCCATAAGTAATATGATAAATTCAAATCCAGTACGAGTAGTGAACCCAACCTTGGCTGACCAAGTACTTTTTTATCCTGGAATTTTTATCAAGTATAATGTAAAAACAACCTCATTTACCGCCGCTTATGTAAAACAGGTTGAGGGAATAAATTGCACGGGAGGCATATGCCGGTTAGAACCCGCGTTCAGCGGCTTAAGATTTACTCTAGCCACTCAATTTTAGAAAATTTATTGTAGGAGCACGTAGGGAGTTTCACCAAAGGTTTTCTTGTATGTTTCTTTCACAACATTAGCTTCTTGTTCAGTATTAGATGACGCTATGATTACCCGATGCAGTTTGCCTATTTTTTTGATTACAGCACGTATTCCATTTTTTTCAACAATTTTAAGCATGCGCTTTGCGTTGGAATGTTTGCCAAAACTACCCACTAAAACCAAGTAAGAGTCTTGTAAGTTAATACTTTCTGAAGGTTGAATTTTTTCAGGTATTTCGTTGTTTTCAATTTCTGTATTATCTTCAACTTTAGCAGGTGAGTCGATGATTTCATCGTCAATTTTCGTTAAAACACTTGGGTTTTTGGCATCTTGAATTTTTACTTGATCAATATTTTGAGCGATTTGCTGTTGTGCAGTGTCTGCTTCACCACTTGCAGCATTAACAGCCGTTATATTCTCTTTATCCCAAAGCGTTTTAAAATTAAAATCAATGGGTTTAAAATATACAAACCAAATGAATGCACCTAAGGAAAGGAAATACAATAACCACTTAATAAATTTCAAAATAACTTGAATTAATATCGTATAAAAAAGGCAGGATTTAAATCCTGCCTTTTTGAATTTATTTAGATTTTTCGTAACGAGATGAAACCTCATCCCAATTAATAACATTAAAAAATGCAGCTACATAGTCTGGTCTTCTATTTTGATAATTTAAGTAATAAGCGTGTTCCCAAACATCAATTCCTAAAATAGGAGTTCCTCCACAACCAATGGTAGGCATTAAAGGATTATCTTGATTTGATGAAGAACAAATACTGAGCTTTCCTTGTGTTGAACAAAGCCAAGCCCATCCGCTTCCAAATCGGGTAGCAGCAGCCTTACTAAACTGTTCTTTAAAAGAATCAAAGCTGCCAAACGTTTCATTAATAGCATTAGCAAGATCTCCAGATGGAAGTCCACCACCATTTGGAGACATACTATTCCAGAAAAGGGTGTGATTGTAAAATCCACCACCATTATTTCTTATAGCTGCATTGTTTAAATCTAAGTTTTTAAGAATTTCTTCAATGCTATTGTTTGCTAGATCTGTATTTTCAACAGCAGCATTAAGGTTGTTGGTATAACCTGCATGATGTTTTCCGTGATGTATTTCCATGGTTCTGGCATCAATGTGTGGCTCCAGGGCATCATAGGCGTAGGGTAATTGGGGTAATTCAAATGACATGATTGTAAATTATTTTAACAACAAATGTAGGGGTCTACAATCATAAAAATAAATTACTTTAAAAAATAAGGACATAGATTTAGATTATAGTTTAAGCAATCGAAGCATGTTACCATTTTACATGTTTTGATTGTTAATCATGGACTTATATTTGTGCTATGCCTATTCGATTGCATCTATACAATACATTATCTCATACAAAAGAAGAGTTTACTCCTTTGACACCCCCATTTGTAGGTATGTATTTGTGTGGACCAACCGTATATGGAGACCCACATTTAGGACATTGTAGAGGCGCATTAATGATGGATGTTTTGTATCGATATTTATTACATTCAAACTACAAAGTGCGCTATGTAAGAAATATCACAGACGTGGGTCATTTATTGAATGATTCTGATGATGGAGAAGATAAAATTGGACGAAAAGCAAAGCTTGAAAATATAGAACCTATGGAGGTTGTACAGCGATACACTATCGCCTATCATGATGCTCTTAAAAAAATGAACATCAAATCTCCCAGTATTGAACCAAGAGCTAGTGGCCATATTTTGGAGCAAATAGAGATGGTACAAGAAATCATAAACAATGGCTTTGCATATGAAAACAATGGATCGGTATATTTTGATGTCATTGCGTATGCTGAAAGTCAAGATTACGGTGCATTAAGTGGTCGAAAAATTGAAGATTTGATTGCAGGTGCAGGGGAAAACAGAAGGAATTTAGACGGACAAGATGAAAAAAAGAACCCCAACGATTTTGCTCTGTGGAAAAAAGCATCGAAAGAGCATATCATGAAATGGAACAGTCCATGGGGCGAGGGTTTTCCGGGTTGGCATATTGAGTGTTCAGCAATGAGTGAAAAATATTTAGGTAAACAGTTTGATATCCATGCTGGCGGAATGGATTTGTTATTTCCACATCACGAAAGTGAAATAGCTCAAAGTATAGCGTGTAACCACAAACAACCAGCAAAGTATTGGCTTCACAATAATATGATTACTATCAATGGTCAGAAAATGGCTAAAAGTCTAGATAATGGCATCTTGATAGAAGAACTTTTTTCCGGTAACCATCACTTGTTGGAGCAAGCGTATACGCCTATGACCCTGCGTTTTTTTCTGCTACAAGCCCACTATAGAAGCACGTTGGATTTCAGCAACGAGGCCCTGAAGGCTGCAGAAAAGGGATTTGGTCGATTAATGGCCACATTAAATTTGTTTGAAAAATTATGTGCTTCACCATCTAGTGATATGGATATTAATGTCTGGAAGACAAAGCTATATCAACAAATAGACGATGATTTAGCCACACCTCAGCTTATAGCTACTTTATTTGAAGCTGTTAAATGGGTCAATGAAATTAAGAACAACAGGATGAAAATATCATCTCACGACCTTAAACTTCTTCAAGAGACATTTACTTTATTTGTAGTTGATATTTTGGGATTAATTCCAGAAAAAAGTAATCACAATGAGACATTGGATAGCGTCATGCACTTGGTTATGGAAATCAGAAACAGCGCCAAGAAAAATAAAGATTGGGCAACTGCAGATAAAATCAGAGATCATCTAAAAGCATCAGGCATAGAAATAATGGATCAAAAAGAAGGAAGTAGTTATAGTTTTGATTGAATGAAAATAAAAACAATAATTATACTGTTTTCATCCTTTTTTTTAATATTAGGTTGTACGGATTCAAATACTACAGACTCAGCGTCTAATACAATACAAAATGTTCCAATTACTGTAACATTTAACACAGATAGTGCATACCAGTACATTCAAGATCAAGTAGATTTTGGTCCCAGAGTTCCAGGCAGTTTGGCTCACAAGCAAACAGCAGAATATCTTCAGAAAAAATTATCACAATACTGTGACACTTCATTTATTCAGCAGGGGGTATTCAATAATATAGCTATCAATAATATAATTGGTAGCATTAATCAAGATAAGAAAAACAGAATACTGCTATGTGCACATTGGGACACTAGACCAATGGCCGACCAAGATATAGAACGACCTACGGAACCAGCTGATGGAGCAAATGATGGGGCAAGCGGAGTTGGCGTTATCATAGAAATTGCTAGGCAATTACAGCAGAAAAAACCAAATGTTGGTGTAGATATTGTATTTTTTGATGCAGAAGACATGGGCGAAGCTAATGGAGCAGCAACCACATGGTGTTTAGGCTCTCAATATTGGTCTAAAAACCCGCACAAATCAAATTATATTGCAGAATTTGGTATTTTATTAGATATGGTCGGCCCAAAAAATGCGGTGTTTGCTATAGAAGCTAATTCTTGGATGTATGCTCAACTCTATGTTAAAAATGTATGGAACACTGCTAAAAGATTGGGTCATGGAAGATTTTTTAATAATAGTTTTGGAGGTCAGCTGGTAGATGATCACCTTTTTATTAATCAAAACTTAGGAATACCAACACTTGATATTATTCATTACGACACTAAAGAAAACACAGGGTTTGGAGACTTCTGGCACACCCACAAAGATAACATGGAAACGATCGACAAAATTACTTTAAAGGCCGTAGGAGAAACAGTATTACAAGTGGTCATGGATAAATAATCTATCCTCGATAGATTAAGAAACATAAATAAGCAACATAGAGTATTAGAAATAATATTCCTGTAGTCTTTCCAATTTGATTTTTTGGTTTACCATTCTTTAATCCAATCAATATCAATGCACTTGCAAAAAGAAGTATGACCATGTCAGTATTCAGTGATGGTTGATAATTCAAAGGACTAATGATTGCGCTAACACCAAGCACCCAAAGCAGGTTGAAAATATTAGACCCAATAACATTAGCCATGGCAATATCTGTATTTTTTCTGTATGCAGCCATGGCAGAAGTTACCAGTTCAGGTAATGATGTTCCAATAGCAACAATTGTTAACCCAATGAAGGCCTCGCTTAATTGAAATAAACGAGCTATTTCAATTGCCCCATCAACAACCCATTTCCCCCCAAAAAATAGACCAATCACTCCTAGTATTATATACAGAGCAGCTTTGCCATTATTCATTTCGGCATCTGGAATTTCATCTAATAAATCAGGCCTTCCTGTTTTTGCCAACCCAATAATATATGCAATAAATAAACCAAAAAATACGATAAGAAACAAACCGTCTAGATGTGTTATTGAATTATCTTGGTTGTCAAAAAAGGATATGTTAGCGACTAAACCCACTAATAAGAGTGCCACTATGGAAAAGGGAATTTCTTTATTAAAGGTGCTTTGTTTGACTTTTATAGGGTACATAAATGAAGTAATCCCTAAAATCAACAAGATATTTGCAATATTTGAACCCAAAATATTTCCTACAGCAATTTCTGAGGCATCTTTTGAACTGGCAAGTATGTTGACAAGAAGTTCTGGCATACTTGTACCCATAGAAACAATAGTAAGGCCGACAACAAGGTCAGAAATATTATTTTTTTTTGCTATACAAGATGAGCCTATAACTAACCAGTCTGCACCCTTTATCAGTATAAGAAAACCTACAACAAAAAGAAAAAAATTGAGCATTAGTGTATGGCAAATATGATGTTTTCTTTTTGATTAAAGTTCAAGGTGTTTTTTACATAAAAGAAACAAATATTACATTCTAATGTTATAGCATTGCAGCATTAATTATGAATCTAGTAAAATTAAGAAAGCTTGTTCTAATCCAATTTATTTTCATTTCAGTTGGAACACTTGCCCAAGAATACACGGTTAGTGGTAGATTAAAAGACAACTCAAACGGAGAAACGTTAATAGGCGCTACTGTTATGGTTTCATCAGGAGGAGGTGCCATTACAAACGAGTATGGATTTTACTCTATAACGTTACCAAAAGGCCCCTATACACTGACCTTCAAATATTCAGGATTTGAAGATGTAGTTGAGAAAATAAATCTGAATCAAAACCAAACCATTAATATAGAACTTAAATCAAAAGCAATATCAATTGGACCAGCCTTAATTAGTGCAAAGGCATTGGAGAAAAGAGTTGAGAATAAAAAGATGAGTGTAGTCAAAATGGAAACAGCAAAAATCAAAGAAATTCCTGTAATTTTTGGCGAAGTTGATATACTTAAAACAATAACGCTTCTACCTGGAATACAATCTGCTGGTGAAGGTAACTCCGGATTTAACGTTAGGGGAGGTTCTCAGGATCAAAATTTAATTTTGTTGGATGAAGCAACGGTTTATAATGCCTCTCATTTACTTGGGTTTTTTAGTGTATTTAATGGCGATGCAGTAAAAGATTTAGAGGTATACAAAGGAGGTATTCCTGCAAAATATGGCGGACGATTGTCATCTATTGTAGACATTAAAATGAGAGATGGTAATGCCAAGAAGTTCTCTGGAATTGGGGGTATCGGCACAATCTCAAGCAGGTTAACTCTTGAAGGCCCCATTGTGAAAGACAAATCTAGTTTTATGATAGCGGGTAGAAGAAGTTATGCAGATGTTTTTCTTCCATTAGCCCCTGACCAAAGTATTCAAGAAAGTAAATTATATTTTTATGATTTGAACATGAAAGCCAACTACGAATTGAGTGATAAGGATCGACTCTATATTAGTGGCTACTTTGGACGCGACGTATTGGGCCTGAGCGAATTATTTAAAATAAATTGGGGAAACGCTACAGCAACATTACGATGGAATCACTTAATCAACGAAAAGATGTTTGTGAATACATCACTCGTTTTTAGTGATTTTGATTACGGGTTCGATATAAAATTTGCTGAAAATGCTAGTTTTGGTCTAGATCAATCCATTAATGATATTTATATAAAATCAGATTGGACTAATTATGTTAGCCCAAAAAGTAAATTAAATTTTGGTGGGCAAGTTACGTATCATCGATTTAATCCAGGACTATTTGCTGCCAATAATGAAGATTCCCGACAAATTTTTGAGGATACGCAATTGGAAAAAAAGAAAGCTCTTGAAAATGGTTTATATGTAGATCATGAATACACCCACAACAAACGATTAAATATGAGATACGGTATGAGACTTTCAACTTTCTCAAATATTGGCGGTACGGAATATACCTATATTAAAAATGCCGAAACAAATGAGCCAATTCCCTCACTTACCTCAGCAGATTCATTTACAAATGGTGAATTTTATAATACCTATGTTGGTCTTGAACCTCGAGCGTCGATAAGCTATAATCTAGCGTCTACTTTAGCACTAAAAGCATCATACAATCGCACATTTCAGTACATACAACAAGCTACGAACACCGCATCAGCCTTTCCTACCGACCAGTGGTTTAGTGTGAATAAAAACATTAAACCCCAACGAGCAGATCAGGTTGCAATTGGGTTGTTCAAAAACTTTGATATAGGTCTAGAAACTTCCATGGAGATCTATTATAAATGGATGGATCAACAGATTGATTACAGAGACAATGCTCAGATAGCTTTTAATGAAAATTTAGATGGCGAGCTTTTGCTTGGAAAAGGGTGGGCGTACGGAGCAGAGTTTTATATTGCAAAAACAGCAGGAAAATCGACTGGCTTTTTATCGTATACTTGGGCAAAAACTATGCGAGAAATTGAGGGCATAAGTGGAGGAAACCCCTATGTGGCTGGTTTTGATCGCCGGCATAACTTATCCCTAGTTTTTACTCAAAAATTTTCGAAAAGATTATTAGCTACAGCCTCATTTGTTTATTCTTCAGGTCAGCCACTAACTACACCAATCAGTAAATATTATTTTGATGGGCAATGGGTATCCGAGTATGACGAAGTTCGAAACAATTATCGCGTACCTGCATACCACAGAGCAGATATAGGAGTTACTTTAAAGTCAAAAGATAAACCAGATAAAAAATTTAAAAGTAATTGGAACTTTTCAATTTATAATTTATACAACAGAGCAAATCCGTATGCAATATACTTTAGAACAGTAGAATTAGAGGATTTAGAAAAAAATAAAGAAGCGATTGTTGGTAATACTGCGGCTTTTCAAACCACACTATTTAAAATGATTCCCGCAATAACTTGGAATTTTGAATTTTAAAAATGACACATACAAAAAAAATAGTTGCATTATTTACTGGATTGGTTTTTTTACTTTCTGCATGTGAACGAATTGTAGAATTAGAGATACCTTCAGGAGAATCAAAGCTTGTGATTGAAGGGCAGATTACCTCCCAAAATGAACCATGGTCGGTGAACCTTTCCTTATCGCAGGCATATTTTGATCAAAGCGAAATGATATTTGTAACTGACGCTGTCGTCACCATTACAGGATCGGATGGAACAAATGTCATTTTGAGTCATACAGATAGCGGTCACTATGAATCATCCACAGCATATTTTTGTACACCTGGAGTGAGATATACGCTTTCTGTAGACTACAAAGGCAAAAAGTATACGGCAAGTGAAGAAGCGCCATTAGCGTATCCAATTGACACGATAGCTTCCTATTATTTACCGGACAATAATGGATTTATTGAAAAAGGGTATTATGTTTTTATCCAAGGAAAAGAACGTGAAGAACAAGGTGATTACTATTTATTTAAAGCATATAGAAACGACACATTAAAAGATGATTTTGGCGTTTATATCGATAGTGATGAGTTTGGTAGCGTATCTTATTTGAATGAAAAATTTGATATTAACAATATTGCTGCAGAATTAAGTCTTGGAAAAACACCAAGACCATTTCCATTTACTGTTCTTCCAAACGATACTATAAAAATAGAACAATATGCAATTACTCGAGAATACTATCAATACATTGTAGATCTTGAAGCCCAAATAGGTAGGAGCGGAACCCCTTTTGACCCACCTCCTGCAAATCCAAACAATAACATTAGTAACGGTGGACTAGGCTATTTTTCTGTTTCTCATAAAGAAGTCGCCGAATTAATCGTTAAAAAGTAAATCAGCAATAGCTCAATTTCTTTAAAAGAGAATTTAAGCTTTTTAATTCTGCTTTAGACAATGTGTTTTTTTTTGCATTTCATTTTGAACAAAAAGCGTAATTTCTTCCAAAATTTGAATACCACGGATAGTAAGGAAAATATCAATTTGTCTATTATCAAACGGACAAACCACCCTATATACATATTCCTTTTGTTCAAGTTTATCTATGATTCGTGATGTATTAGACTTTTTACAGGTTATTTTGGAATTTATAACCCCAACAGAAATTGGATTAGGGTGTTGTTTGAATATAATTTTAAGAACCATATATTGTTGGCAGGTAATGGTGTATTTTTTCAACAAATCCCTTAAAAGAGCATTTAGATAATTGTGATGTTGAAGCAATAACGTTCATTATTTCTTCAACATCACAATTCAATTTAGTATGTATTTGAAAGTAATCCGTTTTCATAGTAAAAATCTTATTACAAAGCTAACTTTAGAAACAGAAATTTATTGCATGAAAGTTTTATAATTCATGCACGATTATTTGTATAAAAGATAGAATATTGCATGTACCATAATTGATGTCAAGAACAATTTTTTTTATTCTATTTGTTGGATTTTTTTTCGTATTGGACCTATATGTTTATCAAGGATTTAAGGTGTTTATAAAACGATGGATACCAGATCACACTTCATTATTTTATTTATTATACTGGATTCTGCCAGCCGTATTACTAATCACCATACTTATAAAATCTTCTGGTTTTATTAAGCCAACGAATCATATTTTCTTTGTGTTCACGTATAGTATTTTTATAGCTCTTTTTTTAGCTAAGCTTGTTTGGTTGTTTTTTATTTTAACAGATGATACTATTCGTTTATTTCAATACTCTTCAAATCAAATTAGAAACACACCATCGGTGACCAAAATAAGTCGCTCAGATTTCATTATAACTACGGGTTTTTTAACTGCCAGTGCCTTATTTACTAGTCTAATCTACGGTATAGTTAGCGGTGCCCATAATTATACCATTCAAAAAAGAAAATTGCCCATTCGAAAACTTCCAAAATCTTTTGAGGGATTGAGAATAGTTCAAATTTCAGATATACATTCTGGTAGTTTTTGGAGCAAAAAAAGTGTTCAACAGGGCATTGATATGATTAATGAGTTGAAGCCAGATTTATTTTTTTTTACAGGCGATTTAGTCAATAATACAGCTGATGAATTTGATGACTACAAAGCGATGTTTAGTTCTATAAAAGCTACCCATGGTGCATTTTCAGTTTTAGGAAATCATGATTATGGTGATTATGTAAAATGGCCGAGAGAGCAGGGTCTAACGAAAGAGCAAAACATAGAAAATTTAAAAAAACATCATCAAGATATGGGCTGGAAATTACTTATGAATGAGCATCATATCATTGAAATTGAAGGACAACAATTAGCCATTTTAGGCGTAGAAAATTGGAGTGCTCATCGGCGTTTTCCTAAGTACGGAAACCTAAAAGATGCCTTGAACAACATTCAAGATATTGAAACAAAATTACTCCTCTCACACGATCCAAGCCATTGGCGAGCAGAGATATTATACAAAAACCCTAGTATTAAAGCTACATTTTCAGGTCATACTCATGGGATGCAATTTGGAATCGATAGCAAATATTACAGATGGAGTCCAGTTAAATATCAATACCCTGAGTGGGTGGATATATATTCTGAAAACGATCAATTACTTTATGTTAACCGTGGATTTGGATATTTAGGATATCCAGGCAGATTTGGTTTTCTACCAGAGATTACTGTCTTTGAATTGAATTCTGCTTAAATGTTATGTATTCAATTTTGCTACCGCAAGTTGAGTTAAAAACTCAGGATTTTCTTCCAAGTGATTTCCCACAACAATGATATCAGCACCCGCTTTAAATAAAACTTCTGCGTCCGTTTGACTTCTTATACCTCCGCCTACAATTAGGGGCACGTTGATTTCATTTTTCACCATTTTGATAAGTTGAGGCGGAGCACAGTGACGAGCCCCACTTCCACAATCTAAATATATAAGTCGCTGACCAAGCTGACATCCAGCCAGAGCGGTTGCTACAGCAATTCCAGGCTTATCTGGCGGAATGGGAGTGGTATTACTTATGTATGACACGGTGGTTGTTCGCCCACCATCAATTAAAATATAACCCGTAGGTAGAATTTCAAGCCCCGACCCCTTTAATTTGTGAGCAGCCTCTACCTGCCTACCAATAAGTAAATCTGGATTTCTACCACTTATTAAACTTAATAATAAGATTCCGTCAGCTTCTTCTTCTATTTGATTTGGGCTTCCAGGAAACAGAACTATGGGTTTAGAGGTCCGGTTCTTGATTAACTGTACACAGTTTTTAATATTTCCATCAGTAACTAAACTGCCTCCAACAAAGATGAAATCTATATCATCAAAACCAACACGACTAGTTAAAAAGTCGATGTGTTTTTCATTGGCACTGTCCGGATCAATCAAGACAGACACCATTTTTATTTTTTGATTAGAAAATGACGTTATATGATTTAATATATTAATAATCTGAGGTTTATAAAAACAATTAAAATCGAAATAAAATTTCTAAAAATGACTAATTTTCAGCATGATTTTATCTTATCAACATTGCAAATCTCTTAAAAATAAGTCAACTGAAAAATTTTAATGTTGAGGTGTGGAAAACACCTGTTTCATCAACCACATTTTAGAGCATACTTTTGAGTCAAAACTCACTGTAAAAAATTGAGTTGATTTTATTTTTCGTTAAAACCAAAAAACTAATTTATGACCACAAAAACAAAGTACAACAAGAATGCTTTAAAATTCAAAAGATTTAACACAAAGGATGGTGTTCCTGCCACTGATTTATATGAATACGAATACCGCACCTCTGTGATAAAAAATCCAGCGGGAGATGAAGTATTTAAAATGGAAAATGTAGAAGTGCCAAAAAATTGGTCACAGGTCGCTACAGATATATTAGCACAAAAATATTTCAGGAAAGCAGGAGTTCCATTATCTGACGGTACGACAGGTTCAGAAACCTCTGTAAAGCAGGTGGCGCACAGATTGGCTGATTGTTGGAAATCATGGGGTGAAAAGTACGGTTATTTTGCATCAAAGAAAGATGCTCAAGTTTTTTATGACGAGTTGGTATATAGTATTTTAGGTCAGATGGCCGCCCCCAATAGTCCTCAATGGTTTAATACAGGACTACATAACACTTACGGTATTACAGGAAAGCCACAAGGTCACAGTTATGTTGATCCTGCAACAGGTAAAACCAAAAAGAGTACTTCAGCATATGAAAGACCTCAACCCCATGCATGTTTTATTTTATCTGTCAATGATGATCTGGTCAATGAGGGTGGAATTATGGATTTATGGGTACGTGAAGCAAGAATTTTTAAATATGGTTCAGGCGTAGGTACTAATTTTTCTTCAATACGAGGTGCTAATGAGAAATTGAGCGGCGGAGGTAATTCAAGTGGTTTGATGAGTTTCTTGAAAATTGGTGATCGTTCTGCAGGAGCAATTAAGTCTGGAGGAACGACTCGTAGAGCAGCTAAAATGGTATGTCTTGATTTAGATCATCCGGAAATATTAGAATTTATCAATTGGAAACGTCACGAAGAGAAAAAAGTCAAAGCATTAATCGACGCAGGATATAGTTCATCCTATGAGGGGGAGGCTTATGCAACGGTATCGGGCCAAAACTCCAACAACTCAGTTAGAATACCTAACAAATTTTTCGAAGCACTCAAAAATGAAGGTCAATGGGATTTAATTTCAAGAACAACAGGAAAACCCGTAAATAGTGTCCCTGCAAAACAAGTTTGGGATGACATCTCTTTTGCTGCTTGGGCATGTGCAGATCCGGGTGTGCAGTATGATACCACTATCAACGAATGGCATACTTGTCCAGAGGGTGGATCTATCAACGCCTCTAATCCATGTTCTGAATATATGTTCTTGGATAACACAGCATGTAACTTAGCATCGCTGAATTTGAGAAAATATTACAACGAAAAAGAACAAACATTAGATGTAAAAGCTATTGAATATGCATCACGACTATGGACGGTAGTTCTCGAAATTTCGGTGCTTATGGCTCAATTTCCAAGCAAAGAAGTTGCAGAATTGTCATACCAATACAGAACCCTAGGGCTTGGTTATGCCAACCTTGGGTCAGTACTCATGGTAAGCGGTATTCCTTACGATAGTCCAGAAGCCACCGCCATTGGCGGCGCTGTTACTGCAATATTAACAGGTACAGCATACGCTACTTCTGCCGAAATGGCTAGCTTTTTGGGTTCTTTCGAACAGTACGAAAAGAATAAGGAGCATATGTTACGTGTAATGCGTAACCATAGATATGCAGCCTATAATTTAGATGAATATGATGGTTTGAGCGTGAAACCTGTAGGCATAGATCCAGCCTACTGTCCAGAGTATCTTTTAGGCTCTGCTACTAATATTTGGGATAAAGCTGTACAATTAGGTGAAAAATTTGGATATAGAAATGCTCAAACTACAGTGATTGCTCCAACAGGAACTATAGGTTTGGTTATGGATTGTGATACTACGGGTATCGAACCTGATTTTGCTTTGGTTAAATTTAAAAAATTATCAGGCGGAGGATATTTTAAAATAGTAAATCAATCTGTTCCGTTGGCCTTAAGAAATCTTGGTTATCGAGAAGAAGAAATAACCGAAATAGTAAATTATGCTAAAGGTCATGCAACACTAGAAAATGCCCCGCATATTAATCATGACACACTCCGTGAAAAAGGATTTAATTCTGAAGACCTGGAGAAAATAGAAAGTGGATTAGCTTCTGCTTTTGAAATAAGTTTTGCCTTTAATCAATGGGTTTTAGGTGAAGATGCGATGCAAAGACTTGGTTTTACACCTGATCAATACAATGCCGAGGGTTTTAGTCTGCTACGTGCTCTAGGCTTTAGTAAAAAAGAAGTATCCGTGGCCAACGATTATGTGTGCGGAACAATGACAGTTGAAGGGGCACCTTACTTAAAAGAAGAACATCTATCAGTATTTGATTGTGCAAATAAGTGCGGTGAAAAAGGAGAACGGTATATACATGCCCATGGTCATATCAAAATGATGGCTGCTGCCCAACCATTCTTGTCTGGAGCTATATCAAAAACAATCAATTTACCCAATGAAGCAACAGTAGAAGACATCAAGTCATGTTATCAGCTAAGCTGGGAATTAGGAACAAAGGCAAATGCCCTTTACAGAGATGGTTGTAAGCTATCACAACCATTAAGTAACAAGTCTGATGTGGAGGAAGTAGAAGACGAAAATATCAATGCTGTTGACGCAGCAGTGGGTGAAGCTGCTGCATTAGGAATCGAAGAATTAACGCAAGAACAAGTGCTGGAAGCAGCTCAAAAAATTCTAGATAATTCTAAAAGTACCGAGTTTATGCGCCAGTTATCAAGCATTGTTGAACGTAAACGTCTACCCTGGAAACGTCGAGGATTTACTCAAAAAGCAAAAATTGGTGGACAAACATTATTTGTACGAACAGGAGAGTACAACGATGGAACGTTAGGTGAAATTTTCATCGATATGCATCGGGAAGGGGCAACATTCAGATCATTGATGAATTGTTTCTCAATTGCCGTTTCTATCGGTCTTCAGTATGGTGTACCATTGGACGAATATGTAAGTAAATTCACTTTTACTCGTTTCGAGCCTAGCGGTATGGTAGAAGGACACCCTAATATTAAAAATTCTACCTCAATTATTGATTACATTTTTAGATTATTAGGATTTGAATATTTAGATCGAAGCGACCTAGTACACATCAAACCAACGCCTCAAGAGGCAGAAGCCAAAGCTCAGCAAATAGAAGAACAAAAAGTAGTTGATACCATTATTCCACAGGCGACACCCGTAGTTGCGGTAGAGGGTGCAAAAATGCTTAGTCAACAACCTAAAGGTACATCTGGTGATGCATTACCTTGTACCAATTGCGGCAGCTTAGCATTAGTTAGAAATGGCACATGTCATTTGTGTACCAACTGCGGCACAACGACCGGCTGCAGTTAATAGAATAAATACATTCGTTGAAGGGTTCACTTGACATCAAGTGAACCCTTTTTATTAAAATATTCTTTTACGGATTTTTCTAAACTAGCGTACCATGTTTTACCAAATTTTCGCTCTAATGCATTTTGAGCAAATTGATATACTTTAACATCATCCTTTTTTCCTTTTGTACAGGCGTCAACACAGATACTCCAACGATGGTAATTTAGAGCGTAAAATTCGTTATATTGATCTACCCGAATAGGGTAAAGATGACAACTAATTGGCTTGGGAAAGTTAAATGAGTTTTTAGTATTTGCAATTTCAATAGCACAGTTCAGAATACCATCTTTCCTCACCACAAAAACACATTCTTTATTGGGTTTACACGTCGTAACAAGCATTTGATCAAAAGGATCTTTTTCAACAAAACCTTGATGTTTAAGAGTTTTTAGACCTGTTTCGTCCATTTCTCTTTTGATTTCCTGTAAATGGGATTGAATTTTATCTACTTCCTCTTTATCAAGCGGAGCACCCGCATCACCTTCAATACAGCAAATGCCCTTACACGCACTGACATTACAGGCAAATGATTTTTCAACGATATCTTCTGAAATTAAACAGTTATCTACCTTAATCATATCATGGATTTGAGGTAATCAGAATATCCTATTTTTTCTAAATTTTCTGCCTTATCAAGAATAGTCTTTTCCATAGACCGTGTGAAGTTGGTTATTTTTAGTGCTACAGAATCATCAGAAATACCGATAATTTTAGCTGCTAGAATTCCAGCATTTTTCGCACCATTGATAGCCATGGTGGCAACAGGGATACCCGGAGGCATTTGAACGATAGAGTACAGCGAATCGGTTCCACTCATAGTGCTTGATTTAATGGGCACTCCAATAACAGGAAGTTCAGTTAATGACGCCACCATACCTGGTAAATGAGCAGCCCCTCCAGCTCCAGCTATAATCACCTTATACCCATTTTTTTTAGCTTCCTGAGCGAAAGAAAACATACGCGATGGTGTTCGGTGTGCAGAGACAACAGTAAGGTCAAATGGAAGGCCGATTTCTTCTAAAAATTGAGCGGCCTCAGACATCACTTTTAAATCAGAATCCGAACCCATGATGATTAATATTTCTGCCATAATATTTTCAAATTTAAGCACTTTTAATGGTTAGTATTTTTTTTACCTTCATCAATTTTTTCTCGACGGCTTCTTGGTTTTTCCCTAAAATCGTGTAATGTCCAAGTTTTCTATTGGGTGAAGTCTCAGATTTCCCATACATATGAACATATACTCCGGGTATTTCTAACACTTTATCTAGTTTATCTATATAGTATCTTCCAGTCACATTCTTTGGACCCACTATGTTACAGGTTGCAGCATGCTGAATAAGTGATGTATCTCCTAATGGTTGGTTTAATAAAATTCGGTTGAGTTGCTCATACTGTGAGGTGTATGTGGATTCGATTGTATGGTGACCGCTATTGTGTGGTCTAGGAGCTATTTCGTTAACAAACACTTTTCCATTAGGTTCTACAAAAAGTTCAACGGCAAAAAGACCTGGACTACAAAATGCCTCTACTGTTTTTTGTGCAATAACTTCACATAAATTATTGATTTTATCGGACAATCTACTTGGTGAAATAAGATAATCCATCAAATTAGAACGTGGATCAAATACCAT
Source organism: uncultured Bacteroidia bacterium (assembly GCA_943787465.1). Taxonomy (GTDB): domain Bacteria; phylum Bacteroidota; class Bacteroidia; order NS11-12g; family UBA9320; genus UBA9320. The sequence continues at coordinate 33,089 of CALSMN010000001.1, read as the reverse complement.
TTCACATGGAGTATAACTTACAGAATTTAGTTTCTGACTTACAGCTACTATAACCGAAACTTCTACAGCGTTTTTTGCCATTTTTTCGATAACATATCCATCAGCACTCATTAAGCTTTGATCGGCAGAACTGTGCAACTCTTTAAACTGATTTTTAGTCAAAATTTGTACCCCCTTGCCATCATAACCCCCTTTTCGGTGTTTAAGAACAAATGGTTCATCTGGCCATGATTCAACTTCTTTATGTAAATTTTCTTTCGTGCAATTCACAAAGGATAGGGTAGGAATGTCATGATTGGAATAAAATTCTTTCTGCAAACCTTTATCTTGAATGATAGAAAGAACATCAGGCTTTGGGATAATTGACTTACCTTCATTCTCTAAATCTTTCAATGCAGCAACATTTACGTGCTCAATTTCATAGGTAATTACATCTGCACGACTACTCAATTGTTTAATCTTGTCCCCATCTTTTAAATCTCCTACAATTTGATGTCTACATACCAAAGCTGCAGGACAATCAACAGATTTTTCCAAAAAAACATAATTAATATTGGATGGAGAACCTGATTCAAATAGCATTTTTCCCAATTGACCACCTCCCAATACTCCGATTGTTTTACTCATACTTAAAAATCAATTAATGCAAATGTCAATAATAAATTGGACTAGCATTCTAATCTATGTAATTTTGTTTGAGATTATGGATATTTAATTCCATAAATAATATCAATACAAGTAACCAATGGCAAAAGTAGTAGTAGGATTATCAGGAGGTGTAGATTCCTCTGTAGCTGCACACCTTCTTGTAAAACAAGGTCATGAAGTCATCGGTGTTTTTATGAAAAATTGGCACGACACGGATGTCACCATCAGTGACGAATGTCCATGGGAGGAGGATAGTAAAGACGCTTTGCTTGTAGCCGATAAACTGGGCATTCCTTTTCAAACGATAGACTTGAGCAAGGAATATTATGAACGAATAGTGGCCTATATGTTTGCTGAATATGAAAATGGTCGAACGCCTAACCCTGATATTTTATGTAATCGTGAAATTAAATTTGATACTTTTTTAAAACATGCAGAATTACTAGGTGCAGAATATGTTGCCACTGGTCACTATTGTAGAAAAAGACCGAAAGATGATAGTTTTGAGCTTCTAGCTGGCTTAGACGACAACAAAGATCAAAGTTATTTTTTATGTCAAATTAATCAACAGCAATTAGCTAGAGCTCTTTTTCCGTTAGGAGATTTAAAAAAAAGTGAAGTACGTAAAATTGCTACGGAGCAAGGATTGATTACGGCAGAAAAAAAAGACTCTCAAGGTCTTTGTTTTATCGGAAAGGTTAAATTACCGGATTTTTTAAAACAACGATTAAAAGAAAAAAAAGGAAACGTAATAAAAATACCACAAAATTGGAATGGGTATAAGAACACATTAACACCAGTTCAGGAACACGCATACACCGAATCGGATGGTCATAAAATTGGAGAACATCAAGGAGCGCATTTTTACACCATTGGTCAGAGAAAAGGACTAAATATTGGTGGCCAGATTAATCCATTATTTATCATTCAAACCAATACGAAAACCAATACAATTTATGTGGGGGAGGGAGATGATCATCCGGGATTATTAAGGTTAGGGTTATTTATTGCAGAAGATAACATCCATTGGATAAAACCAATGGATGTTATGAAAATAAGCGAAGAAAGAACCTATCAACTACGAATACGATATCGTCAGTCATTATTTAGTGCCCAATTGATTAAAATAGATGGGGGTTTAGTTATTAAGTTTAATAAACCACAAAAGGCAGTTGCTAAAGGGCAGTTTGCAGCGTGGTATGCTCATGATGTTTTAATAGGGAGTGGTGTAATCGCTTAAAATAAGGACTGGGATTTTTGAAAAATTTCAAAAAAACAGGATTTGACCACCTAAGCATCACGAACTTCCAACGTTTCCCTATCATTAGATAAGGTCTTTACCGACAAGTCTGGATTTGAGGCCTGCTCTTATATGCTTTGGTGAAGGTCGTAAAAATAATCAGCGTAAATTTTTCAATTATGACCAGTCCTTAACTACAAAATTAATACAATTGTGGCATAGTAAGAATATGATATCGATCATTATGCCAGTTAAAAATCCAGGGAAATATCTTATTCCATGTCTGGATTCAATTATCACTCAAAGTTATACGAATTGGGAATTAATTATGGTGAACGACGGATGTACAGATGGATCGGATAAAATACTCGAAAATTATGCCAGCTGCTATTCCAATATCCAGCATCTATTTTCCAAAGGAGAAGGGATTGTGGCAGCTCTTCAAACAGGGTATTTGCAGAGTTGTGGAGATTATATTCACAGAATGGATGCTGATGATGTTATGCCTTACGACAAATTAGAAAGGATGGTAGGTGTAATGGACGATAATTGTATAGTGACGGGTATGGTCGATTATTTTTCTGATGACTTTGATTTGGGGGATGGATATCAAAAATATAGTGCATGGATTAATCAATTAATGGTATCCGGTGACTTATGGAAGGATATATATAAAGAATGCCCTATTCCTTCTTCGGCTTGGCTCATCCACAGAACTCATTTTGAGCGTATAGGTGGGTTTTTGTCTTCTCGTTTACCCGAAGATTATGATTTGGCTTTTAGAATGTATAAATCTGGTATTTTGGTGAAATCAATCCCCCAAGTCATTCATCATTGGCGTGACAGTAATTTACGAACGTCTAGAATAAATTCCACGTATTTCCCTGTCAATTATATGGATTTAAAAGTGCATCATTTTTTATCCATTGATCGAAATGATACAAAACCCCTATTGGTTTGGGGAGCTGGTAAAAAAGGAAAGAAAGTGGCAAAAGCGTTAATCAAAAAAAAAATAAAGTTCAATTGGATTACGGATAATCCCATAAAGTACGGAGTTAATATTTTTGACATCATTATTCAACCTAGGAGTAGTATTCCATTAACACCGTATCAATTAATTCTTGCTATTTCATCTCCGACGGACCAGGAAGAAATAAGTCGTGTATTGGACGATACTACGTTAGTTAGCAACAAAGATTATTTTTGGTTTTGTTGATTATTCGATCTCTTCAAAATCCGTGAATCCGTCATCGTCTTTTGAGTTATTGGAGCTGTTTTGATTGGAATCCTGATTTTGAACAACATGGATTATTCGAAACACCCGTTTAATTACCCAATAAATAAATAAACTAATGATAATCCACCTCATATTATCGACTCAAAAACATGGACTTTTGGTTGTATAGGTCTCTAAATATGGGGTCTTTTGTATTGTCCACAAAAAGAATAGCCTCACCAGTTGATTTCATTTCTGGTCCCAATTCTTTGTTTACGTTTGGAAACTTATTAAAAGAAAAAACCGGTTGTTTGATAGCAAAACCTTTTTTAACAGGTTTGATGTCAAAGTCTTTTAGCTTTTGGTTACCAATCATAATCTTAGTAGCGATATTAACGTACGGTACCTGATAGGCTTTGCAAATAAAAGGTACAGTTCTACTGGCCCGGGGATTAGCCTCTATAACATATACTTCTTCGTCCTTGACGGCAAATTGAATATTCAATAAACCACGAACATCCATAGCTTTTGCTATTTTGATGGTATATGCCTCAATTTTTTGAATCACATTTTCTGACAAACTAAATGGCGGTAAAACTGCAGAAGAATCACCCGAATGAATTCCTGCAGGTTCGATGTGTTCCATAATTCCCACCATTTCTACATCTGTACCATCACTGATACTATCACTTTCGGCTTCTTCTGCTCGGTCTAAAAAGTGGTCAATAAGTACACGGTTTCCGGGCAAGTCACCTAATAAATCAATGACCGCTTTTTGAAGTTCATCATCATTGATAACAATTTTCATTCCTTGTCCCCCTAAAACATAACTCGGTCTAACTAATACCGGATATCCTACTTGTTTGGCTACTTCTATGGCCTCAAAAGCATTTTCAGCTACGCCAAACTTAGGATAAGGGATATGAAGTTCTTTCAATAGATTAGAAAAAGAACCCCTATCTTCAGCAAGATCCATATTTTCGAAAGAGGTACCAATGATTTTAACACCGTGATCGCGCATGCGTTCACTAAGTTTTAATGCTGTTTGGCCACCGAGTTGTACAATAACTCCTTCTGGTTTTTCTAATTCAATAATATCCCACAGGTGTTCCCAGAATATAGGTTCAAAGTATAGTTTGTCGGCGGTATTAAAATCAGTGCTTACTGTTTCGGGATTACAGTTTATCATAATCGCTTCATATCCTTCTTCTTGAGCTGCTTTTATACCATGTACACAACTGTAGTCAAACTCAATTCCTTGTCCAATGCGGTTGGGTCCAGAGCCAATAACAATAATTTTCTTCTTGTCAGATACAATACTTTCATTTTCACCATCAAAAGTTGAATAAAGATAGTTGGTAGGAGAACTAAATTCGGCTGAACACGTATCTACCATTTTGTAAATTCTATTTATGCCCAGTGATTTTCTTTTGGCATGAACATCCATGTCTGTAGCTTCCTTTCCGAGTAGATGTGCAATTTGGGCATCAGAAAATCCTTTTTGTTTGGCAGTTCTCAAAACGTGTGGGTCTATATTTTCTATAGAATATTTTTTGATTTCACGTTCTGTTTTCACTAATTCATATATCTGTTCCAAGAACCATCGATCTATCTTAGTGATTTTTTGAATAGATGTAATAGGAACACCGAGAGCCATTGCATCACGAATATGAAATATTCTGTCCCAACTCGGGTTTTCTAGACTATGAATTATTTCTTCTAAATTTTTAAGTTCGTATCCATCTGCCCCAATACCTAATCGTTTTATTTCTAATGATTGACAGGCCTTTTGTAAGGCTTCTTGAAAACTTCTACCAATAGCCATTACTTCACCTACAGATTTCATTTGCAGGCCTAATGTTTTTTCTGCACCTCTAAATTTATTGAAGTCCCAACGCGGAATTTTAACAATAGTATAATCGATACTAGGTTCAAAAAATGCTGAGGTGGTTTTAGTTACTGGATTTTTGAGTTCATCAAGGTAATAACCTAGTGCAAGTTTGGCAGCAATTTTAGCAATCGGATAACCTGTAGCTTTAGATGCTAATGCAGAACTTCTAGATACTCTTGGGTTTATTTCTATAGCAATAATATCTTCATTCTCTGGGTTTACGGAAAATTGAACGTTACATCCGCCAGCAAACGTTCCTAAATTTCGCATCATATCGAATGCCATATCCCTCATTTCCTGAAAGCAGGTATCGCTCAAGGTCATAGCGGGAGCGACGGTAATAGAATCTCCAGTATGTATGCCCATCGGGTCAAAATTTTCAATGGTGCAGATTACGGCAATATTGTCATTGGAATCGCGTAATAATTCTAACTCATACTCCTTCCATCCCAATACGGCTTGCTCTACAAGTACTTCATGGGTTGGAGATGCTTCCAAACCACGTTTGATATATTCATCAAAATCTTCTTTCTTGTGCACAAAACCACCGCCAAATCCTCCAAGGGTATAGCTCGGCCTAATCACAAGTGGAAATCCAATTTCTTGAGCTACTTCTTTTGCTTCAAGGTATGAATTAGCAATTTTAGATGTAGCAATGGGAATTCCAAGTTCGATCATGAATGACCGAAAAAGATCTCGATTTTCAGTTTTTTCTATAGCGGCTATATCTACCCCGATAATTTTACAATTATAGTTATCCCAAAGACCAATTTCATCTGCTTCAATGGCAAGATTAAGGGCTGTTTGACCGCCCATGGTAGGTAAAACATGAGATATGTTTTGTTCTTGAAGTATTTTTTCTAATGAATTTACATTTAGCGGGAGTAGGTAAATATGATCGGCCATAGAGGGATCGGTCATAATGGTTGCTGGGTTGGAGTTTATTAATGAAACTTCTATTCCTTCTTCTCTAAGACTTTGTGCTGCTTGGCTTCCAGAATAATCAAATTCACAAGCTTGTCCGATGATGATAGGCCCGCTTCCAATGATCAGAACATGTTTTATACTGCTATCTTTTGGCATTGTTGTTTAAAATTGGACAAATTTAAAGTATAAATGTAAGGCAACAAGAGATGTGGAAAAGGTGGGAAAAGGGAAATGTATTATTTAAATTAATTCCTCTTCTTCAAAGTAATGAATGATATGATGTCTAAGATACATCTCCTGTTCCAACATATCCTGGTTTGGCAATTTCTCTGCAAGTTCCCAAACGGGCCAATCTTGTTCATCTAATCCTTTTAACGTATAATGACCAGAAGTACTTAAAACTCGGCATGTTGCTATATGCATGAGTCGTACCTTTTCTTCTTTTTTAAATTCAGTTTGGTTTTTTCCTAATTCTCGAATACCAATGATATATAAAATAGCACTCAGGTCAGGTGTTTTATTGAATCTTTCCTCAAAGAGAGTACGAATTTTAAACCACTTTTCTTTGGTGGTTTCTTCTTTTGTTTCTTTCATTCTTATTGTTGGTTTAAATTTGCTTTATGCCAACGTTGCTACAAAGATTACTCAAAGGTGCGAAAGAACGTGGTGTTTTTTCAAAAGTTAATATTGAGCAAGGTGAAGCTATTCAAAAAAAGACGCTTCAAAAACTTTTGAAAAAGGCTGAAAATACGGCATTTGGTAAAGAACATCATTTTGTGGATGTTCTTCATTCATCCCATATATTATTTGATTATAGAGAAGCGGTTAAAATGGGAGATTATTTGACCATGCTTCCGTGGTGGTCTAGAAGTAGAATGGGAGAAGAAAATGTAACTTGGCCTGGTTTTATCAAAAATTATGCAGTAAGCTCAGGTACCTCCGATGGGAGTAGTAAATACATTCCAGTAACTGATCTTATGCTAAAAAACATACGAAGAGCAAGTATTCGTCAAGTTATCAGTATTTTACAAACGGACGTTCCGAAAGACCATATTGCCAAGAAGTGGTTGATGATTGGCGGAAGTACTGAACTGGAATACAATGGCATGTATTATTCTGGTGATTTAAGTGGAATAACAACCGGTAAAGTTCCTATTATTTTCCAACGACTTTCTAAACCGGGCATCCATATTCGAAAAGAAAAAAATTGGACAGATAAGATAGCTAAAATGACACTTGAAGCTCCCGATTGGGATGTGGGTTTAGTAGCAGGGGTGCCTGCCTGGGTCAAACTTTTAATAGAAAGCGTAATACAACGATATCATGTAGAAAACATACATGAAATATGGCCTAATTTCGAGGCATACATTCATGGTGGTGTTGCCTTAAGTCCTTATCGAAAATCTTTGGATAATTTAATGGGCAAACCTATCAAATATTTTGAAACCTATTTGGCTTCCGAGGGGTTTGTTGCCTATCAAACAAGACTAGATAGTGAGGGTGGCATGCGTTTACTTATCCGCAATGGAATTTATTATGAATTTGTACCATTTAATTCATCAAATTTCACAGAAAATGGAGATTTATTGCCGACAGCTCAAGCGCTCACTCTTTCACAAGTAAATGATTATGAAGAATATGCACTTCTTATGAGCACATGTAGTGGAGCATGGAGATATTTGATTGGAGACACCATAAAATTTACCAATTTGGAACGTTGTGAAATAAAAATCACAGGAAGGACAAAACACTTTTTATCATTATGTGGAGAGCATTTATCTCTAGATAATATGAATCGAGCTCTTGAAATCTTATCTGACGAATATCACGTAGCCATGGAAGAATATACCGTTTGTGGCATACCCTTTCAAGGGTTTTTTGCACATGAATGGTTTATTGCTTGTGATGATATAAATTTATATGGAAGGGAAAAAGAATTAGGCGAGAAGCTAGACATGACTCTTAAAGTATTGAATGATGATTACAGAGTGGAGCGATCAGCTGCCCTTAAAAAAGTAATCGTTCATTTAGTTTCATCATCCAAATTTCATGAATGGTTAAGGATAAATGGAAAACTTGGAGCTCAGGTAAAATTTCCGAGGGTATTGAAAAAAGATCTCATAGAAAACTGGAGAGAATTTGTGCATAGTTAATGAGCAAATTAATGTTCAGCAAAGTTATCAATTACTTCATCCAGTATTGATATAATTTCGTCTTGATCCATGGTGGAAACCAATCGTGTTCGATAATCTTTAAAGTGCGATATGCCTTTAAAATAGTTACTATAGTGTCTTCTCATTTCGACGATACCAAGAACATCACCTTTCCACTGTATGCCAAACATAAAGTGACGTTTACATACATCTACGCGTTGAGCTATGGTCGGTGGATTTATTTTTTTACCGGTAGATATATAGTGTTTAATTTCATTAAATATCCAGGGATTTCCAATGGTTGCTCTTCCAATCATAACGCCATCTACTCCATACGTATCTTTGTATAATTTGGCTTTTTCAGGACTGTCAATATCGCCGTTTCCAAAGATGGGAATATGTATCCGGGGGTTATTTTTGATTTTACCAATAAGGGTCCAGTCTGCTTCGCCTTTATACATCTGTTTCCTGGTCCTTCCATGAATACTTAAAGCTTTAATACCAACATCTTGGAGTCGCTCAGCTACTTCTTCAATATATTTTGTATTTTCATCCCACCCCAACCTAGTTTTAACGGTGACAGGCAAATGGGTACTTTTTACAATTTCTGCGGTCATGGCAACCATTTTAGGAATATCTTGTAAAATACCCGCTCCAGCACCTTTACAAGCTACTTTTTTAACAGGACAACCATAGTTGATGTCAATGATATCCGGATTTGCAGTCGAGGCTATTTCAGTTGCTTGCTTCATGGATTCAATATGGCTACCAAATATTTGAATACCTATAGGCCTTTCATATTCAAATATGTCTAGTTTTTGCTTACTCTTTACAGCATCTCGAATGAGCCCTTCACTGGAGATAAACTCTGTGTACATTACATCTGCTCCATGTTCTTTACAAACAGCTCTGAAGGGTGGATCACTCACATCTTCCATGGGAGCGAGTAGCAACGGAAAATTGCCAAGTTCTATGTTACCTATTTTCACCATATTTGCCCTAATTATAAGGAATGGACAATATTCAACATCGCGAAGATAAAGAAACCCCATCGTTAAGACCCGATCGAATTCAGGCATTTTTACATTTGTTTATAGGAACATTGTTTTTTCTGGGATCATTAATGATTTGTAGTGCTTTGTCTGCCTATATCTGCTCCATAGCTATTTATGGGGAATTTCATGGTTTTAGTGAACTAGGTACTTTGGTTGCCGATTTAGAAAACCAAAGTTTATGGTTAAATATTTTTGTTTTTTTAAGCTCTACTCTTCCTTTGATTATAGCGGCATATATTACCTTACTTTTTATGAAAGCCAATCCAAGTGATTTTTTATTGCTGCAGCTACCTCGAGAAGCAAAGTGGTTGGGTTGGTCTTTTTTATTCATATTAGTTAGTATTCCTCTGATGGGATTTATGTTAGAAATAAATAATCTCATTAATTTTAAACAGTGGCCTGATTTATACGCATGGCTTATGGAAAAAGAAGCATCCAATAATGGCATGTATGAATCATTGATTGGAGATCGGTCTGCAAGTTCTTTTGGTATCAGTTTACTTTTTATGGCCCTTTTACCTGCTTTTGCAGAGGAAGTTTTTTTTAGAGGTTTTTTGATGAATATTTTCAACGGTATTTTTAATAATATGCATCTTGCTATCTTATTCACAGCACTCCTATTTAGCATGATGCACCTTCAGTTCATGAAAGTTGTTCCTATGTTTTTTTTAGCAACTGTTTTTGGCTATGTTGTATACTGGACAGGAAGTTTATGGACCGCTATTGCTGCTCATTTTTTAAACAATACATTAGCGGTGGTGCAATTGTTTTATTTTTCGGATGGTGATTATCAAAAGTCTTTAGATCAAAGTCAAAGTATGAGTTGGTCTACCCATTTATTTTTGTTAGGAATTGCCATATTCCTTTTTATTTTTATTCAAAAAAGATCATCAACTAAAACGACCCGTTTTTATGTCTAATCTTCATTTACGTATCATTTTTGGGTCTATATATGTTGCTGTAATGGTTTTTTCGGTATTGGCCAGTTCTCCTTATTTTGAATACTTGATGGCTATTTTTACCATTTTATCAGTGAGAGAGACAGCTATTTTAGCCAATAAAAAATCAACACAACAAATCTGGGTAGTCCCCATAATTTTTGGTTTTTCAATAGTATTAATTACCATTTTCGGAGCAAATACATGCAATATCACAACTATTATCGTATGTTGGGCAATTCAAATCCTTTGTCTTTTTTTAGGTTATTTATGGTTAAAGAATAGGCAACAAATCGGATATGTTACGACAAGTGTCTATGTATTTTTACCACTTATCGTTGTTGCAATATGGTTCTCTCAGCAAACGAATTTAAAAGCGGAGTACTTGTTGTTTTATTTTACCACTATTTGGTTGTACGATTCAATGGCTTATGTGGTAGGTAAACAATGGGGTAAACGACCAATTTTTCCGATTGTTTCTCCAAAAAAAACAATTGAAGGTACCCTTGGTGGTTTATTTTTAACGTTGATATCCATGTACGTATTGAATAAATTTAGTTTTTTTCTTCCAGTTAACCCTTTAGTATTGTGTGTAATTATTATATTTTTTGCCATTTTGGGTGACTTCTGTGAATCTTACATGAAACGGATAATTGGAGTAAAAGAGAGTGGAAATCTCATACCTGGACATGGAGGCATCTTAGATAGAATGGATTCAATTTACTTGTCATTACTACCTTATTTGGTCACTTTAAGCATAATTGGCTAGAAAAAAAAATACACCATTATAATCTCTTCATTAGAATAAATACATTTGCCAAATATTACACATTAAGCTTTAACATAATATGAAATTAAAGTTCAAAGAACCAGCTCCTATAACCGATCATTCTAATCCGTTAGAGTCTATGATGGAGCGATTTGATGAGGCAGCAAAAATATTAGGTCTCGACGAATCAACGTACAACGCCCTTAAGTCACCTGAAAAAGCCGTAATTGTCAGTTTACCCGTAACCATGGATAACGGTAAAATTCGTGTTTTTCAAGGGTACCGAGTGATTCATTCTTCTAAATTAGGTCCAAGTAAAGGAGGAATCCGTTATTCTATGGGGGTAAATTTGGATGAAGTTAAAGCACTTGCTGCATGGATGACGTGGAAGTGCGCAGTAGTTGGCATACCATACGGCGGCGGAAAAGGGGGTATTCAATGTGATCCAAGAGAATTATCTCAAGGAGAATTGGAGCGACTCACCCGAGCTTTTACTGGAGCTATGCGCGATGTCATTGGTCCAGAACGAGATATTCCGGCACCCGATATGGGTACAAACTCTCAGACCATGGCTTGGATTATGGATGAGTATTCTAAACTTACAGGCCAGGCTTCACCTGCTGTTGTTACTGGAAAACCATTAGTACTTGGAGGTTCTCTTGGAAGAGTAGAGGCAACAGGTCGAGGTGTGATGGTTTCTACTCGTAGCGCGATGGCCAAGCTTAAAATGAATCCTTCAGAATCTACTTGTGCTGTACAAGGTTTTGGAAATGTAGGTTCAATTTCTGCCAAACTTATAGAATTGCAAGGAGTTTCAGTTGTTGCTATTTCTGATATTTCTGGAGCCTATTTTAATTCTGATGGGTTAGATATTGAAGAAGCTATTCAATATGTTGAGGAAAATAAAAGTTTAGAAGGATACAAAGGTGGAAAGAAAATCACCAATGAAGAGCTATTGGAGCTAGATGTTGATATTTTGGTACCAGCAGCACTAGAAAATCAAATAACGGAAGAAAATGCGGGTAGAATAAAAGCTAAATTGATTGTTGAAGGTGCCAATGGCCCAACAGCTTCTACTGCTGATGATATATTAGAAAAAAAGGGTATCATGGTGGTTCCTGACATTTTAGCTAATGCAGGTGGTGTTTCGGTTTCATATTTTGAATGGGTACAAAATAGATTGGGTTACTTCTGGACAGAAGAACGGGTCAATCGACGAGCAGACAGAATTATGAAGTTAGCCTTTGATAATGTATATAAAGTAGCTAGACAACATAAATGTAGCTTGCGAACAGCAGCGTATATTGTTTCAATCAAAAAAGTAGCAGATACGTCATCGTTACGCGGCATTTTTTAAAATAATATCATGAATTTACATAGAGAAGGGTACAAAATTATTTTTATAGCTACCCTTATTCTTGTTTCTGCTATTTACATTTTTGCATTTTTTAATTTAGCGATTTGGCTTCAAGTTTTACTATTTGCTCCATTATTAATACTTTATGTATTAGTGGTTCGGTTTTTTAGAAACCCACCCAGATATGCTGATAAGACACCCGACGGGGTTGTCAGTCCATGTGATGGAAAAGTGGTTGTCATTGAAGAGGTTGAAGAAACGGAATATTTCAAAGAAAAAAGGATACAAATTTCTATTTTTATGTCTCCCTTAAATGTGCATGTGAATAGAAACCCAATTTCGGGTATCGTTGCTTATTTCAAATATCATCCGGGTAAGTATTTAGTAGCTTGGCACCCCAAGTCTAGTACTGAAAATGAGAGAACTACTGCGGTGATCAAGTCAGATCGTGGCGTTGAAGTTCTTTTTAGACAAATTGCAGGAGCAGTAGCACGAAGAATTCGTTGGTATATCAAACCAACCGACCAAGTGACTCAAGGCAACGAGATGGGTTTTATTAAATTTGGTTCACGAGTAGATGTTTTTGTTCCTGTAGGTACGGATATTCAGGTAGCTATTGGTCAAAAAGTAACAGCCGCCGAATCGTTGCTGGGGATATTAAAGTAAACCTTGACCACTCTTGAATACTTAGAAAAACACCTTCCTGCAGCCAAAGCGCAATCTATTATCAACTACCTATCAGCCTGTACATGTACTTTAAAAATTACGCGTCAGAGAAAAACCAAACGTGGCGATTTTCGACAACAGGGTGAAAAACGGTCCATATCTGTAAATCACGACGTCAATTCCTTTCGTTTTTTATTTACATTGACGCACGAATTAGCGCATTTGGAGACGTTCATGCAACATAAAAATAGGGTAAAACCACACGGAAAAGAATGGAAAATCAATTTTAGAAAATTGTATTACGCATTTCATATTGATGAAGAATTTTCAAAAGACGAGCAGATTGAACGGGTAGTTGCTGAAGAATTAAAAAATCCAAGAGCATGTAGCGGCATCGATGTAGGTGTAGAACGAGCTTTTGCGGCTCATGACGAGGAACAAGGAATCTATTTAGAACAATTGCCTGAAGGAGCTTATTTTGTATTTGGCATCCACCACTATCAAAAGATAGAAACACGAAGAACACGGGTAGTTTGCTTAAATTTATCCAACAACAGAAAATACACGATTCATAAAGCTGCAAAAATTGAGTGGGTCAATGCCAAACGGCCATAGTCAAAATATTCAAAATACAATCTACGACCTTATTTTAGAATAATTTTATTTTAGGGTGATAGTCAGGGATTAAAAGGCTCAAATCGGAAATGATACATCATCATATCATTTACTTTGCTCCGATTTAACGAAAACCATATTGGACAAAATCATTCCATTTTTGGCACTTGACTTTGTCTGGTTTGACACATGAAACAAAACAAATAATTATAAACTTTAAAATTTTTTACAATGAGAAACAATCGTATTCTATTATTCATAGCTGTAATAATGCTATTGAAATCAAATTCTTATGGACAATTTAGTTTAAGGACTAAATTAGATTCTCTTTTTAATTCTGACGCAAGTTGGGTTGATTATAACAATAATAATATTCCTGATATTTTACTGACTGGAGCGGATAAGGATTTAGTTGAAAAAACCATTTTATTTGATGGAGATTTATCAGGCAACTTTAATCCAGTATCATCCAATTTACCTGCTGCAGATGGCGCTATTTGTGTCTGGGGTGACTTTGACAATGACGGTGATTTGGATTTGTTCATAACAGGAGACATGGCTGGGGAGCTACCTTCTCCAAGCTTTATGAAAATCAATCTGGAACTTTTGTTGAGAATACCTCTTCTGCATTTACAGCCTTATCTGGATATATAGATGCACTGGTGAATGGAGAAGGAGGTGATGATAATTTATATTTTATGATTGATGGTGATCAACTGAAATCAGATTATGAATTTAATTTTGAGGCACGACAATCATATAGTATTCGTGTAAAAACCGACGATGGGAATGGAGGTACATTTGAACAGGCTTTTAGTATTGTGGTAAATAACATTAATGACGTACCAACAGGACTTATACTTGTGGATATAAATGGTCAATTAGGCAATACTATAGATGAGGGAGAGCCAATTCAATCTTTTATTGGTTACATAGGTTTTTTGATGATTGATTACGATAAAGACCGGGATTTAGATTAAGTTATAAATGGCCATAAAGGTGGAAGTTATACAACTGCTTGTGCTTATGTATATGAAAATAAGACTACAAACGTAAATACTAGACCCACCGCTCCAACCAATTTAACGCACAATGTGAATGGAGATTCTGTTGTTTTTAATTGGAATAGAGGAACTGATGCTGAAACACATGCCAAGGCACTTTGTTATAACCTAATCATAGGAACCACATCTTACGGTTATGATGTTATGTCATCATACAATGCAGTTGGGGGTACTTGCATGAAGATATCAAAACGAGGTAATGAGGAAATGATACGACTTGGCACATTAAAGGTCTAGAACCAGGAACATATTATTGGTCGGTTAGCAGTGTAGATAATGGATTTTATGTATCTACACAGTCAACGGATGGAACTTTTGTGGTGGAAAAGACAAATAGTATAAATGATAACTTTTTAAATCAATCTATTAAAATTTTCCCCAATCCTGTAAATGCTACTTTACACCTAGAAGGGATTCCTAACCACAGTTTTGTTCGATTGGTTTCTGTTCACGGAGCGATCATTCAAGAATGGGAAGACGCATCCACCAATACGGTGTTAGATGTATCCAGTGTACCTGCTGGAATGTATTGGATTACTGTTGGCAGCAATGAAAGTATTGAAATTAATCGGAAGCTGATTATTGAGTAATTTAGACGCCCAGATATTACCAAAAAGCCTCATTTTTAATGAGGCTTTTTGTATTATTTAAAAATCTTTAAGAACTCTAGGGAAATTGTTGCGGATTGCTTTCATGCATGAGAGCATAGACCACATCATAGACTTCTTCAGGATTAGATTTTGAAAAGTAATCACCATCAGTCCCATATGCCGGTCTGTGGTCCTGAGAGGTCAGGGTTTTGGGGTCGCTGTCTAAGTAGCGATAACCTCCTTGCTCTTCCAATACCTTTTGCATCATAAATGCCGTTGCTCCTCCTTTTACATCCTCATCCATAAATACCACACGGTTGGTTTTTTTGATGGATTCTACTAGGCTATGGTGGATGTCAAAAGGTAAGATAGATTGCACATCGATGAGTTCTACAGAAATGCCTTTTTCTTGTAGCATAACGATACCCTCTTGGGCTATTCGTACACAACTACCATAGGTAATGAGCGTAACATCTGTTCCTTCTTGGATAATTTCGGGTACACCTACAGGAACGCTTACCTCTTCTAAATTAATCGGTAGCTTTTCTTTTAATCGATAGCCATTCAAACATTCAATAATAATTGCAGGCTCATCCGACTGAATCATGGTATTATAAAATCCAGCGGCTCGAGTCATATCTCGAGGAACTAAAACATGCATACCTCTTACGGCATTCAAAATCATACCCATGGGCGATCCACTGTGCCATATTCCTTCTAGTCGATGTCCTCGTGTTCGAATGATTAAAGGGTATTTTTGACCTCCTTTAGTGCGGTATTGAATCGTAGCGATATCGTCACTCATGATTTGAATACCGTAAAGTAGATAATCCAAGTATTGAATTTCGGCAATAGGTCTCAACCCTCGCAAAGATGCTCCAACGGCTTGCCCTACAATCGTATTTTCACGAATACCCATATCCATTACACGAGTGTCTCCGTGTTTTTCTTGCAGTCCAGAAAATCCTTGATTCACATCGCCTATTTTACCTACATCTTCTCCGAAGGCAATGACTTCAGGATGTTTGGTTAATAAAGCATCAAATGTTCTATTTAAAATTTCAAATCCATTTAATGTCTCACTTTCAGGATGATATTCAGGCTTTACTTCAACAATATTAACGGCTCTTCTATTCGACTCACTCTGAAGATGACTACTATAAATAGTCTGATATTTTTCTAAATATTGAGTATAAAAATGTTCAACTTTTTCGATTGCAGGGTTGCCTACATTTTGACGCATGGTCTTGTGAAGAATTTTAAGGATATCTTTTCTTCCAGCATCCATAATCTCTTTTAGTTCTTGAGCATAATCATCATTCAAAGAAGAAATTATTTCTACAGCTTCGTCTAATTCTGTTTTGATTTCACTTCTAAAAGACGCCCATGCTACCTTTTTAGCTTCTTTGACTTGTGTATCTATGTCTTTTTCAAGTTCTGTTAATTTTATGTCCGTGATGATTTTGTTTTCAATCATCCAATTTCTCATCTTAGCAATACAATCATATTCCGTTTCCCAATCCAGTCTTTCTTTTGATTTGTATCGCTCGTGAGAACCGGAGGTGCTGTGACCTTGCGGTTGAGTAACTTCTTTAACATGAATAACTACTGGGGTATGCTTTTCTCTACATACTTCAGATGCTTTTTTATAAGCATTGATAAGCGCTGGATAATCCCAACCATTTACGGTTATAAGTTCGATACCAGTTCCGAATTTATCTGTTTTGAATCCGGATAAAATAGCTGTTAAGTTTTGTTTAGTTGTTTGATGTTTGGCATGCACTGATATTCCGTACTCATCATCCCAAATGCTAATCAGCATAGGCACTTGCATAACTCCAGCTGCATTAATACTTTCCCAGAAGTGTCCTTCAGAGGTACTTGCATTTCCAATAGTTCCCCAAGCTATTTCACGACCTTGGTTAGAAAAATTGGTGTTTTGATGAAGTGCTTCATTCGATTTGTAAATTTTGGATGCAAAAGCCAAACCCAAAACTCGAGGCATTTGACCAGCTGTAGGTGAGATGTCCGAAGAAATATTGATGCGATCCGTTTGGGGTAACCAGTCCCCATGCTCATCAAGCATACGCGTACTAAAATGACCATTCATACTTCTGCCTGCACTGCTTGGCTCATGTTCAACACTAGGATGAGCATATAACTGTGCAAAAAACTTCTGAATATCACTCAATCCTAAAGCGAACATCAACGTTTGGTCTCGGTAGTATCCAGCTCTAAAATCACCATTTTCCATGAATCGAGCCATGGCTACTTGAGCCACTTCTTTTCCGTCTCCAAAAATTCCAAATTTTGCTTTTCCCGTCAGTACTTCTTTTCTACCTATAAGTGAGGCCAAACGACTACTATATGCAACGGAATAATCTTGAATTACTTGATCTATAAAATCAGACTTAGTAATGGATATTTGGTCTTTTACTAGAGGGGCTGTCATAATTTGAGTGGTGCAAAGATAAGTTTTATCTTTTACTAGCCCATTCCCGACTAATGGATAATCTTTTTGATAATCTGTTTTCCGTCGTAAACCATTTTCAGTAGGTAGATACCTGATGGGGTGTTTGATAAATCAAACGAATAAGTAGAGCCATTATGTTCTTCTTTGAAAAGGATAGATTTTCCTTGGACATTATGAATTTCTATTGATGTTATCGGAACGCTAGTGTGCAACATGAATACACCATCTGAGGAGGGGTTGGGGTATATGTTTATTGCATTGAGGTTACTTTCAAATATGGATGCAGATCCATCTCCTTTAATCACCAATTGATAACCATCTGTTGTGTCGGGAACTGGAAGTTTAAGAATACCAGCAGTTGCATATGCTGTAGTTGCTATTTTAATATCATAGGTACCAACCTGACTTTGGGTTGGATTTCCTTTTAAACTAATACAGCCTACCGCTTTATAGGTGTAAGTACAATTACTAGGATTGCATGCATAGTAAAAACTGGCCGGCAATCCCAACACATCATTTACTATTACCGAATCAATAGTTGCTGTGAGAGGTGTACCACCAAAAACTACTGCTGTATCTTTAATGGTTAATATTTGAAAACTGAAGTCATAATCTTGTCCTGCATAGGCTGTATCGGGTTGGTCCGGATAAACGCCTGATTGAGTAATGCTATTATCTGGAGTGCAAATTTGTCCAAAAATGGGACCCATTATTAGCCCTAAAAGAATCAGTGTTAAGTATATTTTTTTCATTATTGCAAGCTTTAAATACATTTGTGAAGTAACGAATTTATGCTTAAGCGACTATATCTGCAAGGTCTATTCCTGATTTTCACCTTTTTGGGATACACTCAAACGTATGTTTTTAAGGGAGAGTTAAAAAATGAAATGGGCGAACCTATTATTGGAGCACAATTTATTAAACCAAGCTCTTTGAAGATAATTGCACTTTCGAATGATTTAGGTTTTTTTGAATTTATTTCTGATACAAATGTACTTTTGGTTCAGCAGATAGGGTATTCAAGTAAACGGATCACTTTTAATGATCAATTCATTACGTTAAAAGAAGCTTCAAAACTGCTTAATGCAGTAGTGGTAAGTGAGAATAAAAGAGCAACTCTACTCAAGGAAGCTACAATATCTATGGCTATTATACAGCCTAACTTGATAGAGAACACATCACCCACCAATGCTATTGAAACAATAGAGCGAATCAACGCTGTCCAAATTGTAGATAATCAACCGATCATTCGCGGTGGTAGTGGTTGGAGTTATGGAGCCGGATCGCGAGTTGGTGTTTTAGTAGACGGTGTTCCAATGCTGTCTGGGGATGCTGGTCAGCCACTATGGAATTTTATACCAACCGAAGGTATTTCTGGAGTAGAGATCATTAAAGGTGCTAGTTCCGTTATCTATGGAAGTTCAGCCTTGAACGGTATCATTCATTTAAAAACAAGAAAACCAACTGTAACTCCATATACTCGGGTATCTTTATCGAGTGGATTTTATAGTTTACCTAAAAGACAATCTCTTCATTATCAAGGCAATAAACGGAATACTTTATCTAATATGACAGCGTTTCATTCAGGAATTTATACTGGTCTTGGTGTGTCTGTTGGCTTAAATTTATTGGATGATCAAAGTTATAAGATGAGCGATTACGATAAACGAGGAAGAGTACATTTGGGGCTGCGAAAAACAGCAGCGAAACATCATCTGATATATGGTCTAAATGCTGCTTACCAGGAGGGAAAATCAGGTAGTTTTTTATTGTGGGAATCGTTAGCGCTTGGTTACACTATTGCGGATAGTGTTCCTAACCAAAATCTATCTCAAAGGCTAAGTATTGACCCCTATATTAAATGGCAAAAAGGTAATTTTTCATACATGCTGAATACCCGTTTTTTAACGATAAATAATGACGTTGAAAATGGAGATATAGCAACTGATCAATCCAATGCCTCTACTTTATGGTATGCAGAATTTCAATCCAATTATTCTCCAAAAAATAGTTATCTAAATGTCACTGGCGGTATTGTAGTACTGTCGAGTTATTCTAAATCTCCACTATTTGAAGGAGATCATTACTCTAAAAATTATGCATCGTATATTCAGTTGGACTATCCATGGAAAAAATTACGTTTATCGGGAGGAGGCAGATACGAGCACTTTGTTATGGACAATCGCAGTGAAGGAAAACCCGTTTTTAGGGCAGGATTAAATTATTCCCTTGCAAAGTACACATTTTTAAGATCGAGTTTTGGTCAAGGATATCGATTTCCGAGCATAGCAGAATCATTCATTAAAACGAGTGTGGGTCCAGTAAGTGTTTATCCAAGTAATCAGTTAGTTTCAGAATCGGGTACAAATCTTGAAATTGCAATACAACAAGGATTTAGCATCAATCAAATTCAACTGATGCTGGATGTAGCTTTTTTTCAAACCAGATATCATAATATGATGGAATTTACCTTCGGTCAGTGGGGGCCCATTGAGCCTCCAACGTATGGAGCGGGTTTTAAGACATTGAATACAGGGGAAACTTCCGTTAAAGGAATAGAATCTAATTTACTTTTTGAAGGTTCGTTCAATTCGTTTTCAGTTCAAGGTTTTTTCGGTTACACGTACACTGCCTCAAGAGCTCTTGAACCTACAAGAATGATAGCTCCCAATATTTCTTATAGAAACTCAAGTTCAGACACCACTCAAGATGTACTTAAGTACCGTCCTCGACATTTGGCAAAGGCTGATATAATGGTTCGTTACAAAAAATGGCACATTGGAACTGGAGTCACTTATCAATCAGTGGTGCAAAACATTGATGGTGCTTTTACCTTATTAATTCAAGGAGTTCAAGAGTCGGTGGATCAAGAATTATCCGAGCATTTAGTTTTTAATACTCGAGTGGGGTATGAGATTAATTCTCGTTGGGATTCTAATCTAATTTTTAGTAACATAACCAATAAGGAATATACGATCAGACCAGCAGATATTGCTTCTCCACGTTCCATAAGATTCCAGATTGCCTATACATTGGACAAGTCAAAATAGGATGTGTATATTCCTGTAATAAACTAGAATAGATTTGTAATAGCATGAGCATTATTAGAAAACTTGCCAGTGATACTGCTATTTATGGTATACCTAGTATTGTAGGAAGGTTCATCAATTTTATATTGATTTTCTTTTTTGCGGCCTACTTTACCCCTGAATTATTGGCACCTCAAGTAGAATTTTATGCTTACGCTGCATTCTTTTTTGTTGTACTTCCACATGGTATGGAAACGGCCTTTTTTAATTTTTCACGTGAACGGTCTAGGTATAAAGATGTATTTGCTACGGCATTAATATCTGTAGGCGTTGTCGTTTTGTTTTTTATATTGGGAATGATGAGGAATCGAGACGATGTAGCCAATTTTGTCGGTTATCCGCATCAGGTTTCCTATGTGGTTTGGTTCGTTTTCATTTTAGCCCTTGACACATTAAAATCTATTCCATATGCCTTGTTGCGTTTTTTAAATAAATCAAGAAAATTTGCTGCAGTAAAAAGCATAGGTATTCTAACCAATGTGGGTTTAAATATATTTTTTATTGTTTATTACCCTGAAATAGCTGATATTGAAAGAAGTATTGAATATGTTTTTATTGCAAATTTGATTGCTAGCAGTTTGGAGTTGATTTTATTATCCAATGAGATTTGGACCCATTACGGAAAGCCTAATTTTTCTATTTGGAAGCAAATGATAGGGTATTCCTGGCCACTTATTATTCTTGGTTTTGCAGGTATGGTGAATGAGACTTTTGATCGTATTTCAATGAACCAATTACTTCCCGAAGCATCTGCAAAATACGAAATAGGGGTATATGGGACTTTCTATCGACTAAGCATGATTATGACTATTTTTATCCAAGCTTTTCGTTATGCAGCAGAGCCTCTATTTTTCGATCAGGCAGACCAAAAAGATGCGAAGGTTGCTTACGTTGCTATCATGAATTGGTTTGTGTTTGCGTGTGGGTTTATTTTTTTGATAACATCACTTTTTAGTGACGAAATCGCTCACTTATTAATCAAACAGTCTACTTATTTTGACCATCCTGACGCTTTAACTATTGTTCCTATTTTATTGCTTGCCAATTTATTTTTAGGAATATTTTATAATTTAAGTATCTGGTATAAGTTAAATAACAAAACAAAATTAGGTGCAGGAATATCATTGCTGGGTGCAGGAATTACTATTTTTTTATTGTACGTGTATGTGCCCCAATATGGATTCAAAGCAGCAGCATATACCACTTTAATTGTATATTTTATAATGACTTTAATTAGTTATAGTATTGGTCGATATTATTATCCAGTGCCATACAATATTATAGAAATAATCGGGTTGTTAATTATGGCAATTGGTTTTTATATTTTGTCTGAAAATTTATCTTTTAAAGGTTGGTATAACATACTATTAAATATAGTTTTATTGGTAACATACATTACAATAGGTTATACGTTGATTGTTAGAATAAGAAAATCATAAATTTGCCCCATACATGATCCCATTACCCATCATAAATAAAAGTAATAATCCACTGCCATCTTATCAGACTATACAGTCTGCAGGTGTTGATTTATGTGCTTTTATTGAGGAAAAAGTAATACTAAAGCCAAATGAAAGAAAATTAGTAGGTACCGGGTTATATATAGCTTTACCCTCAGGTTTTGAGGCTCAAATACGTCCCCGAAGTGGCTTGGCCTTTACGTATGGTGTAACTATCATCAATAGCCCTGGAACAATCGATGCTGATTATAGGGGCGAAATAAAAATCGCTTTGATTAATCATTCAAATCAGAATTTTGTGATTCAAAATGGCGATCGAATAGCTCAAATGGTAGTTACAAAATATGAACAGATTTCCTTCATATTGGTAGATACGTTGGATGAAACGGAACGTGGTGAAGGTGGTTATGGACATACAGGAATTTAAATAAAGAAAAGAATGAATATTATTATACCGATGGCAGGAATAGGAAAACGAATGAGACCCCATACATTGACTGTTCCCAAGCCCTTGTTGCATGTTGCTGGAAAACCAATCGTACAACGACTGGTAGAAGATATAGTTAAAGTTGTGCATGAAAACATAGAGGAAATTGCCTTTATAATAGGTCCGAGTGAACAATTTTTTGGTAAAGAAATTCAAGCCCACTTATTAAATGTTGCTGATCAATTAGGTGCCAAAGGGAGTATTAATATTCAACATGAAGCTCTAGGCACCGCTCACGCTATCTATCAAGCTAAACAAGCACTGAAAGGCAATGTTATTGTTGCTTTTGCGGATACATTATTTCGTGCTGATTTCAAATTGGATGCAAACGTAGATGGAACCATATGGGTGAAAGAGGTAGAAGACCCAAGAGCATTTGGTGTGGTCCAATTAAATGAAGAAGGCACAATTGTAGACTTTGTAGAAAAACCTGATAATCCAGAATCAAATTTGGCTATAATTGGAATTTATTATTTCAAAGATGGAGCAGCTGTACTTCGAGAAATAGAGTATTTGTTGGATAATGATATTCGAGAAAAAGGGGAATATCAATTAACAAATGTTTTGGATAGCCTTAAGAACCAGGGCTGCAAATTTGTTCCTGGTAAAGTAGAAGAATGGTGGGATTGTGGGAATAAAAATGCCACTATAAACACCAACCAAAGGGTACTGGTTAACAGCAAGGATGAATCTTTGATTTCTGAAACGGTAACCAAGGAAGGTTCAACTATAATTGAGCCATGTTTTATTGGAGAAAATGTTAAACTAGTCAATGCTACGGTGGGACCCTATGTGAGTATTGGGGATCATACGATTATCGAAAATAGCCAAGTTGAAAACACAATTATTTACAGCCATGCTCACATTCAAAATGCACGCATGCATAATTCGATGATTGGCAACTATGTTGAATATGACGGCTCAGCTAAAGAGCTCAGTTTAAGTGATTATTCTACTCAAAAAGATTGAGACAGATAGCCCAAATATTATGTGTTGTAATTTTATTTGGGTCTAGTTGTAAAACAACAGAAAATGTAACGGTCTATCAACCTCTTAGTTTTGAGAAAAAAAGAGCGTTTGAAGACATTTTTTACAAAGCATCTAAGCAAAAGGTTTTAAATAACCAGGAAAAAGCTATGGAGTTATTTTCTAATGCACTCCAATTGAACCCACAAAGTCATGCTTGCATGTATGAGCTATCCCATCTAAATTATGATTTAGATAATTATAGATTATCGCTTCATTTTTCCCAACAAGCAATAAAAAATGCAACGGAGTACAACTATTGGTACTTTGACTTATTGGTTAGATCTTATATAAAATTAGGGCTGTATGAGCAAAGTGCGGAAGTTCTTCTGGATATGACCGCATTAGAACCAAATAATATGTCAAACTACTTGAAAGCTGCCGATGCTTTTAAAAACATAAAAGAATATGATAAAGCCATTGACATATTAGAAAAAATGCAATCATTACATGGTATTGAGCATGAATCAACATGGAAACTAGAAAATATATATTCAATAACAGGACAACATAAAAAAGCTATTGAAGTCTTAGAAAATATAGTTCAAAAATATCCTGACGAAATCAGTTATTTAGGTCGTCTATCGGAAGCATATGATCGTGATGGACAAGAAGAAAAAGTGTTTGAAACTCTCCATAAAATTATTCAAATGGATTCTACTTCAGGAAAAGCAAACATTGCACTATATGTCCTTTACACCTCAAAAAATGAAGCGGATATTGCTTTTGATTATTTAGTCAAATCATTTCGGTCCAACGATATGAGTATGGAGTTAAAGCTTCAAGCAATCAGTCCATTTTTTGAGGGAATTAAATCAAATGAAAAGCAAAGAAATAAGCTCCATAAAATCACAGATATATTGTTAAGTGAATATCCGTCTAATCCAGAAGTATATCTTTTAAAAGCAGATATACATGGTATTTTAGGAGAATATAAAATAGCCAGAAAATGGGCTTATCAAGCTATGGAGTTAGATGCTATGAGTTATTCAATTTGGAAAAAAATTATATTTCTAAACGAGCAATTATATGACACCCAACAACAATTATTTGATGTACAAAAAGCGTTAGGCTTGTATCCTCATGTATCCCATTTATACTTTATAAAAAGCAAGGTACTTTGTGAATTAGATTCTTTTTCACAGGCATTAAGCGTAGCTAAAGAAGGTATAGAAATGGCCTATGACAAAGAAGATAAACTCAATTTACTGGTTGCTCAAGCTAATAGCTATGTTGGTCTTAAATCATTTGAAGAAGCCAAAACTTTGTTTGAACAAGTTTTATTAGCAGACCCGTATCATATTTTAGGATTAAAGAGCTATTCTCTGTCTCTCGCTAATCAAGGTATCCAATTAGATGAGGCATTATTTATGATTGAAAAAGCACTGATTATACAACCTCTATATGCAGATTTAATAGCTACCAAAGCTGCTGTTTTATTCGCTAAAAAAGAGCATATAAATGCCATTAATTTATTAAATAAAGCTATTTCGCTAGCCCCTTTAAATAAGCTATATTATCACCAATTAAAAGCCATTTATATACATACAAGACAGCACGAAAAAGTAGATGAAATCAATCAAAAAATTCATTCTTTCAATGAAGACAACTAATTTAAATCCATATCTTATAGCCACACTTTTATTGATGTTAGGGGCTTGTAGGACAATTCATAAAACAACGGATTTACCGGCAACCCCGGTTAATATTGCTCGTTATTGGGAAAATCAATTTGATTTCGACGATATTCAATTAAGGGGGAAGGCAACCATAACTCAGGACAACAAAAAAAACACGGTATCCATGCACATTAAAATGAAGAAAGACAGCATCGTATGGGCTAAATTTAGTCTATTTGGATTCGGTGTGAATGCACTCATAACACCCGATAGTTTTTTTATGATAAATTCTATTACACAAGAATATATGAAATATGATCATGCTTTTTTGGAACAGTATTTGGGTTTTAAACCGCAGGTAAATCAGCTTCAAAATATGCTGATTGGTAATGCTGCTTTTTCTCAATCATTATATACAGCTTACGATCAAAACAGGATCATTGCTAGAGCTGGCTTAACTAAAAACAGTATACAAATGGACGCACTATTTCATACTCTAGTTTCCGAAATTATCACATCAGACACTACGCGATCAGCATCCATAAGGTATTCCACCTATGAAAAAGTAGGGGAAAACAGTATGTTACCAAAAATATTAATTATCGCTATAAATCAAGCTAGCGAATCATTAAAACTAGAGCTTAATTATCAAAATATAAGTCAAGCTCCTATCCGTGATTTTATCTTTAAAATCCCAACCAACTATAGAAGGAAGTAAGGTAAGAATCATGGTGATTTATACAACGATTGTTTATCCGTTTTAAAAGTAAGATATTAGCCCCAATGAAAGTAGGTGTAATCGGAGCAGGAGTTATGGGTAGAGGAATAGCCCAAGTATCAGCTATGGGAGGGTATGATGTTGTATTATTTGATATTAATCATAGTATGGTTGAAGTGGCTAAAAAAGCTATTGAAAAAAATGTAACTAAAGCAGTAGAGCTTGGTAAAATATCACAGGAAGAAAAAGATAAAAGCTTAAAAAACATTCAATTTACCAATAGCATAGCGGATGTCAAAGTTGATTTAGTAATTGAAGCTATTGTTGAAAAACTAGACGTTAAGACCAATTTATTTAGAGAGTTAGCAGAAATAAATGGGGACAAAACCATCTATGCATCCAACACATCTTCCATTCCACTTACTCAATTA
Source organism: uncultured Bacteroidia bacterium (assembly GCA_943787465.1). Taxonomy (GTDB): domain Bacteria; phylum Bacteroidota; class Bacteroidia; order NS11-12g; family UBA9320; genus UBA9320. The sequence goes on along the minus strand of CALSMN010000001.1, from coordinate 6,657 downwards.
GCTGCTGGTTTTACCTATCCAAGTCAAATGGTAGGTATTCATTTTTTTAACCCTGCACACATTATGAAATTGGTCGAGATCATTCGTGCAGAGCAAACAAGCTCAGTGGTTTTAGAACAAGCTATTTCATATGTTTCATCGGTCAATAAGAAGTATATTATTGCAGCAGACGCACCTGGTTTCATTGTAAATCGGGTAGCTCGTCATTTTTATGTAGAAGGGCTTAAAATACTCGAAGAAAATGTAGCGTCACATGATGTAATAGATGATTTGATTCGTAGTGCCGGTTTTAAAATGGGCCCTTTTGAATTAATGGATTTAATTGGGGTAGAAACCAATTTGTCGGTCACCGAATCTATGTATGCATTATTCAATTATGATTCTAAATTTAGACCCAGTCGTATTCAACAAAAAAAGGTACAGGCAGGATATTTTGGAAGAAAATCTGGCCGAGGTTTTTATTCGTACGAATCATGAAAAAGTTATTTTTCATCGTTTCTTTACTTACTTTTTTGTTCAATTCTTCCTGTAAACCAGATGATCCGTATGATGGGGATTGTTTCATTCCTAGCCCATCGGTAAATATTACCATTAATATGGATTTGCCCTCGTATTTTAACCTTCAAAATATCGGTGAGTATCTAGAAGTAAATCAAGGAAATCGGGGTATATATATCATTCACAATTATGACGATGTGTTTTATGCTATTGAACGAACGTGCCCCCATCAATCTGAAAAAGAATGTGCTCAAGTGATCTATGACGAAACCAACCTTCAGTTGGTTTGCGGTCAGCAAAATGATAATGTTTTCGAACCCTGTTGTGGGTCCATTTATGGGCTTAACAGTCTTTATCTGAGTGGTCCAGCTAGATGCAACTTAAAAACCTACCGATTATCTAGGCAAGGAAATACCTTGTATATTTCCAATTAGATCTGTTATTCCGGAGTCATCAGATGAACAATGTCTTAAACTCATTGTTTTGTGTGAGTAATGATTTCAGAAATTACCGCAATTCAAAAAGATCGAATTATAGAAATGGCCTGGGAGGATCGCACTCCATTTGAGGCCATTGCGTATCAATTTGGTTATACAGAAGCACAAACGATTCAACTCATGCGTAGGGAACTTAAACCAAGTTCATTCAAACTTTGGAGAAAACGAGTCAATAGTGGGGTAAGTCAAAAGCATTTAAAAAAACGCTCTTCAGACATCAATCGATTTAAGTGTACTCGTCAACGAGCGATTTCTAATAACAAAGTGTCGAAACGATAAGCCAACTATTCAACAAGACTCAAAACATTCAACGATTCCGCTCTAGTAGAGTCTTTGAGACTCTTATCGAATTTATAGTCTGAGAATCTAGTCAAATCAAATTAATTGGTTCGATAAATCCTATTGAGTAGAGGTGTTGAGATTTTTATCGAATCTTTAGACTATTCTTTAATTATTTTGAAAGACTTATGAATATTTTCGTCTAATTGCATGAAATAAATTCCTTCAGATAAATCTTGAATATTTACAACTGATTCTTCTTTCTCAATCTTTCCTTCAGATATTTTTTGACCAGAAATAGATGTGATAGCATAACGATTTCCAATAAATTCTGAACCTACACTAATGTTTATAGCATCTTTAACTGGGTTAGGATAAACTCTGAAATTATCTTTACTATATTCATTTATTGAAGCTGTCGAACATTCTATTAATCCATTTATATCATATCTTGAAACAAATTGCCAAATCTCTGATTAGCATCAATAGTCATATTCCCAAAACTTCCAGGCCAATCATGTCCCTCCTCCTATCACCTTTAATTCCTCCACATAGGAACAACCTGATGCAGTTGACCAAGTATATCGCTCAACACTTGGGCTTACAGTACTCATAGTTGCAGTTGTATCGCAATTGTTATGCGTTGCCCAATAACTATGTGTTGCTGCTGCAGAAAGATAATATTCTATCGCCAGATATGTTATTCCATTGTATGGAGAAGTAATGTCATCCGTACCAAGTATTGTAAGAACTCCAGTGGGATGCACCGGAGAGCAAAAACTATTTGGATTGGCTTGCATGGTTCTTGCTACTGGAGCTATAGCTGCAATTCTGCTATTGAGTTTACAAGCAAGCTCAAAGGACATATCACCTCCTAAGGAATAGCCACAAGCATATATTCTGTTCTGATCTATTTGGTAATTACTAGCAATCGTATCTATCAATGAACTAATAAAGGGCACATCATCAAAAGTGCCTGGGACTTTAGGAATCCAGTTGAAAGAGTTTCCATCACTTGGGTCCTGGCGTGCCTGGGGATAAACAACAATAAAGTTTGCCGTATCAGCGATAGGACTCATATCTGCAATAGCAATTTGAGAAGCAATATCACCACCACCTCCATGGAAGTTAAATAATAAAGGAAAACTGGTAGTTCCATCATAACTTGCTGGAACATAAATACTATATTCTCTTGTAAGGCCATCATGTTGTATGGTTTTACTGATAAATCCTTGAGCATTTAACATTAAACATGCCACTAAAAAGCTAATGAAAAGTAATGGTTTTAATATGATTTTTCCTTTCATGATAATTTTATAAAGGTTATAAAGATACAAAAACTTGAAAAATTAACAAGTAATTAAAACGTTGAAGTTTTGCACGGTTGTTGCCAATTTGATGCCTGTAAAAAAAGACCTCGCAAACACCAGATATAACGCGCAACTACGGACAAACAAAAAAGCGGAATAGTAAGCTAAAACTCAATTATTCCGCTCTGGTAGAGTCTGTAAGACTATTATCGAATCTTCCTAATTCTTGATCACTTTGATATGCTCCGTTCCTTGTTTTGTAGCAAAACTCGTCCATATATAATTGTATTATTCTTAAGTCGTTCTGTGATATTTGCTTAGCCAATTTCGTTTGAGATTAGCAATTGGTCTTTGTAACAATTGCAGCCTTGACGTGTGCTTAGTTTAGGGGGACTTTGCGGCAATATCAGAGTCTAAATACTGAACACTGGGCCTAACTTATTAAACCTACAAATACCATTTCAACCCTATAGAACAATGATTCCAACTTCGGTTTGGGGTTTCTATAGTGGTTATGTTTAACTCTTTGGCGCTCCCGATAGTTGCTTGCAATCCTAGCCTTGGGGCTGGTCTATACTCCACACCAAGCTGTCCTTGAATAGCAAAAGTCATTTTATAATTGCTCGACACAACATCCTCTATGTCTATAACTGCGTTACTTAGCCTATAAGTTTCATTATCAAAACCTTCTACTGCAAAACTTAAGTCTCTTTGTTTGAAAAAAGTAAGATCAAACCCCACTTTGGCTATCAAGTCCCACTTGTTTTGTGTTTTCGCATAGCCGACAAGAATTGGCAACCCCCAAGACTCCAATTCTTGCTTCATATATATAGATGTTCCGAATTTATCTTTATTATCCGTGCTACTAGAGTCTGGCGACAGTTTAATCTTGGCATTTACCTTACCATTTGTGGTTTCCATACTGATGTTATAATTATGATTGCCCATGATCTCTTCTTTATCTTTTGCATAGAGTTCCCCTTTATAAAGATTGGTGAAATAATACTTTCCCTGTGTAGCTCCAGACTCTACTATGAGTCCATTACAGAACTTGGCCCCAACGAGTAGCACTTTGTTATATATAATCTGGTCTTGATATTCAAACTTATATTCGAGCTCAGTCGATTTATTATTTTGGGGATTTGTCTTATATTCTAATTTCTCCAACGCTAATTTTTGAAGGTTAAACTGAACATAAAACTGCTTATTATTTAACTTAACAGGTATATGTTCAATTATATTTTGATTTATTGTTGGGCTATACGTAATAGTCTTATTATCAGCATATTTTGAAAAATAAGTTATTCTTTTAGACACGAGATTTTCAAATTTTGGAATTTGAAAAAGCGATTTGTCAAGATTGGGAAAACCTTCGTTCGTACTGTTTTCTTTGCTGTCATAAGTAAAAGGTTCGTCAGGAGTATTTTTGTTTATAGGCATTCCAACTGCATTGTCCATATCAAAATATTTAGCTGTTTTCTGATTTGAATTAGGACTGGCAAAATTATCTTCTGTTGGAGGTAAATTGTCTTGTCCCGCATAGGTCGGATTGTCATCGGAAACTACTTGGTCCTTAGAATGTATCAAATACTTACTCTTTATTGAACGCAAGCCTGTTCCTAGATTTTCTGTCGGACCATCACTAGCAATGGTCTGTTTTCCATGATCCTCACTAGAAAAATGATAATAAGTATAAGAAATTCCTGCCGCTAGAAAAAATACTACTGCCCATTTTAATAAGCCTGTGAATGGTTTAGACGCCACAGTTATACTATTGCTAGAAGGATTAATACTACCCCATAGAGCTTCTGGGGGACTTTGTTCAAATCCACCAATAGACTCTCTAAGTTGGTCATCTATGTGATTATTTTTATCCTTCATTATATGCTACTGACTTACTTTCCAGCTCTTTTCTTAAGTATGCCCTTGCTCTGTTTAGTTGGCTCTTGGATGTACCTATGCTTATTGACAATGATTCGGCTATTTCCTTGTGAGACCACCCTTCTATGGCATATAGATTGAGAACTGTACGGTACCCTTCTGGTAATTGCTGTATACATCGTAACACTTTTTTCTTATCTATAAAATCGTCATCACTCATATTGTGTTCTATAACACTTTCATATATTTCTTCTTTAAGCGGTAGCACTTTTATCCTCCTGGAGTTTTTACGAATCTGTTGAAGTGCTACGTTTAATATTATCTTTCGTACCCACCCTTCTAAACTGCCTGTATTATTATAATTTTTTAGGGACTTGAAAACTTCTATAAACCCTTCTTGCAAAAACTCCTGAGCTTCGACCTCGCTATGAGCATAGCGTAAACACAAACCATACATCTTAGCCTTAAAGAGATCATAAAATTCAAAATATGAACGTTCCTCATTTCGCAAGCATCCAGCAAGTATTTTTTTTTCTGTTTGTTCTTTACCCTTTCCGTCAGACACTCTAAATGATAATGATAAGGAATGTACGAATAAATGCTGTTTCTTATACTTGTTTTTTAAAATAATAAAATGTAGGAGAAAAATTACCCTCCTACATTAAACTCTCTATGGTGGAATTAGACTCTATGATTATCCCTTACCATCTTTGTCTTTTTTGCCCCAATCCTTGCCATCTTTGTCTCCTTTGTCCCAGTCCTTACCATCTTTGTCTCCTTTGTCCCAGTCCTTACCATCTTTGTCTCCTTTGTCCCAATCCTTGTCGTCTTTGTCTCCTTTATCGTCTTTGTCTCCTTTATCGTCTTTGTCTCCTTTATCGTCTTTGTCTCCTTCTTCGTCCCCATTATTAGAATGTTTTACTTTTTCTATTAAATCGTTAATATCGTCTTTCTGACAAGAGGTAAAAGTAACAGATCCAAAAATGAATAGAATTAAAACTAGTTTGCTGATTGTGTTCATATTATTTATTTTTATGTTTATTTACCTTGAAGTTGATAGAAATTGAAAAAGGTTGCACGAGAATTTAATAAATTTTACAAATGACCTAAAATAGGATGAGATGCAAAGGAGCAAGACTCAGATAGCCTCGCCAGGAATCGAACCTGGATCTAATGTTTAGGAAACATCTATTCTATCCATTGAACTACGAGGCCAAATAAAAACCACGCCATTCAAAACTTATGAAACCAAACTTCCTGCGCTGATTTTTTCATCTGGACTTAAAAATCGAAGTTTCCCTGTCTCATCTTCAGCCATGAGTATCATTCCATTGCTCTCTATTCCTTTCAATGTTCGAGGTGCTAAATTTGCTAAGTAAGTGACTTGCCTTCCTATTATCTCTTCTGCAGAAAAATGCTCAGCGATACCACTCACTACCGTTCGCTTTTCTGAACCTACATCTAAAGTAATTTGTAATAAACGATCTGCTTTTTTTACTTTTTCTGCAGCTATAATGGTGGCTATTCGTATATCTAATTTGGTAAAATCGTCGTATTGTATCATGGGTTTAAATGGCTTTGTGAGAGCTACTTCTTTGTCTTGTTCTGGTTCAGTATCCTCAACATCTTCTAGTTTTGAGATCTGATGTAGTATATCGTTATCATCTATTTTTTCAAATAGCAAAATAGGCTCACCTATACTAGGTCCTGAAATTAGATTTTCCTGATAGGATGTCAATTGTAATAAGTGTAATATCTTTTGTGCTGTTTGTGGAAGGAATACTTGTCCATATTGACCCAGTGTGTGTACAATCTGAAGGCAAGTAACCATACAATCAGCTACCTTTTGGTGACTTGAATCGTCCTTCATGAGTTTCCAAGGTGCGGTATCTTGAAGGTATTTGTTCCCATATCGAGCAATTTCCATGTACGCTTCCAACCCCTGCCGTTGGTTGAATTGATCCAGTGCTTGCGTTATCTTTTCTGAAAAATTGGGTAAGTCCTCTGCAATATGTCCTTGTGGCACTGCTCCCGCATAATATTTGTGGGTCAAGACAAGCACTCGATTGACAAAATTGCCCAAAATAGCAACCAGTTCATTATTTATTTTGGCTTGAAAATCTCTCCAAGTAAAATCCAAGCATCTTTAGTTTCGGGCAATATTGAATTTAAAACATAACGTAGTTCGTCTG